>NZ_JBKGGV010000015.1:0-111305 GCF_052041965.1 Pseudomonas sp. SMSB3 | reverse complement strand
GCTCGATCTGAAAACCAGCACAACACTATGCCGCAACCCGCCCAGGTTGGACTTCCCCGCCCGGAAACCGCAAAATGGCCCCTTTCCTCAATCTTCTGTTCGGATCTGCTGACTCTATGCGTATGCGCCTGATGCTGTTGGGTGGTGGCAATGCCCTCGGGCAAGCGCTGATTCGTCTTGGGGCCGAGGAGGGCATCTCGTTCCTGGCGCCGCGTCCGCCGGAGGATGGCTGGGCGCCGGCAAGCCTCACTCAGTTGCTCGACGATCACCGCCCCGATGCCCTGGTCAACCTGGCTTACTACTTCGACTGGTTCCAGGCCGAGTCGGTCAGCGAACAGCGCCTGGCCCAGCAGGAGCGTGCGGTGGAGCGCTTGGCCGAGTTGTGCCAGCACCACCAGATCACCTTGGTGCAGCCCTCAAGCTACCGGGTGTTCGACGGCTCGCGCGCCACTGCCTACAGCGAGAAGGACGAACCGGTGCCGCTGGGGCTGCGTGGCCAGGCTTTGTGGCGTATCGAACAAAGCGTGCGCGCGGCCTGCCCACAGCATGTGCTGTTGCGCTTTGGCTGGTTGCTCGACGAAAGCATCGACGGTGCGCTGGGGCGTTTCCTGACCCGCGCCGAGCAGCCTCAGGAGCTGCTGCTGGCCGATGATCGTCGCGGCAACCCGACCCCGGTCGATGACGCCGCGCGGGTGATCCTGTCGGTACTCAAGCAGCTGGATTGCAACGCACCGCTGTGGGGCACCTACCATTACGCCGGCAACGAGGCGACCACGCCGCTGGCGCTTGGCCAGGCGATTCTCGGCGAAGCCGGGCAGTACCGCCAGCTGGCGGTCCAGGCGCCGACGGCCCAGGCCCACGCCGCTCGCCCGGATGCAAGCGAAGAGCCGCAACACGCGGTGCTGGCCTGCAAGAAAATTCTTCACACCTTCGGCATCAAGCCGCGCGCCTGGCGCGCCGGTCTGCCGCCTCTACTGGATCGATTCTACCGCCATGGCTGATGCCCCCATCCTGATCACCGGCGGCGCCGGCTTCATTGGCTCGCACCTGTGCGACGCGCTGTTGGACAAAGGATACGCCGTACGGATTCTGGACGATCTTTCGACCGGCAAGGCTGACAACCTGCAGCTGGGCCACCCGCAGCTCGAGTTGATCGAAGGCGACGTCGCCGACGCCGCGTTGGTCCAGCGCGCGGCCGCCGGGTGCCGGGCCGTGGTTCACCTGGCCGCCGTGGCCTCCGTGCAGGCATCGGTCGAAGACCCGGTGAAAACCCACCAGAGCAACTTCATCGGCACCCTCAACGTTGCCGAAGCCATGCGCGTACAGGGGGTGCGTCGCGTACTGTTCGCCTCGAGCGCAGCGGTGTACGGCAACAACGGTGAGGGCCAGTCGATTGGCGAAGAAACGCCCAAGGCGCCACTGACGCCTTACGCCGTGGACAAGCTGGCCAGCGAGCAATACTTGGACTTCTACCGCCGCCAGCATGGCCTGGAGCCGGTGGTGTTCCGTTTCTTCAATATCTTCGGTCCGCGCCAGGACCCGTCATCGCCGTATTCCGGGGTGATCAGCATCTTTGCCGAGCGCGCGACCCAGGGCTTGCCGATCACCGTGTTCGGCGATGGCGAACAGACCCGTGACTTCCTCTACGTCGGCGATCTGGTGCAGGTCATGGTGCAGGCGCTGGAGCAGCCGCAGGTCGAAGAAGGGGCGGTGAACATCGGGCTGAATCAGGCGACCTCACTGAACCAGTTGCTGATGGCGCTGGAGCAGGTAGTCGGCAGTTTGCCGGCAATCAGCTATGGCCAGGCACGTTCGGGCGATATTCGCCATTCGCGGGCAGACAACCAACGCCTGCTGGCACGCTTCGCCTTTCCCCAGCCAACGCCCATGGTCGAAGGCCTGGCCAAGTTGCTCGGCAAGGCCTGATCGGCAGGCTCGGCCTGGCCCTGCGGCAGGGCTGAAATACAGAAGGGCGGCTCAGGCCGCCCTTTGCACACGCTTCAGAACTTGTAGCCAAGGCCGACCATGTAGACCCACGGGTCGACATCGACATCCACCTTGGTCTTGCTGTAGCCCAAGGCAGTCGGGCCGTTGACGCTGGCCTTGGTGTCAATGTCGACGTACCAGACCGAGGCATTGACCAGCAGGTTGTCGGTGATCATGTAGTCCATGCCCAGTTGCCCGGCGATGCCCACCGAGTCTTGCAGCTTCAGATTGCTGAAACCCTGTTGCTTGCGTGTGCTGCTGAGGTCTTCATCGAAGAACAGCGTGTAGTTGATACCGACGCCCGCATAGGGCTGGAACTTCGAGCCGGGGTCCATCGGGTAGTACTGCACCGACAAGGTAGGTGGCAGTTGCTTGATGTTGGCCAGTTTGCCGTCCAAGCCCGCGCCCAGGCCCTTGACCCCAACGGTGTGCTGGAACGGCGTGGCTGCCAGCAGCTCAAGGCCGATGTGGTCGGTGAGCATGTAGCCGAAGGTCAGGCCCAGCTGGGTGTCGCTGTCCAGGGTAGCCTTGGTTCCGGAAACCTTGGCGCCATCGAATTTGAGGTCGCTGCTGCTTTCGTTCGGGGCAGTGGTGATGGCGCCGGCGCGAACGATGATGTCGCCGGCCTGGTGGGCGTGGGCAACGGGGGCGGTGAGCGCAAGGGCCGCGAGCACGGCGCCGAGCATGGACTTGTTCATGGAAGCTCCCAAAGGACGTGAGTAATCAAGTGGTCCAATGGTACGGAGCCGTCTAAACAGAATGTTTGACCCAGCTCAAAGAAGCGTCTTCACAAATTCGAAACAGTTCTCACTTGAGCTCATAAGCGTAGATTTTCTCCGCTTCCAGTTGATAACCAGCATCGGCCAGTTCGCTGCTGGACGCTTTGACCTGCATCTTGCCCTCGATCCAGTAGGGCTGATACAGGTCCTCCACGCGCACGCCCATCTCGCTGAAAATGTGCACGATCTGGTTCGATGGCGGTGGCGGCACATGGATGCACGCGCCGTAGTACGGCACCAGCAGAAACTCCGTGGTTCGCCCTTCCTCGCTCACTTCCAGCGGCACGATGTAGCCCGGAATCTTCACTTGCTGACCGTCGAGGCTTCGCACCACCGGAGCATTGGGCGCCTGTTGATGGGCCGGTGGTGCCGATTCGGCCGACAGCGCGTCACTGAGCTGGGACATGTCGTGCAAGGGAGCCAGCTGTGGCGCAATGACCGGCGCGCCCTCGGGGATCAGTGCCGGCCAGTCCAGCTCGCGCGGCTCTGCGGCCCAGGCCGGCACGGCCAGCGACAGCAACAGCGCCAGCGCCAGCGCAAAGTGCACTGGCTTGCCCACGAGCAGGCCATGGAAGTATCGGATCATTGCACAGGTTCTCAGAGGTGGATCGACAGGCCATCGGCCAGCGACTGCCGATAGGCACGCCAGGCCGGCACACTGCCCATCAGCAGCGCTGCGCCGAGGATGATAGCCAGCAATGTCCACTCATGGGGACTCGGTGCGGCCAGCGGCAGGTCCAACCCGTAGTTGGCTTGCACATAGCCCTGGGCCAGGGCGATCCCCGCGTACAGCAAGCCCAGCCCGGCGCCGATGCCGATCAGCGCCAGGGCCAGCGCTTCGAGCACCAGCAGGCCGCCGATGTGCCACGGCCGTGCGCCCACCGAGCGCAAGATGGCCATTTCCCGGCGACGCTCGTTGAGGCTGGTGAGAATCGCCGTGAGCATGCCGATCAAGCCCGTCAGCACGACGAACAACGACACCACGAACAACGCCTGCTCGGCAGTCCCCATCAGGCTCCACAGCTCTTGCAGGGCGACCCCGGGAAGGATTGCCAGCAGCGGCTCGCTGCGATAGTCGTTGATCTCGCGCTGCAGGCTGAAGGTCGCGATCTTGCTGTTCAGGCCGAGCATGAACGCGGTGATGGCCGCGGGCTGCAGGTCCATGGTACGGGCCTGCTCGGCGCTGATCCGCCCGGCGCCACGGGCGGGCACGCCGTTGTGCCAATCGATGTGGATCGCTTCCATCCCTGCCAGGCTGATGTGCAAGGTGCGGTCCACGGGCGTGCCGGTGCGCTTGAGCACGCCGACCACGGTGAACGGCTTGTCGTCGTGCTTGACCAGGCTGATGGCAGCGACGCCATGGGCCAGCACCACTTTATCGCCAAGCGTGTAGTGCAGGGCGTCGGCCACTTCGGCGCCGAGCACCACTTCGAATGGGTCACTGGCAAATGCACGACCCTGGCTCAGTTCAAGATGCTGCCGACGCCCGTACTGATAATGGCTGAAATAATCGCCGGTGGTGCCCAGCACTCGATAGCCCCGGTGCGAGTCACCCAGTGAAATCGGGATCGCCCACTTCACCCGCCGATCCTGGGCGTAATGCTGGAAGCTGTCCCAGCGAATGTTATTGGTCGCATTACCGATGCGGAACACCGAGTAGAGCAACAGATTGACCGAACCCGAGCGAGCCCCGACGATCAGGTCGGTGCCGCTGATGGTGCTGGCGAAGCTGGCGCGCGCTTCGGTACGCACGCGTTCGACCGCCAGCAGCAGGCATACCGACAGGGCGATGGCGAAAGCGGTGAGAAACGCGGTGAAGCGGCGGTTGGCCAGGCTGGCCAGGGCAAGGCGGAGCAGGTACATCAGGCCTCCCGAGACGTGGCGGCGCGGTTGAGTTCGGCCAAGGACAGGTGCCGGTCGAACAGCGGCGCCAGGCTTTGGTCGTGGCTGACGAACAACAGGCTGGAGCCTGCCCCGCGGCATTCGTCGAACAGCAGGCGGATGAACGACTCGCGGGTGTCGGCGTCCAGCGCCGAAGTCGGCTCGTCAGCGATCACCAGTTCCGGTTGGCCGATCAGCGCGCGTGCCGCAGCGACGCGTTGCTGCTGGCCAATCGACAGGCTGTCGGCACGCCGTGCGAGCAGGGCCGGGTCACCCAGGCCCAGGTGTGCAAGCAGCTCGCGGGCAGCCTGGTCGACGCTGCCGTGGCGTTGCGCGGCGCGCTCGGCGCGGCTACGCGAGAAGCGGCAGGGCAGCTCGACATTTTCCCGCACCGACAGAAACGGCAGCAGGTTGAACTGCTGAAAGATGTAGCCAGTGTGGTCGACCCGAAAGCGGTCCCGGTCGCCTTGGCCGAGTAGCGCAAGGTCCTGGCCGAGCAACTGGATACGTCCCTGATCTGGCCTGTTCACGCCGCCCAGCAGCCCGAGCAGGGTGGTCTTGCCACTGCCGCTGGGGCCTTTGAGAAACAGCGCCTCGCCGGCTTCCAGGCGAAATGCCGGGATATCCAGCAGCGCAGCCTGGCCAGGCCAGGCGAACAGCAGGTCTTGCAGTTCAATCAGTGCCTGGCTCATCTCAGAATGTGACCACAGCCTTGGCTGGCGAGGTCTCGGTGCCTTTCTGGCCATTCGCGCCGATCGATTGCACGATGATCTTCTGCGTGGCCGGGAACGCCTTGTACAGCGGCGACAGGTCGATCTGGGCAAGTTTCTCGGGGTTGGCGCAGGTCAATTGGTAATGCGCGTTGATGTCGCTGTGCACGTGGCCCTTTTCATGCTCGCCGCCGTCAGCGTCCGCTTTGCCGGCGTCGCCGAACAGCGGGCTTTCCAGCGCTTGCTGGTCTTCCTTGCATCCGGCAGCCGGGGCCAGGCCGAACAGCTTCAGCGGCTGCTCCAACTGCTGGCGCACCGCCGCGACCTTGGCTTTGTCGGCATCGCTGCTGGCGGCGTGTTCAAAACCCACCAGGTTCATCGCCGGGCTGTCGAGTTCCAGCTCCAGGGTATTTCCGTCGACCACGGCGTTGAGCTTGGCCACGCCGTGTTCATGGGCACCGAGCGTGCCGTGGGCATGATCGTGATCGTGCTCGTCATGGGCGTGGGCCATGGCCAGCGGCAACAGGGTGAGAGGCAGGGCAAGCAGCAGACGACGCATGACGACTCCGAAGACAGGCGGTTGGGGATGGTTATGTTATAACGAATGTCAAGCGAGCCGCCAGCCCGGGTGGCGCAGGTTTCATGTTGCGGTAGCATGGCCCGATCAATTGAGCACAAGGGCATCAGCATGAGAATTCGCGGGCAGATTGGTGAGTGGCCAGTGGACCTGACCATCGAGCTTGAGCCGCACGAGTGGGCGCAGCTGGGGCGGCAAGTCCAGACCCAGGGCCTACCGGTCGAGCCTGTGGTAGTCGCCCCAGCGCCGCGCGCCGATGACAGTCAATGGCAGGCGGCACAAGAGCTGCTGCGTCTGGCCGGGCAAATGAGCGGCCCATTGCTGCTCGATCGCCTCGAAGGCCTGGCAGGCAGCACAACGGCCGGCAAACGCCTGCTGGTGCGCCTGCGCCACAGCAGTGAGGTGAAGGTGGAAAGTGGCGCCGATGCGCCGGTGTACCGCTGGGTAGGGTGAGCATCACCTGCCCAGGCTGCCCGCGAGCGCGGGCAAACCCTGTTCAGTATTGCGCCATCAGAACATCGCCGAAGACAAACGCCGCCGATACACACTCACCAGCGGATGGTCACTGCCCATTAGCTCGAACACCTGCAGCATCGCCTTCTGCGGCAAACCGTTCTCATACCCGCGATTGCGCTGGAACAGTTTCAGCAAACCCTCCAACGCCGCCTCGTACTGCTGGCGTGCCAACTGCTGAATGCTCAGCTGATAGGCCGCTTCGTCGTCTTGCGGGTTCTGCGCCAGGCGCGTCTTCAGGTCAGCCACTTCCGGCAGGCTGGCGGCCTGGCGCAGGAAGGTCAGTTGCGCCTTGGCACCGGCCAGTGCGGCTTTGTGGTCGTCGGACTTGACCGCCTGCAGCACGCTCTCGGCCTCGTCCAGCTCGCCACGCTCGGCCAGGCAACGGGCGTACAGGATCAACGCTTCGGCATTGCTGTTGTCCTCACCCAGCAGGGCCTTGAGCGCCGCTTCGGCTTCGGCGAAACGGCTTTCGGCGAACAGTTGCCTGGCACCTTCGAGCGGCGAGGCCGCGGCAGGGGCCGGCAGCTGCACGTGCGGCTCGAGCATGGCGCGGATGGCCGATTCGGGCTGGGCGCCGGCAAAGCCATCGACCGGCTGACCATCCTTGAACAGCACCACGGTCGGCAGGCTGCGGATACCGAACTGCGCTACCACCTGCTGCTCGACGTCGCAGTTGATCTTGGCCAGCAGCAGCTCGCCCTGGTAGCCTTCGGCGATTTTCGCCAGCAGTGGCATCAACGCCTTGCAGGGCGCACACCATTCGGCCCAGAAGTCGACCAGTACCGGCTTGTGGAAGGAATTCTCGATCACCAGCTGTTGGAACGTGGCATCGGTGGCATCGAAGATGTAGGGGGTGTCCTGGCTCATCGCGACTCTCGCAAATCCGTGAATGGCACCACTATAAAGGCTCGCGGCTGGCGTGGTACAGGCTGACCCGGCGGAATTCGTGCGGTTCGGCCAGGTCTGGCAAGGTCAGCGCTTGCAGTACCTCCAATTGGCGGTACAGCGGATGGCTGAAATCACGTACGCGCGAGTCGGCCACCAGCGCTTGCCGGCCACGCTTGAGAAAGGCATCGAGCAGAGGCAGGTTGGCGCGGTCGTAGAGCACGTCGGCCACCAGAATCAAATCGAAGCGGTCTGCCTCGGCGAAGAAATCGCTGCTGTAGCCCAGTTTCACATCATTGAGCCGGGCATTCGCGCGGCAGGCGTGCAGGGCCAAGGGGTCAAGGTCGCACGCCACCACCTCCAGGGCCCCGGCACGGGCGGCGGCGATACCGGCGATGCCCGAGCCTGCACCGAAATCCAGCACACGCTTGCCAGCTACCCAGTGCGGATGGGCAGCCAGGTAGCGCGCCATGGCCAGGCCGCTGGCCCAGCAGAAGCTCCAGTAGGGCGGGTCTTCAAGAATGCGCTGTGTCTCTTCACTGCTGAAGGCACGGTCCATGTTGTGCTCATCGATCAGCCACAGCTTCAGCGCACAGCCAGGCAAGGCCCTGACCGCCAGCTGCGCTTCGCCGATCAGGGCGCTGAGCGCCTGTTGCAGGGCAAGCGGCACCACTTACGGCGCTTTCTCGAAACGCAGCGGGCCGGTCGCCTGGGTCTGGGCCTGGGTGATACGCAGCGGCGGCAGGTGCATGATCAACTGCCCGGAGCGGCTGGCGCGGCCGCGCAATTCGACGCGAGCACCGGCCGGGAAGGCCTCGGGGTTGAAACGCAGCCGATAGGGCAGCGCCTGGCCGTTGCCGCTCAAGGTGCTGCTGGCCAGCAACTGCTGCGGACGATCACGCTCGTCGATGACCAGCAGCGCCAGCTCCACGTCGGCACCGGCCGGGATCTCCAGCAAGGTACCGCTCAACTCGCGCTGGTAGGCAGGCAAGGGGCCGAGCGCTTCGGTAGCGTTTTTCGCCACCTTGGCCGGCGCGGGGGCAGGAGCGGTGTCGGTCTTGGGGCGATCGCTGCCGCAGGCGACGAGCAGGGAGGCGCAGCACAGCACGAGGAGCGCACGAACGGGCATGGGTGGGTCCTTCACGGGCAGAATTGTATGGATGTTAACCCCTTTGGCTTGTCTTGCCAGTGCAATGCGCTACCATGGCCCTCCCTTTTTTTGTTGCCTGCCACCATGCACTGTCCGTTTTGCGGTGCCAATGACACCAAGGTCATCGACTCGCGTCTGGTCGCCGAGGGCGAACAGGTGCGTCGCCGTCGTGAATGCGTCGCCTGTGGCGAGCGTTTCACCACCTTCGAAACTGCCGAACTGGTCTTGCCGCGCCTGATCAAGCAGGACGGCACCCGCCAGCCTTTCGATGAAGACAAGCTGCGCGCCGGCATGCAGCGCGCCCTGGAAAAACGCCCGGTGAGCGTCGAGCGCCTGGAAGCGGCCCTTGCCCATATCAAAAGCCGCCTGCGCGCCACCGGCGAGCGCGAGGTCAAGTCGCTGGTGGTGGGCGAGCTGGTCATGGCTGAGCTGCGCAAGCTCGACGAAGTCGCCTACATCCGCTTCGCCTCGGTCTATCGACGCTTCCAGGACCTGGACGAGTTCCGCGAAGAAATCGACCGCCTGGCCCGCGAGCCGGCCAAAGAGTGAGCATGCCCAGCCAGACCGCGATCCTCGACGCCCACTACATGGCCCGTGCGCTGGAACTGGCGCGCAAGGGCTTGTACAGCACCCATCCCAACCCCCGCGTCGGCTGCGTGATCGTGCGCGACGGCGTGGTGGTCGGTGAGGGCTGGCACGTACGCGCCGGTGAGCCGCACGCCGAGGTGCATGCCCTGCGCCAGGCCGGCGAACTGGCGCGCGGCGCCTGTGCCTACGTCACCCTCGAGCCTTGCAGCCATCATGGCCGTACCCCGCCGTGCGCCGAGGCCTTGGTCAAGGCCGGCGTCGCGCGGGTGGTCACGGCCATGCAAGACCCCAATCCGCAGGTTGCCGGCCGTGGCCTGCGGCGCCTGGCGGAGGTGGGGATCGAGGTCGCCAGCGGCGTGCTCGAAGCCGAAGCCCGTGCGCTCAATCCAGGTTTCCTCAAGCGCATGGAACATGGCCTGCCGTTCGTGCGCGCCAAACTGGCAATGAGCCTGGACGGGCGCACCGCCATGGCCAGTGGTGAGAGCCAGTGGATCACCGGCCCTGCCGCGCGCTCGGCGGTGCAGCGCCTGCGCGCGCGTTCAAGCGTGGTATTGACCAGTGCCGCCAGCGTGCTGGCCGACGACGCACGCATGACCGTACGCGGTGCCGAACTTGGCCTGGACGGCGAGACCACGGCCTTGGCCCTGAGCCGTACGCCGCTGCGCGTGCTGGTCGATGGCCGTTTGCGCCTGCCGTTGCAGGCGCCGTTCTTTCAGGCCGGGCCTGCCTTGGTGATCAGCGCTGTCGCGGATGACCCGCGCTATGCCGCTGCCGGCCATGAACTGCTGAGCCTGCCGGGCGACAATGGCCGGGTCGACCTGCTGGTGCTGCTGCGCGTACTGGCGCAGCGCGGCGTCAATGAGATCCTGCTCGAGGCCGGTGCCGGCCTGGTGGGCGCCTTCGCCAGCCTGGGCCTGATCGATGAGTACCAGCTGTTCGTCGCCGGTACCTTCCTGGGCTCCGAGGCGCGGCCGCTGCTCGACTGGCCGCTGCAGCGCATGAGCCAGGCGCCGCGCTTGAAAATCACTGAAATGCGCGCGGTGGGCGATGACTGGCGGGTCACTGCCATCCCTCTGCCGGCACCCGGCGTATAATGCCCGGCTTGCCCCGCGCAATCCGTTTTTGAGGAAGTCCCATGTTCACCGGCATCATCGAATCCATCGGCACCATCCGCAGCCTGACGCCCAAGGGCGGTGACGTGCGCGTGTACGTCGAAACCGGCAAGCTCGACCTGAGCGACGTCAAGCTCGGCGACAGCATCGCCGTCAACGGCGTGTGCCTGACCGCCGTGGAGTTGCCAGGCAACGGGTTCTGGGCCGATGTCAGTGTCGAGACGCTCAAGCGCAGCGCATTCGTCGACCTCAAGAGCGGCAGCAAGGTCAACCTGGAAAAAGCCCTGACCCCGACCACGCGCCTGGGCGGCCATCTGGTCAGCGGCCATGTCGACGGCGTCGGCGAAATCATCTCGCGCAGCGATAACGCCCGCGCCATCCAGTTCCGCGTGCGTGCCCCGCGCGAGCTGGCCAAGTACATCGCCCACAAGGGCTCGATCACCGTCGACGGCACCAGCCTGACGGTCAACGAGGTCAATGGCGCCGAGTTCGAGCTGACCATTGTCCCGCACACCCTGTCCGAAACCATCATGGCCGACTACCGCGCAGGGCGTCGGGTTAACCTTGAGGTCGACCTGCTGGCCCGTTACCTGGAGCGCTTGCTGCTGGGCGACAAGGCCGCTGAACCGAGCAAGGGCAGTGGCATCACCGAAAGCTTCCTGGCCGCCAACGGCTTCTTGAAATCCTGATTGAGAAGGGGGTGCCACGTGGCGCTCAACAGCATCGAAGAACTGGTCGAAGACATCCGCCAGGGCAAAATGGTCATCCTGATGGATGACGAAGACCGCGAGAACGAAGGCGACATCATCATGGCCGCCGAGTGCTGCCTGCCGGAGCACATCAACTTCATGGCCAAGCACGCCCGCGGGCTGATCTGCATGCCCATGACCCGCGAGCGCTGCGAGACCCTCAAGCTGCCGCTGATGGCGCCGCGCAATGGCTCGGGCTTCGGCACCAAGTTCACCGTGTCGATCGAAGCTGCCGAAGGCGTCACCACCGGCATCTCCGCCGCTGACCGCGCGCGCACCGTGCAGGCCGCCGCGGCCAAGGACGCCAAGGCCGAAGACATCGTCAGCCCCGGCCATATCTTCCCGCTGATGGCCCAGCCCGGCGGCACCCTGGCCCGCGCCGGCCACACCGAAGCGGCCTGCGACCTGGCGCGCATGGCGGGCTTCGAGCCGAGCGGGGTGATCTGCGAGGTGATGAACGACGACGGCACCATGTCGCGCCGCGCCGAACTGGAAGTATTCGCTGCCGAGCATGGCCTGAAGATCGGTACCATCGCCGACCTCATCCACTACCGCATGATCCACGAGCGCACCGTGCAGCGCGTCTCCGAGCAGCCGGTCGAGAGCGAGCTGGGCGAATTCAACCTGGTCACCTACCGCGACGCGGTGGAAGGCGACGTGCACATGGCCCTGACCCTGGGCGATATCCGCGCCGAAGAGCCGACCCTGGTGCGCGTGCACAATATGGACCCTTTGCGCGACTTGCTGCTGGTCAAGCAGCCAGGGCGCTGGAGCCTGCGCGCGGCAATGGCTGCCGTGGCCGAAGCCGGTAGCGGCGTGGTGCTGCTGCTGGGCCATCCGCTGGATGGCGACGTGCTGCTGGCGCATATCCGCGAAAGCGCAGGCGATGCCCCGACCAAGACCCCGACCACCTACAGCACCGTCGGTGCCGGTTCGCAGATCCTGCGCGACCTCGGTGTGCGCAAGATGCGCCTGATGAGTTCGCCGATGAAGTTCAATGCGATATCCGGATTCGATCTGGAAGTTGTAGAATACGTGCCCTCCGAGTGACTTGAGGCGGCACTGACGCCCTCCAGCTCGAGTCCAGACCCCTGTCGAGGCCGCTTGCATGCGGCCTCGCTCTTGAAGATGAGAATATCGGAATGACCCTGAAGACCATCGAAGGTACCTTCATCGCCCCCAAAGGTCGCTATGCTTTGGTGGTTGGCCGCTTCAACAGCTTCGTCGTCGAAAGCCTGGTAAGCGGTGCCGTTGATACCCTGGTGCGCCACGGTGTCAGCGAAAGCGACATCACCATCATCCGCGCCCCGGGCGCCTTCGAAATCCCGCTGGTGGCACAGAAGGTCGCCCAGCAAGGCGAATACGACGCGATCATCGCCCTGGGCGCAGTGATCCGTGGCGGTACCCCGCACTTCGAATACGTGGCGGGCGAATGCACCAAGGGCCTGGCCCAGGTGTCCATGGAGTTCGGCGTACCGGTGGCCTTCGGCGTTCTGACCGTCGACTCCATCGAACAAGCCATCGAGCGCTCCGGCACCAAGGCAGGCAACAAAGGCGGTGAAGCTGCCCTGTCTGCCCTGGAAATGGTCAGCCTGCTGGCGCAGTTGGAGGCCAAGTGATTAGCGACGAAAGCGATCGTTTCAACCCGCGCGATCAAAAACCTGCGGATGCCGGCAAGCCATCGAAGAGCGCCAAGCGCCGCGAAGCCCGCAAGCTCGCGACCCAGGCCCTGTACCAATGGCACATGGCTCAGCATTCGCTGAACGAGATCGAAGCGCAGTTCCGGGTCGATAACGATTTCACCGATGTCGACGGTGCCTACTTCCGCGAGATCCTTCACGGGGTTCCAGCGATCAAGGGCGAAATCGACCAGGCGCTGGTGCCGTGCATGACCATCGCGCTCGATGAGCTCGATCCGGTCGAGCTGGCGGTGCTGCGTCTGTCCACCTGGGAGCTGATCAAGCGCGTCGACGTACCGTACCGCGTGGTGATCAACGAAGGCGTGGAGCTGGCCAAGGTATTCGGCGCCACCGACGGGCACAAGTTCGTCAACGGCGTACTGGACAAGCTGGCGCCATCCCTGCGTGAAGCTGAAGTCAAGGCGAACAAGCGCTGATCCTGGCGCGGCCGGCCCATGGGTGAGTTCGAGCTGATCAACCATTACTTCGCTGCCGCGCCCTGCGCGCAGGGCGGCGAAGGCGTGGCGTTGGGCATCGGTGACGACTGCGCGCTGCTCGAGCTGCCAGCCGGCGAACAGCTGGCGGTGTCGACCGATACCCTGGTGGCCGGCGTGCATTTCCCGCGTATCTGCGATCCTTCCCTGCTAGGCCAGCGCGCGCTGGCGGTGGCGGCCAGTGACCTGGCGGCCATGGGCGCCACGGCGATTGGCTTCACCCTGGCGCTGACCCTGCCGGATGTCGGCGCCCAGTGGCTCGGCGAATTCGCCCAAGGCCTCTGCCGCATGGCCCACCGTTGCCGCATGAGCCTGATCGGCGGCGATACCACCCGTGGTCCACTGAGCATCACCGTCACCGTGTTCGGCCGCGTGCCCGTCGGCCGGGCTCTGCGTCGCAGCGGCGCCAGGCCCGGCGACCTGCTGTGTGTCGGTGGGGCACTGGGCGACGCGGCGGGGGCGCTGCCGCTGGTGCTGGGTGAGCGCGATGCGCCTGCCGAACTGGCCGAGCCGTTGCTGGCACGGTACTGGGCGCCGATGCCGCAGCTGACGTTGGGTCAGGTATTGCGCGGCAAGGCCACGGCAGCGCTGGACATTTCCGACGGCCTGCTCGCCGACTGCGGGCATATCGCCAAGGCGTCGGCCGTGGCGCTCGAGGTGAACCTGGCCCAGGTGCCAGTGTCTCCTGCACTGCAGGCCCTGCTTGGCGAGGATGCCGCGCGCCAGCTGGCGCTGAGCGGTGGCGACGACTATGTACTGGCCTTCACCTTGCCGCCTGCCGAGCTGGCATCGCTGGCCAGGGTGGCGGATTTCGGCTTCGGCAAGGTGCATGTCATTGGCCAGGTCCTCGAGGGCCACGGCGTGACGCTACGCGGCCCCCAGGGTCAGGACATAACCCCCGCGACACGGGGCTATCAACACTTTAGGGAGACACCGTGACCGACCACCCCAACCAGGTGCCAGCGGAGTTCGTGCCGCCCTCGGTGTGGCGCAACCCCTGGCACTTCATCGCCTTCGGCTTTGGCTCTGGCACCCTCCCCAAAGCCCCGGGAACCTGGGGTTCGATGGTGGCGATCCCGTTCATTCCGTTGTGGCAGATGCTGCCCGACTGGGGCTACTGGCTCCTGCTCGGCGTCACCATGCTGTTCGGCTTCTGGTTGTGCGGTAAAGTCGCCAATGACCTGCGTGTGCACGACCATGAGGGCATTGTCTGGGACGAGATGGTCGGCATGTGGATCACCCTCTGGCTGGTGCCTGATGGGTGGCAGTGGATCCTTGCCGGATTCCTGATGTTCCGCTTCTTCGACATCCTCAAGCCGTGGCCGATTCGCTGGGTCGATCGCCATGTGCACGGCGGTGTCGGGATCATGCTCGATGACGTCCTGGCCGGCGTGTTCGCCTGGCTGGGCATGCAGCTGCTGGTGTGGGCGGTAGGCTGATCAGGGAGTGAGTCGATGGCCGTGAGGACTGTGCTGCTGGCAATGTTGCTAAGCTTCGCTTCAGGGGTGATGGCCGCCGAGACCTTGCCCAGGCAGATCCGCTTGGTCAGTGAGGACTGGCTCGACTACACCAACGCCGATGGCACCGGCGTCGCCTGGGACGTGCTGCGCAAGGTCTTCGAACCCGCTGGGGTCAAGGTCGTGACGCAAAGCGCGCCGTATAGCCGCGCAGTCGGCCTGGTCAAGCGGGGCGAGGCGGACGCCTGGGTCGGTTCGTACAAGGACGAGAACGAAGACAACCTGTACCCGCGCTGGCATTTCGATATGGACCATATCTATGCCCTGGGCCTGGCCGGCAAGCCGCCGCCGAGCCTGGCCACCGTTGGCGAGTACCGGCTGGCCTGGGTACGCGGCTACGACTACGCCAGCTACCTGCCCAATGTGCGCAACTACCGTGAAATTCAGCGCCGTGAGGGCATACTGCCCATGCTCGAGCATGAGCGCGTGGACTTCTACATCGATGCTCAAACCGAAGTCGACTACGTGCTGGGGCAAACCTCGCAGCCCCAGCGTTTTCGCAGTACTCATCTCGCCGAACTGCCCCTGTACCTGGCATTCGCCAACAATGAGCAGGCGCGCGCACTGCGTGATCTGTTCGACCGGCGCATGGCGGCCGTTGTGCGCAGCGGCGAGCTGAAAGCGATTTTCGAGCGCTGGAAACAGCCCTATCCGTTCTCGGCCGACAGCAAGCCCCAGTGACGTGCCCATAGGCCGCCGTCGCCGACCGATCTAACCATCGAACTTTTCGATATCACGCCACGGTATTCAACGAGCGCACAGCCGGCAACCTGCTGATACAATCGGTCCACGCAAAATTTCTACTTATCCAGGAGCACAACGTGCCCGTCGTCTTTGTTGCCGCCTCTAAACTCCCGACTCCCTTTGCGACTTTCACCATGCATGGCTTTCTCGATGAAGCCACTGGCCGCGAGCACGTGGTGCTCAGCCTGGGTGATATCGGCGATGGCGAGCCGGTGCTGGGGCGGCTGCACTCCGAGTGCCTGACCGGCGATGCCTTGTTCAGTCAGCGCTGCGACTGCGGCTCGCAACTGGAAGCGGCACTCCAGGCAATCGCCCGCGAAGGTCGCGGGGTGTTGCTGTACCTGCGACAGGAAGGGCGTGGCATCGGCCTGCTGAACAAGATTCGCGCCTACGAACTGCAAGACGGTGGCGCCGATACCGTCGAGGCCAACGAACGCCTGGGCTTTGCTGCAGACCAGCGTGACTACGCCATGTGCCTGCCGATGCTCGAGCACCTGGGGGTGAAATCCCTGCGCTTGATGACCAACAACCCGCGCAAGGTCAAAGCCTTGACCGATATGCACATTCACGTGGCCGAGCGCGTGCCGCTGCACACCGGGCACAACCCGCACAACAGCCACTACCTGGCGACCAAGGCGGGCAAGCTTGGCCACATGCTGGGTAACGAGCACCAGGGCGAGGTGCCCCAGGCGTGATCGGCGCCGAGGCCTGGCGTCGTCTGGCGCAGGCCTCATGGCGTTACCTGACGGCAGCCGTGTCGCTCGTGGCTGCCTGCTGGGCCCAGGCCGATCAACCCCAGCGGGTGGTCAGCCTGGCGCCATCGATGAGCGAGATCCTGCTGGAATTGAACGCCGACGATGTGCTGGTCGGCATGCTCGACGGCGCTGAACGTCCGCCCGCGTTGCGCGCGCTGCCGTCGGTCGGGCGCCAGGGCCAGTTGGACCTGGAAACCCTGCTCAGCCTCAAGCCAGACCTGCTGCTGCTCTGGCCCGGCAGCGTGAACGCTGCGCAACTCGATCAGCTCAAGCGCCTGGGGATTCCCCTCTACAGCGCCGAACCCCATACGCTCGAGCAGTTGCTCGAGCAGATCGAAGCCCTGGCCGTGCGGATTGGCCGCGCCGATCAGGGCCGCCAGCGTGTGCAAGCCTTGCGCGAGCGCCTGCAGCAGCTGCGTGAGCAATACTGGCGCGCGCAGCCGTTGCGGGTGTTCTATCAGGTGTGGGACCGTCCGCTCTACACCCTGGGCGGCCAGCAGGTGGTCACTGATGCCCTCGCCGTGTGCGGTGCGCGCAACATCTTTGCCGAGTTGCAGCAGCCGGCGCCGCAGGTGAACATCGAGTCGGTGCTGATGCGCGACCCGCAGGTGATCCTCGCGGCTGATCCAGCGCAGTTGGCCAGTTGGAAGGCCTGGCCGCACCTCGCCGCAGTGGCCCAGGATGCGTTGCTGGTGGTGCCGGACAACGGCCTGGAGCGCCCCAGCGGGCAGATGATCGAAGCCACCGCCCGCCTGTGCGCGCTGCTGGCCGCTAGAGCGCCGGCGTCCAAGTGACGCGGTCTGGCCACCGAATTGCTGGTTGTCGTTAAGGCGCACGGCTCCAGCGGCTGTCCTCGATCGTAGGAGCGAGCGCAGCTCGCGATGCGCCGCGCGAGCAGCGCTCGATTGCACAAGCGCCAAACCATCGAGCGTTTCGAGGACGTCTATGGCCGCACCTCCAACAGCCTTGAGCGGGGCGTTTCCTTCGCAGGCAACGCGCGTGGTCGATCCGCGCCTTGCCTGCGAACAGGCGTTACAGGCCGAGCCTGGTCATCCGCGCGGTGACGGCCGCTTCGATGCCGGCCGCGTCCAGCCCGCACTCGGCGAGCATCTGCGCAGGCTTGGCGTGCTCGACGTAGAGATCGGGCAAGCCCAGGTGCAGCAGCGGCTTGACCACTGCATGATGGGCCAGGCATTCGCCGACGGCAGCGCCAGCACCGCCCATGATGCTGTTTTCTTCGATGGTCACCAGCAAGTCATGCTCGGCAGCTACCTGCAGCACCAGGGCCTCGTCCAGTGGCTTGACGAAACGCATGTCGACCACCGTCGCATTAAGGCGCTCGGCCACCTGCAGCGCCTCGGCCAGTTGCACGCCGAACACCAGCAAGGCGACCTTTTCGCCCTGGCGGCGCACCACGCCCTTGCCGATTTCAAGCGGATCAAGGTCGCCGCTGATCGGAGCGTTGGGCCCGGTACCGCGCGGATAGCGCACGGCAGCCGGACCGTGGTAGTGGTGGCCGGTGCTGAGCATCTTGCGCAGTTCGTTCTCGTCGCTCGGCGTCATCACCAGCATGCCGGGGATGCAGCGCAGGTACGACAGATCGTAGCTGCCGGCGTGGGTCGGACCGTCTTCGCCGACCAGGCCCGCGCGGTCGATGGCGAACAGCACATCGAGGTTCTGCACGGCGACGTCGTGGATCAGCTGATCGTAGGCACGCTGCAGGAAGGTCGAGTAGATCGCCACCACCGGCTTGCTGCCTTCGCAGGCCATGCCCGCCGCCAGCGTGACCGCATGCTGCTCGGCAATCGCCACATCGAAATAGCGCTCCGGGTAGCGCTCGCTGAACGCAACCAGGTCAGAGCCTTCCTTCATCGCCGGGGTGATGCCGACCAGGCGGTTGTCGGCAGCCGCCATGTCGCACAGCCACTGACCGAACACCGCCGAATACTTCGGCCCGCTGATGGCCTTGGGCACCACCGGTTTATCCACAGGCTCGAGCTTGGTGATGGCGTGGTAGCCGATCGGGTCGATTTCGGCCGGGGCGAAACCCTTGCCCTTTTTGGTCACCACGTGCAGGAACTGCGGCCCCTTGAGGTCCCGCATGTTGCGCAGGGTAGCGATCATGGTCGGCAGGTCGTGGCCGTCGATCGGGCCGATGTAGTTCCAGCCCAGCTCTTCGAACAGCGTGCCTGGCACCAGCATGCCCTTGGCGTATTCCTCGGTGCGACGGGCGATTTCCCAGGCGCCCGGCAAACGCGACAGGACCTTCTTGCTGCCCTCGCGCATGCTCGCGTAGGTACGGCTGGAGAGGATCTTGGCCAGGTAATTGGACAGCCCGCCGACGTTGCGCGAAATCGACATGTCGTTGTCGTTGAGGATCACCAGCATGTCGGCGTTGACTTCCTGGGCGTGGTTCAACGCCTCGAAGGCCATGCCGGCGGTCAGCGCACCGTCACCGATCACCGCGATCGACTTGCGCGCGCTGTTCTGCAAGCGGGCGGCGATGGCCATGCCCAGGGCGGCGCTGATCGAGGTGCTGGAGTGACCGACGCCAAAGGTGTCGTACTCGCTTTCGCTGCGGCGCGGGAAGGCGGCGACACCGTCCTTCTGGCGCAGGCTGAGCATGCGCTCGCGGCGGCCGGTGAGGATCTTGTGCGGATAGGCCTGGTGGCCCACGTCCCACACCAGCCGGTCGTCGGGGGTGTCGAAGACATAGTGCAGGGCGATCGTCAGCTCGATGACGCCCAGGCCTGCACCGAAATGCCCACCGGTTTGTCCGACGGTGTAGAGCAATTCCTGGCGCAACTCGTCGGCCAGGTTCTCCAGGTCGGCTTCGGCCAGCCGGCGCAGGCCGGCAGGCGTGTCAGCGCGGTCGAGCAACGGCGTGACCGGGCGTTCGCGGGGGATCTCTTGAAACGTCGTGGGCATCAGGCGAGTCGTTATAGGTGTGTTGAGACGCGGCAGTTTACCCCATTGTAGGAAAGACTGCCCATTCATGCGGGTGGTGCGTGCGGCCGTCAGCTGGCCGCAGCCCATCAGTGGCGGCGTTCGACGATATAACGCGCCAGCGCGCGCAATGGCTCGGCCTGCTCGCCGAACCCTTGTAATGCGACCAGCGCCTGGTCGCGCAGTTCGATCGCATAGGCCTTGGCTGCTGGCAGGCCAAGCAGCGCCGGGTAGGTCGGTTTGTCGCGGGCGATGTCGGCGCCTTGGCGCTTGCCCAGGGTGGCGGTGTCGCTTTCGACATCGAGGATGTCATCCTGCACCTGGAAGGCAAGGCCCACGGCCTGGGCATAGCATTGCAGGGCATCCAGCTCGGCCTGTTCGGCGCGCGCGCTGGCCAGGGCGCCCAGGCGCACGCTGGCCTCGATCAGGGCACCGGTCTTGTGCCGGTGCATGAACGCCAGTGCTTGCTGGTCCAGCTTCTGGCCCACCGAACCAAGGTCGATGGCCTGCCCGCCGACCATGCCAGCGGGACCCGCTGCCTTGGCCAGGGCCTGGACCATGCTCAGGCGGATACCGTCGGCCTGGGGGCTCAGGCGCGGGTCGAGCAGGGCGCTGAAGGCCAGACTCTGCAAGCCGTCGCCTGCGAGAATGGCGCAGGCTTCGTCGAAGGCCTTGTGCGTGGTGGGCTGGCCGCGCCGCAGATCATCGTCGTCCATCGCCGGCAGGTCGTCATGCACCAGCGAATAGGCATGGATCAGCTCCACAGCGCAGGCCGCGCCGTTGGCCTGCTCGGCAGGCGCGCCAAGGGCTTCGCATGCCGCGTAGGCCAGCAGGGGGCGCACGCGCTTGCCGCCGTTCATCACGCTGTAGCGCATGGCGGCGTACAGCCGTTCGAGTTCCGTGGAAGGGGCGCTGAACAGAGCCTCGAGGGCAGCGTCGACACGTGCCTGGCAGCTGGCCTGGTAGGCTGCGATCATGCTTCAGGCTCCGCATCGAACGGCTGCGCCGCCAGCTCGCCGTCACGCTCGAGCAAGATCTGCACTTTCTGTTCGGCCTGGGCCAGGGCGCCCTGGCAGTCACGGGTCAGGGCGATGCCTTGCTCGAAGGCGGCCAGCGAGTCTTCCAGCGACAACTCGCCGTTCTCCAGGCGCTCGACCAGTGCTTGCAGCTCGGCGAGGGATTGCTCGAAATCGATGGAGGCTTTTTTGCGGGCCATGGCGACGCTCTCGGTAGCGGGTCGGAACCGCGCGACGTTAGCAGAGCAGGGCTAGGGGAGCAAACTTCCGGCAGCGTGAGGCCGCCAAGCGGCCCCCGCGCTATGGCTCAGGCGGGCTCGGCTTGCAGCTCCAGCATGGCTTGCCGGCAACCTGCCAACTCCTCGATGGTCAGCACCGGCAGGTTGTATTGGCGCGCGTAGACCGCCACCTGCTCACCGCGGGCCATGCTGCCATCGGGGTTCATCAGCTCGCACAGCACCGCCGCAGGCCGCAGCCCGGCAAGCCGCGCCAGGTCAACCGAGCCTTCGGTATGGCCGCGACGGGTCAACACGCCGCCATCGCGTGCCCGCAACGGAAACACATGGCCCGGGCTGACGATATGCCGCTGCTCGGCCGTGGAGCGCAGCGCCGCTTCGATGGTGGTGATGCGGTCCTGGGCGCTGACACCGGTGCTCACGCCCTCGGCGGCCTCGATGCTGACGGTGAAGCCGGTGCCGTGACGTGCCTGGTTGTTGGGCACCATCGGCGCCAATTGCAGCGCATCGACGCTAGCTTCATCCAGGCACAGACAGACGATGCCGCTGCAATCGCGGATCATCATGGCCATGGTTTGCAATGACAGGTTCTGCGCGGCGGCGACGATGTCGGCTTCGTCCTCGCGGTCGTCATCGTCGAGCAGCAGCACCGGGCGCCCGGCCTGGAAGGCAGCGATGGCGGCGAAGACATTGGGGAATCGTTGTTGCAGCAAAGGGGACATGAAACGCTCCTCGGGATAGGTCGATGAACGTCTCGGGGCGAACCAAACGCGCGCGCAGGGGCGCCCGAAACGGCCCCTGCCTGACGCCTTCTTTCATCCGGACTATGACCGTCGGCTCTGGAGTCGCACCAGATCTGCTGACCCCCGGCATGGCCGGGGCGCTCGCGGGCTCATCTTTCGATTTACCGCCGGGGGGGACTTTCACCCCGCCCTGAAGACCGCGCCAGCATAACCCACTGCGCAGGGCCGTTGGCAAGCCCGCAGGCTAAGACTTTCGGCGTAACAGCCGCCGTGAGCGCCAGGCTCAGCGTGAAGCCTCGCGCAGCACCTGGGCAAGCGACGCCGGCAGCATCGGCCCGTGGCCCAGCCCTTGAAAGCGCACGAAACGCAGCTTCAGGCCCGACACCTGAGCGAGCTGCGCGAGCAGTTCTTGCGCCGCTTGGCCGGCATCGGCGCGCACCGCGCCATGCGGGCTGGCCGGCTCCTCGCTGCCGCGCATCAGCAGCAGCCGCACGCGGCGAGGGCCAAGGCGCTGTTGCAGCCCGTGCGCCTCGGCCATGATCGCGCCGTCGTTCCACCACAGCGATGGGCTGGCCGCTGCGTAGTCACTGAATGCATCCGGGCGGGTGAACAGCGCATGCAGCACGGCCAGCCCGCCGTACGAGTGGCCCCACAAGGTTTGCCGATGCGGGTCGATCGGCACCCGCTGCGCCAGCAACGGGCGCATTTTTGTGGTCAGCAGATCGAGAAACGCGTCCACGCCACCGCTGGGCTGGCCGCTCAGTGGGTCGCGTTGTTCGGCCCGACCTGGCAATGCCGGGGTGTAGTCCAGGGTCCGACCGGCGCGCTCGATGCGCTGCTCGGTCTGGTAACCGACCGCCACCAGCAGCGGCGCCTGGCCGTCGGCAAGGGCACGCAGTTGCTGGCTGTTCAATGCACTCAGCGCCGCGTTGCCGTCGAGCATCCACAGTACCGGGTAACCGCTGGCAGGCGCTGGACGCTTGGGTTGGCCAATCCACAGGCGGTAGTGGCGCTGGCCATCGGCAGCGTCCAGGTCCAGGTGGCTGAAGGCATAGGCCAGGTCATGGCGCTGCAACAGCGCAGTGTCCATCTTCTGCTGACGATCCGGCTGCGCCAGCGCCAGGGGCGAGATCAGCGCCAGGGTCAGCAGCGCGGCCAGGGTGGTCTTGCTCATCGAAACTCTCTTCAAGCGGGCATCAGGACTGGGCGTCACGGCAGGGCCTGATGATAGCCAGCCCTGGCAGGCGGTAAAGCGCCTTAACTTTCTAAACCTTGCCCGGCGCCAGGCAACACCAGGTGCAGACGCAAGCCGGGATTGCCATTGCTGGCCCATAGCCGGCCACCTTGCAGGGTAATCGCCCGGCGTGCGATGGCCAGGCCCAGGCCGAAGCCGGTGCCGCTGCCTGACAAGCGCTGGTAGGGTTCGAAGATGCGCTCCAGGTCTGCCTCGGGCACGCCAGGGCCCTGGTCGCTCAGACACAGGTGCCAGCAGTCGCCCTCACGCCAGCCGTCGAGGCACACCGTGCCTGCTGGCGGTGAATGACGAATGGCATTGCGCATCAGGTTTTCCAGCGCGTGTGCCAGGCTATCCAGGTGCGCCTGTACCTGGCAGTCGCTGTCCAGCGAGCAGGGTAGGCGCGCGCGATCCCAGCCACTTTCGAAACAGACGTCCTGGCACAACGCTTCCCACACCGAGAGCACCGGCACCGGCTCGGTGGTCAGCTGTGGCTGCTCGGTATCCATCCAGGCCAGGTCGAGGGTGTCTTCGAGCAGCTTCTGCATGTCGTTGACCTCGCGCTCGAGTCGCTCGCGCAGTTGCGCTGGCGGCAGCGCGCTGTCGTGGGCGATGCGCAGGCGGGCCAGCGGGGTACGCAGTTCATGGGACAAGGTGCGCAACAACAGGCGCTGCTGCTCCAGGCTCTGGCGCAAGCGGCAGGCCATGTGCTCGAAGGCCTGGGCCAGTTCGCCCAGCTCATCGCGGCGCTCCTGCAAGGGTAGGGCGGGGCTTTGCAGGTCGTCGGCGCGCAACGCATCGGCCCGGTCACGCAGGCGGTTGAGCGGCACGACCAGCTGCCGGTAGATCGCCAGGCCCAGCAGCAGGGCCAGCAGGCTCGGCGCAACACCGTGGGTGATGACGTGGGTCCAGGGCGTGAGGCCGGTCGGTAGCAGGCGCTCGGGCAATTGCATGACCAGGCGGCCGGCTTCAGGGTGCTGGGGAAACTCGATGCTGACGTAGGGCAGTTCGTCCTGCAGACGGCGACTCAGCGGCCAGTCGAGCTTGCGCATGAAGGTCAGGTGGCTGGCCTCCTCTGCGCTCAGGGGCGTGGTGCCAAGGCTTTGCAGGTGCGCGCCGAGCACCGCTACCCAGGTGCCCTCGGCGTGTTCGAGCCGGCGCCGCAGCGCTTCGACACCGCTTGCGCCGTGTTGCAGCCAGGCCTGTTCGGCCTGCTGCGCATAGCGTGCCAGGTAGTCCTGGTCGGCTGCCGGCAGAAAGTAGCTGCTGCGCTCCACCGACAGGCCCCAGGTCCAGATCAGCCAGGTCAGCAGCAGGCAGAAACTGACCTGCAACGCGGCCAGTTTCCACAGCAACGGGTGCCGGCGCATCAGCTGCGTTGCGGGTCGAGCAGCACATAGCCCTGACCGCGCACCGCCTGGATCTGCACATGCTGGGCGGCAATCTCGGCCAGCTTGCGACGCAGGTTGCAGACGTGCACATCCAGGCCACGGTCAAGCCGGGTATAGGCTCGATGCAGCACGGTCTGGTAGAGAAACGGCTTGCTCAGCGCCTCGCCTGCATGCGCGCTGAGCGTAGCCAGCAAGCGAAACTCGGAGGCGGTCAGGCCAGCAGCTTGGCCTTGGTAGATCACGTCCTGCAGATCCTGCTCGAACAGCAGCGAGCCGCCGCTATTCGGCGCCGGGGTGGCATGGCCAAAGGCAGCCCGGCGCAACAGGGCGTCGACGCGCGCGTCCAGCTCGGCCAGGCTGAACGGCTTGGGCAGGTAATCGTCAGCCCCCCGGGTGAAGCCGCTGATGCGGTCCTGCTCGGCACCCAGTGCCGACATCAACATCACCGGCACAGCCTGTTGGCAGCGCAGCTCCTCGAGCACGCTGAGGCCATCGATGCCCGGCAACATGATGTCCAACAGCACCAGGTCGAAGCGCTCGCGCTGCACCGCGCTTCGCGCCGATGGGCCATCGGCGCAGGCGGTGACCTTGAAGCCACGGCTGTGAAAATGACGCTGCAGATCCTCGAGCAGGCGTGGATCGTCTTCGGCGAGCAGGAGCGAAGTGGCCATGGTTTTCTAATGAGAATTCATATCAGTTGGCAATCATCCCACCGCGCAGCGGGCAGGGCAATGCTGCTGGCGCACGGCCATGTGTTAAGAAGGTTAATCCAGCTGCGCCCCGGACAGCGGTCCGGTATGGTTCGCAAAAAGCAACTTGTTTCGTTTGCGATTCAATATCATTTGCGCGAAGGGTGCGTCATGAGCGGTGTTAAACGTTGGGGAAGCCCGCGACGGGTTCGGGGCTGGCTGGTGCTGGGGCTGCTGGCGCCGTTTTCATTATCGGCGCTGGCGCAGGGCGTGGCAGAGCAGGCGACAGCCGGGGAGGTGACGCTGGATTTGCCGGCACTGACCATCGACGGCAACCGGCTGTACGACATGCTGCCCTCGGAGCAGACCGGCGGTTACAGCGTCGATGCGGCCACGGTGGGCACCAAGACCCCTGCGGCGCTCAAGGACATCCCGCAGTCGATCACGGTGTACACCCAGGATTACCTCAAGGACCGCCAGTTCGTGCACCTCGATGACCTGGCCAAGTACACCGCCGGCCTGCGTACCCTGACCAACGACAGTGGGCGCTCGTCGATCTATGCGCGCGGCTACGAATACAGTGAATTCAACATCGACGGGCTACCGGCACCCATGGCCAGCATCTTCGGCACCGTGCCCTCGCTGGCGGCGTTCGACCGCGTGGAGATCATGCGTGGCCCGGCTGGCCTGTTCAGCAGCACCAGTGAGCTGGGCGGTATCGTCAATATGGTACGCAAACGCCCGACCGCTGAATTCCAGGGCCATGTCGAAGGCAGCTACGGGACCTGGGACACCAACCACCAGGCGCTCGACCTGAGCGGCCCGCTGGACGATGGCGGCCGGGTGCGCGGGCGCTTCGTCGCCTCGCGAGACGACACCAATGGCGAGGTGGACTACAACGCCAACACCAGCGAAAGCTACTACGGCGCGCTGGACATCGACCTGGACGACGCCACCCAGTTGTCACTCGGCCTGATCCACGAGGTCAAGAACATCACCCCGCATAACGGCTATCCGGCGACGCTGTCCGGCGAGGTGCCCGACTTCAGTCATTCGCGCTTCCTCGGCGCCGACTGGAACTACTTCGATGGCAAGACCACCGACCTGGTCGCCGAATTGACCCACCGTTTCGACAACGGTGGCTACGGGCGCGTCGCCGCGCGCGGCTCGCATCGCGAAACCGACTACCTGTATGCCTTCACCGCGACCAACGCCACGACTGGCGCCAATTCCGAGCGCGCCAGCGCCCGTGATTTCACCCAGGACACCTACTCCCTGGATGCCAGCTACAGCCAGCCATTCGAAGCGTTCGGCCAGGTCAGCGAGTTCGTGGTCGGGAGCGACTACAAGAACTACGACACCGAGTACCTCAACGGCACCAGCAACCTTGGGGCGATCGACGTCAACACCTATTCGCCGCAGCGCTTCGCCAAGCCGGCGCCGAACTACAGCACCGAAACCGGCATGCAGGAAGAAGAGTACGGGCTCTACTCGAAAGTCACCCTGCGTCCGGTCGAGCGTCTGGCGCTGATTGCCGGCGGGCGCTTCAGCTGGTACCGCGGCGACTTCTACACCACCACCCTGCGCAGCGGCGCGACCGTGAACGATGACAAGCGCGTCGATGGTCGCTTCACGCCCTACGGCGGCGTGGTCTACGACTTGACCGACAACCATGCGCTGTACGCCAGCTACTCGCAGGTGTTCACGCCGCAGTCCGATACCGATGCCAGTGGCCGTGTGCTCAAGCCGCGTCAGGGCCAGCAGTATGAATTCGGCCTCAAGAGCAGCTATTTCGGTGGCGACCTCAACACCCGGCTGTCGCTGTTCCGCCTGACCGACGAAAACCGCGCCAGCACTGACTACGATGCCGACGGCGTGGACACCGGTTTCTCGGTTGCCTCGGGCAAGACGCGCGTCAAGGGCGCTGAACTGGAAATCAGCGGCAGGCTCACGGAAAACTGGGAAGTGCTGGCGGGCTACACCTGGATGCAAACCGAGACAGTCAAGGGTGATGCGCAAACCACCTTCTTCATCATGCCGCGCCACCAGGCCTCGCTGTGGAGCAAATACACCATCGCCCAGGGTCCGCTGAACGGCCTGGCCATTGGCGGCGGGGTGTCGGCGATGAGCAGCTTCTATTCCGAAAATGGCGGCGTACGCATCGATGCGCCGGGTTACGCCACGGTGGACGCAATGCTGTCCTACCCGCTGACCGAAAAACTGACGGCGACCTTCAACGTCAACAACCTGTTCGATCGCGACTACCTGTCGCGGGTCGGCTCGACCTCGACCTTCAACTTCTACGGGCCTTCGCGCAGCATGCTGGTGGGGGCGCGCTACGACTTCTGACGGCGGGCGTCGCTGGCGTTGAGCGTGCGGTGCCTGTGCGAACGGGCGCCGCCTGGGCCGAATGACGGGCATTAAAAAGCCGGCTTGTGGCCGGCTTCTCGGGGACGTTTCCGACTAATTTATGGTAAGTCGCAACCGCCTTAACGGGGTGGCCTGAAGGCCTGAAAGAGATGGCTGACGGTCGTGTGGAGCGTCGCCGAGCCCTCTGCAACGCGGCTTGCGCCGGGCGGGGCTGAATGTGCCGGGTAGCATACAAGGGCCAGCGCGCGATGCCCAGCAAAAAATGGCATCGGCCGGCTTAGCCTGGGCGACGCTGGCGATAATGCGACCAATGGAACACCCACCCCAGCACCAGCAATTTTTGCGCACGCCGTTGCAGCGGGGTATAGCGCTCGATCGGCTCGCGCCGGCTGTGGCTGTGCAGGCACAGGCTGTCGCGGTGGCCGACGCTCAGGCTGTTCACCCGCAGCCTGCCGTTGTGCAGCAGCGCGTAGATCTCGCCATCGACTACCTGGGTGTAGCTGAGGTCGATCGCCAGTACCGCATCGCGAGGGATCCACGGCTGCATGTTGGCGGCAGGCATCATCATGCAGATGGCCTGGTCCAGCGGCACGGCCAATGTCTGCAGTGCCCGTTGCGGCATCGCCAGGTGATGATCGGCCACTGCGCTCAACTCACCATGGTGCAGCTCATGCAGCGGCACATGCACCAGGGGCTCGGGCGGCTGTTCAGGCGTCCCGAATGCCGGCACGGGGGACGCCTGTGGCGCATACAGGTGCAGAAACGAGCGCGGGTGCTTGGGCCCTTCGCCGGTCTGCAGCCAGCGCCGGTGAACGCCGAACAACTCGGCCAGTTCACCAACCCGTGCCATCGGCACACCACGGCTAAACCAGTTGTTGACGTGCTGCGAGGTGACCCCGCGCTGCACGGCAAAATCAGCGGGCGTCAGGCCACATTCCTTCAGAAGCGCTTTGAGGCGGTCGCCGGATCTATTCATGCAATGCAGTGTAGCGGCCGAGTGCCAGCAAGGAAATGAACGAGGCGTTGATGCAATCGGTAGGAAAAATACCGGCTTGTAGGACGAAGATGTAGGAAGTTGTAGGGTTTTTCGATAAACAGCTAGCCAAAAAAAACCCCGCCGCGGCGGGGTTTTCGACAGCGGTATCAGCCCTTGTAGGCTGCGACCGACTTGGTGATCGCAGCGCGGGCGGCGTCGGCGCCGTCCCAGCCTTCGATCTTGACCCACTTGCCCTTCTCGAGGTCTTTGTAGTTCGCGAAGAAGTGCTCGATCTGCTGGATCAGCAGAGGCGGCAAGTCGGTGTATTCCTTCACGTCCACGTACAGCTGGCTCAGCTTGTCGTGGGGAACAGCGATGACCTTGGCATCACCGCCGCCATCGTCGGTCATGTTCAGCACGCCGACTGGACGGGCACGGATCACCGAGCCTGGAGCGACCGGGTATGGGGTGACGACCAGCACGTCCAGCGGATCACCGTCGTCGGCCAGGGTGTTGGGGATGAAGCCGTAGTTGGCCGGGTAGAACATCGGGGTGGCCATGAAGCGGTCGACGAACAGGGTGTCGCTGTCCTTGTCGATTTCGTACTTGATCGGCGCGTGGTTGGCCGGGATCTCGATGGCGACGTAGATGTCGTTCGGCAGGTCTTTGCCCGCCGGAATCTTGCTGTAGCTCATTGGGCAGTGTCCCCGTGTCTGATCGAAAAAGTGGCGGCGATTATAGGCATATTCCGCCAGCCCATGCCACGCCTGGCCTGATGTGTGGGCGCATCAGGCGTGGCTTGCGCGATAGTCCGGGTGTTCGGCCTGTAATTGCGTCAGACGCGCCAGCGGGTCTTGCCGGTAGAACAGCGCCAGCTGCTGGTACACCTGTGGATAAGCCTGCTGCAGCAGGTCGGGTGCGCTGAAGAAATACTCGCTGGTGACGGCGAAGAACTCTGCCGGGTTTTCCGCAGCATAGGGATCGATGGCAGTCTGCGCATCGGGGTTGGCGTCCAGCTGCCGGTTGAGGTCGTCGTAGGCGTGCTGCATGGCTTCGGCCCAGTGTTCGACGCGCATCTCTGGGTGCAGCGGCGGCAGGCCGTTGGCGTCGCCATTGAGCATGTCGAGTTTGTGCGCCAGCTCGTGGATCACCAGGTTGTAGGCCTCCCAGCCGCCACTGGCCAATACGCCGGCCCAGGCCAGGATGATCGGCCCCTGCTGCCAGGCCTCGCCGCTGTGCTCGCCATCCCAGGCATGTTCCACGCCGCTGGCATCGCGGTGGCGCTGTGGGCTCTTGAAGTCATCGGGGTACAGGATGATTTCGTGAAAGCCCTGGTACCAGTTCAGCTCGCCCAGGTGCAGCAACGGCAGTTGTGCCTGGGCGGCGAGGAACAGGCGCTGGATATCGTCGAGCTCGACGCCCGGCAGGGTGGTCAGGTGCTTGTCGAGCAAGAACAGGATGCACGCCTCGCGCAGCCAGTGGTCTTCTTCGGCGCTGATACCGTCGAGCATCGGCAGGCGCTCGCGCACCGCCCGCCATTGCTGCGGGGTGATCGGGTAGCGCGCCAGGGTGCGTTTGCGCCGCCAGGCGCTGAACGACCACATGGGGCGGTCAGTGCGCCTTGGCGGTGCGGCCGAAGCGGCTGCGCAGCAAGCCCAGGATCATCGGCACCAACGACAGCACGATGATGGCCACCACCATCAGCGACAGGTGCTGCTTGATGAATGGCACGTTGCCGAAGAAGTAGCCCAGCGTCACCAGACCACCGACCCACAGCAGCGAACCGGCCACGCTGAAGCCCAGGAAGCGCGGGTAGTGCATGTGGGCGATACCGGCCACGAACGGCGCGAAGGTGCGCAAGATGGGCAGGAACCGCGCCATGGTCACGGTCTTGCCGCCGTGGCGTTCGTAGAAGTCGTGGGTGCGCTGCAGGTAGTCGCGGCGGAAGATCTTCGAGTTGGGGTTGTTGAACAGTTTCTCGCCCGTGGTACGGCCGATCACATAGTTGGTGCTGTCGCCCAGGATGGCGGCGGCCATCAGCAGGCCGGCCAGCAGTACCGGGTCCATGCCGCCACCGGCTGCGACGGCGCCGGCGATGAACAGCAACGAGTCACCCGGCAGGAACGGCATGATCACCAGGCCCGTTTCGCAGAAGATCACGGCGAACAGAATGGCGTAGATCCAGGGGCCATAGTTGGTGACCAGCAGATCGAGGTAGGCATCGAGATGCAGGATAAGGTCCAGCGGGTTGAATTCCATGTACAGCACCTGTGTTCTTGACCCGCGACTACGGGCCCGCGATGACGGGCATTGCCCTGGGCGTCGGCATGATTACCTGCAGAGGGGTAAATTTTCACACATGACCGGAGCGGGCATTATACGGCGAAGTGTAAAAGCTGCCCGGGGAGATTGTAGCCGCGGATTACTGCGTAAAGCTGGCGGCCTCTTGCCGCCGCAGCGGCGAAGAAGCCGGTGAAATCAATCCGACTGGATCGGCAGGACGTAGTTCTCGAACTCGGTGTCCTTGCGAAAGCCGATCGACTCGTAGGTCTTGCGCGCCGCCTCGTTGTTGGCGTTGGTCGAGACGCGCATGCGCACCGCGTGGGTGTCCCTGGCCATTTTCTTGGCCTCGCGCATGAGGTGGTCGGCTACCAGCATGCGCCGCGAGTCCTCGGCCACGAAAATGTCGTTGAGGATCCACACGCGCTTGAGCGACAGCGATGAAAAGCTTGGATACAACTGGCAGAAGCCCAACAGCTTGTCGTTGTCGTCATCCGCCAGCGCCAGGTAGATCACCGACTCGCCGCGCTTCAGGCGCTTTTGCAGAAACGCCCGCGAACTGTCGGGGTAGGGCAGCGCCCCGTAGAACTCGCGGTAACGCACGAACAACGGGGTGAGCAGGTCGAGGTGTTGCAGGGTTGCCTTGATGATGCGCATATGCGGCCTCAGCGTCCATTTGGGAAACAGCGGTATGCCTGCAGGGTCTACAGGCATGCTGCCCGAACCCAGGCCATCAGTGCAATCGGCCTGCATGACAGGTCACTTAACCTTCGCCGAGCAGGAAGTTGCCCTGTTTGGGTGTGGCCTGTTCGCTGTCAATGCTATTGACCTGCGCTTCGTCCTTGAGATTCACCCCGGACAGCTGGCGCTTGCACGCTTCGCGCATCAAGTACAGCAGGCGATGGGCGGCCATGCCGTAGCTGAGCCCTTCCAGACGGATATTGGAGATGCAGTTGCGGTAGGCGTCGGTCAGTCCGACCTTGGGCGCATAAGTGAAATACAGCCCCAGGCTGTCTGGCGAGCTGAGCCCTGGGCGTTCGCCGATCAACATCACCGTCATGCGCGCCCCCAGCAACTGGCCTACTTCATCAGCCACCGCGACCCGGCCCTGCTCGACCAGCACCACCGGCGCGCAGGCCCAGCCGTCGCCGGCCGCCTGGTCGTCGAAGCGCGCCAGCAGGGGCACCGTGTGGCGGTGTACGGCCAATGCCGACAGGCCGTCGGCGACCACGATGGCCAGGTCGACGCCGCCGGGGTTGTCCTGGGCGTGCTGACGCAGGCGCTCGGCTGATGCGTCGTCGAGCCGGCGGCCCAGGTCAGGGCGTTGCAGGTACTGGTGGCGGTCGGCGGCGGCGCTGTGCAGCACCAGGCTGTCGCGGCCGCGCTCCTTGAGCTGCTGGGTCAAGGTGGCGTGGTCGAAGGGCAGGTGCACGGCGTCGCGGGCCTGGGCGTGGGCGAATTGGAAAGCCAGCTGCGCGCCGGTCGGCAGGCTGGTGCCGCTGCGCCCCAGGGCAATGCGCGCCGGCGTCAGGGTGCGCAAGGCCAGCCAGGGGTTTTCCGGGGTGGGGGTGGAGCGGTCCATGGTCACCTCTCAAGCCAATTGCGCCAGGGCCTGGCGAAATGCCGGCGGCAGGTTGTCGCCGAAGCGTATGCGGCCATCGGCCTGGGTGAAGATGCCGGTGCGCTGCAACCAGGCTTCGAATTCCGGAGCAGGCTTCAGGCCCAGGGTCTGGCGGGCGTACAGCGCGTCGTGGAAGGACGTGGTCTGGTAGTTAAGCATGATGTCGTCGGAGCCAGGGATGCCCATGATGAAGTTGATGCCGGCAACCCCCAGCAGGGTCAGCAGGGTATCCATGTCGTCCTGATCGGCTTCGGCATGGTTGGTGTAGCAGATGTCGCAGCCCATGGGGACGCCCAGCAGCTTGCCGCAGAAGTGATCCTCCAGGCCCGCGCGAATGATCTGCTTGCCGTTGTACAGGTACTCGGGGCCGATGAAGCCGACCACGGTGTTGACCAGAAACGGCTTGAAATGCCGGGCCACGGCGTAGGCGCGAGTTTCGCAGGTCTGCTGGTCGACGCCGTGGTGGGCGTTGGCCGAGAGGGCGCTGCCCTGGCCAGTCTCGAAGTACATGAGGTTCTGCCCGAGGCTGCCACGCTTGAGCGACAGCCCTGCCTCGTAGCCTTCCTGCAGCACGTTGAGGTTGATGCCGAAGCCGGCATTGGCCGCCTCGGTGCCGGCGATCGACTGGAACACCAGGTCCAGCGGCACGCCGCGATTGATCGCTTCGATCGAGGTGGTGACGTGGGTCAGCACACAGGCCTGGGTCGGGATGTCATAACGCTGGATGATCGCGTCGAGCATCTCCAGCAAAGCGCAGATCGAGGCAGTGCTGTCGGTCGCCGGGTTGATGCCGATCATGGCGTCGCCGTTGCCATACAGCAGGCCGTCGAGAATGCTCGCGGCGATACCGGCTGGCTCGTCGGTCGGATGGTTGGGCTGCAAGCGCGTCGACAGGCGCCCGCGCAAGCCCATGGTGCCGCGAAACTGGGTGACCACGCGGATCTTCTGCGCGACCAGCACCAGGTCTTGCACACGCATGATCTTCGAAACGGCGGCGGCCATCTCTGGTGTCAGCCCTGGGGCCAGGGCGCGCAGGCTGTCCTCGGTGGCGTCTTCGCCCAGAAGCCAGTCGCGCAGGCCACCGACGGTCAGGTGGCTGACCGCGGCGAAGGCCTTGGCGTCATGGGTATCGATGATCAGCCGCGTGATCTCGTCTTCTTCGTAGGGGATCAGCGCCTGGTTGAGAAACTCGGTGAGCGGCAGGTTGGCCAGGGCCATCTGCGCCGCCACCCGTTCGCCGTCGTTGCTCGCCGCAAGGCCAGCCAGGTAATCCCCGGAGCGCGCCGGACTGGCCTTGGCCAGCAATTGCTTGAGGCTGTCGAAGCGGTAGAGCATTTGCCCCACGGTGTGCACGTAACTTCCCATACAGTCTCTCCAGAGCGCCGCAGGCGGACCTGCGGCGCGTGTCGACGATCAGTGCAGGGCCTCTTCGGCCTTCTGGATGGCGGCAAATTCCTCTTCCGGCGTACCGGCCACCAGATGATGACGGCTGTAGAAAGCAAAGTAGCCGATCAATACCGCGTAGATCACGGCGGCGCCGATCACCACGCGCGGATCGACCAGGAAGCCGGCGACCACGGCGATGCACGCCAGCACCAAGGCCAGGCCCGAGGTGAAGATACCGCCTGGGGTGCGGTAGGGTCGCTCCATCTTCGGCCGGCGAATGCGCAGGGTGATGTGCGCGGCCATCATCAGTACATACGACAGCGTGGCACCGAAAACCGCCACCAGAATCAACAGGTCGCCCTGGCCGGTCAGCGACAGGGCGAAACCGATGATCCCCGGAATCACCAAAGCCATGACCGGCGCCTTGCTCCTGTTGGTCTGCGACAGCTTGCGCGGCAGGTAACCGGCGCGCGACAGGGCGAAGATCTGCCGGGAGTAGGCGTAGATGATCGAGAAGAAGCTGGCGATCAAGCCCGCCAGGCCCACCAGGTTGACGAAGCTGCCCATCCAGGTGGAGCCGCCGTAGGCTTTGGCCAGCGCTTCCACCAACGGGTTGCCGGAGCTCTTGAGTGCCTCTGAACCGGCTCCGCCAGGGCCGACGATGAGGATCAGCAAGGCGAAGGCGAGCAGCACCAGCATCGCCCCGATCAGGCCGCGTGGCAGATCGCGCTTGGGGTTCTTGGTTTCTTCGGCGGCCAGCGGCACGCCTTCGACCGCCAGGAAGAACCAGATGGCGTAGGGAATCGCCGCCCACACCCCGACATAGCCGAACGGCAGGAAGCTGCTGGCCCCGGCGGCGTCCGTTTTGGCGATGTCGAACAGGTTGGCTGCATCGAAATGGGGCACCATCGCCAGCAAAAACACCGCCAGGGCCACAGCGGCGACCGCGGTGATGATGAACATCAGCTTCAGCGCTTCACCCACGCCGAAGATGTGGATGCCGATGAACACCACGTAGAAGGCCAGGTAGATCATCCAGCCGCCGATGCCGAACAGCGACTGGCAATAGGCACCGATGAAGGTAGCGATGGCGGCCGGGGCAATGGCGTACTCGATGAGGATGGCGGTGCCGGTCAGAAACCCGCCCCAGGGCCCGAAGGCGCTGCGCGCAAAGCCATAGCCGCCGCCTGCGGTGGGAATCATCGATGACAGTTCGGCCAGGGAAAAGCACATGCACAGGTACATGGTGGCCATCAGCAGGGTAGCGAGAAACATGCCGCCCCAACCGCCCTGAGCCAGGCCGAAGTTCCAGCCGGCATAATCACCGGAGATCACATAGGCGACGCCGAGCCCGACCAGCAGTACCCAGCCGGCCGCGCCTTTCTTGAGTTCACGTTGCTCAAAGTAGTCTGAACCGACTTTTTCGAAGTCTACGGAGGACCCTGCCGGCGCCCCGGCAGATTGATCGCTTGGCATAGTTTCACCTGTTGTTTTTCTTCGCGGCCAGAAGGGGTTTCAGGCCAATGGTGAGTGCTGTTGCATGAACCGCGCCAGAGCGGCGCAAGCCGCAAGCTAGAAGCGAGACCGAGCTACGATACGGCCCCGCTTTTACTTGCCGCTTGCCGCTTCAGGCTTGCCGCTTCAGAAGAAGCCCAGGGGGTTGATGTCGTAGCTGACCAGCAGGTTCTTGGTCTGCTGGTAGTGGTCGAGCATCATCTTGTGGGTTTCGCGGCCGACACCGGACTTCTTGTAGCCACCGAACGCGGCATGGGCCGGGTACAGGTGATAGCAGTTGGTCCATACACGGCCGGCCTTGATGCCGCGGCCTACGCGGTAGGCACGGTTGATGTCGCGGGTCCAGACCCCGGCGCCCAGGCCAAATTCGGTATCGTTGGCAATTGCCAAGGCTTCGGCTTCGTCCTTGAACGTGGTGACGCTGACCACCGGGCCGAAAATCTCTTCCTGGAACACCCGCATGCGGTTGTTGCCTTTGAGCAGCGTCGGCTGGATGTAGTAGCCCGTGGCCAACGCGCCTTCGAGTTTTTCCACCTTGCCGCCGGTCAACAGCTCGGCGCCTTCCTGCTGGGCGATCTCGAGGTAGGAGAGAATCTTTTCGAACTGCTGCTGCGAAGCCTGGGCGCCGACCATGGTGTCGGTGTCCAGCGGGTCGCCACGCTTGATCTGCAGCACCTTCTTCATCACCACTTCCATGAACTGCGGGTAGATCGACTCCTGTACCAGCGCCCGCGACGGGCAGGTGCACACCTCGCCTTGGTTGAAGAACGCCAGCACCATGCCTTCGGCCGCTTTATCGATGAAGCTCGGCTCGGCCTGCATGATGTCTTCGAAATACACGTTCGGCGACTTGCCGCCCAGCTCGACGGTGGACGGAATGATGTTCTCGGCCGCGCACTTCATGATGTGCGAACCCACCGGCGTGGAGCCCGTGAAGGCGATCTTGGCGATGCGCTTGCTGGTCGCCAGCGCTTCACCGGCCTCGCGGCCATAGCCTTGCACGACGTTGAGCACGCCCGGCGGCAGCAGGTCGCCGATCAGCTCAACCAGTACGGTGATGCCCAGCGGCGTCTGTTCGGCCGGCTTGAGTACCACGCAGTTGCCTGCCGCCAGGGCCGGGGCGAGCTTCCACGCGGCCATCAGGATCGGGAAGTTCCACGGGATGATCTGCCCGACCACGCCCAGCGGCTCATGGATGTGATAGGCCACGGTGCCTTCGTTGATTTCCGCGGCGCCGCCTTCCTGGGCGCGGATGCACCCGGCGAAATAACGGAAATGGTCGACCGCCAGCGGGATGTCGGCGTTCAGCGTCTCGCGGATCGGCTTGCCGTTGTCCCAGGTTTCGGTAATGGCCAGCAGCTCGAGGTTCTGCTCCATTCGGTCGGCGATCTTCAGCAGCACGTTGGAGCGGTCCTGCACCGAGGTGCGGCCCCAGGCGTCGGCGGCGGCATGCGCGGCGTCCAGGGCCTTGTCGATGTCTTCGGCACTCGAGCGCGGGAATTCGGCGATTGGCTGGCCGTTGACCGGCGAGGTGTTGGTGAAATGCTCGCCTTTGACCGGGGCCACGAACTCACCGCCGATGTAGTTGCCGTAGCGGCTCTTGAAGGAAACCTTCGCGCCTTCGGTACCGGGATGTGCGTAACGCATGGTGTGTCTCCTGGCTGTTATGTTTGTTGAGGAGTTTCAAAGCGTAGAGCAAAGGCCGGGCCAGCGTGGCGACCCCCAGTGCAATCAATGACTTGGCAGGCGAGGGCCAGCGGCGCCCGAGCGCGGTGTACCAGCCTTGGCGCGGCGCGGGTGACACTTTGTGCCGTTTGCGACACGCAGCCGCTGGCCGCGTTGCAAACCCTGGCTGGGTGGAGGATGCTGGCAGGAGCCTCTATCTGCGGAGCACAACGACAAATGCAGAGCAACTCATTCAGCCGCCATGCCCAGCAAGTGCATACCGTGGCGCGCGGTGAAGCGGGCAGCGATCCGTCCATCGCCCGCTCCTGGCTGCGCTGCCTGGACGACTATCACCTCGATCCCTGCGTGGTCGAAGCGCCGGTGGTGCTCGAACATGGCCGGCTGCTGGAAAGCCGTCAGCGCCTGCGTCAGGTACTGGAAATCGCCGGCGGCGAGATGCACAGCCTGCACCAGCAGCTTTCCGGCGCCGGCCACGCGGTGCTGCTGACCGATGCCCGCGGGATCATCCTCAATTGCGTCACCGCCCCTACCGAGCGCCGCAGCTTCGAACAGGCCGGTTTATGGCTGGGCGCCGATTGGAGCGAGGCGCGTGAAGGCACCAATGGCATCGGCACCTGCCTGGTCGAACGCCAGGCCCTGACCATTCACCAGGGCGAGCATTTCCGTGGGCGGCACACCGGGCTGACCTGCTCGGCCAGCCCGGTGTTCGACCCTCACGGCGAACTGCTGGCAGTGCTCGATGTGTCGTCGGCCCGCCCTGATGTATCGCGCCAGAGCCAGTTCCACACCATGGCACTGGTCAATCTGTCGGCGAAGATGATCGAAAGCTGTTATTTCCTGCGCCATTTCGAGCAGCAATGGTTGCTGCGCTTCCATGTGCAGGCCGAGTCGGTCGGGCAATTCAGCGAAGGTCTGCTGGCATTTGCCGAAGATGGGCGTATCCGCGCGGCCAACCAGAGTGCGCTGAACCTGCTGGGCTGCCCGCGCGGCGCGGTGCTCGGCGAGCCGATCGAGCGTTTTTTCGCGTGCACGCAGGACGAGCTGTTCAGCCGTGCGACGCCAGGCGGCAGTACGCTCTGGTCATTGCATGCGCGCAATGGCCGCCAGGTGTTCGCCAGCCTGCGCGGGCAAGCGCGGACACCCGTGTGGACGGTGCCCGTCAACGCCCCGTCAGCGGCGCCGCCTGCCCAGCCAGGCGTTTGCCTGCTCGATCCACAATTGCAGCAGGCCTTCAGCCGCGCCGTACGTGTGTTCGAGCGCGATGTACCCCTGCTGCTGCGCGGGGAAACCGGCTGCGGCAAGGAAGCCTTCGCCCAGGCTGTGCACCAGGCCAGTCAACGCAGCGGCAAACCGTTCGTGGCGATCAACTGCGCGTCCATTCCCGAGAGCCTGATCGAGAGCGAGTTGTTCGGTTACCGTGGCGGCAGCTTCACCGGCGCGCGCAAGGAGGGCATGCGCGGCAAACTGCTGCAGGCCAATGGCGGTACCTTGCTGCTCGATGAAATCGGCGACATGCCGCTGGCGCTGCAGACCCGCTTGCTGCGGGTGCTGGAAGAGCGCCAGGTGGAGCCGATCGGTGGCGAGGCGCAGGCGCTGGATGTGCGCATCGTCAGTGCCACGCACCGCGACCTGCTCGAGCGGGTCGCCCAAGGCAGTTTCCGCGAAGACCTCTACTATCGGCTAAGCGGGTTGGAGGTGGCGTTGCCGGCGCTGCGCGACCGCAGCGACAAGCAGGCATTGCTGGACTACCTGCTGCGCCAGGAGGCGCAGGGGCAGGCCGTCGGTTTGGCCGCTGAGGCGCGCCAGGCCTTGCTGGCCTTCAATTGGCCGGGGAATGTGCGGCAGATGCGCAACGTGCTGCGCACGGCGTTGGCGCTGTGTGAGGGCGGCATCGTCCAGTTTTCGGATCTTCCCGGCATCATCCAAGCTCACACATCGGGCGCGGCAACAGGCAGGCTCGCCGACGAGGGCAGCGGTGACGCTGCGCAGCGCCAAAGTGGCGCACCGATCGATGTGCTGTTAAGCGCGGAACGCCAGGCACTGACGGACATGCTGCAGGCAAAGCACTGGCACCTCACCCGGGTCGCCGAGCACCTGGGCATCAGCCGCAACACCTTGTATCGAAAACTGCGCAAACATGGGATCAGTCGCAGCGGATAGACGAAACAGCGTGTGCGATTTTTCTTTCCCTGCGATACCCTGCCTCGACGTTTTGCGAGGTCGACCATGCATATTCATATTCTCGGTATTTGCGGCACTTTCATGGGTTCGCTGGCAGTCCTGGCCAAGGCACTCGGCCACCGTGTCACCGGCTCTGACGCCAATGTCTATCCGCCGATGAGCACGCAGCTGCAGGCCCAAGGCATCGAACTGACCCAGGGCTACGACCCGGCCCAACTCGAGCCTGCGCCTGACCTGGTGGTGATCGGCAATGCCATGTCGCGCGGCAACCCGGCGGTGGAGTATGTGCTGAACAAAGGCTTGCCCTATGTCTCTGGCCCGCAATGGCTGGCCGATCATGTGTTGCAAGGCCGCTGGGTATTGGCAGTGGCGGGCACCCACGGCAAGACCACCACCAGCAGCATGCTGGCCTGGGTATTGGAGCACGCCGGCATGAGCCCCGGCTTTTTGATCGGCGGTGTGCCGCAGAATTTCTCGGTGTCGGCACGCCTGGGCGATACGCCGTTCTTCGTGGTCGAGGCCGATGAATATGACAGCGCGTTCTTCGATAAACGCTCGAAGTTCGTGCACTACCATCCGCGTACCGCGATTCTCAACAACCTTGAATTCGATCACGCGGATATCTTCCCAGATCTGGCGGCCATCGAACGGCAGTTCCATCACCTGGTGCGCACGATCCCTAGCGAAGGCCTGGTCATTCATCCGACCCGCGAGCACGCCTTGGAGCGGGTCATCGGCATGGGCTGCTGGACGCCCGTGCAGACCACCGGCGAGGGCGGGCAATGGCAGGCGCGCCTGCTCAGCGCCGACGGCTCACGTTTCGAAGTGCTGTTCGATGGCCAGGTGCAGGGCGTGGTGGACTGGGCGCTGACCGGCCAGCACAACGTCGACAATGCCTTGGCGACCTTGGCCGCCGCCCGCCACGTTGGCGTGGTGCCGGCCATGGGCATCGCCGGACTCTGCGCATTCAAGAGCGTCAAGCGGCGCATGGAGCTGGTCGCCGAAGTCAACGGCGTGACCATCTATGACGACTTCGCCCACCACCCTACGGCCATAGCCACCACCCTCGACGGCCTGCGCAAGCGGGTCGGCGAAGCGCCGGTGATTGCCATCATCGAGCCGCGTTCGAACTCGATGAAGCTGGGCGCACACCGCGACGGCCTGCCGGAAAGCGTCAATGACGCTGACCAGGTCATCTGGTACGCCCCGGCCAACCTGGGCTGGGACCTGGCCGCCACCGCCGCGCAATGCACGGTGCCCAGCGTGGTTGCCGATAGCCTCGAGGCCATCATCGAGCGGGTCAAGGGCCAGGCCCGCCCGGGCACCCATGTGGTGATCATGAGCAACGGCGGCTTTGGCGGCCTGCATGGCAAACTGGCCGAGGCCCTGCAGTGAGCGGGCCGCAGCGCATTACCCTGGCCATGACCGGGGCGTCGGGCGCGCAGTACGGCCTGCGCCTGCTCGACTGCCTGGTGCGCGAAGAGCGTGAGGTGCACTTCCTCATTTCCAAGGCTGCTCAATTGGTGATGGCCACCGAAACCGATGTATTGCTGCCGGCCAAGCCGCAGGCGATGCAGGCTTTCCTGACCGAGTACACCGGCGCTGCCGATGGGCAGATTCGCGTGTATGGCAAGGAAGACTGGATGTCGCCGGTAGCCTCGGGCTCGGGCGCGCCGGCGGCGATGGTGGTGGTACCGTGCTCGACCGGCACCTTGTCGGCCATCGCCAGCGGGGCGTGCAACAACCTGATCGAACGTGCCGCCGACGTGACGCTCAAGGAACGCCGCCAGTTGATTCTGGTGCCGCGTGAGGCGCCGTTCTCGACGATCCACCTGGAGAACATGCTCAAGCTTTCGCAGATGGGCGCAGTGATTCTCCCGGCAGCGCCTGGGTTCTACCACCAGCCGCAAACCATCGATGACCTGGTCGACTTCGTCGTGGCCCGCGTATTGAACCTGCTGGACATTCCCCAGGACATGCTGCCGCGCTGGGGCGAATATCACATCGGTTCGGAAGATTGAGGCGTCTGCTGCTCTTGGGGTTGGCGGCCTTCGCGCTCGGTGGCTGCGCCACTGCCCGGACGTTGGATGCCAACCAACCTGGCGCGCCCGTGGTGTATGCCGGCACTCGCCTGGATCTGTACGTGATCAACGGTGGTTGCTGCCCCAGGGATCGCTTCGGCGCCGAAGCGCCGGCCTATCCCAGGCTCGATCTGCCGGGCAGCCTGTTGCTCGATACCTTGCTGCTGCCGTTGTCCCTGCTGACAGCGGCTGGAGTGGGCTTCAACGCAACCGGGGGCCTGTAGAGGCCTCCGGTGTGTCTGCAGCAGGTCGCGCTATCTATTGCTTGCCGAGCCTGCGTAGTTCATCCGACTCGACGATACGCACGCCGTCTTCTTCCTCCAGGGCCAGGCGCCACAGTGCCCGCGCCAGGGTGCACACCTCGATGCCACGGTATTTGCCCGGCATCAGCTTGGAAAACGGCGACGCCAGTTTCTCGCCCAGGCGCGGTTCGATGCGATCACCCAGCAGCAGCGAGGGCCGCACGATGGTCAGTTGGGGCCAGTCCTGGGCCTTGAGCGCTTCTTCCATCTCGCCCTTGACCCGGTTGTAGAAAATCGACGACTTGGGGTCGGCGCCGATGGCACTGACCACCAGCAGGTGGCGGGCGCCCATTTCCCGCGCGCGTTTGCTGAACGCCACGACCATGTCCAGATCGACGGCGCGGAACGCTTGTTCGGAGCCTGCCTGCTTGAGCGTGGTGCCCAGGCAGCAGTAGGCGATATCGACGCGCCCGGCCAGCTGCGGGAGAAACACGGCCGGGTCACCGACCGGGTTTTCCAGGTGCGGATGCTCGGCCAGCGGCCGGCGCGTGGGCGCCAGCACGCGGCTGATGGTCGGTTCGTTGAGCAGGCGGTCGAGCAGGTGTTCACCCGTCAACCCAGTGGCTCCGGCAAGCAGTACATGCTGAGGCGTCAAGTACATGATGTCTCTCCCTTGTTACAGTCAAGCTTAGCGGCTGGCCGGCATTTTCGCTCGCACTTGGCGCTTGGCTTGAGCCGCGTTACGCAGGGCTTCTTCGGCCTGGTGCTGGCGCAGTTGCTGCCAGTGTGCCAGTACTGCAGGCGGGGCCCACATTTGCGGCTCGGAGGCTTCGAAGCCCTCCCTTCGTTCACGTTCGGCAACACTGTCACGCGCCAGTTCAAACGCTTGTTTCAAATCATCCGTCTGGTTCAGCGCCTGGGCGAACAGGGCATCGCCGAAATAAGTGAAGTCGGCTTCTTCCGAACAGCCGAACGAAACCCGATCGGCACGCGCGGCGGTCATGATCAAGGTGTGCTCGTCCTTGAGTGGCGCGATGTAGCCGCCGGAGTAGCACGCGGAGATGACGATGACCTTGTCGCGGTTCTTCAGCGGGGCGAGGGCGCTGGCCAGGGCGTCGGCCGACAGGTCTGCCAGTTGCAGGCGCGGCTGATCGAGCACCAGCTGATGGTCCTGGCTGCCGTGGCTGGTCAGGTAGATGAACACCAGGTCTTCGGGGCCGCTGCGTTCGGCCAGGGTCCGAGCGGCGCGGCTCAGGCTCTCGCGGGTGGCCATGGGACGGGTCGCCATCTGGTCGCGGTGATTGACCAGGGTGACCTGGCCGTGTGCGCCGAAGCGCACCCTGAGCATATTGCTGACGTAATCGGCTTCACGCAGGAACACGCTTTGCTGGCCGTCGCCAGCCAGTACCAGGCTGTACAGCTGGATCGAGGCATCCGAGCGCGGCACCTGGGCGAGCGCCTCGCCCAGCAGCTGGCCCTGGTTGAGCAGCGCCAGGTCCAGCGGGTCTGGCAGCAGCTTGCCCTGGGCATCGCGCACGCGCACGCCATTGACCCAGCTGCCGCTTTCGGCCTTGCCATTGGCCAGGGTCAGCGTGCCGTGGCCCTGGTAGGCATCATTGTCGAAGCCGCCAACGTAGCGGCTGCCGTCGGGCAGCTGCAGGCTGCCCTGGCCAGCCAGGCGCCAGTCGACGAAGCTGCCTTTGTAATGGCTGCCGTCGCTGCCGAGCAGTTCGCCCTGGCCGGTCAAGGCGCCGTCCTTGAACTCGCCGATCCACACATCGCCATCGGTATTCTCGTAACGGCCACGGCCTTCGAGGCGGTTGTCCTTGAACTCACCGATGTACTGTTCGCCCTCGGCGCTGTCGTAGGTGCCGCTGCCTTGCAACTGGCCATCGACGAAACGGCCGCTGAACTGATTGCCGCTGGCATCGCTGCGCACCCCGGCGCCGTTGGGCTTGCCATGGGCGAACAAGCCTTGATAGCGGCTGCCGTCGGCCAGCTCCAGCTGGCCTGCGCCATGGTATTGATCGTCCTTGAACTGCCCGCGATAGCTCTGGTCGGCTTGCTTGAGAGTGCCTTCGCCGTCGCGTCGGCCATGGCTGAAGGTGCCGGCATAGTGGCTGCCCGGTGTCGTCAGATCGCCCAGGCCGTGGAACAGCCCATGGTCGAACTGGCCGCGATAGACCTCGCCATTGCTGCCATGCCATTCGCCCTGGCCATGCCACTGGCCATCCTTGAACGAGCCTGCATACCAGCTGCCGTTGGGGTAATCGATGCGACCCTCGCCCTGCAGCAGGCCGTTGACGACCTCACCGTGGTAGCGCCCGCCATCTGGCAGCCGGGCATCGGGAGGCGACAGCGACTCGCCATCGCCACAGGCAGCGAGCATCAAGGTCAGGGCGAGGGGAAGCAGTGCACGCATGGCAGGATCCGGGCAATAGATCTGCCGAGTATGCCGCAGAATACGGGGCTCAGGTATCTAGAGCGGTGCGCGAATCGATGGCCGCGCGATTGGCGGGGCACGGCGGCACGCCCCGCAGCCAGAATCACTCAGACGAAGCACAGCGACAGCGGCTCGGCGATGTAGGCCGGCTTGTCTTCGCCTTCGATTTCCAGGGTTGCCGTGGCCTTGAGCAGCCATTGGCCCGGTTTCTTTTCCGTCACCTGGCCCAGCTCCACTTTCAACCGCACCTTGCTGTCGACCTTGACTGGTTGGATGAACCGCACACTGTCCAGGCCATAGTTGACGACCATCTTCAGCCCCTGTGGCAACACCAGGATGTCTTCCATCAGCAGCGGGATCAGCGACAGGGTCAGGAAACCGTGGGCGATGGTGCTGCCGAACGGCGTTTTGGCGGCTTTTTCCGGATCGACGTGGATGAATTGGAAGTCGCCGGTCGCCTCGGCAAACAGGTTGATGCGCTGCTGGTCGATCTGCAGCCAGTCGGAGCGTCCCAGCTCCTTGCCAACGTACTGCACAAGCTCATTCACCGGTACTTGGGGCATCGCGACTCTCCGAGTTGTCATCTGGTACGGACGTACAAGATCAGCACGGTCAAACGGTCCAGTCAAGCGACCCGCAATTTGGCGAATACCGGGGAATAGCCGGGGCATGCTTATAATGGCCAGCATGCCTGAAGGAGATCGTTATGCTGTTGCGTGGTTTGACCTGGCTGGTGCTGTTCCAGCTGCTCGGCACGGCGCTCAACCATTTGTGCGCACCCATTCTGCCTGGGCCGATCATCGGCCTGTTGTTGCTGCTGTGTTTCCTGATGGCCCGCGGCGAGGTGGGCAAGCCGCTGAACGAGGCTGCAGGCAGCCTGCTGCGCTATCTGCCATTGTTGCTGGTGCCACCGGCGGTCGGGGTCATGGTGTACGCCAAGGACATTGCCGCCGATTTCTGGGCCATCGCCGGCGCCCTGGTCATTTCTTGCCTGCTGACGCTGGTTTTCGTTGGCGTGTTGATGCAGAAGCTCATCGATCGCCAGCATCGCAAGCATGAGGAACAGCCATGATCTTCGACTGGCAGGGCGCAATCGAAGCGGTCGTGCACCATCCGTTGTTCGGGATCGGCATCACCCTGGGTGCCTATCAGATCGTCCTCGGCGCCTTCGAGAGGACCCGCTGGATTTTCCTGCAGCCGGTACTGGTGTCGATGCTGCTGGTCATCGGCGTGCTGCTCACCTGCGGTATCAGCTATGCCGAGTATCGCCAGAGCACCGAGATCATGAACGTTCTGCTCGGCCCTGCGACGGTCGCCCTGGCGGTGCCGCTGTACCTGAACCTGCGGCGCATCCGTCAGCTGTTCTGGCCGATTTTTACTACGCTGGTAATCGGAGGCCTGTTCGCCACCCTGTGCTGCCTGCTGCTGGGCGGGTGGTTCGGCGCCGAACACATGATCCTGATGACCATGGCGCCGAAATCGGTGACTTCGCCGATCGCCATGCTGGTCGCCGAGCAGATCGGTGGCGTGGCCGCACTGGCGGCGGTGTTCGTGTTGATCACCGGGGTGATCGGCGCGATCTTCGGGCCGGCGCTGCTGAGCCGTCTGGGGGTGCTCAGCCCGGAAGCGCGGGGCATGGCGCTGGGTATCACGGCGCATGCCGTGGGCACCTCGGTGGCCTTGCAGGAAAGTGACGAATGCGGCGCCTTTGCCGCGTTGGCGATGAGCCTGATGGGTGTGGCCACGGCAGTGTTCCTGCCGCTGGCGGTCAGCCTGGTGGCCTGAGGAGTTGTGATGACGCTACCGCTGTTTCCCCTCAATACCGTGTTGTTCCCCGGGTGTTTGCTGGACCTGCAGATCTTCGAGGCGCGCTATCTGGACATGATCGGTCGCTGCATGAAGCAGGGCGCAGGCTTTGGCGTGGTGTGCATCGTCGAGGGTGAACAGGTCGGCAACGCACCGCCGGTGGTCGCCTCGATCGGTTGCGAAGCGCTGATCCGCGACTTCGTCCAGCAGGAGAACGGCTTGCTGGGCATTCGCGTCGAAGGCGTGCGCCGCTTCGAGCTGAATGCGACCGAGGTACAGAAGGATCAGCTGCTGGTCGGTGAGGTGCATTGGCTGGCAGAGCAACCGGACAGCCCGCTGACCGAGCAGGACGATGACCTGCTGGCGTTGTTGGTGGCGCTGGGCGAGCACCCCATGGTCGAAGCGCTGGACATGCCGCGTGACGTCGATGGGCGCCAGGCGCTGGCCAACCAGCTGGCCTATCTGTTGCCCTTCGTGGAAGAGGACAAGCTCGACCTGCTGGCCATCGCATCGCCCGCCGAGCGCCTTGAAGAAATCCAGCGCCTGCTCGAGCGCATTCAGGGCGAGCTGTTCGCCTGAGCGCCTGCGTTCACTGCCAGGCGGCCCGCGCATCGCAGGCCGCCCGGCCGGTGTTCAATACTGGTAGCGCAGCACTGCCTGCGGCAGTGCGTACAGGGCGAAGAACGCCAGCATCGCGATACAGGCCGGCAGGATCAACCACCAGACCCGCTGCGGCATGGCGGTGAGCGGCTGGCGGTATTGCACCAGGGTCAGGCTCAGGGCGCTGATGCAGCAGGCGAGCAGGGCGCCGGCCATGATGTCGGTCGGCCAGTGGGCGCCGAGATATACCCGTGACAAGGCAATCGCCAGCGCTGGAATGCAGCCCAGCATCACCCAGGTCAGGCGCATGCGCGGCGGCTGACCACGGCCGGCCAGGATGGCCAAGGTCAGAAAGAAGGCGAACGACGCCGAGCTATGGCCGCTGGGCATGCTGTAGCTGGTCAGCGGATCGGTCAGCACTTCGGGCCGGGCGCGGGCGAACAGCCATTTAAGCGTGCCATTGGCCAGGGCGGTACCGATCAGTGTGCTGCCGGCATAAAGGGCGTGACGCCATTGCCGCACCAGCAACAGCAGGCCGGTGAGCAGGCCGCCGAGGAAGAATTGCGTCTTGAAATCGCCCAGCCGGGTCACCACCACCACGGCGCCATCGATGGCCTGGCTGCGGTGCTCCTGCACCAGGGTCATCACCCCCTGGTCGAACTCGTGCAGGTACGGCCAGCCCAGAAACACCCCGGCCAAGGCGATGAAACACAGCCCCGCGATCAGCCGCGTACCATGGCGTCGGTCACGAATGCTGCTGCTCAGGCTCAGCCCAATCAGGACCGCCAAGGTGCCGGCGATGATTCCCGCATCCAGCCAGAAACCTTCCGGTAACGGCAGGCGCATGGCCGCGCCAGTGGCCCAGCCCGGCAGCAGATAGGCGACCGACCAGCCGGCAGCGGCCAGCAGGCTGACGGCGATGAAGCGCGGCAGCGGCATGTCGAACATGCCGGCGACCATCGGCAGCATGGGCCGCAAGGGGCCGATGAAGCGGCCGACCAGCAGGCTGGCGATGCCATAGCGCTTGAAGTACATTTCGGCGCGGCCGATCCACTCCGGGTGATCGCGCAGTAGCGGCAGGCGCCGGATGCCTTGGTGGAAGCGCTTGCCGATGGTGTAGGACAGGGCATCGCCCAGCAGCCCGCCAAGAAACCCCAGCAGCAGCGTTTCACCCAGGCTGAAGGTGCCGCTGCCGGCCAGCACCGCGACGGCGAAGAGCAACACCGTACCCGGCACGATGATGCCGGCGATGGCCAGGCACTCGACGCACGCCACCATGAAAATCGCCACCCCAAGCCACTCGGGGTTGGCACTGAGCCAGCCGGTCAGGCTGTCGAGCCATTGGCCCATGTTTCAGATTCCTTGTTCGAGGATGAAAAAGTCCTGCCCTTCGACTTGGCCCCGGCGCAGTGGGTTCCGGGTGCAGAAACGGGCGTATTCGGCATCGACGAAACGGTACGGCAGGTGTTCGTCGCGGCCATGGGGAATACCCAGGCGGGTGGTCTGGATCACTCGCGGCACAGCGATGCCGCAGTCTTCGACGTACAGGCGTTCGGGGTCGAAGCGTTGCGCGTCCCAATGTGGCACCTTCAGGCCCAGCGCCTTGCACAGCAGCGTCTGCCCGGCGCACAGGCGTTCGGCCGGGCGCAGGTTGCCGCTGGCATCCGGGTTGTTCAGCTGCATCTGCGCCAGGCTGTTGGCATCGGAAACGCCATCGACCCAGGGATAGGCCGATTTGATCAGCACCGCATTGCCCGGCCCTTGAGCGCTGAAATTCAGCGAGTCACCGCCACGGGCGTAGTACATGTAGATATGCCCACCGTCGAGGAACAACGCCTTGCGCTTCTCGGTGTAGCCCAGCGATGCATGGCTGCCTTTGTCGGTGAGGTAATAGGCCTCGGTTTCGATGATGCGCGCGGCCAGCCACAGGTCCCCCTGGCGGTGGCGGATGACCTTGCCGAGCAGGCGCCTGGCCAAGGTCTGGGCGTCCTGGTCGAAGAAGCTGTCGGGCAAGGCGCGATGAGGGCACGGGGCAAAGGCTGGCATGCGATACGCTTCGTCACAGTGAAGGCGAGGGATGATAGCAACGAATCGCTTAATCGAGGCTGAAGAGGGACAGTTCGTTAAGTGTCGTTACATCTTTCCTATGGATTAGCCCCAGGCATTTTCTACCATCCGCCAGCCGCCGCTGGGCGTATACCTGCGCGCCAGTTATAATCAGCCGATTTCCCCTTTGCCAAGACACCGTACCGATGACTGAGTCCGTTCTTGACTACATGACCCGCCTGGGTCGCGCCGCCCGCCAGGCCTCCCGCGTCATCGCCCGAGCCAGCACTGCGCAGAAGAACCGCGCCCTGCAGGCTGCCGCCGATGCGCTGGATGCTGCCCGTGGCGAGCTCGCCGCAGCCAATGAACGGGACCTGGCCGCCGGCCGCGCCAACGGCCTCGAAGCTGCGTTGCTCGACCGCCTGGCGCTGACGCCGGCGCGCATCGACGGCATGATCACCGGCCTGCGCCAGGTGGCCAGCCTGCCGGATCCGGTTGGTGCGATCCGCGACATGAGCTATCGGCCCTCGGGTATCCAGGTGGGCAAGATGCGCGTGCCGCTGGGCGTGATCGGGATCATCTACGAATCACGCCCGAACGTGACCATCGATGCCGCGAGCCTGTGCTTGAAGTCGGGCAATGCCACCATTTTGCGGGGCGGCTCCGAGGCCATTCATTCCAACCGCGCCATTGCCACGTGCATTCAGCGTGGCCTGGCGGTAGCCGGTCTGCCGGCAGCGGTGGTCCAGGTAGTGGAAACCACCGACCGTGAAGCGGTGGGCGCGCTGATCAGCATGCCCGAGTTCGTCGACGTCATCGTCCCGCGCGGTGGCCGTGGCCTGATCGAGCGCATCAGCCGCGATGCCCGCGTCCCGGTGATCAAGCACCTGGACGGCATCTGCCACGTCTACGTCAGCCAGCACGCCGACCTCGACAAGGCCTGGAACGTGGCGTTCAACGCCAAGACCTACCGCTACGGCATCTGTGGCGCCATGGAAACCCTGCTGGTCGACCAGCAGGTGGCCGAAGCCTTCCTGCCGGAAATGGCACGCCGCTTCCATGACAAAGGTGTCGAATTGCGTGGCTGCGAGCGTACCCAGGCACTGATCGATGCCAAGCCGGCCAGCGAGGACGACTGGCACACCGAGTACCTCGATGCGATCCTGTCGATTCGCGTCGTCGATGGCCTGGAGCAGGCCATCGAGCACATCAATCATTACGGCTCGCACCATACCGATTCGATCATCAGCGAACACCAGGGCCAGGCTCGGCAGTTCATGGCCGAGGTCGATTCGGCATCGGTCATGCTCAACACCCCGACCTGCTTCGCCGATGGCTTCGAGTATGGCCTGGGGGCGGAAATCGGCATTTCCACCGACAAGCTGCATGCCCGCGGCCCGGTCGGCCTCGAAGGCCTGACCTGCGAAAAATACGTGGTGATCGGCGACGGTCAACTGCGCGGCCAGGAGTCCTGCTGAGTTGAGCAAGGCCCAGGCAGTGCGGCGCGTCGGCATTCTTGGCGGCACCTTCGACCCCGTGCATATCGGTCACCTGCGCAGTGCGCTGGAAGTCGCCGAATTCATGGCGCTCGATGAGCTGCGCCTGTTGCCCAACGCCCGCCCGCCGCACCGCGATACGCCGCAAGTGACCGCGCACAATCGCCTGGCCATGGTCCGTGAAGCGGTGCAGGGCGTCGCTGGCCTCAGCGTCGACGCCCGCGAGCTGGAACGTGACAAACCGTCGTACACCATCGACACCCTGGAGTCGGTTCGCGCCGAGCTGGGCGTCGACGACCAGTTGTTCCTGGTACTGGGCTGGGACGCTTTCTGCGGCCTGCCCACCTGGCACCGCTGGGAAGAACTGCTGCAACACTGTCACATCCTGGTGCTGCAACGCCCGGATGCCGACGTCGAACCACCCGACGAACTGCGCAACCTGCTGGCTGCGCGTTCGCAGAGCGATCCCACCGCCATGTCCGGCCCGGCGGGGAATATTTCGTTCGTCTGGCAGACACCGCTCGCGGTGTCGGCTACTCAGATCCGACAGCTGCTGGCCAGCGGCAAGTCGGTGAGGTTCCTGGTGCCGGACGCCGTACTGGCCTACATCGAGGCGCACGAACTGTATCGTGCCCCCAACTGACGGTGCCCCCAGGGCGCCTCATTCAAAAGAGTCGAAGAGTTTTATATGAGCAAGCAGAAAATCAATGGCGAAGAACTGGTCAAGCTGACCATCAGCGCCCTGGAAGACGTCAAGGCCCAGGACATCCAGGTCATCGACGTGCGCGAGAAGCACAGCCTGACCGACTACATGATCATCGCCACCGGCACCTCCAACCGCCAGATCAACGCGATGCTGGAAAAGGTCCGTGAAGCGGTCAAGAAGCAGGGCGCACAGCCCCTGGGCGAAGAAGGCAAGGGCGACAGTGACTGGGTGCTGCTGGACCTGAACGACGTCATCGTCCACATGATGACCGCCGCAGCCCGTCAGTTCTACGACCTGGAGCGCCTGTGGATGGGTGCCGAGCAGAGCCGCGCTGCCGATGCCAAGCACCACAGCCCGGAAAACGCCAGCGACTACTTCACCGACAAGCTCAAAGATCGGGAATAAGGAAGCGTCGTGCGTCTTCGCCTGATCGCGGTCGGTTCGCGCATGCCCAAATGGGTCGAGGAAGGCTGGCATGAATATGCCAAGCGCCTGCCCCAGGAGCTGTCGCTGGAGCTGGTGGAAATTCCGCTGAACACCCGTGGCAAGAATGCCGACGTCGCCCGCCTGATCCGTCAGGAGGGCGAAGCGATGCTGAGCAAGGTCCAGCCTGGGGAACGCATCGTTACCCTCGAGGTCCATGGCAAGCCGTGGAGTACCGAGCAGCTGGCGACCGAGCTGGACCGCTGGCGGCTTGACTCACGCACGGTGAATTTGATGGTGGGCGGCCCGGAAGGGCTGGCGCCTGAGGTCTGCGCGCGCGCCGAGCAACGCTGGTCGCTGTCGCCGCTGACCTTGCCGCACCCGTTGGTAAGGATACTCATCGGCGAGCAGATCTACCGCGCCTGGACCGTGCTGTCCGGGCACCCTTACCACAAATGAGCCTGTAAGCAGTCCGATGTCGCAGCCGATCCGTCTCAAGGACCACGAGAAAGACGCCCGCCTGGTGCGTAACCGCGTCGTTGTCGGCGCGGTGGCGATCATGCTGCTCATCTGCGTGCTCATCGCGCGCCTGTATTACCTGCAGATCATCCAGTACGACTATCATTCCACGCTTTCGGAAAACAACCGGGTGCACGTGCAGCCGATTCCGCCGACCCGCGGGCTGATCTTCGACCGCAACGGGGTGATCATCGCCGACAACCGGCCCAGCTTCAGCCTGTCGATGACCCGCGAGCGGGCTGGCAACTGGGAGCAGGTGCTCGACACCATCGTCGAGGTGCTGCAACTGACCGAAGATGATCGGGCACTGTTCGAAAAACGCATGAAGCAGGGGCGCCGGCCGTTCGAGCCGGTGCCGATTCTGTTCGAGCTGAACGAGGACCAGATCGCGCGCATAGCGGTCAACCAGTTCCGCCTGCCGGGGGTCGAGGTGGTCGCCCAGCTGGTGCGGCACTACCCGCAAGGGGCGCATTTTGCCCATTCGGTCGGTTATGTCGGGCGGATCAACGAGAAAGAGCTGAAATCCCTCGATCCGGTCAACTACAGCGGCACCCACCATATCGGCAAGACCGGCATCGAGCGCTTCTACGAGCCTGAGCTGCACGGCCAGGTCGGCTATGAAGAGGTCGAAACCAACGCCCGCGGCCGCGTGCTGCGCGTACTCAAGCGGACCGATCCAGTGCCTGGCAAGGACATCGTCCTGAGCCTGGACATCAAGCTGCAGGAAGCTGCCGAGGCCGCGCTAGGCGGCCGCCGTGGCGCCGTGGTGGCGCTCGATCCGCGCACCGGCGAAGTGCTGGCGATGGTCAGCCAGCCCAGCTTCGACCCCAACCTGTTCGTCACCGGCATCAGCTTCAAGGCGTACGCCGAACTGCGCGATTCGATCGACCGACCACTGTTCAACCGGGTGTTACGCGGCCTCTACCCGCCAGGCTCGACGATCAAGCCAGCGGTCGCCATCGCCGGCCTCGACAGCGGCGTGGTCAACGCCAGCAGTCGGGTGTTCGACCCTGGCTATTACCAGCTGCCCAACTACGACCACAAGTACCGCAACTGGAACCGCACCGGCGACGGCTGGGTCGACCTGGACACGGCGATCATGCGTTCCAACGACACCTACTTCTACGACCTTGCGCACAAGATGGGCATCGATCGCCTGTCCACCTACATGAACAAGTTCGGTATCGGCCAGAAGGTCGCCCTGGACATGTTCGAGGAATCTTCAGGCTTGATGCCGTCGCGCGAATGGAAACGCGCCACCCGCCGCCAGGCCTGGTTCCCGGGCGAAACGCTGATTCTTGGTATCGGCCAGGGTTACATGCAGGCGACCCCGCTGCAGCTGGCCCAGGCCACCGCGCTGATCGCCAACAAAGGTGTGTGGAACCGCCCGCACCTGGCCAAGACCATCGAAGGCCAGCCGCCCGTGGACCCTAACCCGATGGACAACATCGTGCTGCGTGACAAGTCCGATTGGGCCAAGGTGACCCATGGCATGGAGCAGGTGATGCACAACGCCCGCGGCACCGCCCGCAAGGCCGCTGCCGGCGCCCAGTACCGCATCGCCGGCAAGAGTGGTACCGCCCAGGTGGTAGCCATCAAGCAGGGCGAGAAATACGACCGCAACAAACTCCAGGAGCGCCACCGCGACCACGCGCTGTTCGTCGCCTTCGCCCCGGCCGACGATCCTCGGATCGTGGTCTCGGTGATGGTCGAGAACGGTGAGTCTGGCTCCGGCGTCGCTGCCCCCGTGGTGCGCCAGATCATGGATGCCTGGCTGCTCGACGAGAACGGCCGGCTCAAGACTGAATACGCGCCTGCCACCGTTGCCCAGGAAACGGCCCCGTGAAGAACAATTTCGATCGCATGCTCTCCAGCGAGGACGTGATGCGGCGCCGCGCCAGCTTTCTGCAGCGCATCCACATCGACGGCCCCTTGCTGATCATCCTCCTGACCCTGGCCGCCGGCAGCCTGTTCGTGCTCTATTCGGCCAGCGGCAAGAACTGGGACCTGCTGCTCAAGCAGGCCACCTCATTCGGCATCGGGTTGGTGTCGATGGTCATCATCGCCCAGTTGGAGCCGCGCTTCATGGCGCGCTGGGTGCCGCTGGCCTATCTGGTCGGGGTGTTCCTGCTGGTGGTGGTGGACGTCATGGGCCACAACGCCATGGGCGCTACGCGCTGGATCAACATCCCCGGGGTGATTCGCTTCCAGCCCTCGGAGTTTCTCAAGATCATCATGCCGGCGACCATCGCCTGGTACCTGTCCAAGCGCACCTTGCCGCCGCACCTCAAGCACGTGGCGATCAGCCTGGTGCTGATCGGCGTGCCGTTCATTCTGATCGTGCGACAGCCTGACCTGGGCACGGCGCTGCTGATCCTGGCCTCCGGGGCGTTCGTGCTGTTCATGGGCGGCCTGCGCTGGCGCTGGATCCTCAGTGTGATCACCGCCACGGTGCCGGTGGCGGTGGCGATGTGGTTCTTCGTCATGCACGACTACCAGAAACAACGCGTGCTGACCTTCCTCGACCCGGAAAGCGACCCCCTGGGCACCGGCTGGAACATCATCCAGTCCAAGGCGGCGATCGGCTCGGGCGGGGTGTTCGGCAAAGGCTGGTTGCTGGGCACCCAGTCGCATCTGGATTTCCTCCCCGAAAGCCACACTGACTTCATCATCGCGGTGCTCGGCGAGGAGTTCGGCCTGGTCGGTATCTGCCTGCTGCTGATCGTCTATCTGCTGCTGATCGGCCGAGGGCTGATGATCACTGCCCAAGCCCAGACCCTGTTCGGCAAGCTGCTGGCAGGCAGCCTGACCATGACCTTCTTTGTATACGTGTTCGTCAATATCGGGATGGTCAGCGGGCTGCTCCCCGTGGTGGGTGTGCCGCTGCCCTTCATCAGCTATGGCGGAACTTCGTTGGTGACGCTGCTGTCAGCGTTTGGCGTTTTGATGTCGATCCACACGCACCGCAAGTGGATCGCTCAGGTTTGAATAAGGTGAAGAATTTCATGCAAGCAGTGCGTAGCTGGGCTTTCCGATGTGCACCGTGGCTCGGTGCGGCAGGCCTGTTCGGCGCTGTACAGCTGGCTCAGGCAGGCGACTACGATGGCTCGCCACAGGTTGCCGAGTTCGTGGGCCAGATGAGCCGCGACTATGGCTTCGCTCCCGAGCAGCTGACAGCCGTGTTCAGCGAAGTACAGCGCAAGCAGTCGATCCTCGACGCCATCTCCCGGCCGGCCGAGCGGGTCAAACCGTGGAAAGACTACCGGCCGATGTTCATCACCGACGCGCGCATCGCCCGTGGCGTGGACTTCTGGCGTCAGCACGAGGCGGTACTGGCGCGGGCCGAGCAGGGATACGGCGTGCCGGCGCAGTACGTCGTGGCGATCATCGGTGTGGAAACGTTCTTCGGTCGCAATACCGGCAACTACCGCGTCATCGATGCCCTGACGACCTTGGGCTTCGACTACCCGCCGCGCGCCGACTTCTTCCGCAAGGAACTGCGCGAGTACCTGCTGCTGGCCCGCGACGAGCAGCTCGACCCATTGACGCTGAAGGGCTCCTACGCCGGCGCCATGGGCCTGCCGCAGTTCATGCCGAGCAGCTTTCGCAACTACGCGGTGGACTTCGACGGCGACGGTCACATCAACATCTGGAACAACCCTGACGATGCCATCGGCAGCGTGGCCAGCTATTTCAAGCGCCATGGCTGGGTGGCAGGCGAAGGCGTGGTCAGTCGCGCCCAGGTCAATGGCGCTCAGGCCGATCAGGGCCTGACCACAGGTATCGAGCCTGCGAAAACCTTCGGCCAGTTGCGGGCGCTGGGCTGGTCGAGCCATGATGCGTTGCCCGATGATCTGCCGGTCACGGCCTTCCGCCTGGAAGGCGACAACGGCCCCGAATACTGGATGGGGCTGAAAAATTTCTATGCGATCACGCGTTACAATCGCAGCGTGATGTATGCCATGGCGGTGCATCAGCTCGCTGAACAGCTGGTCCAAGCACGGGGCGTCAACTAATGCGCGCAATCTTCTCTGGCAACACCCTCAAGCTGCTCGGCTGCATGGCCGTTGGCGCGCTGCTGGTCAGCTGTTCTTCCAGCCGGCCGAGCGCGCCGAGCAAAAGCACCAACGTGGTCCGCGCGCAACCTGGCCTGGACATCAACCGGGCGCACAAGGACGGCGCGCCGTGGTGGGACGTCGATGTCAACAAGATCCCCGATGCCACTCCGACCGTGCACACCGGCAACTACAAGGCCAACCCCTACACCGTGCTGGGCAAGACCTACTACCCGATGCAGGACTCGCGCAACTACCGCGCCGAGGGCACGGCATCCTGGTACGGCACCAAGTTCCATGGGCAGAACACTGCCAACGGCGAGCTCTACGACCTCTACGGCATGAGTGCGGCGCACAAGACCTTGCCGCTGCCGGCCTATGTGAAGGTGACCAACCTGGGTAACGGCCGCAGCGTGATCCTGCGGGTCAACGACCGTGGCCCGTTCTATTCGGACCGGATCATCGACTTGTCCTACGCGGCGGCGAAGAAGCTTGGTTATGCCGAGAGCGGCACTGCCCACGTGCGCGTCGAGGGGATCGACCCGCAGCAGTGGTGGGCGCAGAAGGGCCAGCAGCCACCGCTGGTGCTCAAGGAGCCGCAAGTGGCGCAGACCCAGCCAATCCCGGCCAGCACCGGCCGGGTCGAGCAGTGGACCCCGCCGCCGCAGCAGCATGCGGCGCCGGTGGTGCCGGTGCAGGTCGGCGGCACCAGCGTACCGGCCGGCAATGGTGGCAACGTGCTGCAAGTCGGCGCCTTCGCCAACCCCGATGCTGCCGAGTTGCTGCGCTCGAAACTGAGCACCATGGTCAGCGCGCCGGTGTTCATCAGTTCGATCGTGCGCAACCAGCAAACCCTGCACCGCGTGCGCCTGGGCCCGTTCACCAGCCAGGGCGAAATCCAGCAAGCACAAAACAGCATCCGCATGGCGAACCTTGGCCAGGCCAAGCTGGTCACAGCGGACTAAGGCGATGCAGCAGCAAGCTGCCTAGCGCAAGCTACAAGGCAAAGCCCGGACGCGATCGGCTCTTGTCTTGTAGCTTGAAGCTTTCCGCTGCGCTCGCCTTTGCAACTGAGCCATGTACAATGTCGGCTTTTGCCCGCAGCGGCATCTCGTCGCACATTTTGGGCCAGGCCGATGGCCGTAAAAACTAGACTGACTGGCGCTGGGTACACGACGTGGCCCAGGGAACATCAGACCATTAGCGATTTTCGAGAGACGGATGAACATCACCAACCTTGCCAAACGACTTTGCCTGCCCGTACTGCTGATGCTCACACCTGCTGCCTTCGCAGCCGAGCAGATGATGCCTGCCCCTCCGCAGCTGGCCGCCAAGTCCTACGTACTCATGGACGCGTCCAGCGGCAACGTGCTGGTCGAGAACAACGGTGACGAGCGTCTGCCACCCGCCAGCCTGACCAAGCTGATGACCGCCTACATCGCCACCGTCGACATCCGTCGTGGCCAGATCGGCGAGAACGACCCGGTCACCGTCAGCGAAAATGCCTGGCGTACCGGCGGTTCGCGCATGTTCATCAAGGTTGGCAGCCAGGTAACTGTCAGCGACCTGCTGCATGGCATCATCATCCAGTCCGGCAACGACGCCTCGGTAGCCTTGGCCGAACACATCGCCGGCAGCGAAGATGCCTTCGCCGACATGATGAACAAGACCGCTGCCGACCTGGGTATGTCCAACAGCCACTTCATGAACCCGACCGGTCTGCCGAACCCCGAGCACTACTCGTCGGCCCATGACATGGCCTTGCTGGCCCGTGCGATCATCGACATCGACCCGGCTCACTATGCGATCTACTCGCAGAAAGAGTTCTTCTGGAACAACATCAAGCAGCCTAACCGCAACCTGCTGCTGTGGCGCGACAAGACCGTCGACGGTCTGAAAACCGGCCACACCGAAGAAGCCGGCTACTGCATGGTGGCCTCGGCCGTACGAGACGGCCAGCGCCTGATCGCCGTGGTGTTCGGGACCAACAGCGAGCAATCGCGTGCCGCCGAAACGCAGAAGCTGCTGACCTACGGTTTCCGCTTCTTCGAAACCCAGACCTTCTACCAGAAGGGCACCGAGCTCGCCCAAGCCCCGGTCTGGAAAGGTGCTACCAGCCAAGTCAAGGCCGGCCTGGCCAACGACCTGACCATGACCATGCCCAAAGGCCAGCTCAAGCGCCTGCAGGCCTCGATGACCCTGAACCCGCAACTCACCGCGCCCATCGCCAAAGGTGACGTTATCGGTAAAGTGGAAGTCAAACTGGACGAGAACGTGGTTCACAGCGCCGACCTGATCGCCCTCGATGGCGTCGAGGAAGGTGGTTTCTTCCGCCGTATGTGGGATAGCATCCGTCTATTCTTCTACGGATTGTTCAACTGATACGTGACCTGCAAGCCCCCGCAGATCTGCGGGGGCGTTGTTGTTGCCACGGCTTACGAGGCCGTTTCCGCCATGAGCGAACCTGACGTCAAGTCGCACAAGATCGAATTCCCCTGCGCCGATTATCCGATCAAGGTGATCGGCGATACCGTTGTCGGCTTCAAGGACACGGTCATCGAGATCCTCAGCAAGCACGCCAAGGTCGACCTTTCCACCCTGGCCGAGCGCCAGAGCAAGGAAGGCAAGTACACCACCGTGCAGCTGCATATCGTCGCCGAAAGCGAAAACCAGCTACACGACATCAACAGTGCCTTGCGTGCCACCGGCATCGTGAAAATGGTGCTCTGATGTCCCGTTGCCTCGGTGTTCGCGAGCTTGGCCTGCAGCCCTATGAACCGGTGCTGCACGCCATGCGGCGTTTTACCGAGCAACGCACCCCGGACAGCCAGGATGAAGTCTGGCTGGTCGAGCATCCCGCAGTCTTCACCCAGGGGCAGGCCGGCAAGGCCGAGCACTTGCTGGTGCCGGGCGACATTCCGGTGGTGCAGACCGATCGCGGCGGCCAGGTCACTTACCATGGCCCTGGCCAGTTGGTCGCGTACCTGTTGCTCGACGTGCGCCGCCTGGGCGTTGGCGTACGCGACCTGGTCAGCCGGATCGAGCGTACCTTGATCGACCTGCTCGCCAGCTATGGCGTGACGGCGTCGGCCAAGCCCGATGCGCCGGGCGTCTATGTCGAGGGCGCGAAGATCGCCTCCCTCGGCCTGCGAATCCGCAACGGCCGTTGTTTCCACGGCCTTGCCCTGAACGTGGACATGGACCTTGCGCCATTCCGCCGAATCAACCCCTGCGGGTATGCGGGGCTGGCCATGACCCAGCTGCGCGATCTGGCAGGTCCGATCGAACTCGACGAGGTCAGGACAAGGCTGCGCGGACAGCTGGTCAAGCACCTCGACTACGCTGAGCAGACGACCCTCACGGGCGGAATCGACTGAATATGACAACTGTGCAAGAAGCCGTGCCGAACCTGATCCCCACCCAGGACGCCACCGCGCGCCCGGCACCGAAAAAAGTGGAAGCGGGCGTGAAGCTGCGCGGCGCCGAAAAGGTCGCGCGCATCCCGGTGAAAATCATCCCGACCGACGAGCTGCCAAAAAAACCCGACTGGATTCGCGTACGCATTCCGGTATCGCCTGAGGTGGACCGCATCAAGCAGCTGCTGCGCAAGCACAAGCTGCACAGCGTCTGCGAAGAGGCGTCCTGCCCGAACCTGGGCGAGTGCTTCTCCGGGGGCACCGCGACCTTCATGATCATGGGCGACATCTGCACCCGTCGTTGCCCGTTCTGCGACGTCGGCCACGGTCGGCCGAAGCCGCTGGACCTGGACGAGCCGAAAAACCTCGCCGTGGCCATCGCCGACCTGCGCCTGAAGTACGTGGTGATCACCTCGGTGGACCGTGACGACCTGCGTGATGGCGGCGCCCAGCACTTCGCCGACTGCATTCGCGAGATCCGCGCGCTGTCGCCAGGCGTGCAGCTCGAGACCCTGGTGCCGGACTACCGTGGGCGCATGGACGTGGCGCTGGAGATCACCGCGCAAGAGCCGCCAGATGTGTTCAACCACAACCTGGAAACCGTACCGCGCCTGTACAAGGCCGCCCGCCCGGGTTCGGACTACGACTGGTCGCTGGACCTGCTGCAGAAATTCAAGCAGATGGTCCCGCACGTACCGACCAAATCCGGGCTGATGCTGGGCTTGGGTGAAACCGACGAAGAAGTGATCGAAGTGATGCAACGCATGCGCGAGCATGACATCGACATGCTGACCCTCGGCCAGTACCTGCAGCCTTCGCGCAGCCACTTGCCGGTGCAGCGTTTCGTGCACCCCGACACCTTCGCCTGGTTCGCCGAAGAAGGTTACAAGATGGGCTTCAAGAACGTGGCCTCCGGCCCGCTGGTGCGCTCGTCCTACCACGCTGACCAGCAGGCCCACGAAGCCAAGATCAAGCTCTGATCGACGCGGGTGCTGGACATGCCGATGCGCGCTGTAGAGCGGCATCGGCATTTTTGTTTTGGCTGTCACCGAAGGAGCTGCGATGAATTGCGCTGAAACTGCTGAAACCCGCCTGCCCAAGGCGCTGCCGAGCAATGCCTGTTTTGCCGTCGTCGCACCGGCCGGGCCAGCGCGCCTGGATGCGCAGAAAGCCGGCCAGTGGTTCGCCGAGCGCGGCTATCGCTGCCGGCTCATGCCCGGTGTTCAGCAAGCCCAGGGTTATCTGGCCGGCAGCGACGAGCAGCGGCTGCAAGACCTGCATGCGGCATTCGCCGATCCCGAGGTCGACGCGATCCTGTGCATGCGCGGTGGCTATGGCAGCATGCGCTTGCTCGATGGGCTGGACTTCGAGCTGATCGCTCGCCATCCCAAGCCGTTGATTGGCTACAGCGACATCACCGCCTTGCACACGGCGATTCACCAGCATACTGGGCTGATCAGCTTTCACGGGGCGATGCTCAACGCCGATTTGTTGGGCGCCAAGTTGCCGCCCACCGAATCCTCGTTGCTGGCCCTGCTGAGCGGGCAAATGCGGCAGGGTGACGAGATCGTCCACCCTGCGGCATTCGCCCTTGAGTGCGTGGTGGCAGGCACTGCCAGCGGCCGCTTGCTCGGCGGTAACCTGTCCATGCTCGGCGCGACCCTGGGCACGCTGGCTGAGATCGATACCCACGGCGGCATTCTGTTCATCGAGGACGTCAACGAGCCGCTGTACCGCGTTGACCGGTTGCTGACGCAACTGCGTCTGGCCGGCAAGCTGGCGGGTATCAAGGGCGTGCTGGTGGGGGATTTCGCCGGAATCACCACGGCGGCATTGACGCCGTTGCTGGTAGAAACCTTTGCGCCGCTGGGCGTGCCGGTGCTGGCCGGGTGGCGCAGTGGGCATTGTGACCCGAATGTCTGTCTGCCGCTCGGGGCCAAGGTCGGGTTGGACAGTGCAGGCCAGCGTCTGCTGCTCGAGCAGGACCTGTTCAGGGCCTGAGGGAACGGGGGCGCGCTGCGCCCCCGGGCATTTCACTGGCTTCGCAGGCTTTCGAGCAACTTGTGGGTCGGATACCCATCCGCCGGCCAGCCCAGCCCCTGCTGGGCATTGCGAATGGCTTTGCGGGTATTGGCACCGATGATGCCGTCCGCATTGCCCGCCTCGTGCCCGCGGCTGTTGAGCAGGTTCTGCAGCTCCATGCGCTCGCTGCGGCTGAGCGGCAGGTCTTCCTTCGGCCAGCTGCCGGCAATGAAGCCCCAGCCACTGAAACGATCGCCCAGCAGGCTGACTGCCAGCGCGTAGGACGACGAATTGTTGTACTTGAGGATGGCGCGGAAGTTGTCCAGGACCAGGAACGCCGGGCCCCGCGCACCTGCAGGCAACAGCAGGGCTGCAGACAGCTGGGCGCTACCGGCCGGCAGTTGTGTGCCCGCCGGCAGCTTCACGCCCATGGCCAGCCATTCGCTGACAGGCTTGCGCAGCGAGCCGTCGGCCTGCCAGAAATCGAACCCCGCCGGCACCTGCACCTCGAAGCCCCAAGGTTGCCCTTGTTTCCAGCCAGAGCTCTGCAGGTAATGTGCGGTAGAGGCCAGGGCATCCGGGGTGCTATTCCAGATATCGCGGCGGCCATCGCCGTCGAAGTCCACGGCGTGGGTGTTGTAGGTGGTGGGAATGAACTGCGTCTGGCCCATGGCCCCGGCCCACGAGCCACGCATGGCTTCGGGCTGGATATCGCCGTGCTGGATGATCTGCAAGGCGGCGATCAGCTGGTCCTGGGCGAACTGTGGGCGACGTCCTTCGTAGGCCAGCGTCGCCAGCGAGCGGATCACCGACTTGTTGCCTTGGAACTGGCCGAAGTTGCTCTCCATGCCCCATACCGCGACCAACACCTGACGGTCGACGCCATAGCGCTGTTCGAGGCGGGTCAGCAGCTCGGCATTCTGTTCCAGCAACTTCTTGCCATTGCGAACGCGCAGCGGCGACAGGGCGCCTTCGAGGTATTCCCAGACCGGGCGGGAGAATTCAGGTTGGCTGCGGTCGGCCTTGATCACGTCCAGGTCGGGGGTGACACCGACGAAGGCGCGGTCGAAAGTGGTCGCAGCGATGCCGGCTTGCAGTGCCTGTTCGCGGAAATTGGCCTGCCATTGGGCGAAGGTCTGCAGCGGCTGGATATCCGTGCTGAGGTCAGCTGCAGCGCTGGGCAAGGTCACGGCCGGCGCAGGCTTGGCCGGGGCCAAGGGCAGGGCATCGGCAGCGGTGGGTTTTTCAGCGCAGGCGACGAGCAGAATGAAGCTGGAGGCCGCGAGCAGCTGGCGGGATTTCCAACGGGGAAGAGGACTCAAGAGCATGCACAGATCCAGAATTGCAGGTCAGATGCCGACCATATCATGCCTGCGCGCGGGATGCTTTCATGCGGCCAAAAAGTAAGAAGCCTCCCAATCTCTCGATTGGAAGGCTTCGCGGCGGTAGCTGCCTTTGCCTTTCTCGGAGCGTTCCTGGCGGCAGCGGAACAGCGGTTGGGCGATGATCGACTTGGCCTTGTTGGGGCCGTGTTTTTTCGGCTTTTTGCTCATGGCAGGTTCCCGGCTTGGTGGACGACGGGCAGACTCTAAAGGCCCACTGGCGGTGGGGCCAATTGATTGTATTTATGGCCGGCCGGCGAGCATCACTCGGCAGGCAAGACCAACCGTTGCCCCGCCATCAACAGCGCCAGGCGCGACAAGCCAGTCCACGGTGATCCCGGCGCCTGGCCCTTGATCTGTGCGTCGATGCGTTGGGCGTCCTGCAGCAGCTGCGCCCAGCGTTGCGCGCTGTGCCGTTGCAGGGCCTTGCTCACCAGCGGTCGACGTTTGTCCCACACCGGCGGTCGTGCCTGGCTGAACGCTTTGTCCAGTGGCACGCCCTGGCTGAACTGTTGCGCCAGCCCAGCCAGCAGGCGCAGCTCACGGGCCAGGGCCCAGAGAATCACCGGCGGCTCGACGCCCTCGCCACGCAGGCCTTCGAGCATGCGCAGGGCATGCCCGGCATCACCTTTGAGAAGCGCATCGACCAGCCCGAAGACATCGAAGCGGGCGCTGTCGGCGACGGCAGCCTGGACCGTTTCCACGGTGATCTGATTGCTATCGGCCAGCAGCTTGAGTTTTTCGATCTCCTGGGCGGCGGCCAGCAAGTTGCCCTCGACCCGCGCCGCGATCAGGTCGACCGCGTCGCGCTGCGCTGACAGGCCAGCCTGGGCCAGGCGTTGGTTGATCCATTGCGGCAACTGCTGAGCATCCACTGGCCAGATCTGGATGAACTGGCAGTGTGCGCCGTCGACCAGCGCCTTGCCCCACTTGGTTTTCTGTGCGCTGGCGTCGAGCTTGGGCAGGCTCACCAGCAGCAGGGTGTCTTCGGCGGGGCGGTTGCAGTACTCGATCAGCGCCGCGGCACCCTTGTCGCCAGGCTTGCCGGATGGCAGGCGCAGTTCCAGCAGACGGCGCTGGGCGAACAGTGACAGGCTGGCGCCGGCTTGCAGCAGCGTGCCCCAGTCGAAGTTGGCGTCGGCGCTGAATACCTGGCGTTCGTCGAAACCCTGTTGGCGCGCAGCCTGGCGGATGGCGTCGGCCGCTTCCTGGCACAGCAGCGGATCGTCGCCGCTGACCACGTAGACCGGCGCCAGGCTGCCTTGCAAGTGCTTGTTGAGTTGGGCGGGTGCGAGCTTCATGAGCAATAGCGGGGCACCGCAGTGCCCCGTTCGGGCTTAGTTGCCCGGGACTTCCAATGGCGATTGCTGTGGCGTTTCGGCCTGCTGGCGGCGAGCCGCTTCCAGCGCTGCAGCTTCGGCCTTGGCGCGCTCGTCGGCCTTGCGCTGCAGCTCGTCGAGCTGGGCCGGGCTCAGCTGCTGCAGGCGGGTGACCATCGACTGCACCAGATCGCGGCGCATCTCTTCGCGAGCGCGCTGGGCTTCCTGCTCGGAGCCGGTGATGTTCGAGCCGTCACGTACGTAGACCTTGCGCACTTCGACCTTGTCGCTCAGCAGCTCGAGGTTGTTCAGGCCCAGGATGCTGTAGTTCAGCGTGGTGGTCAGCTCGTACTCGGCAGTGCGGTTGCCACCGGTGTAGCTCGCCGAACGAGAGGTTTCCTGCTCGTTGGTCAGGACCAGGCGATAGGGTGCACCGGTGTGCACGTCGACGCCGCTGCGCTCAAGTACCTGGCGCAGTTGCTGCAAGGTCGGGCCATAAGCATTGCGCGCCGTCACGTCCATTTCTTTGACGCTCAGCTCGTTGCTGCCGGTGCCGCGCAGCTGGAAACCGCAGGCACTGAGCAGCACAGCCAGGCCCATTACCAGCAGATTGCGTTTGATCATGTTGTTGCTCCCTTGTGGGCCGATACCGCCCACCCGCTCCGGTGCGGGTGGGCGTTGCCATCAGTTGGCGACGATGTTGACCAGTTTGCCCGGTACCACGATGACCTTGCGGATGGTAAGGCCGTCGAGGAAGCGCAGGACGTTTTCGTTGCTGCGGGCCGCGGCTTCGATTTCTTCGCGGCTGGCGGCAGCAGGCATTTCTACCTGGCCACGCAGCTTGCCGTTGACCTGAACCACCAGGACGATGCTGTCCTGCACCAGTGCGCTTTCATCGACAGCCGGCCAGCCAGCATCGATGACCGCCTGATCGTGGCCCAGGTGCTGCCACAGCTCATGGGAGATGTGCGGGGTGATTGGTGCCAGCAGCAGGGTGACGGCCTCCAGGCCTTCCTGCAGTAGGGCACGGTCTTGCGCGCTGGCCTGCGGGGCTTTTTCCAGCACGTTCATCACGGTCATCACCTGGGCGATGGCGGTGTTGAACTTGTGGTACTGACCCACGTCGGTGCTGGCTTGCTTGATGGCGGCGTGGATGGCGCGGCGGATGGCCTTCTGTGCATCGTCCAGGGCGGCGACATCGAGTTTGCCCGGCAGGCCTTGGGCGACATGCGCCTGGGCCAGTCGCCAGACGCGGCGCAGGAAGCGGCTCGCACCTTCGACACCCGAGTCGGACCACTCCAGGCTCATGTCGGGCGGCGAGGCGAACATCATGAACAGGCGGCAGGTGTCGGCGCCGTACTGCTCGATCATCGACTGCGGGTCGACACCGTTGTTCTTGGACTTGGACATCTTCTCGGTGCCGCCGATTTCCACCGGCAGGCCGTCGGTCTTCAGGCGTGCGCCGATGATCTTGGCCTTGGCATCGCGCTCGACCTCGACGTCAGCCGGGTTGAACCAGTCCTTGCCGCCGTTGCTTGCCACTCGGTAGTAGGTCTCGGCGACCACCATGCCTTGGGTCAGCAGGTTCTTGAACGGCTCGTTGGAGGTGACCAGGCCTTCGTCGCGCATCAGCTTGTGGAAGAAGCGCGCATACAGCAGGTGCAGAATGGCGTGTTCGATACCACCGATGTACTGATCGACCGGCAACCAGTGGTTAGCCGCTTTCGGATCGACCATGCCACCTTCGTAATTGGGCGATGCGTAGCGGGCGAAATACCAGGACGACTCGACGAAGGTGTCCATCGTGTCGGTTTCGCGCTTGGCAGCGCTGCCGCATTTCGGGCAGCTGCAGTCATAGAATTCGGGCATGCGCGCCAGTGGCGAACCGGCGCCGTCCGGCACCACGTTCTCTGGCAGGGTGACCGGCAGCTGGTCTTCCGGGACCGGTACATCGCCGCAGCTTGGGCAGTGGATGATCGGAATCGGGCAGCCCCAGTAGCGCTGACGGCTGATGCCCCAGTCACGCAGGCGGAACTGGGTGCGCGATTTGCCCAGGTCCTTGCGGATCAGGGCGGCTTCGATGGCGTCGAAGGCGCCGGCGAAGTCCAGGCCGTCGAACTCGCCGGAGTTGATCAGCTGGCCGTGTTCGCCGTAGGCGGCCTGCCACTCGCTGCTCACTTCGTCGCCAGCGCTGGTGCGCACCACGGCCTTGACCGGCAGCTGGTACTTGTGGGCGAACTCGAAGTCGCGCTCGTCGTGAGCCGGCACGGCCATGACCGCGCCGTCACCGTAGTGCATGAGCACGTAGTTGGCGACCCACACTGGCAGTTTTTCGCCGGTCAGCGGGTGCTGCACGAACAGGGAAGTGGGCATGCCCTTCTTTTCCTGCGTGGCCATGTCGGCCTCGGCGACGCTGCCGCTCTTGCATTCGTCGATGAATGCCTGCAACGCCGGGTTGCCCTGCGCGGCCTGGGTGGCCAGCGGGTGTTCGGCGGCAACGGCGACGTAGGTGGCGCCCATCAGGGTGTCAGGACGGGTGGTGAAGACTTTCAGCGTGCCTTCATGGCCGATGCTGGCCTGATCGAACGGGAACTGCACTTCCATGCCGCGCGACTTGCCGATCCAGTTGCGCTGCATGGTCTTGACCTGTTCTGGCCAGCCCGGCAGCTCGTCGAGGCTTTCCAGCAGCTCGTCGGCGTAATCGGTGATGCGGAAGTAGTACATCGGGATTTCGCGCTTCTCGATCAGCGCGCCGGAACGCCAGCCGCGACCATCGATGACCTGCTCGTTGGCCAGCACGGTCTGGTCGGCCGGGTCCCAGTTCACGGTGCCGTTCTTGCGGTAGATGATGCCTTTCTCGAACAGGCGGGTGAACAGCCACTGCTCCCAGCGGTAGTAGTCCGGCTTGCAGGTGGTGACTTCCCGCGCCCAGTCGATGGCCAGACCCAGGCTCTTGAGCTGGGTCTTCATGTAGTCGATGTTCTCGTAGGTCCATTTGGCCGGGGCGACGTTGTTCTTCATCGCCGCGTTTTCCGCCGGCATGCCGAAGGCGTCCCAGCCCATCGGCTGCAGGACGTTCTTGCCCAGCATGCGCTGGTAGCGGGCAATCACGTCACCGATGGTGTAGTTGCGCACGTGGCCCATGTGTAGCTTGCCGCTCGGGTACGGGAACATCGACAGGCAGTAGTAGGTGTCTTTGCCTGGCTGTTCGGTAACAGCGAACGATTGTTGCTCGTCCCAGAAGTTCTGGGCGGCGGCTTCGATATCACGGGGCGTGTATTGTTCGTGCATGGCTACTTTTTGCTGAGAGGGAAGAGACCTTGTTCCAGGCAGCGGAACCTCGCTGCGTCCGGCACTCCGGCTTCATTTGAGAGTGAACGCCGTAGCATACAGCAGCGCCGCGCATCGTGGGAAACCTTGATTGCGAATGCCCGCTGGTCGCAGCATCCGGCTGCTTTTGATAGCGCCGCTAAGCTCAGGTGTGGGGGGAGATATTCTTATCTTCAATGAGGTGAACGGATGGGAGAGAAGCAGCTAACAGCAGTCAAACCGGAGCTTTACGAACGCCTGATCGACCGTCTTGGCCTGGCCTTGGAAGTGGCCAGGACGTCGGTGCGGTTGCGCGACGAGATGCCAGCGGAACTGGAGTTGCGTGGTTTGAGCCATGCAGAGTTCGAAGTCATCAAGGCCTACCTGGAAGCGCTTCCGGAGCGTCGCAATGCGTGCGCCGGTGCTTACCCGGCAGCCGAACCGACGACGGCCAAGATCATCTGGCTCAAGGACAAGAAACGCCCCGCCGCCAAGGCAAGATCGAGGACGCTGCCACATCGCTAGCCGTTCAGGGCGCCAGGCGCAGGCAAGCGCGCGCCGGTTCATCATGACACTTCACCCGATCGGCGCCGGCCACAGACTTGTTGACCGGCGCCGATTCTCTATAGGCTGCACGCCTTCGATGGAGGTGTGCCGATGCCAATCCGATTTTTCCTCAAGCAATGGCTGATGCCGCCCGGGCTGTTTCTGGTGCTGTTGCTCGCGGCGTGGTGGCTGCGCAACCGCCGCCCGCGTCTGGCGGCGCTGTGTTTTACCGTGGGCCTGGGCGGCCTGTGGTTGATGAGCCTGCCGCTGGTGGTGCAGCAGGGTGCGCGTGCGCTGGAGAGCGAGGTCGCCTTGCCTGTTGCCCAGTGGTCGAGCCTGGCCAGTCGCGCCGACGCCATCGTCGTGCTCGGGGCCGGGCGCGAGCGTGGTGATCCGGCCTGGGCGGGCGCTGATCAGCCGTCGCCCCTGGCGCTGGAGCGCATGCGTTTTGCCGCGCAATTGGCCAAGGCCTCGGGTTTGCCAGTGTTGACCAGTGGCGGCTTGCATTATGGTACGCCGCCCAGCGAGGCGCAGCTGATGGCTGAGCGCTTGCAGGCGGACTTCGCGGTGCCGGTCAGATGGCAGGAGGGCGAAAGCCGCACCACATGGGAGAACGCGCAGTTCACCGCCAGCATGTTGCAGCCGCTGGGCATACGCCGCGTGGTGGTGGTGACTCAGGCGTGGCACATGCAACGCTCGCGCTGGAGCTTCGAGCGCGCCGGTTTCGAGGTGGTGCCGGCGCCGGTCGGCTTCCTCGGCCGTGACCATGCTCGCCCATTTGCCGGGCTACTGCCCGAGAGTCGCGCGATCTGGCAGAACGGGCAATTGCTCAATGAAGCGGTGGGGCTGGTGGGCTATCGGCTGTTCTATTGAGTCAAGACCGGGGCGGCCCGGCAAGGCCGCCCTCACGACCAGGTCGCCCCGGGTTTGATGACCGAGCAACCGTTTTTCCTCCAGGCAATCCCGAAGGGTGGATCAAACAGTCTTGGCGATGCGCGCAGCCAACAATGCCCAGCCGAACAACAGCACACACACGATCGCCAGCGGCCACGAACGCCATTGCAGGTATGGCGTCAGTTGCTGCATCGGTATCACTTCGCCATACAGCACGGCGCGCTCGAACTGAGGCACCTGCGCGGTGATCTGGCCGAACGGGTCGATCAACGCGGTGACGCCGTTGTTGGTGGCGCGGATCATCCAGCGGCCGGCCTCCAGCGCGCGCATCTGCGCCATCTGCAAGTGCTGCAACGGGCCGATCGAGGTGCCGAACCAGGTATCGTTGCTGATCGTCAGCAGCAAATCACTGCGCGCGGCCAGGCCTGCCGCAAATTCCGGATAGACCACCTCGTAGCAAATGAACGGCGCCACCTGGTAGCCCTTGGCTTGCAGCAACGCTTGATCTGCCGGGCCGCGGGCGAAGTCCGACATCGGCAGATTGAAGAACTCGATCGCCCCGCGCAGCATGTCCTGCAGCGGCACGTACTCACCGAACGGCACCAGTTTCTGCTTGAGGTAGGTGCCATCGCCTTCACCGGTGACCGTCACACCGTTGTAGTAGCGGCGCTGATGGTGCACCACTTCACGCACCGGCACCCCCGTGATCAGCGCCGAATGGCGGTCGGCGGCGAAGCGCCCCATCACGTCGATGTAACCCTGCGCCTGATCCTTGAGCACTGGTACGGCCGTTTCTGGCCACACCAGCAGGTCGACCGGTTTGGAGCTGAAGCTCATGTCCCGGTACAGGGCCAACTGGGCATCGATATGCGCAGGGTCCCATTTCAAGTCTTGCTCGACGTTGCCTTGCAACGCCGCGACTTTCAACGGATCGCCGGCAGGCTGGGTCCAGGCGTGGCCTTTGAGGGCCATGCCGGTCAGCCAGGGCGCCACCAGCAACAGCACCGCCACCGCCAGAAACGCTGGGCGTTGGCGCAGCCGGCTCAGGTTGCACAGCAGCGCAGCAGTCAAGGCCAGGGCGAACGACACCAGCCACACCCCGCCCAGCGGCGCCAAGCCCGCCAGCGGGCCGTTCAGCTGGCTGTAGCCGGCGTACAGCCATGGGAAGCCGGTAAGAAACCAGCCGCGAAACGCTTCTTGCAATACCCACAGTGCGGCGAAGCACAAGGCATCGGCCAGCGGCGCCTCAGTGCGGCGCAGCCAGCGCGCCCAGAGCCAGGTCGGCAGGGCGAAGAAGAACGCCAAGGCGGCGAAGAACGCCAACAACAGCACAATCGCCAGCAAGGGCGAAGCGCCGCCGTAGGTGTTCATGCTGACGTAGATCCACCAGGTGCCTGCGCCGTACAGGCCGAAGCCGAACCACCAGCCGCGCCACAGCGCCTGGCGGGGGCTGAGCTCGCGCAGGCCCAGGTAGAGCAGGGCGATCGACAGCAGCGCCAGTGGCCAGATGTCGAACGGCGCCAGGGCCAGGAGGGTCGATGCGCCGGCCGCCAAGGCCAGCAGGTTACCGGGCCAGCCGGGGCGGGTGATCCAACGCATGTTTGTCCTTAGCGGGTGATCGGGGTCAGGCGCAGCAAGTGTATGCGCCGGCTGTCGGCGTTGAGAATACGGAACTTGTAGGCGCCGATTTCAGTGGTTTCGTTGCGCTTGGGCAGGTGCCCGAAGGCGCTCATGACCAAGCCGCCGACGGTGTCGAATTCGTCATCGGAGAATTCGCTGTCGAAGAACTCGTTGAAGTTTTCGATTGGCGTCAGTGCCTTGACCAGGAAGTCGCCGCTGGGCAGCGGCTTGATGTAGCTGTCTTCCTCGACGTCATGCTCGTCTTCGATGTCGCCGACGATCTGCTCGAGGACGTCCTCGATGGTGACCAGCCCGGCCACGCCGCCGTACTCGTCGATGACCACGGCCATGTGGTTGTGATTGGCGCGGAATTCGCGCAGCAACACGTTGAGACGCTTCGACTCCGGCACGAAGGTGGCCGGGCGCAGCAGGTCCTTGATGTTGAAGCTGTCGCCGTTCTCCTTGAGGATCAGCGGCAGCAGGTCCTTGGCCAGCAGGATCCCGAGCACATCGTCATGGCTTTCACCGATCACCGGGTAGCGCGAGTGGGCGGCGTCGATGATCGCCGGCAGGAACTCACGTGGCGACTGGGTAGCCTTGATGCTGATCATCTGCGAGCGCGGCACCATGATGTCGCGCACCTGCAGGTCAGCGACCTGGATGGCACCTTCGACGATGGTCAGCGCTTCGCTGTCGAGCAGCTTGTTCTGATGGGCTTCGCGCAGCAGCTCCAGTAGCTCCTGGCGGTTTTTCGGCTCATGGGCAAAAGCCTGGGTGAGTTTACCCAGCCAGGACTTCTGCCCGTTGCTCGATCGATCTTCGCTCATGGCGGTTCTCGTGATCCTTCGTGTATCAGTGTGTGAGAGGTTCGTGTTCATCATCGGCATACGGGTCGGGATGACCCAGTTCTGCCAGCAATTGCCGTTCCAGCGCTTCCATCTCCTCGGCCTCATCGTCGTCGATGTGATCGTAGCCGAGCAGGTGCAGGCAGCCGTGAATGACCAGGTGTGCCCAGTGCGCGTCCAGCGACTTGCCTTGCTCGCGCGCCTCGCGCTCGACCACCGGCACGCAGATCACCAGGTCGCCCAGCAGCGGGATGTCGAGCAAGTCGTCCGGCACGTCGGCGGGAAACGACAGCACGTTGGTCGCGTAGTCCTTGTGCCGGAACGTGTGGTTGAGTTCGCGGCCCTCGGCTTCGTCGACCAGGCGGATGGTCATTTCCGAGTCGGCGCTGCGCTGGCGCAAGGCCAGCTCACACCAGCGGCGGAACGCGTGGTCATCCGGCGCATCGCCTTCGGCAGCGCGTTGCAGATCGAGTTCAAGCATCTTTGCCGGGCGCCTCGGGCTTGGCCTGGCGGGCATCGAAGCGGTCATACGCCTCGACGATCCGCTGCACCAGTGGGTGGCGGACCACGTCCTTGGGCTGGAAGTGGGTGAAGCTGATGCCCGGGACGTCCTTGAGCACCTCGATCACGTGCGCCAGGCCCGACTTGGTGCCGCGCGGCAGGTCGACCTGGGTGATGTCGCCGGTGATCACCGCGGTCGAGCCGAAGCCGATACGGGTCAGGAACATTTTCATCTGCTCGAGCGTGGTGTTCTGGCTCTCGTCGAGGATGATGAAGCTGTTGTTCAAGGTGCGACCACGCATGTACGCCAACGGGGCGATCTCGATCACCTGGCGCTCGATCAGCTTGGCCACGTGTTCGAAGCCGAGCATTTCATACAAGGCGTCATACAGCGGACGCAGGTACGGGTCGATCTTCTGCGCCAGGTCGCCGGGCAGGAAACCAAGCTTCTCGCCCGCCTCGACTGCCGGGCGTACCAGCAGGATGCGGCGCACCTGCTCGCGCTCCAGGGCGTCGACGGCGCAGGCCACGGCCAGGTAGGTCTTGCCGGTACCGGCCGGGCCAATGCCGAAGTTGATGTCGTTGCCAAGGATTTCCTTGACGTAGCGCTGCTGGTTGACGCCGCGCGGACGAATGTTGCCCTTGCGCGTGCGCAGCGAAACGCTGACTTCGTTGACCGCTGGGTTATCGATGTTCTCCACCGTCGACTCCTGCAGGTAGAGGTGCACGGTTTCCGGCGACAGGTCACTGGCCTTGGCCTCGCGATAGAGGCGGCGCAGCAGGTGTTCGGCAGCGGAAGTGCTCTTAGGGTCGCCAATCAGCTCGAATTGGTTGCCGCGGTTGCGGATTTCGATAGCCAGGCGTTGTTCGATCAGGCGTAGGTGCTCGTCGAACTGGCCGCACAAGTTGGCGAAGCGGTGGGCCTCGAAGGGCTCGAGGATGAAGCGATGAGGTTGTATGGGTGCGTTCAAGGTCGTTTTTAGCCGCCCGACGGCAATGGATGTGAAGGCAAGAATAACCCTTGAAGGGCAGTGGCGAAAGCACTGAAACGATCAAGGGTAGGTAGAGACGCTGGAGCTGCTCGCACGCAAGCGTGCTCTGCTATCATGCGCGCCTTTTCCGAGCCGGTGTAATCCCTCTGACATGAGCAAACCCGAACCTGCCATCTACAAAGTGATCTTCCTCAACCAGGGGCAGGTCTTCGAGATGTACGCCAAGCAGATCTACCAGAGCGATCTGTGGGGCTTTCTGGAAATCGAAGAGTTCGTCTTCGGCGAGCGCACCCAGGTGGTGGTCGACCCCAGTGAAGAAAAACTCAAGACCCAGTTCGAAGGGGTGATCCGCAGTTTCGTGCCGATGCAGTCGATCGTGCGCATCGATGAAGTGGAGCGCCTGGGCACGGCGAAGATCAGCGAGGCCAAGGCCAGCGGCAACGTGATGCCGTTCCCGATGCCCATGCCACCGAAATGAAGCCGTTCAAGGCAGTGGCGAGAATGGCGTGCGGCCTTCGGCGTTTTGCAGTTGCAACAGGTATTTGCGGAAGATCTGGCCAAGCACCTGGGTGGCGTGCTCGAGCTCGTCGCGCGGCATCTGCTCGGTGACCTCGTCGGCCATGTCCAGGGCGTCTTCGGCGCCGTTGACGGCGGCCATCTTCAACAGGATGTAGGCCTGCACGTTGTTGGCCTTGACCCCTTCGCCGCGAAAGAACATCGAGCCGAGGCGATACTGCGACTCGGCATGGCCTTGCAGCGAGGCTTTCTCGAACCAGTCCAGGGCTTTCTTCAGTTGCTTGGGGCTTTGCGTGTAGTAGTACTCGCCTAGCTCGAACTGCGCCTGGGCATCGCCCGTACTGGCGGTTTGCTCGCAGGCTTTGAGTGCATTCTGCAGGTCTTCTGGCTGAACATTGAGCGTGCAGCGCCCCGTTGCCGGAATCAGCAACGAGTTCCCGCCCTCCGCCGATGCCAGCAGGGGCTGAAGAAGCAACAGGCAGCCCAGGGTCAGGGCGCGGCCGGTGCGGTTCATGGGGATCGACTTACCTCTGCAAAGCTGCGGCCAATGTCTCTGGTGGCACATTATGGGATAAGCAGCGCCAACCTTACAAAGTTTTACTCGAATTTCTGTCGCGATGCAGGATTTGCCGAGGGTGGCCACGCCATGCGCCGGCGCCGGCTGCTGCGCAGGCGTGGTGATTCGCCTGTGGAACAGCCGGCCCCGGCTGCGGATCACTTGAGCGCGGCAAAGGCCTTTTCGGCAGCGTCCAGGGTGATCTGCAGCTCTTTGTCGCCATGGGCGATCGAGGTGAAGCCCGCTTCGAAGGCACTCGGCGCCAGGTACACGCCACCGTCGAGCATCAGGTGGAAGAAGCGCTTGAAACGTTCGGCATCGCTGGCCATCACGTCGTCGAAGGTGACGATGTCGTCGGCACCGCTGAAGTACAGGCCGAACATGGCGCCCGCCTGCGTGGTGACGAACGGTACGCCTGCGGCGTCGGCGCGCTGTTGCAGGCCGTCGAGCATGCGGCTGGTGAAGGCGCTCAGCTCATCGTGGAAGCCTGGACGGCTGATCAGCCGCAGGGTGGTCAGGCCGGCGGCCATGGCCAGTGGGTTGCCCGACAACGTGCCGGCCTGGTAGACCGGGCCCAGCGGGGCGATGCAGCCCATGATCTCGCGCTTGCCGCCAAAGCAGCCGACCGGCATGCCGCCGCCGACGATCTTGCCGAAGGTCGACAGGTCGGGGGTGATGCCGTAGTGGCCTTGGGCGCCGCCCAGGGACACACGGAAACCGGTCATCACTTCATCGAAGATCAGCACCACGCCGTGTTTGTCGCACTGCTCGCGCAGGCCTTCCAGGAAGCCTGGAGCGGGCGGCACACAGTTCATGTTGCCGGCCACCGGCTCGACGATGATGCAGGCCACGGTCTGGCCCACGTCGGCCAAGGTCTTTTCCACCGCGGCGATGTCGTTGAACGGCAGGGTCAGGGTGTGCTTGGCGAAGTCGGCGGGCACGCCAGCCGAGCTTGGCACGCCTTGGGTCAGCAGGCCCGAGCCGGCCTTGACCAGCAGGCTGTCGGAGTGGCCGTGGTAGCAGCCTTCGAACTTGATGATGGCATCACGGCCGGTGTAGCCACGCGCCAGGCGAATGGCGCTCATGGTCGCTTCGGTGCCCGAGCTGACCATGCGCACCATTTCCATCGAAGGCACCAGCGAGCAGACCAGGTCGGCCATCTCGGTTTCCATGGCCGTTGGCGCCCCATAGGACAGGCCATGCTCCAGCTGGCGGCGCACGGCATCGAGCACCTCCGGGTGGCCGTGGCCGAGAATCATCGGGCCCCAGGAGCCGACGTAGTCGACATAACGCTTGTCATCTTCGTCGATGACGTAGGCGCCTTCGGCATGTTTGAAGAACAGCGGGGTGCCGCCGACGCTCTTGAAGGCGCGGACAGGCGAGTTGACGCCGCCCGGAATGTGTTTCTGGGCTTGGGCGAACAGGGCTTCGGAACGGGACATGGGATCTTCTCTTTGAATCAAGCGAACAGGGCATTGAAGGCGCGGGCGCGGCGGATGACTTCCTGCGCGCTGTCAGCACCGAACAAGCCGTGGATCACCGCCAGCAGGTCGGCACCATGGGCGATCAGCGGGGCGGCGTTGTCGAGGGTGATGCCACCGATCACGGCGATCGGCAGCTTGACCTGGGCGCGCGCCTGCGCCAGCAGATCGACGCTGGCCGCCGGCGCCCCAGGCTTGGTGACAGAATTGAAAAAGCGGCCGAAGGCCACGTAGCTGGCGCCTTCACCGGCGGCCTGGGCGGCGAGTTCGAGGCTGGCGTGGCAGGTCGAGCCGATCACGGCCTGGCGGCCAAGCAAGGCGCGCGCCGGCGTCAGCGGCCCATCGGTCTGCCCCAGGTGCACCCCCACGCCCAGGCGCGCGGCCAGTTCGGCGTCATCGTTGATGATCAAGCCGGTACCGTACTGCTCGCAGAGTTTGAGCAGCGCCTCGGCTTCGCGCAGGCGGCGCGCGGCGTCATCGCCCTTGTCGCGGTATTGCAACAGGCACACGCCACCTTCCAGGGCCGCTTCGACATGGGACAGGAAACGGCCAGCGAGCAGCTGGCTGTCAGTGATTGCGTACAGACCGCGTAGCTTCATCGAAGGCCTCGTGTCAGGAGCAGAAATCCAGCGGCAGGCGGCGCGGGACGAACTGCCCCTTGCCCAGCTGTTCGGCGTCGCGCAGGGTGCGCCAGGTGTAGTCCAGCGCACTGCGTACCGCGCTTTGCAATTGCTCGCCCAGGGCCAGGCGGCCGGCCAGGGCGCTGGCCAGGGTGCAGCCCGAGCCATGGTAACTGCCCGGCAGGCGCTGGCAGGTCCAGGTGTGCTGCTGGCCATCACGGCTGTACAGGCGGTTGTGGATTTCATTCTCGTCGCCGTGCCCGCCAGTGATCAGCAGGTGCTGGCAATAGGGCAACAGTTTGTCGGCACATTCATCGGCGCTGCCGTCAGGCAGCTCGGCCAGGATACGCGCCTCCGGCAGGTTCGGCGTGGCAATGGTCGCCAGCGGCAGCAGGCGCTCGCGCACGGCATAGCCGACTTCGTCCTTGCCCAGGCGTCCGCCGCCACCAGCACGCAGCACCGGGTCACAGACCAGCGGCAGATGCGGGTGGGCGGCCAGCAGTTCGGCCACCGTGTCGACCATGGCGATCGAGCCCAGCATGCCGAGCTTCACCGCAGCGACGGTCGAGTCGCTCAGCACGGCGTTGGCCTGGGCCAGCACCCACTCGCGGTCGAGCACGCGGAAGTCGGAAACGTTGACGGTATCCTGCACGGTCAGGGCGGTCACGGCGGGCGCGGCGTGACAGCCCTGGGCGATCAGGGCTTCGATATCTGCCTGCAAGCCGGCGCCGCCACTTGGGTCGTGGCCGGAGAGACAGAGGACAACGGGGCGGGAGCTGTAGGTATTCATGGTCGGCGAGCTTACCACCAAACCTATTTGTGCGAATCGCCAGCGCACGGCAATTTGTTGATCGATCGGTCAGGAAGATGCCTGCATGATCGCTGAAAGTACTGTCCTAGAGCGCTTGGATGGAAAATCCAAATGGCCCGTGGCCAGCCTCGCAGGCTATGCTAGAGTGCTGGGATAACTCGACAAACGGGCTCTGCCGGATTTCGTCGTCTCAAAAGGATCGGAGGCCATCGCGACGCGACCGGAAAGGCCAGGCTGGGGCTGTATGCGCTATTTGCTGATAATGCTGCTGGGCTTGCTGCCCGTGCTGGCCGGAGCCGTCGAATTCGACGCCACGACCCGGCAACTTCCGTTGGGCAAAGCCATGCAGGTCTACGAAGACAAAGACGGCAGCGCCACCATCGCTCAGGTCAGCGCGCCGAGCTTCAGCCGCTTTCGCCCACATCAGGCCGATGTCCTCAATGCGGGCTATTCGACCTCGGTATTCTGGCTGAAGGTCGATCTGCAGTATGACGCTTCGGTCGATGCGCTGCCGCGCCAATGGCTGCTGGAGCTTGCCTACCCGCCGATGGACCACATCGAGCTGTATCTGGCCGGCAGCGATGGCGCGTTTCGCCTGGCCCAACGCACAGGCGATGCATTGCCCTACGACAGCCGCCAGATCCGCCAGAACAACTACCTGTTCGCCCTGGACCTGCCCCCAGGGCAGCCGACCACCGTCTATCTGCGCCTGAGCAGCCAAGGCTCGATTCAGGCGCCGTTGACCTTGTGGTCGGCCGAGGCCTACATCGAAGCGCAGCCGACGCGCTTCTACGTGTTCGGCATGATCTACGGCGTGCTGCTGGTAATGGCGGTGTACAACCTGTTCGTTTACCTCGGCGTGCGCGATGTCAGCTATCTCTATTACATCCTCTACATTGCCGCGTTCGGCTTGTATCAAGTCTCGGTCAACGGCGCAGGCGTCGCTTATTTCTGGCCCGACAGCCCGTGGTGGGCCAACGCCGCGACGCCGTTCTTCATCGGCGCCGCCGGCCTGTTCGGCTGCCAGTTCGCGCGCCACTTCCTGCAACTGGCCAAGGTCAGCAAGGCCTTCGATCGGCTGCTGCAGGGGTTGATGGCCGGTGGCGTGCTGGTCATGCTGCTGGCGGTAAGCGTGCGCTACGGCATCGCCTTGCGCGTGGCCACGCTGCTGGCGCTGCTGTTCACCTTGAGCATCTTCGCGGCCGGCCTGTATGCCTGGCTGCGCGGCCTGCGCGTGGCGCGCTGGTTCATCATCGCCTGGACCGCGTTCCTCGTCGGCGGGCTGGTCAACACCTTGATGGTGCTGGGCTTGCTGCCAAACCTGTTCATCACCATGTATGCCAGCCAGCTCGGCTCTGCGCTGGAAGTCGCGCTGCTGTCGCTGGCGCTGGCCGACCGCATCAACAGCATGCGCGAGCAGCAGGCGCAGACCCTGCGCGACACCGGCCAGGTGCTGGAGAACCTCAACCAGCAACTGGCGCGCAGCAATCACCTCAAGGATGAATTCCTGGCCAGCGTCACCCATGAGTTGCGCACCCCGATGAATGGCGTGATCGGCTCGCTCGAACTGATGCAGACGTTGCCAATGAGCGCGGAAATGGCCCAGTACCACCGCACCGCCAATGGCTCGGCGCAAGACATGATGGACATGGTCGACGACATTCTGACCCTGAGCGAGCTGCAAGCCGGACGCCTGCGCGCCCAGGCCATGCCGTTCAGCCTGCGTCGCACCTTGCAGGACCTGCGCGCCGGTTACGCCGGTACCGCCTTGGGCAAGGGCCTGTACCTGAGCCTGGATATTCCGGCAGAGCTTCCCGATGAACTGCTCGGCGACGCGCAGAAGCTGTCGCGCTGCCTGGGTTGCCTGATCAACAACGGGCTGAAATTCACCCACCAGGGCGGCGTGATGCTGCAGGTGCGTGGCCGGCGGCTGGGGCCGTGCAGCCTGGCGCTGACCTTCAGTGTCAGCGACAGCGGCATCGGTTTCGACGACCTCGACCAGGCGATCCTGTACCAGCGTTTCTTCCAGGTCGACGGTTCCATGACCCGGCGTTACGGCGGCCTGGGCATCGGCCTGTCGATCTGCCGGCAGTTGGCCGAGGTGCTGGGCGGCAGGATCTCCCACGAATCGACCCGCGGCCTGGGCAGCCGCTTCGAGCTGAGCCTGAATGTGGCGCTCGCGCAAGTGCAGATGCCGCCGGGCAGGGCGGTTTCATACAAAGGCTGAAGGCAGGCGCCCTGGGGCGATGACACATCTTTCGTCATGAATGCCCCTTTGACGGGGTCGCTGGGAGTGCTTCACTGGGTGTTTCAGCCATGCCCGGCCCCAGGAGCTGCCCATGAACCTGCACCAGTACGCTGAAACCCATCAGGTCACCAACCAGCCGCCTGCGCTCGATGGCGCCAACCTCTACCGCATCGACCTGCCGCTGCAGGAGTGGTCGCGCCGCTTCGGCGCCGGCTGGGCCGAGGCGCGCATCGACGCCTATGGCGCTCTGGCCGGCGGGCCATTGATGGCAGCGGGCTTCCTGGCCAATGCGCACAAGCCTGAGTTCAGCAGCCATGACCGCTACGGGCATCGTATCGACCTGGTGGAATTTCACCCGGCCTACCACCAACTGATGCGTACCGCCGTCGAACACGGCCTGCCTTCGCTGCCCTGGGCCGAACCGCGCCCCGGCGCCCACGTGGCGCGCGCGTCGATGACCTACCTGCACAGCCAGGCCGAAGCCGGCAGCGGCTGCCCGCTGACCATGACCTTCGCCGCGGTACCTGCGTTGCGCGTGCAGCCTGAGCTCGCCGAGTACTGGCTGCCGAAGATCCTTGCCCGCGAATACGACCCGCGCAATGTCGGCGACCGCCACAAGGCCGGCGTCACCGTGGGCATGGCGATGACCGAGAAGCAGGGCGGTACCGACGTGCGCGCCAACACCACCCGTGCCTACCCCGTCGGCAGCCCTGGCCCGGGACAGGCCTACGAGCTGGTGGGGCACAAGTGGTTCTGTTCGGCACCGATGTGCGATGCCTTCCTCACCCTGGCGCAGACCGACAAAGGCTTGAGTTGCTTCCTGTTGCCGCGCCACCGGCCCGACGACGGGCGCAATCAGTTCTATATCCAGCGCCTGAAGAACAAGCTCGGCAACTGCTCCAATGCGTCCAGCGAGGTCGAGTTCCGCGGGGCATTGGCGTGGATGCTGGGCGAAGAGGGGCGCGGAGTGCCGACCATCATCGAGATGGTGGCCATGACCCGCTTCGATTGCATGGTCGGCTCCAGTGCCCTGATGCGCCAGGCGCTGACCCAGGCAACCCATCACTGCGCCCACCGCAAGGTCGGTGGCCGGGTGCTGAACGAACAGCCCTTGATGCAGAACGTACTGGCCGACCTTGCCTTGGAAAGCGAAGCGGCATTGGCCCTGAGCTTGCGCATGGGCCAGGCCCTGGAACAGCTCGACGATCCGCAGCAGGCGCACTTCGCCCGGCTGGTGACCGCCGTGGGCAAATACTGGATCTGCAAGCGCGCGCCGGCGATGATCAACGAAGCCGCCGAGTGCCTGGGGGGCGCCGGCTATGTCGAAGACAGCATTCTGCCGCGCCTGTACCGCGAGGCGCCGGTCAACTCGACCTGGGAGGGCTCAGGCAATGTGCAATGCCTGGATGTGCTGCGCGCGTTGTCCAAGGAGCCGGGTGTGCTCGATGCGTTGTTCACCGAGCTCGGGGATGGCCACGGCGACCCGCGCCTGGCGGCGTACATCGGCAATCTCAAAGGCGCGTTCGCCGATACTGGCGATATCCAGTACCGCGCGCGGCAGCTGACCGAGGTGATCGCCCTGGCGCTGCAAGCCAAGCTGCTGCTCGAGGCCGGTAACGCCGCCGTCAGCGACGCCTTCATCGGCAGTCGCCTGAGCAGCGCCGGTGGGCGCACCTATGGGGCCTTGCCGCGCGGGGTCGATACCCAGGCGCTGGTGGCCCGGGCAACCCCGGCCTGGCTCGGCTGAGTGGATTGGCTGCGGCGTAGGCCCAGGTGCCAATCACGCCCGCGATCAATGGGGATGTATTTAACCAAGAAGGCAGGCAAGATGAACGACATGCATGTCCAGACAGGAAGCCCAGTGTGAGCCAAGCTTTTGTAGTCGTTGATACTCCCGAACAGGCCGTCGACCGTTTGGCGGCCCTGCATGACCAGGCCACCGGGGCACTGAGCCAGGCCCTCAAGCGTTACCTGAAGGATCGCAGCGAGCCCGACGCCGACGAGCGCGCCCTGTACCGCTACCCGGCGCTGCGCCTGACCTACTACAGCCACGGCGAAGTGGCGGCGACCACGCGGGCCTATGCCAAGGTGCAGGTCGCCGGCACCTACAGCGTGACCGTCACCCAGCCTGCGGCGTTTCGCGGCTACCTGCTCGAGCAATTGCGCCCGTTGATGACCGATTACACGGTGACCGTGGAAGTCGGTGTCAGTGAGCAGAATATCCCTTATCCGTACGTGGTCGACCAGGGCGATGAGCTGGCCGGCAGCGGCATCACCGCCGCTCAGCTGGCGCGCGTATTCCCCAGCACCGACTTGTCCGCAGCCACCGACGACATCGCCGACGGCCTGTGTGACTGGGGCAATGCCGAAACCCTGCCGTTGGCGTTGTTCGACGCCGCGCGCGTGGACTTTTCCCTGCGCCGCCTGGTGCACTACACCGGCAGCGACTGGCGCCACGTACAGCCCTGGATCCTGCTGACCAACTATCACCGCTATGTCGATCAGTTCATCAGCCATGGCCTCGAGCAGCTGCGCGACGACCCGCGCTTCGTACGCATGGTGTTGCCGGGCAACGTGGTGATCGACAAGGGCATGGACCACGGCGAAGCCCAGGCCTTGGTCGCCGGGGTGGTGTGGCACCGCTACCAGATGCCGGCCTATCACCTGATCGCCGGTGACGGTGACGGGGTGACCCTGGTGAATATCGGCGTGGGTCCTTCCAACGCCAAGAACATCACCGACCACCTGGCGGTCCTGCGTCCACACTGCTGGCTGATGATTGGCCACTGTGGTGGCCTGCGCCAGTCGCAGACCATCGGTGACTATGTGCTGGCACACGCCTACATGCGCCGTGACGGCATCCTCGATCGCGTGGTGCCGCCGAACATCCCCATCCCGGCCCTGGCCGAGGTGCAGCTGGCGTTGCAGGAAGCGGCAGCCCAGGTCACCGGCGAGCGTGGCGAAGAGCTGAAAAAGCGCCTGCGCACCGGCACCGTGCTGACCTACGACGACCGCAACTGGGAGCTGCGCTGGGCGCAGGAGCGGCCGCTGATCAACCTGTCGCGCGCCGTGGCGGTAGACATGGAAAGCGGCACCATCGCCGCCCAGGGTTACCGCCTGCGGGTGCCCTATGGCACCTTGCTGTGTGTGTCCGACAAGCCGCTGCACAGCGAGATCAAGCTGCCGGGCTCGGCCAACGCGTTTTACAACCGTGCCGTCAGCCAGCACCTGAAAATCGGCATCGCCGCCCTCGATCTGCTGCGCACCGAGCTCAACTCGTTGCACTCGCGTAAACTGCGCAGCTTCGATGAGCCGCCGTTCCGCTGAGGATCCATGCCCCTGCCACCCCGTTCCAAGCCGCGCCGCCCATCGGCGCGGCCCTCCGGCCCGCGTCGCCAGGCCAAGGCGCCCCCGGCCGAGCCGCGCTTGATCCTGTTCAACAAGCCCTTCGATGTGCTGACGCAGTTCAGCGACGGCGAAGGGCGCGCGACGCTCAAGGACTTCATCGACATACCGGGCATCTACCCGGCCGGTCGCCTCGACCGGGACAGTGAAGGCCTGCTGCTGCTGACCAATGACGGCAAGTTGCAGGCGCGTATCGCCGACCCCAAGCACAAGCTGCCCAAGACCTACTGGGTACAAGTCGAGGGCGAGCCGAGCGAGGAACAGCTCCAGCGTTTGCGCGACGGTGTGCAGCTCAATGACGGACCGACCCAGCCGGCCGAGGCGCGCCGCCTGGACGAGCCGCAACTATGGCCGCGCAACCCGCCCGTGCGTTTTCGCAAAAGCGTGCCGACCCATTGGTTGGAGCTGGTGATTCGCGAGGGCCGCAACCGTCAGGTACGGCGCATGACGGCGGCCGTGGGCCTGCCGACGTTGAGGCTGGTGCGGGTGCGCATCGGCGATTGGACGCTCGATGGCCTGGCGCAGGGCTGCTGGCGCGAAGTGCCGCTGTAGCCTTACAGAAGCGGCACAGGCTCCAGCGCCTAGACCCCTTCGATGAAGCCCACCACCACGCTCTTGATGATGAACGCCAATACGCCGAGCCCGAGCACGAAGAACAGGATCATCGTGCCGAAGCGCCCGGCCTTGGACTTTTTCGCCAGGTCCCAGACGATGAAGCCCATGAAGCCGATCAGTACGCTGACCAGCACGATCATCATCCATTCTTCGAATACGGCGGGATCCATCGAGGTCTCCAGGCAGATAGGCAGTGGTGAACGGCAGCGCGCTTAGCGCAGGTGGGTCAACGGCATCTCGGTGCTCGCCAGCACCTGGTTGAGCACGAAGCTCGAGCGTACGCTGGTGACACCCTCGATGCGCGTGAGGCTGCCGAGCAACAGTTTCTGGTAGTGGTCCATGTCAGGCACCACCACCTTGAGCTGGTAGTCGGCATCCATACCCGTCACCAGGCTGCATTCGAGCACCTGCGGCAGGTTGCGGATGGCCGCTTCGAAGGTTTCGAAACGTTCAGGGGTATGCCGGTCCATGCCGATCAGCACGTAGGCGGTCAGGCTAAGGCCGAGCTTCTTGCGGTCAAGCAAGGCGACCTGGCGCGATATGTAACCGTCGTCTTCCAGTTGCTTGACTCGGCGTGAGCACGGCGAGGGCGACAAGCCGATGCGCTCGGCCAGCTCCTGGTTGGAAATGCGCGCATCGCGCTGCAATTCGGCGAGGATGCTCAGGTCGTAGCGATCAAGTTTGCTCATGGAAAGCCTCGTTTCTTTGCGGATTGCGGTGAATTATCAATCCAGGGTTAAAAATTGCGCAAGCGCTATTTATCCGAGCAATATTCGCAATCCTCTGCCGCGCCCGTTCCCTTATCTTTATCAACAGAATCACTGCCCGGACATCAGTCCACGGCGACGCGCCCTAGGCGGGCGGTCGCGGCCAGCCATCCAACAGGATCTGCAGGCCCCCGGGCTACACGGCTTCTACAAGACGCTGTGAGGTGAGCCGGGGCCACAAGCGCCGAGCACGGACGACAATTCCCAAAGGGAGGCCCCAGGCCTCCCTTTTTTCATGGCCGCGATTTCATCTGCCCACGGCGCGCGCGCGTTAGACTGGCAGCCGTGCGTTCACTAGACCGTGAGGAACAACATGAAGTCGCGCATCTGGCAGTTGGCAGGTGTTGGTGTGCTGGGCCTGGGCATCAGCCTCGGGGCGCTGGCAGAGGTGCCGGGTGAGGGGCATGGCAACGATGGCGGCCCTGGCCGAGCGCTCAATTCCCGCGATCAGGTGCAGCAAACGCAGCCCGCTCGGCCCGGTTACTACCAGGACATTCCGCGTTACAACGGCAATAACCGCCATTGGCAAGCAGGCGGCCCGGGCCAGCGCCCCGGTGGCGACTGGCAGGGACGGCCAGATGGCCATGGCAATGGCTGGGGGCCGGGACCGCGTTATCGGCCGGGGCACAGCATCGATCGTTTTCCCGACCGGTACTGGCAGGTGCCGTACCGCGGCGAGCAATACTATTATTCTGCTGGCTACTGGTACCGCCCCCACGGTGATCGCTATGTGGTGGTGGCGCCGCCGCGCGGCGTGCGCGTCGACTACCTGCCGCCCTATGCACGAGAGGTCTGGCTGGGCGGCGCGTTGTTCTTCCTGGTCGCCGACACCTACTACCAATACTTGGCGGACGCCCAGCAGTACGTGGTGGTCAATCCGCCTGCCAGCGCTCCACCCCCGCTGCCCGCCGCCGCCCCACCGAGCACTGGCTATGATGTGATTGCCTACCCCATGCATGGCCAAGGGCCGGAGCAGCAGGACCAGGATCGCTATCAGTGCCATCGCTGGGCCGTCAGTGAGTCGGGCTTCGATCCCGCCACTGCGCCCTACGCACCGGCCGCTCAAGTGGCGAGCAACTACCGGCGAGCGCTAAGCGCCTGCCTGAGCGGTCGCGGTTACAGCGTCGATTGAGTTCAGACAGGGTCGGCGTGAACCATCACATCTGCGCGCGGATAGTGCTGGCGAATGACTTCCGAGGCACGCACGCACAAAGTGTGCGCCTCGTGCAGCGGCAACTGGCCGGGCAGCTCCAGGTGCAATTGCACGAACCACTGGTTGCCCGACACCCGCGTGCGCACATCGTGCACGCCCAGTACCCCCGGAATCTGCAGCACCAGCTGAGTCATCTGCTCACCGATCTCGCTGGGCAGCTCGCGGTCCATCAGGATCGCGGTGCTTTCGCGGGCGATCTGCAGCGCGCTCCAGAGGATGTACAGCGCGATACCCAGGCCGAACAGCGCATCCAGTTGCGGCCAGCCAACGCGCGCCAGCAGCAGCGCCAGCAGAATGCTGCCGTTGAGCAGCAAGTCGGAGCGATAGTGCAGCGAGTCGGCGCGCACCGCGGTCGAGCCGGTCAGGCGAATGACCTTGGCTTGCAGTGCCAGCAGGCCGACGGTCAGCACCAGCGACAGCAGCATCACACCGATGCCGATGCCGGTATCGCCGAGCGGCTGCGGGTCTTGCAGGCGCCTGACGGCCTGCACCCCGATCAGCACCGCACTGACGCCGATGAACAGCGCCTGGGCCATGCCAGCGAGCGCTTCGGCTTTGCCATGGCCAAAGCGGTGGTCATCATCGGCCGGGCGCAACGCGTAGTGCACTGCCAGCAGATTGAGAAACGAAGCCACCGCGTCGAGCGCCGAATCGGTCAGGCCAGCGAGCAGGCTGACCGAGCCACTGAGCCACCAGGCCACGGCCTTGCTGACCACCAGAAGGCTGGCCACGGCCAGCGAGGCGCGCGTGGCCAGGCGCAGCAGCCGTTGGTGCTCAGCGGGCGTGATCATGACGGCAGAACGGCTCCTGGGCGGATCAGGCGGCAGGCGCCAGGCCCAGGCCGGCCAGCTGCTCGACGCTGCCGCGGTGCTGGATCAGGCGCGGATCGTCCAGCGGCAGGCGCTGGCCAAGTTCGCTTTGCAGAATCGCCTGCAACTTCAGGTTGTCGACCTTGCCGTCGGCACCGACCGCTTCATGCAGCTTGGCGGGATCGACCTGGGCGGTATGCCCGCCGGGGTAGTAGATGGCGCCGGTGGCGAAATCGATGCCGAAGGCGATCAGGCCAGGGATGACGTAGAAGAGGATGCCGATGGCGTCCATGGCAGCCACCACCGGGTCGATCTTGCCGCCGATCTGGCCACGGCGATCAGGGTAGAAAATCGTGCCGCAGGCCGTCAGCTGGGTCAGCAGCGTGGCGATCAGGGCGCCACCGATGAGGCGGGAGGGGATACGCATGTGAATCTCCAAAAGGGTGTCGAGCGGGGCAAGCGAAACGCCAGCGCCTGCAGCTAAGACCATGACAGGGCAGGGCCGGTTCGCCGTTATACTCGCGTCACTGTTCGAGGACCACCATGATTTCATTACCGATCGATGCCGCCCTGCCTGCCTTGCGCCAGGCCTTGCACACCCGTGACGAAGCCGTGCTCGAAGCACCCCCCGGCGCCGGCAAGACCACCCGCGTGCCGCTGGCCCTGCTCGACCAGCCGTGGCTGGCCGGGCAGACCATCATCATGCTCGAACCACGCCGCCTGGCCGCTCGGGCGGCGGCTGAGCGTTTGGCCAGCGAGCTGGGGGAGAAGGTCGGGCAGACGGTGGGTTACCGTATTCGGCTGGACAGCAAGGTGGGGCCTGGTACACGCATTGAGGTGGTCACCGAAGGCATCCTGACTCGCCGCCTGCAGGCCGATCCGGCGCTGGAAGGGGTGGGGCTGGTAATTTTCGATGAATTTCATGAGCGCAGCCTGGACGCCGACCTGGCCTTGGCGCTGTGCCTCAATGGTCGAGAACTGTTGCGTGACGACCCACCGCTGAAGATTCTGCTGATGTCCGCGACCCTCGAAGGCGAGCGGTTGTCGCGGCTGCTCGACGATGCACCGGTGGTCAGCAGTGAGGGCCGTATGCATCCGGTCGATATCCGTTGGAGCCGGCCATTCCAGGCGGGTGAATTCATCGAGCCACGGGTGCTGGAAAGCGTGCTGCTGGCGCTGGCCGAGCAGCCCGGCAGCCTGTTGGTGTTTCTGCCGGGCCAGGCCGAAATCCGCCGGGTACACCAGAGCCTGCAGGATGAACTGGGCGATCGCCGCGACCTCGTGCTGTGCCCGCTGCATGGCGAGCTCGACCTCGATGCCCAGCGCGCCGCCATCGACCCGGCACCCGCGGGGTTGCGCAAGATCGTGCTGGCCACGAACATTGCCGAGACCAGCCTGACCATCGATGGCGTGCGCGTGGTGATCGATGCAGGCCTGGCCCGCGTGCCACGTTTCGATCCCGGCAGTGGCATGACGCGCCTGGACACCCAACGCATCTCCCGCGCCAGCGCCACTCAGCGTGCCGGCCGTGCCGGGCGTCTGCAAGCGGGGGTGTGCTACCGGCTCTGGTCCGAGGCCCAGCATGCACAGCTGGCCGCCCATGGCACGGCAGAGATCATGCAGGCTGACTTGGCTGGGCTGGCGCTGCAGTTGGCCCGTTGGGGGGTCAGCCCTGCGCAGTTGCGCTGGCTCGACCAGCCGCCTGCGGCGGCCTTCGCCCAAGCCCAGGATCTGCTCGCGCGCCTCGGCGCCTACCGGCCGGGCAGCCGTGAGCACCTGAGCGAGCACGGTCAGGCCATGGCGCAACTGCCGGCGCATCCACGCATCGCTCACTTGTTGCTGAGGGGCCAGGCGCTGGGCCTGGCACCCATGGCCTGCGATGTTGCCGCCCTGCTCGGCGAACGTGACATTCAGCGTGGCGGCGGTGCCGACCTGCACAGTCGCCTGGCTTTGCTCAGCGGCCCGGGCAAGCGTGCTCGGCCCAGCCAGGGCGGCGTGCAGCGTGTGCGCCAGCTTGCCAGGCAGTATCAGGGCCTGCTGCGCGGCGCGGCCACGGCGGTGGTCGCCGATCCGGAGCATCCGCGTTGGCTGGGCGCCTTGCTGGCGCTGGCCTATCCGGACCGCGTCGCCCAGCAGCGCCGTGAAGGCAGCGCCGAATATCGCCTGGCCAATGGCCGCGCGGCGCTGTTCGGCGAAGCCGATGCCTTGATGAAGTACCCATGGTTGGTGATCGCCGACCTGGGCAGCCGGCAAGGTCAGCGTGAGGAGCGCATCTACCTGGCAGCCGCCTTTGATCCACAGTTGCTCGACGACGTGCTGGCCGAGCAGGTCGAGCGGGTCGATGTGCTTGACTGGGATGAACGCCAGCAGGTGCTGGTGGCCGAGCGTCAAACCAAGGTCGGGGAGCTGATCGTCAGCCGCGAGCCGTTACCAGGCCTGGACGACGAAGCCCGCGCCAAGGCGCTGATCGGTCTGCTGCGACGCAAGGGGCTGAACCTGCTGAACTGGACGGCGGAACTGCGCCAGTGGCAGGCGCGGGTGGAGCTGTTACGGCAACTGGATCTTGCCAAGGACGGCCAGAGCGAATGGCCCGACCTTAGCGATGATGCGCTTCTGGCTGATCTGGAAAGCTGGTTGCAGCCCTACCTGGGCAAGGTCACGCGGCTGAGCCATTTTGCCGCGTTAGACCTGTCGTCGATCCTGCGCAACCTGCTGCCCTGGCCGTTACCGCAACGCCTGGACGAGTGGGCACCGACCCACTTGGCCGTGCCTTCAGGGTCGAGCATTCGCCTGGACTACAGCGAGCATCCGCCCATCCTGGCGGTGCGCCTGCAAGAGCTGTTCGGCCTGGCGGACACGCCGCGCATCGCCCAAGGCCGCCAGCAGGTCAAACTGCATCTGCTGTCGCCTGCTCGCCGGCCGGTGCAGGTGACCCAGGACCTGGCCAATTTCTGGCGCACGACCTATGCCGAAGTGAAAAAGGATTTGAAGGGGCGCTACCCGAAACACTATTGGCCAGACGACCCCCTGGTCGCCGAGGCCACCGCGCGGGCCAAGCCGCGCGGCACCTGAGCACGGGTTTCAGGCGTTGCGCTGGAGCAGGAAGGTGAGGACTTCGCCTTCCTGGGTGTTGAGCAGGTACATGGCCTGCCGACTGTGATGCGGCTCGTCGCGCAGGGCCGCGACACGGTGACCCTGATGGTCACGCAGGTAACAGATCAGCCCCTCGTCGGTCATCTCCAGCGGCTCGACTTTCCAGTACTCGGTGACCTCCGCCAGTTGGTAGAAACCGAGGTAGCCGTTGCGGCTCAGGCCCAGTCGCTTCGCTGGATTGCCGCTGTTGGGCAGGCTGATGTGGTAATGCAGGCGGTCGTCAGTGTGCGAGTCGAACTCGAACTTAAGGTTGATCGAGCTGGCTTTGCCACCAGCCATCAGCCAATCGTCCTGGGGCGTGAAGCCCCAGTTCCACTTATCCGAACTGCGGCTCAGTCGCAGCGGAACGAGTTGTTCCACTGCGATGGCGTAGAGCCGGCCGGTGAACGATTCGCCGTAGCTGTCCTGTATCACTTGGTCCATGGTGCGATCTCCTGTTTTTGACGAGATCGCACTCTAGGCGTGGGAGTGGCCTGGCTGGAGCTTGAACGGCTTCCTCCAGAACCCGGCTTAGCTGATCACTTTCAGCAGAAACTCGAACGTTTCGCCATGGCTGACATTCATGAACGCTTTGGCCTGACTGCCATCGCGCGGTATTCCACCCGAGCCGCCCAGGCGGGTGTCGGCGGCCACCGCGGCGCGTTGGCCCTGATGGTCGCGCAAGTTGCAGACCAGGCCTTGGGCGGTCATTCGCAAGGGCTCGATCTTCCAGTAGTCGGTCACTTCGGCGACCCGATAGAAACCCAGATAGCCATTACGGCTGATGCCCAATTTCTGCGGCGCGCCGGCACCGACCAGGCTGATGTGGTAGTGCAAGCGGTCATCGGTCATCGAGTCGAAGTCGAATTGAAGCGCGGCTGCCTCCTCGCGCCCTCCGGCCTTGAGCCAGCCGTCGTGCATCTTGGCGAGCAGGCTGGTGGTGGCATCCCAGCCCTTGACCTGCCCTGGGCACAGTGGCGCATCCCAGCCGTCGATACGAACATACAAGCGGCCGCTGAACGAGCGGGCGAACTGGGCTTTGAGTGCTGAATCCATGATGGCTCTCCGTGGTGATGTGAACCCAGAGCCTGACCGCGCGTGCGCTGCACCCGCAGCCTGAACAATTTCCGCGCATTGGCGGTTTAGCTGGCGTTGCTTTCCAGCAACATGAACAAGCGGTACAGCACCACCGTGCTGAACAGTTGCAAGAAGCCACTGAGGCTGTTCAGCGCCAACTCCACGGCCGGTGCCGGCTCCGGGAAGGCCATCAGCAGCAACCCATCGATTAGCCAGATCGGTGCCAATACGCCCAGCACGCAGATCATGATGCGCAGAAAATGCCCGGTGGTCATGCGCGCGCTTTCACGCATCGACTGCACCACGGGCAAACCGCGCAGCACCAGGAGGTATTCGGCGAACACCAGGTTGATCATGATCCAGATGCCCGGGAACACCAGCAACGCCAGGCCAGCCATGATCAGCAGCGAGCTGATCATGATCATCAGCGCCAGCGGCGGCCATAGCTGCACGGCGCGGGCGAACAGGTCGCGCTTGGGCACGTCTTGTCCGTTGCTGCGAGTATCGAGGTAGAGAATCAGCGCGGCACTGTACAACGGGTAGAACAAAAGGCTGATCAGCATGCCGTAGGCAGGTGACGCCTGCTCGCCCAGCTGGCGGTACAGCACCTGGGTAGTGAACGCTTCGAGTATCACCAGCGGCAGGCACAGGCTGATGATGCTGGCCAGGTGGCCACGGAAGAAATAAAAGGAGTCGCGCAGTACGCTCAGCGGATTCATCGGTCTACATCGCAGGACAGTCAAAACAGGGGCCTAACTTTAGCCCAGCGCGCTCGCTTGCTGAAAAAAGTTTCACCGGCGGCGTGATTGAATACGCGCCCGGCGCGCCCCATCTTAGTCCTGTCCGATGTCCTGCTCGCCCATGAGGTAGCCGCAATGAACACTGATGAACAAACCCTGATCGACGGCCTGTTCGGCCGCATCAAGCAAGCCGAGGATCCCAGCCAGCCGCGCGACGCGCAGGCGCAGGCGCGCATCGAAGAGCATGTGCGCGCGCAACCGGCGGCGCCTTACTACATGGCCCAGGCCATTCTGGTCCAGGAAGCGGCGCTCAAGCGGCTGGACGAGCAGAACAAGCAGCTGGAGGCCGAGCTCAAGCAGACCCGTGCCCAACTCGAAGCCAGCCGCAGCGGCAGTGGCAACAGTGGCGGTGGTTTCCTTTCGAGCATTTTCGGTGCTGGCGCCCGCGACCCGCAGCCCGCCGCGCAACCTCAGCCACAGGCGCAGCGCCCCGGTACCGCGGCCGCTCCAGGCGGTGGCTGGCGCGAACCCAGCGCGCCGGGCTTTGCCCAGCCCCAAGCGCCAGCGCAGTCGCAGCAACCCGGCTTCGCTGCAGCGCCGGCCCGTGGCGGGGCCAGCAGTTTCCTCGGTGGCGCCATGCAGACCGCCGCAGGCGTTGCCGGCGGCGTTCTGCTGGCGCAAGGTGTGAGCAGCTTGTTCAACCACCATGCGCAACCTGAAGAAGTGGTCGAGGTGCTCAAGGAAGAACCGGCGCCTGCCAGCGATACAGGGGGCTGGAACGACCCCGGCGCCCAGCAGCAGGTCGCCGACGATGGCGCCTGGAACAACGACCAGGGCGGCTGGGCCGACACCGATTACGGCAGCGATGATGGCGGCTTCTTCTCCGATGACGATACCTTCGTCTGATCGCTCTGGCATACTGGCGGCCTTGCAAGGGCGTGTGGCGCCCGTCGTGACGAGGTTTGAAGGTGAAAAAGATCGCGCTGTTCGCCGATGTGCAGAACCTCTACTACACCGTGCGCCAGGCCCATGGCTGCCATTTCAACTACACCGCGCTGTGGCAGGCGGTCAGCGCCGAAGGCCAGATCGTCGAGGCGGTGGCGTATGCCATCGATCGGGGTGACAGCAAGCAACAACAGTTCCAGCAGATCCTGCGCAACCTGGGTTTCGAGGTGCGCCTGAAACCGTTCATCCAGCGCAGCGACGGCTCGGCCAAGGGCGACTGGGACGTGGGCATCACCCTGGATGTGATCGATGCGGCCAGCCGCGTCGATCAGGTGGTGCTGGCCTCCGGCGATGGCGATTTCGACCTGCTGCTCGAGCGCGTGATCCAGCGCCACGGCACCGAGGCGGTGGTGTATGGCGTGCCCGGCCTTACCGCCCTGTCGCTGGTGCGCGCCGCCAGCCGCTACGTGCCCATCGAGGGCGCACTGTTACTCAAGCACTGAAGGTCTTCATGGAACGCATCGCTGTCATCGACTTCGAAACCACCGGCATTTCCCCTGGTACCGGCTGCCGCGCCACGGAAGTGGCGGTGGTGATGCTCGAGCGTGGTCGCATCGTCGAGCGTTACCAGAGCCTGATGAACGCAGGCGTGCCGGTGCCGGCGTTCGTGGCCGGCCTGACCGGTATCACCACAGCCATGCTGCGCAGCGCGCCGCCGGTGGATCAGGTGATGAACGAAGTGGCCGAGTTCGTCGGCGCGACGCCGCTGCTGGCGCACAACGCGGCATTCGACCAGAAATTCTGGGACTTCGAGCTGGGCCGCATCGGCCGTAGTCGCAGCCAGTCGTTCGCCTGCTCCTTGCTGCTCTCGCGGCGTCTGCTGCCGGCCGCGCCCAACCACAAGCTGGGCACCCTGACCCGTTGGGCTGGCTTGCCGCACACCGGCACCGCGCACCGGGCCATGGCCGACGCGGAAATGGCCGCCAATCTGTTGCAGCACCTGGCCGGGGTTCTGCGCCAAAGCCACGGTGTCGAGCAGCTGTCGCATGATCTGCTGTGCCGTCTGCAGAAAGTGCCTGCGGCCAAGGTGCGCGACGCCCTGGCCAAGTACGCCTGACCGCACTCGCTAAAGTGTGCTGCTCGATTCGAGCGGTTTTGTAGCTTATGTTCACCGTGCTGGCGCTCTAGACTCGGTCACCCGAAAACGGATTTCAGAGTTGCCTGCCATGCCTGCCTCACGTCGCTTCCCGCTGTTGCTCATCGGCGCCTTCCTGGCCTTGTACCTGGTCTGGGGCTCGACCTACCTGTTCATTCGCATTGGCGTGGCGTCGTGGCCACCGCTGCTGATGGCCGGGGTGCGCTTCATCATCGCCGGTGGCCTGTTGTACGGCTTTCTGCGCTGGCGCGGTGTACCGGCACCGACCTGGGCGCAGTGGCGCTCGGCAGGCGCTATCGGTTTTCTCCTGCTCAGCTGTGGCAATGGCGGGGTCACCGTGGCCGAACATGCTGGCGTCGCTTCCGGGGTCGCGGCACTGGCGATTGCCACGGTGCCGCTGTTCACCCTGGTCTTCGGGCTGTTGTTCGGTCAGCGCAATTCGCGCCTGGAATGGGCCGGCATCCTCCTCGGCCTGCTCGGCATCGCCTTGCTCAACTTCGGCTCCAACCTGCAAGCCAGCCCGTTGGGCGCGGCGCTGATCCTGTTCGCCGCGGCGTCCTGGGCCTTCGGCTCGGTGTGGAGCAAAAGCCTGCCGCTGCCAGCCGGGCCGATGGCCAGTGCCGCCGAAATGCTGGTGGGCGGCGCCGTGCTGCTGCTGGGCAGCGCGCTGTCTGGCGAGCGCATGACGCAGATGCCCAGCGCTGCCGGCTGGGGCGCGCTGGCCTACCTGGTGTTGTTCGGATCGATTCTCGCCTTCAGCGCCTACATGTACCTGCTCAAGCACGTGCGCCCGGCGGCCGCCACCAGCTACGCCTACGTCAATCCGGCGGTGGCGGTGTTGCTGGGGATCGTCTTCGCCGGCGAACACATCGGTGCCGAGGAATGCCTGGCCATGGCGGTGATCATCGGCGCCGTGGTGCTGATCGGCTTGCCGCAGTGGCGCAAGGCGCCGGTGCGGCCGTTGCAGGGCGAAATCTGCAAGTAGCCGGGGTGGTTGGGGTAAACTTGCCGCCTTCGCTGAACCCCCCTGACGGTATTGCCATGAATTTCGCCCAACTCGGCCTGATCGAACCGCTGCTGCGCACCTTGCAGCAGCTCGACTACAGCACGCCCACCCCCGTTCAGGCCAAGGCCATCCCTGCCGTGCTGGCAGGGCGCGACCTGATGGCCGCCGCCCAGACCGGTACTGGCAAGACCGCAGGCTTTGCCCTGCCGGTGTTGCAGCGCCTGGCCTTGGAGGGTGAGAAGGTCGCCAGCAACTCGATCCGCGCGCTGGTGCTGGTGCCGACCCGCGAGCTGGCCGAGCAGGTGCACGCCAATGTCCGTGAGTATGCCGAGAACCTGCCGCTGAGCACCTACGCGGTCTACGGTGGGGTCAGCATCAACCCGCAGATGATGAGGCTGCGCCGTGGGGTCGATCTGTTGGTGGCCACCCCCGGGCGCCTGCTCGACCTGTTTCGCCAGAACGCATTGAAGTTCAACCAGGTACAGACCCTGGTGCTCGATGAAGCCGACCGCATGCTCGACCTGGGCTTTGCCGAAGAACTGCAGGCGGTGTACGCCGCGCTGCCGCGCAAGCGCCAGACGCTGTTGTTCTCCGCCACCTTCTCCGAGCAGATCCGCGTGCTTGCCGGGCTGGCGCTGAACGATCCGTTGAGCATCGAGGTCAGCCCGCGCAACGCCGCCGCCAACACAGTCAAGCAGTGGCTGGTGCCGGTGGACAAGAAGCGCAAGGCCGACCTGTTCTGCCACTTGCTGCGCAAGCAGCGCTGGAAGCAGGTGCTGGTGTTCGCCAAGACCCGCAACGGGGTCGATCAACTGGTCGAGCGCTTGCTCGCGGAAGGCATCAACGCCGACGGTATCCATGGTGACCGCCCCCAGGCCACCCGCCAGCGCGCCCTGGACAGCTTCAAGGCGCGTGAGATCCAGGTGCTGGTCGCCACCGACGTCGCCGCCCGCGGCCTGGATATCGACGACTTGCCGCTGGTGGTCAACCTCGACCTGCCGATCGTCGCCGAAGACTATGTGCACCGCATTGGCCGCACCGGGCGTGCCGGTAACAAGGGTGAGGCCATCTCGCTGGTGTGCGCCGATGAGGTGCAGATGCTCTCGGCCATCGAGGTGCTGATCCGTCAGACCCTGCCACGCCACGAAGAACCGGACTTCATCCCCGAGCACCGGGTGCCGATGACCGACGCCAGCGGCCAGGTGATCAAGAAGCCGAAGAAGCCTAAGAAACCCAAGGAAAACGCCGCCAAGCGTGGCCTGGGGCGCTGGATGGACAGTGCCGACGGCAGTGCCAGTGAGCCAGCGGTGAAGGCCGTGCGCAAGGTGCCCAGCTTCAAAGGTGGCCCGCGCAAGCGCAAGCCCTGAGCTGTGTAAGCGCCGGCGTGCTCAGCGCGGCGCGTGCAGCCATGCCGCCGCCGCTCGGCCAGCCTGCAGCCCGCTGGCAAAGCAGGCGGTGAGCAGATAGCCGCCGGTCGGCGCCTCCCAGTCGAGCATCTCGCCGGCGCAGAACACGCCTGGCATGGCGCGCAGCATCAAGCCGGCGTCCAGCGCTTCGAAGCGCACGCCACCGGCGCTGCTGATCGCCTCATCCAACGGCCGCGTGCTGATCAAGGTGATCGGCAATGCCTTGATCGCCTGCGCCAGCGCCTGTGGATCAGTGAAGGTCGCAGGCGTTGTCAGTTCGCGCAGTAACCCTGCCTTGACCCCATCGATGCCTAATTGACCGTGCAAGTGCTTGGCCATGGAGCGCGATCCGCGCGGCTTGGCCAGTGCCTGGGCGATCTTGTCCACAGGCTTGTCCGGCAGCAGGTCGAGCAGCAGCTGGGCATGCCCGGTGCGTTCGATGGCCTGGCGCAGTTGCGCCGACCAGGCGTACACCAGGCTGCCCTCAACGCCTTGCGCCGTGAGGATGAACTCACCTTTGCGCGGGGTCATGCCGGGCATGCTCAGAGCGATGTTCTTGAGTGGCGCCCCGGCGAACTTATCCACCAGCAGTGCGCTCCAGCCTTGCACCTCGAATCCGCAGTTACTCGGGCGCAGCGGCGAGATATCCACAGCACGTTCGCTAAGCAGGGGTTGCCAGCTGCCATCGGAACCCAGGCGTGCCCAGCTTGCGCCACCCAAGGCGAGCACCACGGCATCGGCGTGCATACGCAACTCGCCTTGTGGATAAGCGATGCGCAGACTGCCATCGTCATTCCAGCCCAGCCAGCGGTGGCGGGTGTGGATAACCACGCCTTGGTCGCGCAGGCGCTTGAGCCAGGCGCGCAACATCGGCGCGGCTTTCATGTCGGTAGGGAACACGCGGCCCGAGGTGCCGATGAACGTTTCAATGCCCAAGTCGTGGATCCACTGGCGCAGCGCATCAGCATCGAACCCGCGCAGCAGCTGTTCGATCTCGCCTTGGCGCTCAGCGTAACGCCCCACGAACTGTGGATAAGCTTCCGCGTGGGTGATGTTCATGCCGCCGACCCCGGCCAGCAGGAACTTGCGACCTACCGAGGGCATGGCGTCGAACACCTGCACGTCGATGCCCGCCTGGGCCATGGCCTCGGCGGCCATGAGGCCGGCAGGGCCGCCGCCGATGACGACGGCCGAGGAGGGGAATGCGGGGGATTTATCAGGCATGGTCGACGGCAGGCTGTGGAAAAGATCGCCATTCTAACGCAGCACGCCACCTGCGAGCACTGGTCAAAAAATGATCACAGTCCTGCAGGGCTTGCCGGCATTGGGCTGCAGCGCCTTTCCCGCAGGTTATCCACAAGCGGTTCCACAGTCATTGTGAACAACCGATGACCCGCGCGGCACTGTGGTGGAGGATGCCGTGGCGCCTGGCCAAGGCCTCGTGGTCTTTGCTATAGCCGCCACCAATCACCCCGGCTACCGGGATGTCACGCCCCAGGCAATGGCGCAGCACCCGCTCATCGCGGGCTGCCACGCCTTGATCGGTGAGTTGCAGATAGCCCAGGGCGTCGTCCTTGTGCACATCGACACCCGCGTCGTACAGCACCAGGTCGGGCTGGTACAGCGGCAGCAGGTAGTTGAGCGCATCGTCCACCACTTGCAGGTAGGCGGCATCGCCCATGCCGCGCGGCAACGGGATGTCCCAGTCGCTCTGGGCCTTGCGCGCCGGGAAGTTCTGTTCGCAGTGCAGCGACACGGTGATGGCTTCGGGCGTGTCTTCGAGCATGCGCGCAGTGCCATCGCCCTGGTGTACATCGCAGTCGAAGATCAGCACCCGCTGCACGCGTCCGGCCGCCAGCAGGTAACGGCTGATCACCGCCAGGTCGTTGAAGATGCAGAAACCGGCCGGGTGATCGTAATGGGCATGGTGGGTGCCACCGGCCAAGTGGCAGGCAATGCCATGCTGCAGCGCCAGCTCGGCGGTCAGCAGCGAGCCGCCCACCGCGCGCACGGTGCGCCGCGCCAATGCCTCGCTCCACGGTAGACCGAGACGGCGCTGGTCCTCGCGCGACAGCTCGCCGTTCATGTAGCGCTCGATGTAGCTCGGCTCATGGGCCAGGGCAAGGATGTCGTTGGGGCAGATCTGCGGGCGCAGCAGGGCCTGGTCGGTGGTCAGCCCGCTGTGCACCAGGTGGTCGTGCAGCAGACGGAACTTGTCCATCGGAAAGCGATGCTCGGCAGGGAATTCCGGGCTGTAGTCATCGTGGTAGATCAGCGGCAGCGGCATGGGTGGTTCGCAGTCAGGGCCAGGGCCAATCTTGCCAGTTATTGCCCCGCGCTGGCCAACCCTGGCCGCGCGCTGGGTAAAGCGCCAGGCCGCGCCTACGCTGTAGACTGAACGTCGGTGAAGCCGGAGTACACCCCATGACCCCCATACTCCACCTGGAGAGCGCCCGCCTGGTATTGCGCCAATGGCAGGACGACGACCTGCGCGAATTCGCCGCGATGTGCGCCGACCCACAGGTGATGCGCTATTTTCCTGCGCCGCTGACGCGCCTGGAGGCGGCGGCGTTGATCGGCCGTATTCGCGGCCACTTCAACGAGTACGGCTTCGGCCTGTGGGCATTGGAGCGCAAGGACAGTGGCGCTTTCATCGGCATGACCGGGCTACTCAACGTCAACTTCGAGGCGCCGTTCGGCCCGGCGGTGGAGATCGGCTGGCGCCTGGCCCGGCGTCACTGGGGCCTGGGCTTTGCCAGCGAGGCGGCGTGGACCTGCCTGCGCTGCGCCTTCGCGCAGTTGCGCCTGGAGGAGGTGGTGTCCTTCACCACCGAGAGCAACCTGCCGTCGCAGAAGGTCATGCAGGCGATCGGCATGCAACAGGACCTGACGGGCAGCTTCGATCACCCACGCCTGCCGGCCGATCATCCGCTGCGTCGGCATGTGCTGTATCGCATGGACCGCGCGCACTGGGAACGGACCTTGCGCACTGAATGAACGGCCACGCGCGGCGCCGATGACAAACCCTGTATCATTTCTCATCCCTGAAAGGTGCTTGCCGAAAGATGTTCAGCGCCTGTGAAATCGAGCGTCGCTGCGCGGCGCATCGCGAGCAAGGCTCGCTCCTACGAGGAGAACCCCCGATGAGTCATGTGTTGGACGACCTGGTCGACCTGTTGAGCCTCGAGCCGATCGAGGAGAACCTGTTTCGCGGGCGCAGCCAGGACCTTGGCTTTCGCCAGCTGTATGGCGGCCAGGTGCTGGGCCAGTCGCTGTCGGCGGCCAGCCAGACGGTAGAAGATGCCCGCCACGTGCACTCGCTGCACGGCTACTTCCTGCGCCCCGGCGATGCCAGCTTGCCGGTGGTGTATTCGGTCGATCGCGTGCGTGATGGCGGCAGCTTCAGCACCCGGCGAGTGACGGCGATCCAGAAGGGCCAGCCGATCTTCACCTGCAGTGCGTCGTTCCAATATGACGAGGAAGGCTTCGAGCATCAGGTGCAGATGCCGGATGTGGTCGGCCCGGAGAACCTCGCCACCGAGGTCGAGCTGGCGCGTGCCCATGCCGATAAGCTGCCCGAGCGGATTCGCGACAAGGTGCTGTGCGCCAAGCCGATCGAGATTCGCCCGGTGAGCGAGCGCGACCCGTTCAACCCCAAGCCTGGCGACCCGGTGAAATACGCCTGGTTCCGCGCCGATGGCACGCTGCCGGATGTGCCGGCACTGCACAAATACCTGTTGGCCTACGCCTCGGATTTCGGCCTGTTGACCACTTCCTTGCTGCCCCATGGCAAATCGGTGTGGCAGCGCGACATGCAGATCGCCAGCCTCGATCATTCGCTGTGGTTCCACCACAACCTGCGCGCCGATGAGTGGCTGCTGTACGCCACCGACAGCCCTTGGGCCGGCAACGCGCGGGGCTTCTGCCGCGGCAGCATCTTCAATCGCGCCGGCCAGCTGGTCGCTTCGTCGACCCAGGAAGGGCTGATTCGCCACCGCAAGGACTGGGCATGAGCCTGGGCCAGGTACGCAACTGGGTGTTCGACATGGACGGCACCCTCACCGTCGCCGTGCATGACTTCGCGGCCATTCGCGTGGCCCTGGACATCCCGCCACAAGACGACATTCTCGGGCACCTGGCGGCGCTGCCTGAAGCCGAGGCCGCCGCCAAGCATGCCTGGCTGCTGGAGCATGAACGCGACCTGGCGCTGGCATCGACGGCAGCCACCGGCGCGGTGGAGCTGGTGCGCGAGTTGGCCGGGCGCGGCTGCCGGCTGGGGATTCTTACCCGCAATGCCCGCGAGCTGGCCCATGTGACCCTCGAGGCAATCGGCCTGGCCGACTGCTTTGCGGTCGAGCACATTCTCGGCCGTGATGAGGCCGAGCCCAAGCCGAGCCCCGACGGCTTGGTGAGTATCGCCAGGGCCTGGGGCGTGGCGCCGGGCGAGATGGTGATGGTGGGCGATCATCAGTTCGACTTGGCCTGCGGGCGGGCCGCTGGCGCGCGTACGGTGCTGGTCAACCTGCCGGATAACCCCTGGCCGGCGCTGACCGACTGGCACGCTGCCGATTGCCGAGCGTTGCAGGTGCTGCTGGGTTGAGGAGCGGCTTGCGGCCTTGCGTGTAATGAGCCGCTGACAAGCCAATACATTTGCGCACATCGACAGGGGATGGGGCTGGCTAGAATGCCCGGCTCCAGATGCGATTGATTCTCTTCAAGAGGATTCCCCGATGTGCCTGTTGTCTCGTCTGCGGCGCTGCCTTGTGCCCGCCCTCCTGTTGCTGGCCAGCGCCAGCGCCTTCGCCCCCAGCGCCAGCGCCGTGCAGGTGACCGATGTGCTTGGCCGCACGGTCGCGCTCGAGCATGCGCCGCAGCGCATCGTGCTGGGTGAAGGGCGGTTGTTCTTCGCCTTGGCCTTGCTCGACCGCGACAACCCTTTCCAGCGCGTGGTCGGCTGGCAGAACGACATGCGCCTGCTCGACCCGCATACCTACGAAGTCTACGCCAAGGCCTACCCGCAAGTGGCCAAGTTGCCGTTGATCGGCCAGGCCTCGGAACAGAGCGTCAGCGCCGAGCAGATCCTCGCGCTCAAGCCGGACCTGGCGATCTTCAGCATCGCTGGCGAAGGCCCGACCCAGCACAGCCCGGTGGCCGACCTGTTGGAGAAGGCCGGCGTACCGGTGCTGTTCATCGACTTCCGTGTGCACCCGATGCGCAACACCCACGTCAGCATGCAGGCGCTGGGTAGCTTGCTTGGCCGTGAACAGCAGGCTCAGGAATACCTGAGCCTGTATGACCGCCACCTCAAGCACGTCACCGACAGCGTGGCCAGCATCACCGCCGCGCAGCGGCCGAAGGTATTCCTCGAATTGCTTCCGGGCGTCTGGCAGGCGCCTGGCCACACCACCGGCAAGAGCGGCCTGGGCAGTGTGGTCGAAGCGGTGGGCGGGCATAACATCGGCGCCGATGTGGTGCCCGGTGCGCTGGGCGATGTCAGCGTCGAATACGTCTTGCAGGCCGATCCGGACGTGTACATCGCCACCGGTAACCGCGCCCCCGGCGTCCTGTTGGGCGCTGGAGTATCGCTCGACACCGCACGCCAGAGCCTGGCCAAGATCACCGCCCGGCCCGAGTTCGCCCCGCTGCGGCCGATCCAGGCGGGGCAGGCCCATGGCTTGTGGCATGACTTCTATAACTCGCCGTTCAACATCCTCGCCATCGAAGCCATGGCCCGCTGGGTGCACCCTGAACGCTTCAAGGACGTCGACCCGCAGGCGACCATGGCCGAGATCAACCAGATGCTCAAGGTCGGCCTGGACGGCCAGTACTGGGTCGACGCGCAGTGACCGCGCTCGCCCATGACGGCGCCGCACTGGCCGCCTGGCACTACCGTCGGGTGCTCTGGCGGCGCGCCGCGCTGGTGCTGGCGCTGGCAATGTTGCTGCTGGTGTCGGTGCTCGGCGACCTGGCCAGCGGTGCCTCCGGCATGGGCCTGGGGCGCTTGCTGCAAGGGGTGTTCGACCCAGCGACGCTGAGCGCCACCGAGCGCGTGATCATCTGGAACGTACGCCTGCCGTACTCGCTGATGGCCATCCTGGTGGGCGCTGCGCTGGCCCTGGCCGGTGCCGAGATGCAGGCGATCCTCGACAACCCACTGGCCAGCCCCTTCACCCTGGGCGTGTCGTCCTCGGCAGCGCTCGGCGCGTCGCTGGCCATTGCCTACCCGCTGGGCATCGCCTGGTTGGCCCCCAGCGCGCAGGTAACGGTGATGGCGTTCGTGTTCGCCTGCCTCTCGGTGGTGCTGCTGCAGACCATGTCCCGGCTGCGCGGCGCTGGGGTGGAAAGCCTGGTGCTGTTCGGCATCGCCCTGGTGTTCAGCTGCAATGCCCTGGTGTCGTTGCTGCAGCTGCTGGCCACGGAAGATGTGTTGCAGCAGTTGGTGTTCTGGACCTTGGGCAGCCTGGCCCGCGCCGACTGGCAGAAGCTCGCCATGCTGGCCTTGGTGCTGGCGCTGGTGCTGCCGTTCTCCCTGCGCGCTGCGCCGGCCATGACCTTGCTGCGCATGGGCGAAGACCGTGCCCGCAGCTTTGGCGTCGACACCCGGCGCCTGCGCTTTGCCTCGTTGCTGCGCATCAGCCTGCTGTCGGCCACTGCCGTGGCATTCGTCGGCACCATTGGCTTCGTCGGCCTGGTCGGGCCGCACATCGCGCGCCTGCTGGTGGGCGAGGACCAGCGCTTTCTGCTGCCAGCCAGCGCCCTGGTGGGGGCGTTGATGCTGTCGCTGTCGTCGATTGCCAGCAAGTTGATCCTGCCTGGGGTGATCGTGCCGGTGGGTATCGTCACCGCCTTGGTGGGGGTGCCGGTGTTCGTGCTGTTGGTGTTCCGCCGGGGCAGAAAACTGTGAGCCTGCTGATCGACAACGTCGCGGTCGCCTACGGCGCGCGGCAGATTCTGCACGGGGTGAGCCTGCCGCCGCTGGCGCCCGGTAGCCTGGTGGCGCTGGTCGGGCCGAATGGCGCGGGCAAGTCGACCCTGCTGCGTGCGCTGGCGGGGCTCGAGCGCATGCGCGGCGGCTTGCGCCTGGATGGCGAGGACGTCACCCGGCTGAGCTTTGCCGAGCGTTCGCGGCGTCTGGCCTACATGCCGCAGCAGTTGCCGCCGGGCATTGCCCTGGGGGTGCTGGAGAGTATCGTCGCGGCGCTGCGCGTGGGCGGTGGCGACGACCTGCTCGGGCATGCCTACGACGCCCTGCGCCAGCTCGGCATCGAGGCGCTGGCCGAGCGCTCGCTGGACAGCCTTTCCGGCGGCCAGCGGCAACTGGTGGCGCTGGCCCAACTGCTGGCACGCAATCCCCAGGTGCTGCTGCTCGATGAGCCAACCAGCGCGCTGGACCTGCATTACCAGCTGCGGGTCATGGGAGCGGTGCGCGAGCGCGTGATGGCGCACCGTCTGCTGGCGGTGGCGGTGCTGCACGACATCAACCTGGCGGCCAGTCATGCCGATTGCCTGGTGGTGCTGCGCGAGGGCAGGGTGGTGGCGTGCGGGGCGCCAGAAGCGGTGCTGCAAGCCGAGTTGCTGGCCGAGGTGTATGGCGTGCAGGCGCGGGTCGAGCGCTGCTCGCGCGGGCGCTTGCAAGTGTTGGTGGATCGCGCCTTGGCCTGAACGCGGGGCGGCCTGCAACCCTCAGCCTGCGGGCTTCAGTCCGGAAGCACCCGGTCCCGGCTGTTGGACAGGTGCAGGCAGATCGCCGCCCGCGCGGCATCCGCGTCTTGCCGGCGAATGGCATTGAGGATCGCCTCATGCTCGAGGTTGGCCAGATACGCCTGGCGCGCCAGCTTGGCGCCGCTGCGTTCGGCCAGGGCCATGCGGTTGCGCGGGATCAGGCCATTGCCCAGTTGCGCCATCATTTCACTGAAATACAGGTTGCCGGTGGCCTCGGCGATCAGCAGATGGAAACGCCGGTCGGCCTCGATGCAACTGTCCCCCGCGGCCGCCAGGTCCTGATAGTCATCCAGCGCCTTGCGCATGCGCGCCAGGTGCTGGTCGGTACGGCGCAGGGCGGCCAGGGCGGCGGCCTGGCCTTCCAGGCCAATGCGCAGCTCCAGCAAGTCGCGCACGCTCGCCGCATTCTCGGCGCCGACGCGCAGCCCCGGTGGGTCCTGGCGCGCCATGACGAACGAGCCGATACCGTGGCGCGGCGCCACCAGCCCCGAGGCCTGCAATTTCGACAGCGCTTCGCGCACGACGGTGCGGCTGACACCGTGCTCGCGAACCAGGGTGTTTTCCGAGGGTAGCTTGTCGCCGGGCTTGAGGGTGCCGAGCAGGATCTGCTGGGTGAGGCTCGAAACCAGGTCGTGGGTGCGGCTATGGCTGCGCTTGGCCAGGGGCTGGGTCATGGCGGATCCTTGAGGAGGTCAACTTGTATGACAAGCTAACGGATAAAAATAATTTCAGCGTGTTTTTTCTGCGCGGCGAATTCCGCTGACTAATCAAATAGCGACATTTTCGCGACTAAATAACCATTTATCAGCTTGTACTTTGCCACTTCAGCGAAGATTGACATCTTGTCGTACAACTGTGGCCGGCATATGCTCCGTCTCACTGCCCTGTCAGACAACTCGACCCGCACAAAAACAATTAGTGGGAGATTCACACGTGAACGACACCCCCTCTGCGCCTGCCCGCAACCAAGGCGAGGCCCTGGCCAGCGCCGTGGCCAAGGTCAAGCGCCACGTCCTGCCGCTGTTCGTCATTATGTTCATCGTCAACTACCTCGATCGCGTCAACATCGGCTTCGTCCGCCCGCACCTGGAAAGCGACCTGGGCATCAGCGCTGCCGCCTACGGTTTCGGGGCCGGGCTGTTCTTCATTGGCTACGCGCTGTTCGAGGTGCCCTCGAACATGCTGCTGCAAAAGGTCGGCGCCCGCTTGTGGCTGACCCGCATCATGTTCACCTGGGGCCTGGTGGCGACCGCCATGGCCTTCGTGCAGAACGAAACCCAGTTCTATGTGCTGCGCTTTTTGCTGGGGGTCGCCGAAGCTGGCTTCTTCCCCGGCGTGATCTATTACTTCACCCGCTGGCTGCCGGGGGCCGAGCGCGGCAAGGCGATTGCCATCTTCCTCAGCGGCTCGGCGCTGGCTTCGCTGATTTCCGGGCCATTGGCCGGCGCGCTGATGCAGATCCAGGGCCTGGGCCTGCATGGCTGGCAGTGGATGCTGTTCATCGAGGGCATGGCCTCGGTGACGCTGTGCTTCTTCGTGTTCTTCTGGCTCGACTCCAAGCCGCATGATGCCAAGTGGCTGAGCCGGGCCGAACAGGACGCCCTGGTGGCGACCATCGACCGCGAGCAACGTGAACGCGAGGCGGTCGGTGCGGTGAAACCGTCGGCCTGGAGCCTGCTCAAGGACCGCCAGATCGTGCTGTTCTGCCTGATCTACTTCTGCATCCAGCTGACCATCTACGCCGCGACATTCTGGCTGCCGAGCATCATCAAGCGCATGGGTGAACTGAGCGACCTACAGGTCGGCTTTTTCAACTCGATCCCTTGGCTGATCTCGATCATCGCCATGTACGCCTTCGCGGCCGGCTCCAGCCGCTGGAAATTCCAGCAGGCCTGGGTGGCCGGGGCGCTGCTGATCGCCGCCATCGGCATGTTCATGTCGACCACTGGCGGGCCGGTCTTCGCCTTCGTCGCGGTGTGCTTCGCCGCCATCGGCTTCAAGTCGGCCTCGTCGCTGTTCTGGCCGATTCCCCAGGGCTACCTGGATGCGCGCATCGCGGCGGCGGTGATCGCGCTGATCAACTCGGTCGGCAACCTCGGCGGCTTCGTCGCGCCGACCACCTTCGGCTTGCTCGAACAGCAGACCGGGTCGATTCAAGGCGGCCTGTATGGCCTGGCCGTGACCTCGGTGCTGGCGGCGATTGCCGTGTTCTTCGTGCGCATTCGCCCCAAGGGCGCCCCTAGCGATGACCTCAAGGCCCCGTCGGCCTTGGGCCAGACCCACTGACAGCGAGAACCCCTGATGAATATGCAGACCCAACCCGCCGTTCACAGCAGCACCCCCGTCGTCACCGACCTGCGCGTAATCCCCGTGGCGGGCCACGACAGCATGCTGCTCAACCTCAGTGGCGCCCACGGCCCGTACTTCACCCGCAACGTCGTGGTGCTGCGCGACAGCGCGGGCAATACCGGCCTGGGGGAAGTGCCGGGCGGCGAGAAGATCCGCCAGACCTTGGAAGACGCCCGCAGCCTGGTGGTCGGCCAGCCGATCGGGCATTACCAGCGCGTGCTCAATGCCATGCGCCAGACCTTCGCCAACCGCGATGCGGCCGGGCGCGGCCTGCAAACCTTCGACCTGCGCATCACCGTGCACGCGGTCACGGCCATCGAGGCGGCGCTGCTCGACTTGCTCGGCCAGCACCTGAACGTGCCGATGGCCGCGTTGCTGGGTGAAGGGCAGCAGCGCGAAGCGGTGAAGATGCTGGGCTATCTGTTCTACATCGGCGACCGTCAGCAGACCGACCTGGCCTACCGCAACGAAGCCGATGCCGATGACGACTGGCTGCGCGTACGGCATGAAAAAGCCCTGACCCCGGAGGCGATCGTGCGCCTGGCCGAGGCTGCCGAGCAGCGCTATGGCTTCAGCGACTTCAAGCTCAAGGGCGGCGTGCTGCGCGGTGAGGAGGAAATGGAAGCGGTCACTGCCCTGGCCGAGCGTTTTCCGCAGGCGCGCATCACCTTGGACCCCAATGGCGCCTGGTCACTGAAAGAGGCCATCGCCCTGTGCCGCGACAAGCACGCGGTGCTGGCCTATGCCGAAGACCCGTGCGGTGCCGAGAACGGCTATAGCGGCCGAGAAGTGATGGCCGAGTTCCGACGCGCCACCGGCTTGCCGACCGCCACCAACATGATCGCCACCGATTGGCGGCAGATGGGCCATGCGATCCAGCTGCAATCGGTGGACATCCCGCTGGCCGACCCGCATTTCTGGACCCTGCAGGGCTCGGTGCGGGTGGCGCAGATGTGCCACGACTGGGGCCTGACCTGGGGGTCGCACTCCAACAACCACTTCGATATTTCCCTGGCGATGTTCACCCAGGTGGCCGCTGCGGCGCCGGGCGAGATCACCGCGATCGACACCCACTGGATCTGGCAGGACGGCCAGCGCCTGACGCGCGACCCGCTGCGGATCGTCGACGGTCACGTACGCGTGCCACAGCGGCCGGGCTTGGGTGTGGAGCTGGATGAAGACCAACTGGCCAAGGCCCATGAGTGCTACCGCAACATGGGCCTCGGCGCGCGCGATGACAGCGTGGCGATGCAGTTCCTGATTCCGGGGTGGAGCTTCGATAACAAGCGGCCTTGTCTGGTGCGTTAAGCATCCAGCGCAACCGTTGCTTTAGAGACCAGAGCAGTTTTCCTGTGGGAGCGGCCTTGTGTCGCGAAAGGGGGGCGTAGCGCCCCCAGGATTACAGCTTCGCAGCAAGCATTGCCGGGGCCGCTTTGCGGCCCTTTCGCGACACAAGGCCGCTCCCACACGTGCCTCGCTGAGTGATGAATTGAGCAAGAAAGTTGGCCCGACGAACAGTGCGTTGGGTTTTGAAATGACAGGCCTGTCTCTGCTCGCCAAACCGAGCATCAACCCGCCTCGAAAAACGCCCGCGCCATTTGCACGAATGCCCCGAGTACCGGGTTGGGGTTATCGCGGCAGAAAGCCAGAAAAATCTCCGCCTGCTGTTCCATCCCCACCAACGGCTTGAACACCACCTGCTCCAGGCGCAAGGCCTGGGCCGATGCCGGGACCACGGCGCAACCCAGTCCGACATTGACCAGCCCCAGAATGGAATGCGTCTGCCCCAGCTGATGCAGGTAACGCGGCTGCACCTCGTGGCGGGCGAACAGGTTGGCGATGCGGTCGTGGAAGTAACGCCCTTCATTGGCGCTGTACATCACGAACGGCTGCTCATCGAAGTCGGCCGGGCGCAGCCGCTCGCGCCCCGCCAGGGCATGCCCGGCGGGCAGGGCAGCGACGAAGGGCTCACGGTGGATGGGCAGGTATTCCACCCGCGCGCTGGGCAGCACCTGGCGCACCAGGCCGACATCGATCAGGCCGGCTTCCAGGTCGTGTACCTGGGTCGAGGAAATACGCTCGCTGAGCACCAGTTCGATATCCGGCAAGCTCTGCCCGGCATGCACCAGCAGCCGCGGAATCATGCTGTAGCTGCCGACAGCGGTGAAACCGAGCGTCAGCCGACCCGCCTCGCCGTGGGCGATGCGCCTTGCCGACTGGCTGGCCGACTCGGCCACCTGGAGGATCCGCCGGGCGTCTTCGAGAAAGCTTTGCCCGGCCAAGGTCAAGCGTGCCTGACGGTTGTTGCGTTCGAGCAACAGCACCCCAAGCGAATGCTCCAGCAGCTGAATCTGCCGGCTCAGCGGCGGCTGGGTCATGTGCAGGCGGGTGGCGGCGCGGCCGAAATGCAGCTCTTCGGCCACGGCCACGAAACAGCGCAACTGGTGCAGCTCCATGATTCAATTCCTGAATTATTCGATCCAGCATCTATATTAGACCTGTATCAAATGCCGGCCTAGCATCGACTCATGTCTTCGAACTGCCGGATGCTCCCGATGAACAATCTTCCCATCGACGTGCTGCTCACCCAGCCCGTGCCAGAGGCCATCGACGCCGAATTGCTCAGCGCCTACCAGGTGCACCGTTTGTATGAGCACGATGATCCGCAGCGCCTGCTCGACGCCGTCGGCCCACGCATCCGCGCGGTGGTCACCGGTGGCGCGAAAGGGCTTGGCAACGCGCTGATGGACCAGCTGCCCGCCCTGGAAATCATCGCCATCAGCGGTATCGGCACCGACGCCGTGGACCTGGTCCATGCCGCCGAACGCGGCATTCAGGTCACCACCACGCCCGGCGTGCTCACCGCCGATGTCGCTGACTTGGCCATGGGCCTGATCATCAGCACCTTGCGCCGGCTCGGCGAGGGCGAGCGGCTGGTGCGCGAGGGTTTGTGGGGGACGGTCAACCTGCCCCTGGCGCGCAAGGTCAGTGGCAGCGCATTGGGGATCGTCGGGCTGGGCGCAGTGGGCAAGGCCATCGCGCGGCGTGCCGCCGCCTTCGACATGCGCATCGCCTATCACGCGCGCCACGAACAACCGGCGAGCGGCTACCGCTACGAGGCCGATCTGCTGGCGCTGGCGCGCTCGGTGGATGTGCTGGTGGTCGCCGCCTCCGCCGATGGCGGCCAGGTGCTGATCACCGCCGACGTGCTCGATGCCCTTGGCCCGCAGGGCTACCTGATCAACGTGGCGCGGGGCAAGCTGGTCGATGAGCAGGCGCTGGTCGAGGCGCTACGGGAACGGCGCATCGCCGGCGCCGGGCTGGATGTGTTCGTCGATGAACCCTACGTACCGCCGGCCTTGCGCGACCTGAACCAGGTCAGCCTGCAACCCCATCGCGGCAGCGCCACCCTGCAGACCCGCCTGGAGATGGGGCGCATGGTGCTGGACAACCTTGCGGCCTGTTTTCGCGGTGAAGCACCGCCCAATCGGGTGATCGACCTGTAGGGCCCGTGCGCGGGCACAGGCAGCACCAGGCCCTGCGGGCCACACCTTCTCTGTACAAGAACAATCGCTTCCAACGAGGAGCAAGAGGGTCCTATGAATAGCAAATCCGCCGTCGCCGCATCCCCGGTCGTGGCCGGGGTCGGTCGCCATCGCTTCCTGGTCCTGGCGCTGATCTTCGTCATCACCGTGATCAACTACGCCGACCGTGCCACCTTGTCGATCACCGGCACCGAAGTGCTCAAGGACCTGGGCCTGGACCCGGTGATGCTGGGCATGATCTTCTCGGCCTTCGCCTGGGCCTACGCCCTCGGTCAGGTGCCCGGCGGCTGGTTGCTGGACCGCTTCGGGGCGCGCCGGGTCTACGGCATCAGCCTGATCCTCTGGTCGCTGTTCACCTTGCTGCAGGGCACGGTTGGCTGGATGGGCCTGGCCGGAGCGTCGGCAGCGGTGGCGCTGTTCTCCATGCGCTTCATGCTCGGGCTGGTGGAGTCGCCGGCGTTTCCGGCCAACTCGCGCATCGTCAGTTGCTGGTTCCCGACCCGCGAGCGCGGCACGGCTTCGGCGCTGTTCAACTCGGCGCAGTACATGGCAGTGGTGGTGTTCGCCCCATTGATGGCGTGGATGACCCACACCTTGAGCTGGGAGCAGGTATTCGTCTGGATGGGCGTGCTGGGCCTGCTGTTGAGCGTGGTGTGGTTCCGCCTGTACCACGAACCGCACAGCGCCCCCGGCCTGAGCCGGGAAGAGCTCGACTACATGCGCGAAGGCGGCGCCCTGGTCGACCTCGAGCAAGCGCGCAAGAGCGCCACGAGCAAGCCGACCCGCGCCGAAGTGCTGCAACTGTTCACCAGCCGCAACCTGTGGGCGGTGTACCTGGGGCAGTACTGCATCACCGCGCTCACCTATTTCTTCATCACCTGGTTCCCGATCTACCTGATCAAGGGCCGCGGCATGACCATCATGGAGGCCGGCTGGGTGGCCGCACTGCCGGCGATCTGCGGCTTCACCGGTGGCATACTCGGCGGCTTCGTCTCCGATTACCTGATCCGCCGGGGCGTGCATCCCTCCAAGGCGCGCAAGACACCCTTCGTCATCGGCATGGCGCTGTCCACCAGCCTGGTGCTGGCCAACTATGTCGACAGCAACGCCGCGGTGATCGCCATGATGACCCTGGCCTTCTTCGGCAAGGGCCTGGCAGCGGTAGGCTGGGCGGTGCTGTCGGATGTCGCGCCAAAGAAAATGGTCGGCCTGTGCGGCGGGGTGTTCAACGGCATCGGCAACGTCGCCGGCATCGTCACGCCGCTGGTGATCGGCTACGTGGTGGCCAGTACCGGCTCGTTCAACAACGCATTGTGGTTCGTGGCCGCCCATGGCGTGCTGGGGATCTTCGCTTACCTGTTGCTGGCCAGGCGCTTCGAGCGGACTGGGCAGGCGTAGGCAGACGCCTGAGCGACAGCGGCCCCGGGAGACCGGGGCTTTTTTGTGCCCGATGATGACTGCCCAGACACACATTCAAATGAAAAACGAAAGCTCCAGACGGACCCGTGGCGCGATCGGACATGCCATTCGCGACATCTGGCGTTTCTGGAAAAGCCCTGTCGTGATCGAACAGTTTCGAGGCGTTCTCGTGTAATTTCCCACAGCCTCGCGGGGCTTAAATGAACCCCGAACCGCACCGGCATCTTGCTCTGTGACGTGTGCCAAAGATCAACAACAGCACACCGGCAACCTGTCGACTTATTGATTTCAAAGGAGATATTTTTCGCCTACGCCTGCCCGTCCTTCCTTGTGTCAGCAAAAAGAGAACAAGATCAATGAACACCGTGGGATCTGATGGCAACCTTGCACAAGGTTTCAAGCCACGTCATGTAACGATGCTGTCCATTGCGGGCATCATCGGTGCCGGACTTTTCGTAGGCTCCGGGCACGCCATTGCGGCGGCCGGGCCAGCCACCATACTTTCATACTTCGTGGCCGGGACCTTGGTGGTACTGGTCATGCGCATGCTCGGCGAAATGGCCGTCGCGCACCCGGACACTGGATCGTTCTCTACCTACGCTGACCAGGCCATCGGCCGCTGGGCTGGCTATACCATCGGCTGGTTGTACTGGTGGTTCTGGGTGTTGGTGATCCCGATCGAGGCACTGGCTGCCGGGCATGTGCTCAACGCTTGGTTCCCGGATATCCCGAGCTGGATCTTCGCCCTGGCCTCGGTGCTGTTGCTGGCGGGGACCAACCTGTTCAGCGTAGCCAAGTACGGCGAGTTCGAGTTCTGGTTCGCCATCCTCAAGGTCACGGCGATTCTCGGCTTCATCGGCCTGGGTTTCGCCGCGCTGATGGGCTGGTTGCCCAACCGCGAAGTGAGCGGCCTGAGCGGGCTGATCGCCGAGCACGGCGGGTTCGCCCCCAACGGTTGGTCGGCGGTGATCGGCGCGTTCATCACGGTGATGTTCAGCTTCATCGGCACCGAGGCGGTGACCATCGCCGCGTCGGAATCCAGCGACCCGTCGCGCAACATCGCCAAGGCCACGCGTTCGGTGATCTGGCGGATCAGCACTTTCTATATCCTGTCGATCTTCGTGATCATCTCGGTGGTGCCGTGGAACGACCCGCAGCTGGCGGTGGTGGGTTCGTACCAGCGGGCGCTGGAAATCATGAACATTCCCAACGCTGCGTTCATGGTCGACCTGGTGGTGCTGGTGGCGGTGACCAGCTGCATGAACTCGTCGATCTACATCGCCTCGCGGATGATGTATTCGCTGGCCAAGCGTGGTGATGCGCCGGCGCTGCTGAAGCACACGTCCAAGGTCGGCGTGCCGCGCGCGGCGGTGTTCGGCAGCACGCTGATCGGCGCGGCCATCGCGGTGCTCAACTACTTCGCGCCCAAAGGCGTGTTCGAGTTCCTGCTGGCCAGCTCCGGCGCCATCGCGCTGCTGGTGTACATGGTCATCGCCATCTCGCAACTGCGCATGCGGCGCCGCCTGGAGCGCGAGAACACCGAACTGAAGTTCCGCATGTGGCTGTTCCCGTACCTGACCTGGGCGGTGATCATCTTCATTGCAGGCGCGTTGGCGGTGATGATGTATACGCCTGAGCACCGCGCCGAAGTGAGCTCGACCTTGGGCTTGGCGATCGTCATTTCCTTCCTCGGTATCGTCACCTCGCGAGGGCATGCGCAGGCGGTGGGGGCGCGTACGGTGGGGTGAGGGGGGCATTTTTGCGCCTGTGAGAGTGAGCGCCGCTTGCGCGGCATCGCGAGCTGCGCTCGCTCCTACGGTTGGTGCCGTGACCGCCCAGAAACCCCCGTAGGAGCGAGCGTAGCTCGCGATGCGTCGCCCAAGCTGACCTGGGCAGTGATCATCTTCATTACAGGCGCCCTGGCAGTGATGATGTATACACCTGAGCACCGCGCCGAAGTGAGCTCGACCTGGGCTTGGCGATCGTCATTTCCTTCCTCGGCATCGTGACCTCGCGAGGGCATGCGCAGGCGGGGGCGCGTACGGTGGGGTGAGGGAGCATTTTTGCGCCTGTGAGATTAAGCGCCGCTTGCGCGGCGCATCGCGAGCTGCG
>NZ_JBKGGV010000014.1:0-124429 GCF_052041965.1 Pseudomonas sp. SMSB3 | reverse complement strand
CCGCCCAGCCCCCCCGTAGGAGCGAGCATAGCTCGCGATGCGCCGCGCAAGCGGCGCTCGATCCACGCATCCCCCCACACCCGCAGCCCCGCCAATGGCCTAATGCGACTATCTTTCTGTGCAATGACAACTAAATGAATGCGAAGATGTCATTCTTTGCAGGCCAGCGATCACAGGGGGATGCTGGCCTCAACGCACAGGAGCGAAAGGCACATGGCAGCACTGCACGGCAGCACGTTGGATGGCATCAAGACCCACCAGGCACAGCTGCTCAATGAGTGGACCACGAGCCTGCAAGCCAGCGGTGCCACGCGCAACATCAAGGAACAAACCGTCAATCAGGAAACCCAGGCGTTTCTGCAACTGCTGATCGACGGTCTGCAAGCAAACGCGGGCAGCGACATCGCCGCGCCGGCCTGGGACGACACTCGACGCTTCTTGGAAAAGCTCTCCACCAGCCGTGCCCAACTAGGCCACGACTCGCACCAGACGGTGAACTTCATCCTGGCGCTCAAGGGGCCATTGTTCAAGTTGCTCCAGGCCCACTACCGCGATGAGCCCGAGCGCCTGGCCGAACAGCTGTGGCTGGTTTCCGAGCTGCTCGACAGCATGGGCATGCACACCATCCGTATCTACCAACGCACCCGCGAGGCGGTGATCAAGCGTCAGCAGGAAGAGCTGCTGGAGCTGTCCACCCCGGTGGTCAAGCTGTGGGATGGCGTGCTGGCATTGCCACTGATCGGCACCCTCGATTCGCAGCGCAGCCAGACCGTGATGGAGTCGCTGCTGCAACGCATCGTCGACACCGGCTCGGAAATCGCCATCATCGACATCACCGGCGTGCCCACCGTCGACACCCTGGTGGCGCAACACCTGCTCAAGACCGTCACGGCGATCCGCCTGATGGGCGCCGACTGCATCATCAGCGGCGTGCGCCCGCAGATCGCGCAGACCATCGTGCACCTGGGCCTGGACCTGGGCACGCTGACCACCAAGGCCAACCTCGCCGACGCGCTGAAGTTGGCCCTTTCGCGTCTGGGTGTCACCCTCACTGAGCGGGTATAAAGCATGGAACGCATTCCGATCCTGCAAATGGGCGAATTTCTGCTGGTCACCATTCAGGTCGACATGCATGACCAATTGGCCATGCGCCTGCAGGACGACCTGACCGACCGTATCAGCTACACCTCGGCGCGCGGGGTGTTGATCGACATCTCGGCGCTGGACATGGTCGACTCCTTCATCGGCCGCATGATCGCCGACATCGCCAGCCTGTCGCGCCTCATGGATGCCCAGGTGATGCTGGTCGGCATGCAGCCGGCGGTGGCCATCACCCTGGTCGAACTGGGCCTGACCTTGCCCGGCGTGAGCACTGCACTGAACGTGGAACGGGGCATGCAGCGGCTCAGCCAGATCGTGAGGCGCGCATGATCGTCAAGGACAGCGGCAGCCTGCCGGTTCGCATCGAGCAGGATGTGGTGCTCGCGCGCCAGCTGGCACGCAAGCTGGCAGGCGAGTGCGGCATGCGCCTGGTCGACCTGACCAAGCTGGTCACCGCCGTCAGCGAGCTGGCGCGCAACACCGTGGTCTATGGCGGTGGCGGCGACATGGATTGGGAGGTGCTCGACGATATCGGCCGCCTCGGCCTGCGCCTGGTGTTCCGCGATGAAGGCCCAGGCATTCCCGACCTCAAGCTGGCGCTGACCGACGGTTGGACCTCGGGCAGTGGCATGGGCCTGGGCCTGACCGGCGCGCGCCGTCTGGTGCATGAATTCGAGCTGGACACCGTGCCTGGCGAGGGCACGCGGGTGACGATCACGCGATGGGCATGACCATTCTGGCCAGTCGCACGCTGGTGTTGCCGCTCGAGGAAGCCAGCCAGGTCGGCCACGCCCGGCGCACTGCGCACAAGCTTGCCGAACAGCAAGGTTTCGACGCCGAAGATGCCGGCCGCGTGGCGCTGTTGGCCACCGAGCTGTGCAGCAACGTGCTCAAGCACGCCCAGCGCGGCGAGTTGCACCTGCGTGCGGTGCCGGGCGCCAATGGCGGCGGTATCGAGCTGCTGGCAGTGGACCGCGCCCAAGGCTTCGACACCGGCACCTGCATGACCGATGGCTTTTCCACCGGCGGCACCCAAGGCATCGGCCTGGGCGCCATCGCGCGCCTGGCCCAGGTGTTCGATGTGCACACCGATGAGCGTGGCTCGGTGATCCTCGCGCGCCTGTACCGGCGCCAGGGCGAGCACACCGACCTGCGCATTGGCGTCAGCCATCACGCCCTGCACGATGACCCTGCCTGTGGCGATACCTGGCAGGTGGCGATCGACGGCAACTGCCTGAGCGCCCTGGTGATCGATGGCCTCGGCCACGGCCCGGAAGCCGAGGCGGCAGCGCAGGCGGGTGCCCAGGCCTTCGGCGCTGCCCCGTTCATCGACCCGACGTTGCTGCTCGAGCGCATGCACCAGGCCATGAACGGCACGCGCGGCGGGGCGGTGGCCATCGCCCAGCACAATGCCGACAGCCAGCGCCTGGTGTTTCTCGGCATCGGCAACATCGGCACGAACCTGGTCGATGGCGTCAAGGTCCGTGGCCTGGCCTCGCACCCGGGCATCGTCGGCAGCCAGTATCGCAAGGCCCAGGCCTTCGACTACGCTCAGGTGAATGGCAATTTGCTGATCATGTACAGCGACGGCCTGCAGTCGCGCTGGAAACTCGAAGACTACCCAGGCCTGGTGCATCGCCACCCGGCCGTCATTGCGACCGTCCTGCACCGCGACTTCTGCCGTGGGCGGGACGACGTGACGGTGCTGGTGGTCGACCTGGAGCCCATTGATGGTTGAACCCTTACCTGACCAGGCGGCTTTGCTGGACCGCTTGCAGGCCGAAAACGATGCACTGCGCGCCGAACTGGACGAGACCAACCAAGGCGTGCTGGCGCTGTATGCCGAGCTGGACATCCAGGCTGAGCAACTGCGCCAGGCCTCGGACCTGAAAAGCCGCTTTCTGTCGTACATGAGCCACGAATTTCGCACCCCGTTGGGCTCGATCCTGAGCATCACCGGGTTGCTGTCCGACGAGCTGGACGGCCCCTTGTCGGCTGAACAGCACCGCCAGGTCGCGTTCATCAGCACCGCCACCCGCGAGCTGTCGGACATGGTCGACGACCTGCTCGACCTGGCCAAGATCGAAGCCGGGCGCATCACCATTTCCCCGGCCTGGTTCGACATGTTCGACCTGTTCTCGGCGCTGCGCGGCATGTTCCGGCCGATCGTCGACGCCAGCGCCGTGGACCTGATCTTCGAAGAGCCGGTGGGCTTGCCCCGGCTGTATACCGACGACAAGAAGCTTGCGCAGATACTGCGCAACTTCATCTCCAATGCAGTCAAGTTCACCTCCCGTGGCGAGGTCAGGGTGTCTGCGCAGCTGCAAGGCGAGGACATGATCCGCTTCGCCGTCAGCGACACGGGCATCGGCATCCCCGGTGAGTTGCTCAACACCCTGTTCGAGGACTTCGCCCAGGTCGATTCGCCCTTGCAGAAACGTCTACGCGGCACCGGCCTCGGCCTGTCGCTGTGCAAGCGCTTCGCCATGCTGCTGGGCGGTGAAGTCGGGGTCACCAGCGAGCCAGGGATCGGTTCATGCTTTCATGTAACCATTCCGCTGGCCCTGGCCCAGGAGAACCTCGATGAAACCTGATGTGCGCCTGCTGATCGTCGACGACAACGCAGCGACTCGCTACGCCTTGCGCCGACGCTTGGGCGTGCACGGCTACGAGGTGCTCGAAGCCGGCACCGGCGGCGAAGGCCTGGCGTTGATCCGCGAGCAGCAGATCGACGCGCTGATCCTCGATGTCAACCTGCCCGACATGAGCGGTTTCGACATCGTCCGCCTGCTGCGCCAGGACACCCGCACCGCCTTGCTGCCAGTGATCCACGTATCGGCAGCATCGATCCAGAGCGGCGACATCATCACCGGCCTCAACGCCGGCGCCGACGCCTACCTGATCCACCCGGTGGACCCGGACGTGCTGCTCGCCACCCTGCGCACCTTGATGCGCGTGCGCGACAGCGAGCGCGCCCTGCGCGAGAGCGAGGCACGCTTCCAGGAGATTTTCCGTGGCGTTTCGGCGCCGATCGCCGTGCTCGACGCCGAGCTCAAGGTGCACGAGTGCAACCACGCGTTCGCCCACCTGGTGCAAGACAACCGCGACCCGTTGCAACTGCGCGAGTGCTTCGCCGACGGCCAGGCCCTGGCCCTGGAAGAGCTGCGCCAGCACCTGCGCGCCGGCAAACGCTGGCGCGGCAACCTGGGCATGCGCCTGCACGGCGAGCCGCGCGAGACTGAATGGCAGTTGTCGCCGTATCGCACCCCCGGCCTGTGCCTGGTGTTCGTCGAAGACATCACCGAGCACCGTCACCGCGAGCGCTCGCACCTGGCGCGCCTGGACGACGCCACCACCCAGCTGGCCAAGGAAGTCGCCCAGCGCGCCCGCACCGAAGCGCAACTGCTGCAACTGCAGAAGATGGACGCCCTGGGCAGCCTGACCGGCGGCATCGCCCACGACTTCAACAACCTGCTGACCGGCGTGATCACCAGCCTCGAGCTGATCCGCAAGCGCGTTGCCGAAGGCCGCACGGAAAAGGTCCCGCGCTACGTGGATGCCGCCCTGAGCTCCGCCAGCAGCGCCGCCGTGCTCACGCAACGCCTGCTGGCCTTCGCCCGCCAGCAACCGCTGGACACCCGCCCGGTCGACGTCAACCAGCGCGTTGCTTCGCTCGAGGAATTGCTGACCCGCACCATCGGCGAACGCATCACCCTCAGCCTCGACCTGTCGCAGCAGCCGGTCACCGCCCTGGTCGACCCGGTGCAACTGGAAAGCGCCGTGCTCAACCTGGTGATCAACGCCCGCGACGCCCTGCCCAAGGGCGGTCGCATCTGGGTCACCACCGCCACCGCCCAGGTGCACGGCGACCCCAACCTCAGCGATGGCACCTACGTGGCCGTCAGCGTGCGCGACAACGGCAGCGGCATCGAGCCCGAGCTGCTGGACAAGGTCTTCGACCCCTTCTTCACCACCAAGCCCCTGGGCCAGGGCACCGGCCTGGGCCTGTCGACCATCTATGGCTTCGCCCGCCAGTCCGGCGGCCACGTGGTGCTGCGCAGCGTGCTCGGCGAAGGCACCGAAGTGACCCTGATGCTGCCCGCCACCCAGGACCCGGCGATGATCGCCGAGCCTGAGGTGCAGGCGGACGTGCAGGGCAATGGCGAGCACGTGCTGATCGTCGAAGACATGGCCTCGGTGCGTGTGTCCGTCGCCGAAGCCCTGACCGATGCCGGCTATCGCTGCTCGCTGGCCTCGACCATCGATGAAGCGCTGGACCTACTGCGCCAGGATCCGGGGCCTGACCTGCTGCTGACCGACGTGGGCTTGCCGACCTTGAGCGGGCGCGAGTTGGCGGACATGGCGCGGATCTTTCGACCGGGGTTGCCGGTGCTGTTCATGACCGGGTATGCCGATGCGGCGATGGATCGGCAGGCGTTTCTTGGGGTGGGGATGGATTTGCTGGTGAAGCCGTTTCGGTTGGGGGAGTTGCTGGAGAAGGTGCGGCGTGGGGTGGGGGCGGGGAGTGGTGGGGCGTAACAGGCTTGCCCCTGTCCACGCCCTCTTTCATTAGCTCGCATCAGGGCCATCAACGTGCAGCAGTTGGGCGCCTGACCTCTCAAGATTCACGATGCATCTCAATCTGAAAAGGCTTTCCAAACGGATCGGTAGCCTGGAGTACGACCGCATCAGCTGCCACGGACTCCAGCTTGTATTCGTCGGACATGCCGCTAGGCATCGCGTCACTCAATCCCGGCAGAGGCTTGCCGGTGATTTTCTCGACCAGCAGCGGATCAATCGCGACTCCAGACAGCTCGAGGCTCTTCGGCGTCGAATTGATGGTTTGCAGCGTGATCGACATCCGCTCGCTGTCTGCAGTCCAACTGCCAGCGCCGACGATGTTGTAGATGAAAGTATACGGCTGCTGTTTGACACTGCCTTCGACGGTGATGACACCAGAGACGTTGTATCTGCCTTCGTGGAAAACGTTGGTAAGGCCTTTGAAATGCACGGTCCCGTCGGTGATGGGATAGGCGTAGTCACTGTTCCAGCGCCCTACGAGCTCAGGGTTGAAGGGGGTGATCGGGTTGAACAGGAAGTACAACGCTGCGATACCGGCCACGCTACTCAAGAACGATGCCAATGAAGCGAAGATCTTCAATGCCGGTGAAAGCTGTTTGAATCGCTCGAAAATACTCATGAATATCTCGCTGCTAGACATGATCGATTGATAACTCAGGTGCAGGTTGGGCGGCGCTTTTCTGCAATGACTCGCACACGTGCACATTCAACCGCACGAAGGTGTCCCAGCTCATCCGCTGGGCGTAATTGAGCTGATACTGCCGGTCGACCCGGCAGATCTCTGGGCGTGTTGCGTAGATCAGGCACTGTTTGCCGGCATCATCGTAATGCCGGCAAGCGCCGTCCCCGCGATCCAGGTAACGCGTCTGCTGCGCCAGGTGCACATTGCGGCAACACTGCCCACACTGGGTGCAAGGGAACGGCGTAGGCGTCATACCAGCGACGCCAGCCAGTTTCGCGTGCTCGCAGTGTTACCCACTTCGAATGGCAGATCGATACCGCGGGCCGTCACGGTCTGCTGCAGGATAGCGCTGCGTTGGATCTCGTCATTGCACGCAGCGAGCTCCTCGGTGAACGCCTGCAACTCCACCACGTCGAGGTTGAACTCCAGTCGGCTCAGCTCCATCAGGTAACGGTCCAGCTCGGCGTTGATCGCCTGGAATTCCCGAACGCTGCCGGCATGGGGCGTGAGCGACTCGATGAAGGCCCACAGCTTGTGCGCCATGGCGCTGTGCAGCAGGAAGTAGTTGAGGCCCAGGGTCACCACCCCGGTGACCAGGGCACCGGCGAATGCCGCCAGCTCGGTGCCGAACGGGAAGCTCAGGAGCGGCACCAGCTGCGTATAGGCCAGGGTGCCCACTACCGTCGCGGCGCCGACCGACAGCAGCGAGGTGACCGCCTGGCACTGTTCGACGAAACTCAATTGGTCGGGGTTGAAGACCATCACCTTGACGGCCTTGACCAATTGCCCCCACAGCTCGCGAATGATCTTGATCGCCATTGCCTGGGTGGTGGCGAAGATGTTGAACACGGTGGTCGTCAGGCTACCCAGCACCCCGGCAAACACACCGTCCTTGAACGCCACCAGAAAATCCTTGAATCGCGCCTGCACGCGCTTCCAGATGCCGTCGAGCGTCTTGCTGATGCTGTCGACGAACGCATCCAGGCTGAAGCGCTGCTTGAGCTTGTCCAGCAGCGCGGGCAGTTGCTCACGCAGCTCGAACCACACTTCTGCCATCACCAGCCCGAGCATTTGCCGCGTACCCATGGCCAGGCCTGCGGCGCCCGAAGCGCGGGCAGTTTGGTGCAGAAACTTGCTGCTGGTGTAGTACGCCGCGTTGATCTGCTGGTCGTAGGGTGCCCTGGCCTCGGCATCGCGCTTGCGCATGCCTTCAGGGTCTACCGCCTTGAGCTCCTTGATCTTGCTCTCGGTCTTGCGGATCTTGTCTTCCAGCGCCCGCGCTTCATTCTGCTGCTGTGGGGTTTCCCTCGGCATGCTGCTCAGGCGCGTGCGGTCGCCGGCCAGGGTTTTTTCGTGGTTGCTGATCAAGCCCGGTAGCTTGTTCAGATACTCATCGATGGGTGTTTGCTTCTTCGACTTGTTGACCGTCTCGTGAGTGGTCTGCAGGTTGCTGCTCTGATTGGCCAGCTCCACCCCATCGAGCCCGGCGAGGATGCGCCCGGCATCGCCGTGGATTTCCTTGGCGCTGATCACATGATCGAGGTTGCGCTGCTCATGCGCAGGCATGACGGTGTTGCGGTACGGGTCGACCAACGTACCCGCTGCCTGGCTGGCCTTATCGCGCTTGCCGGTGGCGACGTAGTTGGCGTGGCTGTGATAGGCCGCCGAGTCGTAGTGGGCAGTTTCTTTTTCGAAATGCTGGCGCTCGGCCTCCGTCGCCCATACCCCGTTGCGCACGTTGTGGAGGGTGTCCACCTCGCCGCCCTGTTTATCCTTGAACAGCAAGAAGTCCAGGCCGAAGCTGGTGGTGAGGCTGGTGATGACGGTTTTCTCGAGCTCTTCGGCCCAAGGGAAATCTCGCGCGGCGGCGTGCATGGAGGCGTCCTTGGCAAATGGGGGAGGGGCGCAGCGGGGCCGGGCAGCCCCGCCGTTCAATCAGGCAGGCTCGACGTGTGCCGCCTTGTCCTGGGTCAGGGTGATCTGTGCCTGCAGCTTGTCGTCGTTGAGAATCATCGAGCCGTCGGCGTCGGTGGCCATGACCGGCACGTCGTTGGCGTCCTTCACGACGTTGCCGTTGACTTCCTTGACCTTGAACAGCGGCGTGGTGATCAGGTCGACAAGGATGGCCGCCAAGGTGAAACCGTTGTTGATCGCGCGCAGGATGTTCTCGCTCATGCTGGCCATTTCTGCCTGCGGGTCGAGCTTGCGCGAGCGGATGTCTTCGATGCGCCGAGCCGCGTACTTGAGGTGTTCGAAGTACTTGTCGAACTGCCCGTAGACGGACTTCAGCACATCGTTGATATCGAAGGCGTAGTCTTCAGCCTTGCTCAACTGCTTCTGCGCCTTGCGCAACTTGCTGATCGCGCTGTCCACTTCCCGATCGGCCTTGTTGGCGTTTTTCAGCGCTTCATCACCGTGGCTGTCGTAGGCCCAGCCGGCAATCGCCAGCACCGGCCCTGCCACGGCAGCACCCAGAATCGCCGTGCCGCCGGCCATGCCCAGGCCACCGGTGGCCAGCGAGCCACCGCCAATCGCCGCCAGCGTCGCATTGGTCGCCGCGACCCCTGCCAGCGACGAGATCGCCGTGCCGGTCGATGCCGCACCCAGCGCCATCACGCCACCGTACACCGCAAACCCTGCCGCAGCGCCCGCAATACCGGCCCCTGCCGTGGCGCCCAGCACGCCAACGGCGGTGTAGCTATAGCTCTCGATGCTCTGCAGCTTGTGCTTGGGAATGTTGATTTTCAGCTTGTCCTGGCGGTCTGCGTTGAGCTTTTCCAGCAACGCGTTGGCCAGGGTCTTGAACTCATCGAATTTCTTGCCGATTTCCAACTCTTCCCGACCCAGCGCCTCAAGTGCCGCATTGGTGGCTTTTTCCTGCACATCGAAGGCGTCTTTCTTCTCGGCGTAACGCGCTTTGGCGGCGTTGACGATGTCGTCGGCTTCGGAGTGCTTCTGGTAGCCGTCGTAGCCTTTCTTGGCACCGTAGGCAGCACTCACCAGCGCCGCAGCGCCGAGGATCAGGGGAAGTGGCATGGCAATGTCCTTTTGATTATGAAGGTCAGGCAGGTTGCAGTTGCGGGGTTGTGTACGTGTTCTGGTAAAGCGCATGCATCGAACGAATCCGCTCGCGCACTTCATCCACCCAGACGTCCGGGGCATGCAGGCGAATGTTGTCGTTCAGCGCAAAAATCCACCAAAGCGTCTCGCGGTCCAGCGGCACGACGGCGTGCAGGCGATGCCAGCCTTCCAGCGAAACGCCGCTCAACGTCTGCTGTTCACTCAGCGGCGTCTCCTTGAGCAGCGCCGCGATCTGCGGACGCACATCCGCGATCAACTCCACCTGGCCATCGGCCTCGCGGAAGCTGAAAACGCCGCTGGCGATATAGGCATCCACATCGAAGCTTTCATGCGCATGCGCCGCCTCATCCAGCAGACGCACCTCGGCCATGCGGTGCAAGGCGAACTGGCGCAGATCGCCATAGCCCTCCACCGACGCCAGCAGATAGCTCACCGCATGGCGCGACACCAGCCCAGCCGGGTGCAGACGGAACTGCTTGAGCCCGCCCTTACTGCGGCTGTGATAACTGACCAGCAGCTGCTTGCGCTCCAACAACCCGGCCGAAACCTGCGCCCAGGTGTCTGCGCCCACCGGCGCCGGCAGCAAGGCTTTGCCATTGGGCAGCGAGCGCACCCGCCTGGCCCAGTCCGCCAGACCATTGCCGCCCAGACCGTTGAGGTAGTTGCGAGCGCGGCGGAATTGCGGGCCCAGCTGGTCCAGCACGCTTTGCGGCAGGATCGGGCTCAGGTGGCCTTCGGAGAGGAACAACGCCAAGGCCGTGGGCGCGTCCATGTCTTCCAGCCGCAGCGGCGCTTCGCGGGTGAAGCTCCAGCGGAACGGCATTTCGCTGTCATCGCACTGCAGCGAGAACGGGATCGACAACCGGCTCAGGTCGCGCTGGATGGAGCGCAGGGTCACCGAGAAGCCCCTGTCACGGAGCTTTTCCAGCAGCGTGGGCGTCGCGATCCGATGCGGTTCGGTGGGGATCAGCCGGAGCAAGGCGAATAGCCTTAGCAACGTGTCCTTGGCTTGGGACATTTCAACTTCCTGTCATTTGTCACAACTGGGCGCCAAGAGAATGGCGTCAAGATGGGGTGGATCGTACTTAAATGGATGGCGTTGTGCTATCAAATATTTCTGGTGTTGGGGTGGGGTGGGTGGGGGGCATTGGGTTTGGCACTTGGGGTGTGGGCTTATGGTCGGGGTCGGGGGCGACAGTCTGTGTCGCGTTGGGGACGAGGGTTGGCAGTGGTGGGATAGGAAGTGGGACAGGCGGGCTTTTAGGGTTTCTTTGTGCGTGGCTGCGCGGCGGGTCGGGGATGGGGTTTGGCAGTTGGGGCATTGGGTGAACCAGTGGAGGTTTGGGGTTAGTACTTCGGTTGGGGGGAGGATGGTTTTTTTCCAGGGGCAGTTTGGGCAGGTTAGGGTGTAGGGGAGGGGGGTGGTTGGCATGGGGGAGATATTCGCGTGGGGAAGGTGGTGCGAGGATGCGGGTGGGGGGCGACAGGGCTTGTCGTCGCGAGAGCCGGGGTAATCTGAACTGGATATGTAAGGCATTGATTTAAAAATATTTTTACGGTTATATTTTTCTTTTGGAATGCCATTTGGAATGCCGATAGGATTTGCTTGGTACCTCGTGCCACCTTAAGGGGGTATAGCTAGCGTTCAGCTAGGTATACTCCAGCGTCAGTCTCCATCCTCACCAGGTTCTCAATAATTTGAGCTCGTTTCAGCCCGTGCGCCTTCGCTAGCGCATCAAGCTGGGCGATCACCGTTTTCGAGAGAATGACGTTGACCTGCTTCTTGTCGGCGGTACGCTCGTCAAATTGCTTACGACTCCATCGCCTTTTGATCTCTCGAAGTATGGCCGTCCGTTCGTGGCGGCCTATATCCCCTTGATCGAAAAACATCAGCAGCTCTTGGTAGTTGCTGATTGGCGTTTGCCTAGTGCGCGGCGACAGATGATTTTTTTTAAGCCACTCCCAGGCACAGGCACAGCGTCTTTCGCTCTCCTTTTTATCGGTGAACCATTCGAACTCACTGTCCTTCTCCTTGTGCCTGAGCCAGTCACGGTGAAGCTGTTCGACCTCAAATGCCTTTTCGACGATATCGATATCCCAAAGGTCGATCATGCCAATGAGGCGATCTCTGCCGATGAGGTGGACTAGGCCGTGAGGCAGGCGCAAGCCAGTCATTTTCTCGGTCTCGCGGATCAGCCATCGATGCTGCCGCTCATCCTCTTCGATCCACTCCAGCTTCTCGTTTGGAAGCAGGAGTCGATCTTTCTCTCGGGGGATGCGGGACAGTGGGTGCCGACGGTCCCTCAGGGCTCTGGCTATCTCGTCACGCATGGTTAGGCCATTGCAGGTTCTGAGGTCAAGCCTCGCCTCTTTGTAATGGTAGAGGTGCAGCCATAGCCAGATGTCGTGGCGATGGTTTCGATGAGGTTCTTGGAGCAACTCGCTCAGCCTGTCTGCATCTTTGTTACGCGCGTAATTGTCAGTCTTCACATTCTTTCAATCCCGATTTAAGGGTGTTTCCGGTACGGGTTTCATCTGATTCTACATCTATTCTAGATTGATTCTAGCCAGGTTCTTTGTGAATTCTATGCAGTCTCTATGGCGATTCTAGAATAGAATTTTTCGTGTGAACGCCATTTTTACTGGGGTTTCAGTAGGTTTTCGACTGTTTTTCGAGTTTTCTAAAGTAGAGTAACTGCGAGCCAGTGCTATGGCCTAAGTCAGCACTCGGGGGGGCAGAGAATTCACGGATGTACGTTCACGGGCTGTAGGTGACTTCGAGGAGCGCCAGCGGATCAGCCCGTCAGTATTTTTTTACCGTCTCTGCCAATCCTCTGAACGAATACGAGGAGCCCCGTTCATGAGGATCATCCGCCTGAAAGAAGTCATCGATTCGACCGGCCTTGCTCGGTCGACCATCTACAAATACATCGGGGAGGGCACCTTCCCGAAACCCGTCTCGCTGGGGGACCGCTGCGTCGGTTGGGTCGATAGCGAGGTGCACGACTGGATTCTGGTTAGGATCGAGGAGCGTGACCTGGCAGAGGGTATTGCGGTGCGCGGCACTGGCCACCTGAGTGTGGCCAGCTAGAACTGAATGACCATTTGCGCCATGACTGGCTACGGCTGGTCATGGCGTTTATGCCGCTTGGGAAGGTTCTGTGTTCTCAGCTAACTCTCCCAGGATGCGATTTGGCAAATCTCTCGGTCGGCAGGGTAATGTTGCTCCCCATTGCTAGGTCTCGCTGGGAGGGTTGATAATGTGCTGGGCTGCTTCTAGTAATATAGCTATTAACTATCAATGAATATAAGTCAATAGTTATTGGTGCCACTCCAGTACGACACCTATTGCAGAGGCAGGGATAGGTCATCGGTTAAAAAAAACACAACACGTGCCTGGTATGCACAACAAGCAACCAGGTACCCATCCATGACCAATCGTAAGACGTACACCCACCTTTCCCAGTCCGACATTGCTCTTCAGATCGAGCGACTTGTCCAGGCCGCCGAAGGTTCCGATTTACCGGCATACCGAATCAAGCAAGCCTGCACAGGGTACGAACGCATCCAAGAGACTCGGCTCTCTTGGTACTTCGATCATATCCAGCAGATGGTCGACCTATTCGAAGGTCGTACCGAATACAGCTACAGCGAGCACCTGCAAGCGTTCAAGGCTGCATGTCAGGACATCGGGCTGGAGCGCCACCCTGATGGCCCTGCCTGTCTGAATGAGGAGGGTACGGCCTACCTGGATCATCATCACAGCATGAACGTCTTGGTCGCCCGGATACGCCAGTTGACTCGTGAACGGTGGTATCTCCGCAGGAAGCATGACCTCCGCCACCAGGCTAAGGAGCAAGAGATCCAAGTCTGCGACTACGCCGATGCCTTATGTGAGCTCTACTCGCGCATCACCATCATCAGGGTCGACTTCCACTACCGTTCTGAGGCGCATGGCAGGCTGCGAGTCGAGCACGTGTTTGATGACCTGGATGAACTGATTGCCAAGCACAAGCGCAATCCGATTTTTGACCACCTCATCGGCCACATCTATTCGGTGGAGCAGGGAGACAAGAATGATGGCGGGGGCTACCACATCCATTCTGCCTATTTCTTCAATGGCAACGTGGTGCAGGGCGATGTCTACAAGGCCATCCAGCTCGGCGAGCTATGGGAAGACATCACGCATGGTCAGGGCTACATCTACAGTTGCAACCACGACAAGGAGAAATACGGTGACGAGTGTGGTATCGGCCGCATCCTGAGGAGTGATCGAGCAATTCGGCGCCATGTGCACAAGGCGGTGAAGTATCTCGTCAAAAATGCTCAACATCTGCGCTTGAGACCCGCGGGGGCACGAGGCTTGAGGGTGGGGCAACTGAAGCGATCTCGCCGGGGTGACAGGTGACGCAGTTGTTGCTGAGTTTTTGCTACGCGCAGCCCGAAGCATCGAGTAGGGTAGGTTGGCGATAGTCACAGCTCACATTGATTGCATACCCGTCACGTGAGTGTGCGATCTGCCTCCTTTGTTTACGGATGAGAAATGGGCAGGTCGCATTGGTCACGAAGTCTCGATATGGTTGAGGCTCGCCAGTGATCAGGAGGCTCCACCATGCTTATCGCTGATAACAGTAAGTGAGCCCTTGTCGATACTGGTCGTCCCACTGTTGTTGCTGGGTTTGGCACGCCTGACATCCTGACATATGGCAGCTGCGTTGATTAAGGTGAAGCGGCGCAACGGTGATGTCCGGTGTGCATGGCGGTGGGGGCGATGCGGTGACCTGAAGAAAATGTGACGGTAGGGGGCATTGTGCCGATTTTCATTGGTTGGGATGTTGGTGGTTGGAACTGTGACAAAAATCCGGCCAGTCGAGATGCTCTGGTGGTTCTGGATAAGCAGTGCCGAATCTTGGGAGCGCCTTGGCGAGGCAATTTGCGCAAAGTGATCAATCAGGCCAACGATAGTGTCGATTTCATCGCGCGGCTGCTGGCGTTGTGCGGGCTGGAAGATCATGAGTATTTCCAGGTCCCGGTGGTGCTGGCCATCGACACCCCACTGGGGTTCTCTGTTGCGCTGAGGGAGCTATTCGCAGGAAAGCCATCCGGTCCCATCGGTAACTCCTCTAGTAACCCCTATCTGTTCCGGTATACCGAGCGTCTCCTGTTCGAAAGGGGGCTATCGCCGCTGTCGGCCATCAAGGACATGATCGGCAGCCAGGCCACCAAGGGCATGCATGTGGTGGCGCGCTTTGCTCCGGTGATTGAACGCTGTGGTGTCTGGACAGACACGCTGCGGTTGAGGGTCATCGAAACCTATCCGGCTGCTTGCAAACATTCGCCAGCCATGGCCGCCCTCCGTGCTGTCAGTGCTACGGACACTGGCCTGGGGCATGCCGACCAGGACGATGCCTTGATCTGTGCGCTGCTTGCGTGGCTCTTCCATTGCCAGCCGGAACAATTGGTACAGCCGGATCCTAGCGTGGATCTGGGGGAGGGCTGGATCTTCGTGCTAGCTGATGGCTTGGCACCTGCGGGCTGAGCTTCTCAGCCCCAGAAGTTGTTGCTGATTCTCCTTACAGCTGTGTTTTCCGCCCGGCGATCAAAGCAGTCACCAACCCTCTTCAGAGCGTTGTGACCTTCCTCGCTGTTGAGCTGTTGGATGCTCTGCCGGAAATTCGGATATGCGTCCCTGCTTGGCGGGGTAAACCAGTTCATGGAGCCGCAGTTCGAGTTGGATGTGGCCTATGCCAACTATGTGGCGAGATTGCAATCGAGCATGAACATCAGGCTGATGTGCATAGGGCGCGGCGATGTAGCGAGAACATCCGTGTCCAAAACTGCCTCCCGGTGAATTGACTGAATCGGCAAAAAAACGCAATGCATTGCTTTACCCATGCTTTGCCAGTGGATAAGGTGATCGTCATCGCGAAATGCTGGGTTGAAATGTTCCAGGGATGGCTCTCTATAGGCGCAGGTTTTTGCCAGGCCCCTAGCGTCAGTTTCCCTCTGATTCCTTCCGGTCTATTTGTCGCCATATTTTGCTTTTGGCTGGCCCGTGTTGCGGCGGGCGGTAGGGGAGTGTCGTGGATGAATGAGTTGGTTGAGGCCTTACTGGCCGCCGTTCCTGCCGATGGTTCCACTATCGGTAACCAGTCGCTATTAGAGCGGCTCAGAGTTCAGTTCCCTCAGTTAACTGATGAGCTCTATTGGGAAACACGCGGCGCTCTGATTGATCAGGGGGTGCTGCAGACCGGTAAAGGTCGTGGTGGTTCCGTGCGGCGCACTGACGTTAAGGTTCCACCAGCAAGTGATTGGGTTCACTTTCTGCGTAGCTATGGACCATCATCGTCCAACTTGGCGATGTTCGACGAGTATGTTTCGAGGGCGTTGGCGCAGGCAGGAGTCCAGCCAATTAGCCTGTCAGCTCCTTTGTTAGAAGACATGGTGCGGCACATTGAATCCAAGGTACCAGGGTCTATTTTGATCGCCGGCACAGCTGGTGATGGTAAGACCTACCACTGCCGTGCCCTGTGGGAGCGCATTGGTGGAGACCCTAAGGATTGGGCCGCCAAGGGCAACGTTAAAGAGTTGCAACTGACGGATGGACGCTTGGCAGTCTTCATCAAGGACCTTTCCGAGCTCAATGGCGAGGAGAGCGATCTGCCCTTGCAGCGACTGGAAAGATCAGTGCTAGAAGGTGATGACTCCGAGGTCGTGATCCTAGCTGCAAACCATGGTCAGATTCTTGATCGTCTTCGTGATTTAGGTAGGCGCCAGGAGCGTGATCACCCACTACGCAAACCTCTGCAAGAACGTTTCTTACAGGCCGGCCCAGCCCCTGAGCGCTTAGCGGTGTTCGATCTTAGTCGCTCGACAAGCCGTAAGACGTTAGACGAGGTGGCTATGGCAGTCGCAGGGCATCCCGAGTGGGCCAATTGCAAGCACTGCGCGCTTCAGAGCGACGGTAGAGTTTGTCCCATTGACGAGAATCGCCGCAGACTTTTGGGTGAGTTAGATGGTGGTCAGCTCTCTCGCCGCTTGGGCGATTTGGTTGAAATTGCCAGGCACAATGGGCTGCATCTCCCTATACGCGACCTACTTGCGCTTTGTTCGAACATGATTCTTGGTTGCTCCGATGCCAAGCAGGCAAAGGACAACCTGATGACCTGCGCTGATGTCGCGAAGATCCAGGAAGGAGGCGACCTTGGCAAAGCTAGTGTCTATGCCAATGTCTTCGGAGCCAATCTCATTAAGCGAAGGACCTCTGGTCGTCCTATCTTCAAGGCGATGTCCAGCTTCGGTGTGGGTGATGAGTCCACCAATGCTGCTGATGGATTGCTTGTTTATGGCAAGGATGATTCACGACTGCAAGCCGACTTCGGCCGCTTGGTCGCGAGCGATCCGATATATGGGTCTACGACTGCCTTTCGCGCAGCCCAAGACGCCTATTTGGAAGGGTATGAGGGAGCTCGCTTGGAAGGAGGGGCCACCGAGTTTTTAGCGATGCTCGAAGACCAGCGACGCAGGCTGTTCTTCACACTTCCTGATGGGGAAAGGGGCTATCCGCATTGGTCGATGACAGCCTTCTGCTTTGCTGGGGACTACTTGCAAATCATCGCGGCGCTCAAAGCGCAGAAGCCTGTGAGCGAGACGATTCGTGGGCGCATCACTAAGGGCCTGAACCGAGTATTAACAGGTCTTCTTCTCGAGAACGAAGATCGCATCTTCATCGCCAGTTCGGGCGGTTTCACTCAAAGCAGGGTGAGTGTGCTTTGTGACTACGAGACGCTTTCCCGTAGGCAGAGTGGCGTTGGTATGGCGATCAGGCTTGTCGAGGAGACAGGCCGTCCTCGACTCGACATTTCGTTTGCTACGGGGCCGGGCAATTCGGTCGCATTCGACTTGACCCCTATCCGTCATGAGTTTCTCTCGCGTGTGGCTGAGGGCGCTTTGCCCGCTAGCTTCTCTAACGAGTGTCTCGAAGATCTGTTGGCTTTCAAGGCGAGGCTCTTGCGTAAGGCTGAGATCGTCAAGAAGGCCAGCGTGACTGGAGACGATGACGAAATCGGTGGCGAGACCTCCGTGCTGACACTCAACTTCATCGATATTGAGCCCGGTGGTCGAGGTTTTTCGCGCCCTGTGACTGTGAGGGTCTCTGAATGAGTGCAATTATCAAAAGGCCTGAGATTAGAAGCGTCGATTTTTGCGTCGACGAGAACATCTGGGGGCATCGTCTTTATGATGAGCAGCTTCCTCACCTGACGGTTCTGGAGTTTTTGGGCGTACTTGGCTCGAATCTGGATCAACCGCTTATGCCTCACCAAGAGCAGGGCGGCGCGGTCATGTTCAAGCCTCAGCGGCAAGTCCGCTTACGTGGGTTGCTGTTCAACAATCCCTACGTCGAATCGATTGCGCAGAGCGCCGCGTCTGATGAGGAGAAATGGAAGCAGTGGTTTGAGCGATTTAGGCAGGGAGCTACTGGTAATGGTGATGAAGATATGGCCTATCTGCGTCGCTCATTTACCAGCTTTGACGACTTCGCAAAGGCCATTGAGCTGCTGCGCTCGTCGTCATTCGAGTCTCGCAGTAACAAGCGTTGGAGTTCCAAGTTCGTCTTTCCTTTCGGCCCCGATGCTCTTTATGAGGACTTGGCGATCAATGCGAAAGGGAGCATGAGCAACGATCGTCGCTTCTTTGCTCGTACAGGTGAGCTGCTCTATCTCATGCTCACACGTGCCAAGCGTGGAGCGGAGCTCGGTGACAGCCTCGCCAAGCGTCTATTTGATCATGAGGCCCCGATGAATCGTTTGGTCAGGGCTTTGCAAGGAGCGCCGCAGAGTGCCGAAGAACCACGGCTTTCGGGTTATCTACCGGAGGTTGCCAATAATCGTTTCGACCAAATCTGCAACGACTGGTTATCGATCTTGAACAAGGATATGCCGATCTACGATGCCTTGGAGCATTTGATCGCGATCACTGGCCTAAACATGCTGCTCTACTTCTTGGAACGAGCTAAGCGGGTAGCAGGTGATGACGATCCGGTTGAAATCGTCTGCGAAATTGTCTCCAAGGAGCGCACGAAAGTGAGAGCGCTCTCTGGCGATAGCTATCAATTCAATCACGGGTTGCCAGCAAAGGCAGTGCGGGCTCATGTCGAGTCGATCCGGTTGGATGTTGGGTGGGTTGGGGCTGAATCTAGGGGCTCCCCAGATGCTGAGCGAGTGAAACTCATGCGCGATCGCTTTCAGTGGCCACCGACTGATGGTGGCGACGATGAGGACGTTGCCGATAAGAGTCCAGAAGAGTTGGTAGCCAAACTGGTCGAGAATGCCTTAGCGCGTCATGAACAGCATGTCGGCAAGATTCATGCGTCATGGTCGCGTGCAATCGGGCTCAGCTCACGCAGGCTCTCAAGACGCACCCGCTACGCCCCGAACGATAGGTTGCTTAAGTCGATCGTGGTGTCCATCGTGGAAGACCGGATGCAGTTCGATGAGTTTCTTGCTGAAGCCAAGAGCCGATATGGTCTGGTAATTGGTGATGCCGAGGGGGCGCGCTTAGTCGGTGCCAAGCTTGTTGACCAAGAAGAGCTCAGCGAAAACCGGAACAATCTTGAAGCCCGTCTCGTCAGCTTGGGCTTAGTTCGCAGGCTTTCCGACTCATGCTCGTTTGTAGAAAACCCATTCGCGTTTCAGGGAGAGGTCGCATGCTGAACGATCGCATTATTGGGCGCGTCGGTGCAGACATTCTCGCCCAGCGCATATCGAATCCTAGTCAGTCTGGTGATTTGGCCGCGCTCTTCAGGCTAGACAAGCTTTCAGCCAGTCAGATTGCGGCAGTCGCGCGAGCTATTCTCGCCAATCCGGATCTGCTCGCCCAAGTAGACCTCATGATCCCAGAGGCTCTGGTAGGAGGCCAAGGTCTACAGCCGGACATTCTGATTCCACATAACGCTGGCTACGTGCGGAACAACGCTCTCACCGCCAAGGCGGCGATTCTTACGGCCAATGGCAACGAGCACAATCTTGCGGACACGTTGGGTCACGTCATGGCCGTAGGCGCCAAAGAGATGCGGGCCGATCCTGAGCCGTGGGTCGAGGCCACGCTCCACTCGGGCGGCATTTCACCAGTGTCCGAGGACCGAGCGGTGTTCCATGCGGCACTTGGCGGGCTATTAGCAGCCTCGGAACTTTCGTTAGTGCAGCTTGGAGAATTTTGCTCTGCAATCGTCGAGGCTGTCGCCACACATGGGTTGCCCATCCGTGATGCGGTTGGCTTCGCTTTGCCATGCGCAGGACTTCCCAGAGACAGCACCTTCTTCTCTAATGCCAAAACTTTTGGAGCATTGCGCAAGCCATGGCACAAAGCATTTATCAAGCTCTTTGCTCAGCGTGCCCCACTGCTCAAAAAGCTCCGCCAGAATGGTTTACCTCTTGACTCGGAAGAGATCACCGAGCGAATCGAGGCGAATGCTGCAGAAATTTCGGAGGGGGCCCGCCAAGCTCTCGAAGCCTTCGCCGCCGCCCCCGCTGGAGATCAAGAGACATCCGAGGCCCTCGCCCGATTCGAGTGGGAAAGCGATGGCGTATACCTTGCCTTCGACAAGCCCAAAGATAAACAACTTGGCTTAGCAGAGTCGACAATCCGCTTCTTCGATCATGAGTGCGACCAAGAGGACTCACTTGATGCTGAGAGCCGTAAGCTATTGGAGGACTTGAAGGGCCGTGAGCGACGCTCAGACTTCACTGAGGAGGACGAAGAGTTTTTCGTGAAGCTGCGAAGACTCTTGGAGCAAGACGCCAAACTTTGCTCTCGGTGGGAAAAAGCTCTCTATGGCAAGCCCATCGATTGCAATGACTTCTTCGAGGGCTTCGCCCGGGTGGTCAATAGCTTGCATGCCGGCCTTCGCGATCCAGAGGGAGAGCGGATTCTGCGCTTCACGGTGACCAAGGGTCGCAAGGAGTGGCGCGAGCGATTCAACTACGACGCCGGTAGTTACTTCTCTGCAATGTACCGAGGCTTAAAGGAGCTCATGGGCTCCAAGGTTGAGTGGAGGGTCGAGCGGCTGGGAAACACAAACTTGCCTGACCCCCTCTTCGACTATGAAGCCTTCTTCGCCAAGGAGAAGGAGCTTCGTAACGATAAGAAGAGCAAGGTTCGACCGAACCAGTCACTATCGCGCTTAGCCCTGCAGATCAAGTTTGATGTGGCTTTAATTCAGGTTGCTAAGGACAAAGAGACTGTGCTGGCTAAGACGCAGCTCCTTTGGAGCTACAAGCCCACAGCGATTGGCTTGTCGCTGACTGCTGACATGCGTCGCCTCTTGGAGAAAGGAGCAGTAGGTTGTACTGAGGTTCCCCGCAAATTAGTGAGTAAGAAGGGGGGCGTACAAAACGTCTCTTTGCTCGACACCGGGACGTTGGAGGCGACGTACTCGACTGATGCAGGTTCACTGGTTCCTGCGGCTAGTAAGCTCCAAAGCCTGCGCCATGTGATTAAGACTCGGGTCAAAGAGCTCGCCGAAGAGGGTAGGCTGACGGCTCATCAGCACAGCGAGGTAAAGGCTTCTTGGAATAAGTTCGAGGAGGATTATATCAAGGCGATGGAGGACTTCGTCGCGACTGGGCTGCATGGCGATGCCGTTTTGCGTCAAGCGGAGTCTTACGCCGAACTGTTGAACACCCTGATGACACATGCTCGTGGTGACGTTTGTCGTTCGCGACTGGTTTCCGAAGTACTATCGGCGGGCACGGTTCGTGTTGCTGGCGACAACCCAGCAATTATCATCCCGCCGTGGCATCCAGAACGAATGAAGGCCCTTGCAGTAAAGACGCGGCGCGTTGCTGGTTTCGCCACCCACTTGCTATCCAGCGATAGCATTCTCTATGGCGATCGCGAGATTTTCATGCGGGAGCTCTCTGACGAGATCGCTCATCCATTCTATCCAGAGATTGCAGTTCTCAAGCAGGGCGGCGCTTTGGCGCTGGTTTCGGAAAGCAGCACAATCAATGGATATAGCCTTTTGGAGTCGCCCACGCGTGGTAGTGCGGAAGCTATGACCGATGTTGATCCAACGGCTGCAGCCAAACAGGTGCATGAGCTTTTGGGGCGCTATGTGGGGCTGCAGCCCCACGAGGCAAACAACCTGAGCGTCGTACTTTACAACGCTGATGCAGCCGAGCTGCCGCTGGCCACCGTGCGCGAACTATCCTCACTCCAAGAGGATGGCCAGTTCCAATGTAGCGTTTCTGTACGCCACTCAGATCCAGGAAAGCTGCGACGAGTCTATGGTGAGCTGGTTAACAAGGCCGGGGACGATCCGGATCTGCCAGTGGTCAGCGAGACCAGCGATAACTTTATCTCGAAGTTACGTATTTCTGTGACACCCCTCTCGGCGACCCCTATCGTGAGTGCGCAAGGTTTCAAAGCTTTTGATGTGGCTTTCCTGCATGACGTGGTCGCGCGGGAGGCTCAAACAGAGTGGCTTCCTGTGCAGTGGACTAATGACCGACCAATCTTGGATCATGCGCCGTCGCGCTGGTCTTACCGAAGCGTTTCGGGCGAGAACGAGCTGAAGTCGACCACATTCCTTGCCTGTCCGTGGCAAACGGCTTCAGGCTGGGCATATGTGTCGGCTGTCGCCGCGGTGTGCCGTCAGACGGACGCTATGCCAGAAGAGCGATTCCTACCGGCGCGTCGTATTTCCCTACAAAGTCCGGCGTTGGCTGCAATGATCAAGGACGCGCACGATCTGGCCGAATGGGTGGCCACATACGACGAGCTACTCGACAAGCGCCAGCTCCAGCACAACAACATCACAGTGGTGCGCTACCGTCGAGGCTCGACGAACGGCCGCAATATGATCGTAAGCTCGACCTCGGAACTCCGGTTGTTGGGCGTGTTGGTTCGCAGGCGATTGGAAGAGTTGAATCTTCAGCTCGGATCCGATGAGCTCCAAGCCGCTGCCGATAAGGCGAAGCGCGACGCGCTTTCAGTCTCCGGAGATATCGTACTGCGTGCGGCCAAGCGAGGCGTCTCTGCCGGAGAGATGCTTGGGCTTGTGCTAAGTCGTTACTTGCTCGCAGAGGAGTTCCTGGCCTCTGCGAAGGGTGGGCAGGTTTTGACCGCCTATTTCCTGCTTGATGATTACGCGAGTTGGTTATCCCAGCCGGAAAGCCGCATCGCGGACATTTTGGCGCTCAACGTTGAGGAGCACGAGGAAAGCGTCCGCGTCGTCATTTCAATTGTCGAGTCGAAATATGTCAGTGCCGATGCTCTGGCTCAGGCTCGACGAGGCTCCAAGGATCAATTGCTGGCAACATTGGGCATGTTCCGAGAGGCTCTTTTTGGTAATCCAGGACGTCTTGATCGGGACGTTTGGTTAGCCCGTTTAGCCGATATGCTTTTGGATGCTGATGTTCCGCCGGGTATGACGGGCTTGATGGAGCGCGCTCGTGCCAAGCTGCGAGAGGGCGATGTAGATATCTCGCTGCGTGGCTATTCGCATGTCTACGTCCATACCTCGGACGCGGGCTCTGCCTCAGCGTCTGAGCAAGAGCTCCTGGATGAGTCTGAAGGCGTGATGGCTTGGCAAGAGGTATTTGATCGACCAGATCTGCGAAAGCTCGCCGAAGCTTATGCCAAAGGTTCTGGTGGCCACGAGGTTCGAACAGAGCTTGGGCCCCAGCAGCCTTGGAGGGGACACTGCTTCAAAATGCCAGCCCCACGAGTACCATGGTTGTCCGCAATCGGACAGCTATCGGGTGGACAGATTGATACCTTTGTTGAGGACACTCCGCTGTTAGACAAAGGGAAAACGGTGGCGACGTTGGATGGCCTTATGGCCGCTTCCTCAATGCCGACAGAGGAGCAGGCTCTCGCCCCTGCAGCTAATGTTGACTCAGTCTCTAACCTGATTTCCGACACGCCACCCAGCTTTGGGGGGGAGCTCTCTTATCTGGTCGCATCGAAATTTTCTGGCGGTGCACAAGCCGATGCCGAACGGGAGGAGTGGGCTCAAGACGTCACTAAGAAGCTCAAGTCTGCGCTCAACAGCTACGGTCTGCAGGCGGCGATCCTCGGCACTCGATTGACTCCAAACGGCTGCCTCGTTCGTTTGGCGGGCTCTGATCGGTTACGTGTCGAAGATATCGAAAACAAGCGAACGCAGCTCCTCACTACCCACGCGATCAACCTCGTAACTGTCCAACCTAAGCCAGGCGAGATTGTAGTGACAGTTGCTGGCGCAAAGAGGCAGGCTGTGTCGCTGTGGGAGCTTTGGTCGCGTCGAGAACTTAATAGAAACGTCGCAGGTATCAATACCTCATTCCTTCTGGGCCTTCAGGAGATTAATGGCGGGCTGCTGTATCTGAACTTGGGGGCGGAGTTCGGTGGGCTTTCATCTCATGAACCGCATTCATTGGTGGCCGGGGCTACGGGGAGTGGCAAATCAGTACTAATCCAGGCTCTTCTCTTGGATATCGCTGCAACCAATCCCAAGGAGCTGGCCCAAATCATCTTGATCGATCCAAAGATGGGGGTGGACTACGCGCCATTGGCCGATTTGCCACATATGCGTGATGAAATCATTACCACCAAGGAAAAGGCCGCCGAGGTTCTCGACGCTTTGGTTCAAGAGATGGAGGATCGCTATCGCTCCTTTGCCAAAGCTAGGGCTCGCGACTTACCGACCTATAACTCGAAAGTCTCAACCGAAGAACGTCTGCCAATGGTCTTCTTGGTTCATGACGAGTTTGCTGACTGGATGCTTGACGATGCTTACAAAGCAGCAGTGGGGGCAGCGGTTCAGCGATTGGGCGTAAAGGCCCGCGCGGCAGGTATCCATCTGATCTTCGCGGCACAACGGCCTGACAAAGATGTCATGCCTATGCAGCTTCGAGAAAATTTAGGCAATCGCTTGATCTTGAAGGTATCCAGCGAGGCGACCTCAAAGATCGCGCTCGATCGGCCGGGCGCTGAGTTGCTGTTGGGTAGGGGGCATCTTGCAGCCAAGCTCAATGGAGAGCAGGGACTGGTTTTCGCGCAAGCCCCATTCCTTTCCGATCAGGATATTGAGGCTACAGTAGCCGCCATCCGTTTGGAAAATTCAAATAAGTAATTCAGGAGATTTTCGTGGCTCAGCCATTCAAACACGATGCAGCAAGCTTGCTCGATTTCTTTTCCCAAAGCGGTCGCGGTTTTTATGTCCCCTACTACCAGCGCAACTATTCGTGGGACGAAGAGAACGCCACGAAGCTGATCGAGGACATATTTTCCAGCATAAAACGCACTCTCACCAAGCCCGACAACAGCATCTTTCTGGGCACGGTCATCCTTCATGACGAGAAGAATGTTCAGGCTGGAGTTCACTCGGATACTCCGAATCTTTTAACCAAGGTGGCGAATGTTGTCGACGGGCAGCAGCGCATCACATCGATTGCGATGCTGGCTTGTGTAATCGCTGAGCAGATTGCTCAGACGGCGAAAAGGCTCAAATCATTGGCAGGGGCGGCGGCTGAGTTCGATTCTTTGGCAACAGAGCTGGCCGATGAGTTGCCGAACATCCGCAAGTTTTTTTCAGTCGAGATCACCAAAACCGGTGCTCAGCCTACATTGAAGCCGAAGATCATCAGGGCTGGCGATGTGTCTGCGAATCCTGTGTCGGATCAGTGGACGCTCAGCGGCAACATCGACAACTTCTATCGCTCCAACACGTCGAGCTTTCTTTCCAAGACCATTGCGGGGATCCCGCTCGATGCAATCCCGACTGATGAGCGCGTTGGCTCAGTGCTGAGGGTCTTTCGGGAAAAAATAGTGGAAGAGATCCAATCGGCCGATGCGGGGCTTGCCAGCGGGCTCTTGTCAGCCAATGGCGTCGCCGATGGGAGTCTACAGAATTTCATGACGTATCCTCCATCCTGGACGACCATTGATGCACTTCCGCCAGATGAGCAATCTGTCTATTACGGAGGGATGTTGCTCTTGGCTGTTTGCTCGTTCTTGAAGAATTCGTGTCACTTGGTTGTCATCGAGTGTCCTGACCTTGGATTGGCATTCGATATGTTCCAGTCTCTGAATGCCACCGGCACGCCCTTGACTGCCTTCGAAGTATTCAAGCCTCAGATTGTTAAAGCTTGGGGCACGGGTTACTCGACAGCGATTAAGCCGCAGGTTGATCGAATCGAAAAGGTGTTTGAGACAGAGAGCAACTCGGCGGACAAAGAGGAGCTGACCGATAAGGTGATCGTGTCTTCTGCCTTGATCTTCAATGGGATGGAGCGCAGCCGAAGATTCAGCGAAGAGCGCGATTGGCTGACTGACACGCTTGAAGGTTCGCTGTCGGCCGGAGTTCCGACACAAAAATCGATCGATTTCGTGACCTCCATTGCCGATCAGGCTGAGTATTTCCTGACCTTTATCAAGCCTCGAAAGTCACCGAAGAATTCGAACACTTTTGGCCTGTGCAATAACTTGGTGAGCATGGGACTCTCGCCGCAACAGGCTGATCGGGCCGGGCTGTGCGTGTTCTATCTCAAGGATGCGGGACATCTATTTGCTCATGCGGTGCTAAGTGTCTTCTACGCCAAGCTGCTTCGCTCGCAATCCAATGCTGCCAATAGGACTGTTGCCGCTGCTGAGTTTGTTGCGGTGTGTGAGGCCACTGCGGCCTTCTTTACGCTCTACATGGGAGCCCAACAGGGTCGATTTCCCGACTCAGACTATCGAGCCTTGTTTCAAGCGGCGGCTGGGAACATTTCTGTCGCAAGTGGAGCGGCTAATCAGACCGCTGCGTTCGTCAAAGCCGCATTCAGGCAAGCCTTGGAAAACCAGAAAGTCTACGACGCCGCAAACGCTGCCGCAGCACGCCAGATCTGGGTGGACTTGGCCAAAGAGAACGCGTGGTATTCCCGCAAAGCGGTTTGCCGGTTCGCGTTGTTCGCTTCGGCCCACGACGCTGCTCCGGACATCGCCGTCGACAATGAAGGCCTCTTCACCAACGGCATGGTCAGCTCGGCGGATCTGCTCAACTGCCGAGTCTGGCACTCGAGTGCCTATGAGGTCATTGAGCACGTTGCCACCCGCGATCAACCATCTTCGATCAAGTTCCCCACGCACTTCGACGCGACGATCTATCCAGGTAACTATTCGATCGTCGACAAGCTTGGCAATCTGACCTTGCTTTCGGGGCCAGTGAACTCGTCGATCTATTCGGAATGGCCTGACAAGGTCTTCTACTACTGGAACCTCACCACTCCTGGATCAACAGCTGCTGGTCCGAGCGGGGCTGCTTTAGCTGCGACTCTCGGTATCGGAAGCGTACCGCCGGCGCTGTCGACGCTGGCATCGGCTTCCAACTACCTCTCGCATTTGGCGCCGCTGGCGTTTCGAGGGCAGGCCGGGCTTAAGTGGGACGCGGCTTTCATCGCAAAGCGCTCCGAGCACTTATGCGAGCGCGTTTTCGACACGCTTGACGCTTGGTTGCGGTAATTGGATTGAACTCGGTGCGGCCCGTGGTCGGATAAGTCGCGCTACGTCTGATTTGAACCTGGTCGATAGATGACGACTTAGATGTCGTCATCTTCCTCGTCGTAAACGTAGGGATCTTGGTGAAGAGCGAAATCGCTCTTCAGATGTAGATCCAACACGTATTCGAGAGTGCACTTTTCGAGAAAGCGATCGAATTCTTTGCTGTGGGAGTCCCGGATGGAGTTGTAGTCCCAGGACTCAAATCCTGGGCTGAACCATCTGAGGATGATCTGTGTGTAAAGAGCCACTACTCGACATGCATGCCTGAGCATGAGCACCAACTCTTCGCTGTCCTTATAGCCGCCATAGTCCGAGGGGGGGCCTAAAGGGAAGGTGCCATGTGCGACATGGTTTCGAAGATTGCGTACGAGTTGGAGTGCGTAGCTGGGAAGCTTTTCTGCGCCGGGATCGATCCCGCCTACTGCAGCGTTGTGCTCAGCTTTATATCGATTGAAGAACCCGATGAAGTTTCCGCAATGGTGCTCGAAGCTCCGAGGCATCACCGCGGCTCCCGCTCTTTCAAAAAGATCATCCAACAACACCACCACCCGCAAGCTGCTGGTCCTTTTGAACTGACCCTTAGCTATACCCATACGGACAGTTATAGGTCCATAGAGGTGATCGATGAAGCGATAAGCCTCTTCCAGTGCATTGCAGACAAAGATGAAGCGCGTGAGTGCTGTCGCGTGCTTCGTATAGTGCTCCGAATGGGCGTTGATGTTATCTGCCACAGTCCCGCAGTAAAAACCAGCCTCGGAAGATTCGAACTTCCATGTGTTGACTTCAACGTTTTCTAGCTGCGCGGCTAACCGGAACCAATCTCCGATCGTCTCTGTCCGAATCGTTGCGGTGCCGTGTTCGCTTGTGTAGGTGGAACTGTTCCCGAGGTAGCTCGCTGCGAGACCTACTTCAACCAAGTGCTCGGATAGCCCACGAGTCGCAGAGCAGATAGAGCAGGATTGCGGAGCGTCGAGTTTAGAGTCATCTGCGCTCATCCGGTCATTCTCCATGAATTACTTGTGGCAGATGAGGCACGAGCTATTACCTTCGTCCTCCCCGTAGACATCATCGATGTCTTCGGGGCAGGTTTTCACTGGGCGCAGGGGATTTACCGGGATGTTTCTGCGAAGGCGAGCACGGCGAGACTCATATTCAGCCTTAATCTCAATAATCCGAGCGGGCTTTTCTAGATCCCAAAGCGACTCTCCCTTAGACCAGGTAAAAGGTGAACCGTGCTCTAGTGCATCTTTTTCTAGCTCCTTAGCCTTTTCGTAGTCCTCGGGGTGACGCTCTTTTAGACGAACCCATTCAATCTTCTGTTGGAAGAAGCAGAATGTGCAGCCACTGCGCGAGCGCCATTCGTAGTACTTCGGATAGCCCAATCCAGAGGATTCGAGTATGTCGACGACTCCAGCTTTATCGATGCCAGCCTGGCGGAAGGGGAATTTCACAATCATGTTTTCGGCTTTAGCCGAATACCCTTCGCGATACTCCTCATCAGCTCGGATTGCCACATAGGAGAACACTTTATCTCCTGCAGCCAGCCATGGTTTGACCCATTGCTCGAACGGCGCCAATTTAAGTTGACGAGTACACCAGCGAGTCTGCGGGCTAGGGAGGAAATGGTTGAATTCTCGCAGCCAAAAGCGGAAGTCGCGGCGAGGATTGAGCCGTTCGATGGGTTTGCCCAAATAGCCCTCGAGTCGCCCCAGGAACTCATAGACTTCGGGAAGCTCTTCACCGGTGTCAGTAAAGAAGTAGTCGATGTCTAGCTCAGGGTGGTGGTCTCGCATCCAAACGGCTAAGGCCGCGCTATCCTTTCCTCCGGACAAACCTAGTACGTGTCGCTCAGCCATCCATCTGCTCCTTTTCGCTGGCTAGGCTCATTCCTGCTTTAGCAAGAATGGCCAGCAAGATGTCGGTTTCAAGCCCTTGCTTTTGCAACATCAAGGCGAGTTCAGCGGCCTTGTCTTCGACCGTTTTACGGTGGCGCTCTGAAATCGAGAATGATTTAGAGATCGTTGTGGTTTCCGCTCCTGCGCCAATGACGACTGCGATTGCTTCGCTCCGTGCTGGACGATTTTTGACTGCGACGAAAGCCTCTGCCTCGCGGAAGCGCCGTGCGAACTGAACAAGTTCAAGCACCGCTGCGTCGATGTGCCGGTCAACCCAATCGCGGGGTGGTTTTTCGGCTGCCAGGCTCAGAATGCCCTCCAATGCTGGACGGCTGCCATCGTAAGACGCAAGTCGTGTCGAGAATGCATCGAGTCTGAAATTGCCAGAAACGCCCGCTACAGCTTTCGCTCTTTCACGGAGCGACTCCAAGTTGTCGAGAGATGCATCGAGCGCTTGAAACATCTTAGCTTCGACCTCGGCGAGCATCTTTGGATAAGCCGCGGCGATTTCTTGCAGCGGAGCGCGCAGTGCTTCCACATAGGTCTCACCATCATCAGCACCAAGAAGCGACGCTAGATCGATGAACAAAACTTTATGTGGATCGCTAGCTTTTAGCAGCATGTCGCGTATTGCTTTGGCTGTTTCGCCTAAGCGTTGTGTGCGCCGCGCCCACTCTGGCAGGCTGAAAATCAATGCTACGAGTCCGCGGGCGGCTTCGAGAGGTTCTGCAGAGCCGACTTTTTCCCCGACCTCCTCTAAGAGAGTGGAAATGCCCTCTAGAATTTGGACCTTGTCTTCATCAATCGCGATCCAGCGGAGTGTGAATCGCGTCGGGTCTTGGAGACACTCGTCAATATCCGCATCGCTCAGTCGGGGGATAAACATGCCGTCTTTGTAAACGGCAATGTTGGCTTTGTGCGCAAGCAAGAACGCAGTAAGAAACACAGGCAAAATGCCCTGCTTCATGCCAAATGGAGGTAGGCGCCAGCGGTCGTAGATCGAGCTCACACTCACTCGTGTACTGGCATCGAGGAAGAGCTTTTGCGTGACCTGCCAAAGCTCGTAAAATCCCTGGTGCAAAGCTTCAGGTGGATGGCAGAACTGCCAGATCTCACTTTCTTTGCGGTAGGTGCCAGATGCTACTAGCAATGTTTCGAACAGGCCGCGCTCTGCAGGAAAACCTTCGATATTCAACCGCTCGGTGCCTTCGGCGTTGATCATCGCGTGCAGCAAATCGCGGCGGGCTTTGACACTGTTGCTAGAGAGGCTATCGCGATTAACTAACTCGCTCCACACAGCTGGGCAGGCACAATAGAGCTCGTCAGCAAGCACAGAGGCTATCGGCGAGAGTTTGGTGCCTGGCTCGATGATCGTGTCGCCTCCATCGTGCCATTTGCAAAGTGAAACAGCTGCTTGTAGCTGCTCTTCGAGATCGGATTTGGTTGCGGCCAGGCGCGCAAAGACTTCGCGGCGAGCTACTGGGTCACCTCCGAGTTCGTGACGCTCTTTTACTTGCTCTAGGGCGACTAATTCAGTCGACAGTTCTGCGATGCGGGCATGGTTAGATGGGATGCCTACCAGTACTGGCCAAGGCTCCTCGTACGCGCATGCTTGGGCTCGCTTACGAGCTTCGCGTGCGGACATATCACGTCCTGGGAGCGCAAGTATGAACTGACCGAACTCGCCCCGTTGCGGTGTGTAGGTTTTGGCGATTTTTTCGGCCTGCTCAATACTCTGCAGTGATAGCTCCATCCAGCGCATTGCACCCGTTTCATGGTAATGTCGCTTGGCTACTACAGGGCGTATTCCCATCAGTTGGGAAAGTTTGGCGTAATCGACTCCAGCGGATGCAGCCAGTGCTTGAGCAATGGCCGCGTCGATGTCGAAGTCACTGCCCTCGAATACTGACCAAGAGCCGGTGTAGGTCTTGTATAACGCTACTTTGAGTGCTGAAAGTTTCTTCAGGGCATCCTCAATCTGCCCACCAGGCACATTGTGGAACAGGGCCGCGATAACTGGCAGATCCGCAGAAAGGCCTGAACCGTTGCGGAATAGATCAATCACGGCGATGTTTTTGATTATCGCCACAAGAAGTGGATCACCTGACTTTGCCTCGGCACGCTCTACAGCCTCAACCGCTTGGGACCAGCGATGCCCATCAGGCGAGGCCAGAATTGCAGGCTCTAGATTTGCACGTAGGTAGTCCCAATAGTCACTAGGGCGATACCAGGATGACTGGTCCAAGGGGGTGGACTGGAGGTAAGCGCGGAAGCCGTAGGGTTCAACCGACGATAGGAATCCAAAGGTGCTGCGCTCGTTCTGTCCGAATTGACGCTTAGAAATAGGTCCCAGCAATGCGGCCATGGCTGGGTGTAGTGGCCAACAACGTTCTAGGCCAGTAGAAAAGTCTTTCCCGACAGCTGGGCGGCGAGATCGGATGGCTTCGGCTATTGCGTCAGAAGCATTTTTTGCCCATTCGGGGCGGTGCTTGGCTTCGATCGCGCTGCCGATAAGCTCAACGACCTCGTCGCTTGCGGCGACGAAGGGGAGGTCTAAGTAACGCCCCTGAACCTTGCCCCAGTCGTCTCGAGTGTCGATGCCCAGTCGGTTGGAGTATTGCGCGAATGATTGGTGCAGAACGCCAATTACAACTAGTCTGCCATCGGCGCGAGCAGATGCTTCGGCGAGCTCTTGGAAGAAGTAGACGTCGTCGCCAGAGCCTAAGGCCGATGCTTCGAGAAACTTGCCCATTTCATCGATAAAGACCAAGACACCATCGTTTGGGCGGCTCTTGGCTTCGCTAATCAGATCGGCAATGACGTTTTGGGGGGTGGCCTTACTTCGGCCGTCAACGCTCATGCCCCGGCTTTTTTTGATAGCTGCGTCCAGTTCTTTTACAACACTACCGCGCCGGCCAACCAAAGGAATGACTAGCCACCCCTCTTGGACAGGAAAGGCTTGGTCGAAATCTGGTTTCGAGTCTAGTTTAAGGGCGGTGCGAGCTTTCGTTCGCAGGCTCTCGTCAGGATGGAGTGCGCTCGCCAGGGCGACAGCTAGAGAGGACTTTCCGCCACCGAAGGGCCCGGTCCATGTAAAGCTGCGCTGATTTGTGTTCGCAAGCTGTCTGCACATTCCAGCTATGACGGATGATGCAGTCGCATGGACGATATACCCGTCCAATGCGTCGGAGCGGCCAATGTCAGCGTCAATCCGGATTGATCGTTGGTATTGGCGTGAAATCTGAACAATATCCGAGAGTGTCGACTCTTTTCTCTCAGTCATATGCGCGCCTGACCATTTCTTTTTGATCTTCATTGGATAGAGCTTTTCTGTGTACTTGGCGTAGGCCTGCGGAGTCGGTCCAAGCAAGCTTGCCTCCGGTAAGGTCGGCCAACGAGATTAGTCTTTGAGCGATTGATTCTTCGTCTAGCTTGAAGACGCGGCCGGGAGACCCTTCTGCATAGGCAATAGTTTCGAAGGCTAACGAGCTTTGGCTGCCTGCGGTTCTATTCCAGAAGTCGATGAGCGCGTAGGCGAAAATACCGTCATGGAGAGACGCCTTAGGGCCTCGGCGGAAAGCATATTGGCCTTTGTGGACCTCTTGGAGTAGGCCTAATTCACCGAGTAAGGGTTCGGCAAAGTCTTCGGGCGAACCGGCTGCGGCTTTGGGGGCATAGCTGCGCAAGCAGGTCTCCAAATCTCGCGAGATAGTGGCATTCGAGAGCCGATGTTTAGGGTCGAGGCTGCGAGCGTATTCAGCCAAAGGCTCCTCGAGCTCTTGGCGTGTGAAGGTTGGCGCGGTCACATGGTTGAATAGCCAATACCATGTGGTTGAACGGTGACGCCGCCCGGCTAGCTGCCAATGAACAAGCCATGCTGTAGCAGGATCCTCTGCGTAGGGATCAAGACCTCCATCTTGCAGGACCTCCATGGCGAGGCTTGATATACGGAAAGTGTCTCCTTCGTCATCCATGACGCCGGATGCCAAGGCCCAATGTCGAATGGACGAAACCATGTTCTTACCTACTCCGAAAGCAGCGATAGAGCTTTCGGTAGTAAAGGTTGTCTTTGGGATCAGTCCGTCGCCGGTCGCTTGGTCGAAAGCTTTTTTGAGCCACATTTGACGCAGTGGAAACGTCTCATGGCCTGAGAAGTGAACAGATGCGACCCGACTGATTTTTGAGGAGGTATTTTTCATGGTTCGCAGCTTACCCTGAACTGGTGAATAGCTCCAGTTGCACGTTCATGGTTGATGGAACTGTATCAATATACAGCTATGAGCGCCCTGCGGCGATAGCGTAGGCACGTATCCTCTGTTGGTGCAGATCGTCTGAGAGAACCCGTTTCGATTGGCCCGCTACGAATTTCACATCGATTTGGACCCCTACCTTGCACATCCGGGCACAGATTTAACGGTCATCCGGACACTTTTTCAGGCAGGCAGCTGCTTATGGCTTTCACTGCCATCGGTCTCTTTTTCGAGGCGAAGAAGTCGTTGTGAGATGGGTGGAGTCCGATGTGCAAACCACACCTTGATCGATGTGATGATCCAGAACCCTAGCAATCGGAGTGTAGGCACCTGTCACGCTATTAGCGTAAGGCTCGGTCACATTCACCGAAGTCCGCATCTGACCAGCCCTGTCAGTGGAACGCTGTCCCCTGCACCCTTTGAGGACAAAAAAAAGAGGGAGATCTGGGCTTTCTCTATTGGTAGTACGGCTGTCGATGCAAGTGGGTGAGATAGCCGCGGTGGTCTAGTGGTGTGGATCAGTCTAGTGGAGTTCCGAATCGTTACTGCAGCAGGTAACCTAGGGCTGATCCCTGCTATCGAAGCAAAGGATGGTCCTGCAGTCCCCGCCCACTTACCCTGCTCGGTGGCTGGTTCCTTCCGATTGTTGATATGGCAGTCATCGTCAGTGCGGGGGTTACACCATGCGGAGGTGACCTCCGGCCTTTCCGCTTGGGTAGCCACAGCGCCCTTAGCTACCTGGGTGTGAGTTCCATTCGGATCGGCCGAATACTGCTTAAAGCCTTCGATATAGAGCACGCGGAACAGATCTTTGAGCGTGTTTTTCAGGGGGGCTGCTGTTTCGCAGAAGCCCTGCAGCAGATTGCCAGGTCGGGCGTAGCTGAGGCTATCTTGTCCTTTGGCCGGCCCGCTGTCCAAGCGATAAGCAACGGGCTTGCCGTCGTTGCTCTTGTCGATCTAGTACAAAGTCAATAGGCGATACCGAGTGTTGCCACGGTCAGCGTTGCTGGTGCAGACATGACGCTGTATGCGGCGCCCAGTGTTTCGCCTTGCACCATCGCGCTTTCACGTCGCTCTTGACCCGGCACTTCATCCCCAACTTTTCAATTTTGGTTTCAACCAGCTTGATACCGGGCATGAAGTTGGCCCCGAGGCCTATGATCTCGAAGGACGCCCGGCTGCGCACGAGGCTGTCGATCCGCGCTTCGTTCTGTCCAGTAATGACGTTCATGCTGTTCGGTGCTCCCTGCTAGGGCACATTGTCTGTTCATCTTCATGCTCCCTGGGGAGGGTTTGAGCAACCAGGGTTTACCTGGTTGCTTACGGGGGACGGTCACTGCAAGGAGGTGGGCGGCTTTGTCGGTGCTGCCTCTGACGTCCGGAACGGTTTCAGCAGTCGCCAGAGGATCCAGCACGCCAGTACCACGGCGATCAGCAGTGGAGGAAAGCGCGCCAGCAGAATCACCAACAGCAGGAGCGCCAGACAGCCGGCGAGAATGCCAACGAACATAAACGCGGCAGCCAAGATCCGTAGTAGCGTCATCTTCGTTTTCTCCTCACAGGTGACCCGGTTCTGCCAGCGATAGGCAGCCTTCGCGACCGACGATGATGTGGTCCAGCGTCCGCACCCCAATCAAGTTCAGTGCCTCCTTTAGCTTGTGGGTTAGGTTGTGGTCCGCCTGGCTGGGTTCGGAGTCCCCGGAGGGGGTGTGCACCAGGACCATGGCGGCAGAGTTGTGCTCCAAAGCTGCCTTGACGACCTCGAGTGGATAGACGCTGGCACCGTCGAGCGTGCCTCGGAACATTTCCTGGAAGGCAATGACTCGATGGCGGCTATCAAGGTGGAGAAGGGCAAAGACTTCATGCTCGTAATCGCTCAGCAGCGCCTGCAGGGGGTTGAACACCGCCTTCGGTGAGGTCAGTGCTGGTCCCCGACGCAGACGCAGGTTCGCCAACTGCCGGGCCATCAGCAGGATGTCGGTTTCGGTGACCGGCGACTCCACCAGGTAGGTGCCGGTCGAGTCACTGGCTTTCAGTTTGTGCAGGCGCATGGTCGGCTCATTGGTGGTGATCAGTCGGTGGGGTATTGCGCTGGGCTTGCGCCTCCAGCTTCTAGGCCAGGCTGTTTTTCACGGATCGCTGGGGAGTGTTGGCGATAGGGGATTGGCTTTCTTCGACGGGGTAGAACTCCTCGACGATGGTGCCGGCGTCTTCCGCGCTGTCCTCGAACGCACCATTGGCGAAGCCACGCTGCGCCGCCTCATCCAGAGCGGCTTGATCGAAGCCTGTTGCTTGCCGCTGCGCATCGAGCTCATTGGCGGCCTGTAGCGCCTCGGCCATGTCCATACCGCCACGTACTGTCAGGTCGACGTAGAAGATCGGCGTGCCGTGGCTCTGGCGAGTGGACTTGCCACGCAGGCGCAGTTCCAGCGGCAGGCACGCCAGACGGTTGCCAGAGATGGCCTGGAAGTAATGCAGCCGGGCGGCGAGGGTGCGGATGCTGTTGAAGCCGGTGGTGCGAAACACAAAGCTACCGAGCGGATCCTCATCGCCAATGACCACGTTCAGCCGTCCGTAGGGCCTGCAGGCATTACCCTTGGCCAATGGGCAGGCATCCGGCGAAGGGCAGAGCAGCGACTGCATACCGTCTTGGGTGATGCGCTTGCAGGTCTCACCGTTGCCCACGCACAGCGGTCGTCCGGACTGCCGATCAAACAGGGTGTAGTCGGCACGAAAGTTCAGCTCCGGCTCGTTGAACAGAAGGCGCATCGGGATGCTGCGCAGCTTGTCGTCCTTACCCTGACGCAGCCCGTCGTTGAGCGGGTGCAGCAGCCAGCCGTCCTTGCCTTGTACCTGGGAGGTGATGGTGAACTGGTCATCCTTCTCCGGCAGGCGCTTGCCGTTCTTCTCGATGACCTTGCCGATGGAAATCCGCCCGAGCACTGGGGGCGTCAGGGCTAAGCCTTTCAGCATGGTGGTTCTCCTAGAAATGAAAAGGCCAGCCACGCAGCGCGAACTGCATGGACTGGCTAAGGGGGAAGGGAGTGAGGGAAGTGAAAATCAGCCGACCAAGAAGCGCCGCGCACCGGGCTTCAGCAGTGGGTACCTAGCCTGCAGGTAGGGCTTGTCCTGGAGCAACTGAGCGACATCGAGGCCAACACTGTCCTTGGCTTTGCGCCAACTGACGTAGCCGCTGGTGAACTCCGCCCGGCTGGCATCGCCCATGGCCTGCTGCAGCATCTGCTTGAGCTCGGCCTCGCGCTTTTCCTTGTCGGCAATCGACTGGCGGACGGCCTTGAACTCGATGTAGGTCGCTGTCAGCCCAGCATGACTGCTGAAGTCGACGACCTGGCCGTTGTCCTCCGGATAAAGGCAGCGCAGGGCGGATTCAGCAGAGGCGGTACCATCGGCTGGCGGTGGCGTATCGGTCTCCACGTACTGCCAGAACGTGCGCTCCAGTTCGATCAGGCGCGCGATGAGATGTTCGTCCTTCTCTATTCGATGGACCTCCAGCGTCTGGCCGCCGAGCAGCACCGCGACATCTGCCGCCTGCTTGCCGGTGACGGCGAGCTGGTGCATAACTTGAAGCTGAACATACTCGGGCACGCCCTCTTTCCAGAGGCGTGCCCCGTTTATGCCGGCGGTCTTACATTCGAGGATCTGCACATCGTCGGCACCGATCACCTCGCGGTCGATATTCGCGAGCATCCAGGGCAGCTCCGGATCCGGATGCTGCAGCACGGCGTTGATGCGGCGGACCCTGTGCTTGGTGCGTTTTCTGTAGTGCCAAGCCACGATGGGCTCCAGGACATTGCCCCAGTACATCGGGTTTTCCTCATCGTGAGGATCAACCTTCGGTAGCCCAGCATCGCGACCGGTTTTCTCCAGCCACAGTTCTAGCTGCGACTTGTAGGGATTCAGCCCCACGGCGGCGGCGGCATCCGAACTGCCGATACCTTGCTTGCGGATCTGCAGCCAGTCCTCGCGCGGCAGCTCCTTGGTGTTGACCAGGCGCAGGGCAGGGCGTTTCTTGCGGGTGCTGCAGTCCAATGGCGTTGTTTTCATGTTATTCACCTGCAGACATAAAAACGCCCGAGCAGCACAAGGCTGACCGGGCGCGAGGGAAGAGGTAAGTGAGAGTTAAGCGGCGAGCTGCAGCGCGGCATCCAAGGCGCGTTGCTTGATCTGCGCGCCCTGGCCGAACCAGGCCGAGTCCATGCGGTACTCGTTGCTACGCGCGCGGCGTTCGTGGTCGACAAACTCGGTCACGGCATTGAGCAAGCCCCAGGCGGTGCCGCGTGCCGAATCCAGCTGGCTACCGCGACCATGGCCTTCGTACAGTTCCTGGACCTTGCGCAGGGCACGCTCGTTGGGCAGTTGCTCCGGCAGAGCACCGGTCGGGCTGGTCTCGCACAGCACGGTCATAAAGAAGCCCAGCGCCTCATGCCACTGCACTTTGCGCTCGGCCAGCGCGCGCATGCGGTACATGAAGTCGTCCCATTGCGAGACGGCGATACCGAGTTGCTTCTTTACCGCCTTGGGGTCGAAGCGGGTGTTGTGCGGCACCTTGATCGCTCGGCTGGTGCCGTCCAGGGCGATGGTCAGGGTGTTGTTGCAGACCACCCGCACGGTAGTTGGCGTGGCGGTGGTGGCCAGGGTGCCGTCGCAGGAGGTCGCCAGCAGCAGATAGCCATTCACTTGGTCGTTGCCCTTGAGCGCCGCGACTTGCCCGGTACGCGCCAGCGCCCAGAACTTGCGCCCGCCCTTGAGTACGCCGGCCGTTTCCAATTCGTAGCCGGAGACCTCTGTGAGGTCACGATAAAATTCGAGTACCTCTCGGGGCTGCACCGTGTGGTAGCGCTGAGATACCACCGACAGCGGCGCTTTGCTGTCGGAGCGGTAGAGCACCTTTTGCTCGGGGAAGGAGTGGATCGCACCCAAGTGGCCGACGGCATCCGATTTGAAATGCACGGGGCTTTCCTGAATCTGCCAGTCCATACCAGCTTCGCGTTGCCAGACTTCGATAGGTTGCTTCTGAGTGAGCTGATTGCCCAGGCCATGCCACGGGGTAGCGCCAGCGTAGGCCATGGTTTCGATGAGATGTGCCATGTGAGTGATTCCTTTTAGTGCAGGCCGGCACAAAGCGCTGCGCGAGGCGCAGCACTGACCGGACGAATAAATGGAAGGAGAGAGGGCCAATCAGGTCGGCAGGTTGAAGCGATGACCGCAGAGCAGGCAGAGGTTGTGGGCCAGGACGTGGCGGTCGAGTGATTCACCGAGCTGAGCGCCGAGCGCGCAGCCACCGGCACCGCCGGCCAGGCCGCCGAGCATGGCACCCGATACGGAACCGAGGGTGATGCCAACTGGCCCGGCGATAGCACCAATGGCTGCGCCTGCCTGACCACCGGCGAGGGCAGCGCTGACGCCGCGCGCAACACCGCCCACGGTGCCGATGGCCGCGCCGACTTTCATGGCGTGATGGAAAGAAGCGACTTTGGGGGAGTGACAGCGAGGGCACTGCAATGACATAGGACTAACCTCCTTGGGGCTGATATCAGTGCAGTAATGTGTGGCTAAGATTTCTTTGAATCGAACTGCTGTTTTAAACGGTGAACTCACAACCCAAAGGAGGCACTTGGCTAGAGCTGTGGAGCTAGGGAGGTATTGGCCAACAGATCCTAGCTATGTTTGTAAGGCTGGCTCACCAAGTAGCGGTCATGGACAGAAAGATGGCATTTTGCATACTCTGAGCATTGACCATGCACTCGGGTATTAAGGAAGCAAAATGCCAACCCTGGGATGGATTCAAGAAACAGGTCTGGACCGCTTCTGGGAGAGAGGTAGTGAGCCAGGCACCTCGGCCTTGCCGTCTCACTATGGATGTCGTTATTGCCACCAGGTTTTCGACTCGATTGCAGCACGCGAACAGCACGAGCTTGAGCATCCTCTACTCAATCCCACCATGTTCTATCGCGACCGTGAGCTTGGAGGTACGCATCTACTGATCAACACGCCGATTCAGCTTGGCGATATTGGTGCACGCAATGTCAGCAGGCTTGAGCTCAATGGTCAGCCACTTGGCTCTGTCGCCGAGTTGACGCAGGCTTTGCAGTCCGTCAGCAAGGGCTTTTTCAGGGTCACCTATTCCAATGAGGCGCTCGAAAAATGCCTTAAGATTGAGGTGTGCATTGCTGATCCTCAGCAACTGGCTGAGGTTGACCAAGCCTTCAGGATGCACTTTTCCTCCGGCAGCATTGCTGATCCGTTGTTGGAGGCATTCACTGCCTCCGTAAAACACTGCAACAGTGTCAGCCGCTACATAGATGGGCTGGTGCGCTACCTGCACGGATTGAAAGCCAAAGACCACCAATCTGATATCACTGCGTTTGAAAGTTTCGACAAACGCTTCAATCAGGCACTGGCTTCTTTGAATGATTACACTACGCCGCTTGCAGCAGCTTTGCGCGCCGTGATCCGGTTCAACAGAAACGATTTTGGTTTGATGCATTGCGCTTCAGGTCTGCCAGACCTAGACAGGGCGATTGCCTTTTTCTACGGCGACGACTTGGCCAGCAGTACATTCGCATCGCCAGATGCACAGCTGCCCGTCGATCAGGCTTCTGAGTTCATTCTTGCGAATCTGATTCCAGTTTTTTCCGACTCGAAGCTGGCAGATATCGAGGAAAGGCTGACCTGGCTGCCAGTCAAGTACCGGTCATTGCAGGACACCAGCAAACTCAACTATCTGTGTTTCCGTAAGGCGGTGGCGGTCGAGGATATGGGCGCAATCGAAAAATATCGCAAGAAGCTCCGGCACGATGACGTTTTCAACACCCTCATTGGAGAGACATGACCCCATGACCGGGCATGAGCTAGATACTGCATTACCACAACAGCAGGCTGCTGAGGGCAAGCCTGTTCGAAAACGAAAGCCAGCCCCACAAGGCAAACCGATTACGGAGATCATTTCGCAGATTTTCGAAGTTAGTCTGGATAAAGACCAGAGCATCAAGCCTGCTACCCTGAGCAAGACCGACTTCAAGATCATCGTTAGCTGCCAAGCCACTGGTGGCTTTGATGCTCAGCTGGCGGATAAAGTGGCTGAAGATGCGAGCAAAACTGACCCACAACTCAGTGCGCTGACGCAACTGGCGGTTGCTGCCAGCAGGTGCCGTGAGGACGCACTGCGTTATGCATTGCTGACCTTTTGTGTTCGCCTTGCCAGTGCTCTGTGGATAAACCGACACCGCGAGTCGCATGACCTGTTTCTGAACATTTTGGACGGTGACAAGGGGCTTGACTCCACCCCGCTGCGATTCCTGCGCAATTCCCTCGCAGCGCTTTACCAGAAGCGGATCGAATATGTGCGGAGCAGCCCGCCTGTTACACCTCCGGCGGCAACAGGCAGCGTAAAAGCCCTTGCTGGTTCGGAGCTCTTGACTCCAGCCGAACTAGTTCGTCAGCTCGACAATCTGCTGCTGATCGGTGGCCTTTGGCTGCTTGCCAAAGGAAAGAGCAATCCATCTCAGGCGATTGAGTTTTTTGCAGAGCTGCTTGAGGAGCGTCAATCACGCACTCCGAGCAACCGTGACGTGGCTCTTTATCTGGCCGAGCAGTATGTCCAGCACGAGAGCTTGCTGGCCGATACTCTCGACTACTTCAAGCAACGGGCCAAAGAGCAGGAAACGCATGGCAAGCGCTTGCAGTCTGCACTTGAGCATAGCGAGCATGAAGCTGCGCGCCTCAAGGCCCAGCTAACTGAACACAAGCGAAGAACTGCAGAGCAAGCGCAGCTGATTGCTGAGCTGGAAGCTGAAATTTCCCGGCTACAGCACACGTTTGAAGAGCAGCAGTTGGACGAGCGGGCCAAGCGCACCCATCTGCGTGACAACACTGGGCAGGTCAAAGCAAAGGCTTTCAATCTGTTGATTGAGAACGTGCTTGAACCTCTCAAGCTCTCACTCTCAGCCTTGCAGCGGGAAAAACCGAAAACGGAAGTCGCCGCGCATCACATTGAACTGGCTGTGGAAAGCATCGAAAGGGATATCAAATGGTTCAAAGAATAGGCATCGACTTTGGCACTACCAACAGTCTGATTTCTGTCGTTACCCGCGAAAGAAAGATCTCTTCGTTTGATGATACGGGCCGCCCGCACCCCTCAGTGGTGCGCTATGAGGGCGAGCAGGTAATTTGTGGTCGGCGAGCCCGCGATAAGCTAGATCAGTTGGGTATAGGGGTTCTGGGCAATACAGTCCGCGGCCCGAAAAAACTGCTGGGCAAGGAGCACGTGAACATCGATGGACGGGTGATGACGCCTGTTGGGGTAATTGCTGACTACATCAGTCATCTGATTGAGCATGCCCGTGCATCGGACGAAGAGCAGGTGGCCGACTTTACCCGTGCAGTCGTGACCATCCCGGTTGCCTTGGATGGCCAGGGCCGTCAGGACTTGCGCGAGGCCTTGCTTCAGGCGGGCGTACATGTTGAGACCTTTGTACATGAGCCGCTAGCGGCGCTGTACGGTTATTTCAAGGATCTAGATAACACTCACGACGCCCTGTCGTTCCATGAGGGCAGGATGATCTTGGTATTTGACTGGGGTGGCGGAACACTGGATCTCACACTGTGTAAAGTGGTCAATGGTGCTTTGGTACAAATCCTTAATCGGGGCAACAACTTGGTTGGCGGTGACTATCTTGATAATACGATCCTTACCTATGTCACCGATCAGCATGCGGCTAAATCTGGTTGGACTGCCGAGAGTAAGCTGTCAGTCAATCCTGGCATGCGTGCCAAGCTGTTGACTCAATGTGAGCGAGCCAAGATCACTCTGTCCTCACGTGAGAAAACTCATATTTTTCTGCCGGATTACTATCAGGGCGATAACGCCGAAGAAACCGAAATTGATATATGGCTGACGCGTAGTGAGCTTGAGAAAGTCTGCACCAGACTAATCAATCAGGGTATCAATGAGATCAATGCTCTGCTTGCGCCAGACAACGCAGATGTCGATCCACAAACCTTGGCGCTCTGCCTTGCGACTGGCGGCATGGTCAACATGCCGCTCATAAAGAGCAAGCTGACAGAGATATTTGGTATTTCTGCCCTGCACATTTCCGATAAAGGTGACCGCATCATCTCAGAAGGTGCAGCTTGGATCGCCCATGACAACCTGCAATTGGCGTTGGCAAAGCCCTTCGAACTGATCGAGGCAAGAAACTCTTTATTGACCATCATCCATGAAGGAACACGCTTGCCTCTGCGCGGTGAGTCCATCCAGAAGAAGCAGTCGATGTACTGTTCTGATCCGCGTGATGGCAAGGCCATCTTCACCTTCAAACGCCCTCAAATGGTTCAGAAGTCTGCTGCTGCAGATCCCAGAACCACCTTTGGTAGCCTAGTAGTGGAAGTGAATCCGGCGTTCCCTCCGCTGGGTGAGCGTATTGAACTGACTGTGACTGTCGACGACAACCTGATCTTGCATACGCGAGCGATTGCCAGTGATCGGAAAGAAGCGGTCGGGATTCAGTTCTACGATCTTGAGTTCTCGCTTGTAGTCAATGAGCAGCCCGCCAATGTGGAGCAAAAAAAAAATAGAGTAATCCAGCGCATTGATTCCAAAGGCCCAAAGCAGCTCGTGGTTCAGGCCAACGTGACCAATGACTGCGAGCATTGGGCTGCCGTACCTGGTGAGTTACTAAAGACCTATAACGACCGGCACATCTACCTTCGCAAACAACTCACAGCCCTACAGGGGGATGAATGCGTCAGATATCAGCCATGCTCCAACTGCGGCGCTCAGTGGTCCGAAAAGTGCTGTGGCGGCGATCTTACGAAGTGAATAGTCTGTGATTTTGTAGGCGTCCTATGAGCAGCTCCACATAACCGGAAGCTCTTTGATTAGCGTATCGGGACGACTTTTCTGTCCCGATTTTCCTTGATGGCTGACATCGAAAGGTTACCGGTAGCTGCCCCCTGAATGTGCTCACTCCACCAGGTCATCATGGGGCGTCTGCGCTCTATGTAGTCTGCCCGGTTGTAGGCGCTGCGAACCTCGTCTTTATCGACGTGGGCAAGTGCTACCTCGATCAATTCGGGATCCCAGCCGTGTTCGTTGAGGATGGTGCTGGCCATCGACCGCATGCCGTGGCTGACCAGACGCCCCTCGAAGCCCATTCGTTTCAGCGCCATGTTGGCGGTCTGGCTGTTGCAGTGGGTACGTGGGTTTCGATCTGCTGGAAACACAAATTCCCGATGTCCACTGTAGGGCTTGATCGCTTCTAGGAGTGCAAGAGCCTGCTCTGTGAGCGGGACAATATGCGCGCGGCGCTTTTTCATGCGCTCCGCAGGAATCGTCCAGATCTTCTTCTCGATGTCGATATCTGCCCAGCGGGTGGTCGCTGCCTCGACTGGTCGAGTCATGGTGTGGAGCTGCCACTCGATCAGGCAGCGGGTTGTTCTTTTTATGCTGGCATTGGCGATTGCCACCATTAGCTCTTTCAGCTCATCGGGTGGGAGTGCTGCCATGTTTTTCTTTTTCGGCTTCTTGAAGACGGAGCGGATACCGCTGAGCGGGTTTGCATGAATCAGTCCCGAGTTGACCCCATAGGTCATGATCTCGTTGAGCCGCTGGGTCAACCGCTTCACGGTTTCAAGGCTGCCCTTGGTTTCGAGTGGCCGGAGTAGATTGATGACTTGCGGTGCGCTGATGGCTGGGATCGGTGTGGAGCCCAAGTCCGGGAATACATGCAATGTTAGCGAGCGCCAGATGTCCTCAGCGTAGGCCGGCGTCACAGCATCCTTCTTCAGTTCATACCAGGACGTCGCCACATTCTGGAATGTGTGCTCAGTGGCAGCTTGCTTAGCTTGCAGCACAGCATCCCGTTTCTCTTTAGGGTCGATGCCGTGGGCAAGTGCTTCCCTCGCTTCAACGGAACCCTTGCGTGCTTGCGCTAGCGAGACTTCGGGGAAGGTTCCCAGTCCCATGTTGATCCGCTTTTTCGTCACAGGGTGTCGATAGTTGAAGTTCCACAGCTTAGAGCCATTGCTTCTCACTCGCATCTGGAGTCCTCCGCCATCAAATAGGACGTAGTCCTTTTCAGCAGGCTTGGCAGATTTGACTTTGAGTTCAGAGAGGCGGGTAGCTTGTGCGCACATTGGCATTCCAGACTTGATTTTGGCATTCCAAAAATTAGCACCTACGGGCTTGGAATGCCATTTGGAATGCCAAAAGGTGTAGCTGCTCATGGACGTCCGTGGACACCAATCGCCTTGAAAGCCGCGTATTCACTGTCTTTCAGGCACAAAAAAAGACGTCCGTGGACGTCTTTAGATGTAAATGTGGTGGAGCCGGGGGGATTTGAACCCCCGTCCGCCAGTACTCCGCTGTCGGTACTACATGCTTAGCCGTGTCTATTGAGTTAATCCGCAGCCGCCCGACGGGCAGGGTGCTTTGGACGAGTTGGGTAAGTTTTAGTCGCTTTGCCCCCAACCTGCTACACGACGATCCTGTTCTGTATGACAATCATTTCGGGTTTACAGGCATCCCCTGATGATTGCTGGAGCCGAAGCTACCAGGAGAGCGGGCTCAGCTGCTTACGCAGCGAGAGCGTAACCCTCGTAGTTTTCGTCATTGGCAACTATAGAAAGTTGCAACAGTGGATTTACGAGTTCTGTTACCAACTCGGCATGCACCTAGAGTTTCGCTACCGGCGTCGAATCCTGATCGGCCCCACACTAGCTCTAAGCTAACGCACCTTACGGCACGTGAGACGGAGTATACGCCATTGCGCGGGCGGCGTCGACAACCGCTCTACCAGCCCGCGCCCTGCGCCTTTACGCGCCGCTACCGCCGGCAGAACCGCTGCCTTTCTCGGTTTTTTCCAGGCGCTGCAGCACTTTGCTGGTGATCGCGATGCATTCCTTGGTGTCGCCCGACGCCTGGGCGGCCTTGGCTTTGTCGACTTGTTCGGCCATTGCCTTGTCCAGGCCCTCGGACGTGGCACCGGTGGTGGCCATGGCATCGTTGATCTTCTGCATGTTCATGGTGCACAGATCGTCGGCGGCGAAGACCGGCGAGGCGAGGAGGGTGGCGGCGGCGAAGAGGGCCGAAAGCGCGGTACCTTTCATGGGTGTCTCCTTTAATGGCCGCTGGGAGGTGGGCCTGTAAAGGTGGACTGTCGGGCTTCGGCAAGGGTTCCGTTTCGCTGATGGCTTCGCGACATGGCGGAGTGTGGCGGGATGTTGCCAGGACGGGCTCCGGCATTGCCCGTTTTCGCGGGCAAGCCGGAGCGGGAACCTCAAAGGCGGCGTGGGCGGGTGACGCGGTCCACCAGGTAGACCAGGCCGTGGTAGTCGATGCCGCTGTGGCTCGACAGGCCGATCTCGCAGGTGCGGCTGGTGGAGATGCCTTCGTTGCAGTGCTGCACGGCGTCCTTCAGGCTGCGCAGGGCGTGGGCGTTGAGTTCGGGGGTGGTGAAACCCTTGTCGCCGGCGAACCCGCAGCAGTGGATGCCTTCGGGGATCACCACCTGCTTGCTGCAGCGCCGGGCCAGGTCGATCAAGGACTGGCTTTCGCCCAGGTGCTGAGTGCTGCAGGTGACGTGCACGGCCACCGGTTCGTCCTGGGGCGTGAACTCCAGTTTGTCGAGCAGGTGGGTGCGGATGAAGCGCACCGGGTCGTACAGGTCGAGGCGGGTTTCGGCGAGGTCCTGGACCAGGCGCAGGGTGCACGGGCTGGTGTCGCAGTAGATCGGGTCGAGGCCGCCGCGGCTGGCGTGCAGCAGGGCGGCGATCAGCTCCTGGCGCTTGTGTTCGGCTTGCTCGGGGTAGCCCTTGGAGGCGAACGGCTGGCCGCAGCACAGGCTGTCGGCGTTGTCGGGGAACACCACCTGGTAACCGGCTTTTTCCAGCAGGGCGCGGGTCTTGTCGAGCAGCGAGCTTTGCTCGCGGTCGGCGTAGGCTGGGCCCATCACGCGGGATACGCAGGCGGCCAGGTACACCACGCGGGGGCGGGCGTCGTTGCTCAGCGGGCTCAAGCCTTGGGTGCGCAGGGGCTGCGGCATGGCGGGGGTCCACTGCGGCAGGCGGCCTTTGCTGGCGGTGCTCAGGGTTTTGCTCAGGCGCGCTAGGCGCGGCGCGCCCAGCCATTTGCGCGCGCTGTTGGCGGCGCTCAGGGTCAGGCGCGTGCCGCTCAGGGCTGTGTCGAAGTGATCGGCCAGCCAGTTGGCGGTGGCGGTATGCGTGGCGGCCTGGCTGCGCAGTTTCTTCACCAGCTCGCCGGTGTTGATGCCCACCGGGCAGCGCTGGGCGCACAGGCCGGTGGCGGCGCAGGTGTCGATGCCCTGGTACTGGTAGGCCTGCATCAGCTCGCGGGTGTCGATGCCGTCGCGTTGCTTGGCCTGGATGTCGCGCCACATGACGATGCGCTGGCGCGGGCTCAGGGTCAGGCCCTTGGACGGGCAGACGGGTTCGCAGAAGCCGCATTCGATGCACTTGTCGACGATTTCATCGGCGGCGGGCAGCGGCTTGAGGTGCTTGAGGTGGATGTCCGGGTCTGTGCTGAGCACCACATCGGGGTTGAGGATGCCATTGGGGTCGAGCAGGCGCTTGAGCGTCCACATCAGCTGGTAGGCCTCGTGGCCCCACTCCAGCTCCACGAACGGCGCCATGTTGCGGCCGGTGCCGTGCTCGGCTTTGAGCGAACCGCCGAACTCGACCGCCACCAGTTGCGCGACGTCGTCCATGAACGCCTGGTAGCGGGCAACTTCGGCCGGGCTGTTGAAGCCCTGGGTGAAGACGAAGTGCAGATTCCCTTCCAGGGCGTGGCCGAAGATGATCGCTTCGTCGTAGCGGTGCTTGTCGAACAGCTGGATCAGCCGGTTGACGCCCTCGGCCAATTGCTCGAGGGGGAAGGTGACGTCTTCGATGATCACCGTGGTGCCGGTCTGGCGCACGGCGCCGACGGCGGGGAAGGTGTCCTTGCGGATTTTCCACAGCTGGTTGTAGATCAGCGGGTCTTCGCTGAACTCGACTTTCTGCTCCAGCGCGAAGTCAGCGATCGACGCCATCACCTGCTGCAACTGCTCGTGCAGCAGGCTCTGGCTGGCCGCGCGGGATTCGATCAGCAAGGCGCAGGCATGGGCCGAGAGGTCTTTGACCCACAGCGGCATGCCGGGCATGTTCTGCACCGAGCGCAAACTGCGGCGGTCGAGCAACTCAACGGCCGATACCGGCTGGCGCTTGAGCAGCGGCACGGCGCGGCAGCAGCTTTCGACGCTGGGGAACACCAGCAAGGCGCTGGCCTTGTGCGGGTGGTCGGGCACGGTGTCGTAGGTCACGGCGCTGATGAAGCCCAGCGTGCCTTCGGAGCCGACCAGCAAGTGCTGGAGGATATCCAGCGGCTGGTCGTAGTCCACCAGGGCGTTGAGCGACAGGCCGGTGGTGTTCTTCAGCCGGTACTTGTGACGGATGCGCTCGGCCAGGACGGTGTTGGCGCGGGTTTCGCGGCCCAGGTTGGCCAGCGCTTGCAGCAGGCCTGCGTGGCTGCGCTCGAAGGCGGCGACGCTTGCCGGGTCTTCGCTGTCCAGGCGGGTGCCGTCGGCCAGCACCAGGCACATGCCGGCCAGGGTGTGGTAGGTGTTCTGCGCGGTGCCGCAGCACATGCCGCTGGCGTTGTTGGCGACGATACCGCCGATCTTGCAGGCGTTGATCGAGGCTGGGTCCGGGCCGATCTTGCGCCCGAACGGGGCCAGCCAGGCATTGGCCTGGGCGCCGATCACCCCAGGTTGCAGGCGGATCTGCGCGCCGTGGCCGCGGATTTCCCGGGCGTTCCAGTTATCGCCCAAGACGATCAGCACCGAATCGCTGATGGCCTGGCCGGACAGGCTGGTGCCGGCGGCGCGGAAGGTCACCGGCACGCGCTGGCGCTGGGCCATGTGCAGCAATTCGACCACTTCATCCTCGGACTCGACCCGCACCACCAGCTTGGGTATCAGCCGGTAGAAGCTGGCGTCGGTACCGAAGGCCAGGGTCGAAGTGGGGTCGTCGAAACGGCGTTCGGCGGGTATCAGGCGCTCGACATCACGCAGGAACGCGGCGGGCAGGCTCATGCAATCTCCTCGCGGGGCCGCGGCGTCTGGCGCGCGGCGTGCCCCGGTCATTCAGGCGGTATTTCCAGGGCGGGTTCAGGCGCCCAGTTCGCGGACCAGCGAATCACGGGTGATGTCGCCGATGGTCTTGGCGCCGGTCAGCACCATGGCCACGCGCATTTCCTTCTCGAACAGCTCGAGCAGGTTTTTCACCCCGGCCTGACCGTGCACGGCCAAGGCCCAGAGGAAGGCGCGGCCGATCAGCACCGTGTCGGCGCCGAGGGCGATCATGCGCACCACGTCCAGGCCACTGCGGATGCCCGAGTCGGCGAGAATCTTCAGGTCACCTTTGACCGCGTCGGCAATCGCCGGCAGGGCGCGGGCGCTGGACAACACGCCATCGAGCTGGCGCCCGCCGTGGTTGGATACGACGATACCGTCGGCGCCGAACTTGACCGCATCACGGGCGTCGTCGGCATCGAGAATGCCTTTGATGATCATCGGGCCGTCCCAGAATTCGCGGATCCACTCCAGGTCTTTCCAGGAAATCGACGGGTCGAAGTTGGCCGCCAGCCAGCCGATGTAGTCGGCCAGGCCTGTGGGGTTGCCACGATAGGTGGAGATGTTGCCCAGGTCATGCGGGCGGCCATTGACGCCAACGTCCCAGGCCCACTGCGGGTGGGTCATGGCTTGCAGCATGCGGCGCAGCGGGCCGTGCTTGCCGCTCATGCCGGAATGGGCGTCGCGGTAGCGCGCACCGGGGGTGGGCATGTCGACGGTGAACACCAGGGTCCTGACCCCGGCTGCCTTGGCCCGCTCCAGCGCATTGCGCATGAAGCCGCGGTCCTTGAGCACATACAGCTGAAACCACATCGGCCGGTCGATGGCCGGGGCCACTTCTTCGATCGGGCAGACCGACACGGTCGACATGGTGAATGGGATGCCATGGGCAGCCGCCGCACGCGCCGCCTGCACTTCACCACGGCGGGCGTACATGCCGGTGAGGCCGACCGGGGCCAGGGCCACCGGCATGCTCAGGGTTTCGCCGAACAGCTGGGTTTGCAGGCTCAGCTCGGACATGTTCTTCAGCACGCGCTGGCGCAGGGCGATGCTGGCCAGGTCCGAGACGTTGTGGCGCAAGGTGTGCTCGGCGTAGGCACCGCCGTCGGCGTAGTGGAAAAGAAACGGTGGCAGCTTGCGTTGGGCCGCGGCGCGATAGTCGGTAGAGGCGGAAATGATCATGGATTCTCGCAGCGTGGGTTGAGGGAGATGCCGGGCACGTCGTGCGCCCGGCCCCTTTCACTTTAGTGATGAACCAGCATGCCGGTCAGCCAATAGGCCTGGACCAAGGTGATCAGGCCGACGATGGTGGCGAAGAACAGGCTGTGCTTGACGGTGAAGCGGAACAGATCGGACTCCTTGCCGACCAATCCGGTGGCGGCGCAGGCCACGGCGATCGACTGCGGCGAGATCATCTTGCCGGTCACGCCGCCGCTGGTGTTGGCGGCGACCAGCAAGGTGTCGTTGACGCCGATCTGGTGCGCGGTGGTCGCCTGCAGCGAGCTGAACAGGGCATTGGACGAGGTGTCCGAGCCGGTCAGGAACACGCCCAGCCAACCGAGGAACGGCGAGAAGAACGGGAACGCCGCGCCGGTGCCGGCCAGCACCAGGGCCATGGTCGACGACATGCCGGAGTAGTTGGTGACGAAGGCGAACGCCAGCACCATGCCGATCGACAGGATCGGCCAGCGCAGCTCCCAGAAGGTTTCCTTGAAAGTGGTCAGACCAGTTTTGAAGTTGATCTTCAGCACGGCCATGGAAATCAGCGCCGAGAGGAAGATCGCCGTGCCGGTGGCAGAGATCGGGTCGAGCTTGAACACGGCCGGCATCGCGGTAGGGGCGGTGACGATCGGCGCGGTCTTGATCACCAGCTGGTCAAGGTGTGGGATGGCGAAGTTGAACACGAAGTTGTACATCGCGCCGCCCGGGGCGAAGGCGGCCTTGAACGGTTTCAAGGTCCAGAGGGTGACCAGCACGGTCAGGATCAGGAACGGCGACCAGGCTTTGAAGATTTCGCCAAAGCTGTACGGGCTTGGCTGGCTGCCGCTCGGCTGCACCACGGCGGCGCCGACGCTGGCCTTGGCTTCGGCGAAGGCGCGCTTGGGCTGCCAGACCTTCAGGAACAGCGTCAGGCAGATCAGGCTGGCCAGGGCCGAGGTGATGTCCGGCAGTTCCGGGCCGATGAAGTTCGAGGTGAAGTACTGGGTCACGGCGAAGCTCAGGCCGGCGACCAGTGCGGCGGGCCAGGTTTCCTTGACGCCGCGCATGCCGTCCATCATGAACACCAGCCAGAACGGTACGAACAGCGACAGCAGTGGCAGCTGGCGGCCGGTCATGGCGCCGATGTGGAAGGCGTCGATGCCGGTGACCTGGCCGGCCACGATGATCGGGATGCCCAAGGCGCCGAAGGCCACCGGTGCGGTGTTGGCGATCAGGCACAGGCCGGCCGCGTACAGCGGGTTGAAGCCCAGGCCCACCAGCAAGGCAGCGGTGATGGCCACCGGCGCGCCGAAGCCGGCCGCACCTTCGAGGAATGCGCCGAAGCAGAAGCCGATCAGCAAGACCTGCAGGCGTTGGTCATCGGTGATCGACAGCACCGAGCTGCGGATCACTTCGAACTGGCCGCTCTTGACCGTGAGTTTGTACAGGAACACCGCGGCGACGATGATCCAGGCGATTGGCCACAGGCCGTAAAGGAAGCCATAGCCCGCTGCGGCCAGGGCCATGTCCACAGGCATCTGGAAGGCGAAGATCGCCACCAGGATCGACAGGCCGAGGGTGATGCTGCCCGCCACATGCCCTTTGAGGCGGAACACGGCCAGGGCCAGGAAGAAGAACACGATGGGCACGACCGCCGCCAGTGCGGACAGGCCGAGGCTACCAAGCGGGGAATAGAGTTGTTGCCAGGTTTGCATATGGGGTGGCCCCTAATTGTTGTTGGTCAGGCACTGCCCTTGGATAATTGGTAAGACCAATTTACAATGGCTGGTCGCTAGGTTAAAAGCGCCGTCGTGGGTGTGTCAATTTGTCCTGAGCAAAACTTTGGTCGAGTGGCGATGAATGGCGCTGTGCTCAGCCTGGAAAAATCTCACCTGATGAGTGTCTGCCCGGCGCAGATCGGCGAGAATGAACCTTGCCTGCAAGCGGTCAGGAATTTGTGGAGAGCATGTGATGGTTTTTGATCAGGTCCGCCAGCGGCGCCTGTCCGACGACATTGTCGATCGGCTGGAGGGGATGATTCTGGAAGGCACGCTGACCTCGGGGCAGCGGCTGCCGGCCGAACGCGTCCTGGCCGAACAGTTTGGCGTGTCCCGCCCATCACTGCGCGAGGCCATTCAGAAGCTGGTGGCCAAGGGGTTGCTGATCAGCCGCCAGGGTGGCGGCAACTACGTTGCCGAATCGCTTGGCTCGACCTTCAGCGACCCGCTGCTGCAGCTGCTCGAGCACAGTGCCGAGGCGCAGCGTGACTTGCTCGAATTTCGCCACACCCTGGAGGCGTCATGCGCCTACTATGCGGCCCAGCGCGCTACCGAGCCTGATCGGGCGCGGCTGAAGGCGGCCTTCGATACGCTGCAGGACTGCTATGCGCGGGTCGATGAAGTCACCCGTGCCGAAGAGGGCGCGGCCGATGCGCGTTTTCACCTGGCCATCGCCGAGGCAAGCCACAACGCCGTGCTGCTGCACACCATTCGTGGCTTGTTCGACCTGCTCAAGCGTAACGTGGTAACCAACATCGGCGGCATGTACCAGCAACGCAGTGAAACCCGCGACATGCTGATCAGTCAGCACCGCGAGCTGTACCAGGCGATTGTCGAAGGCAGGGCGGAAGATGCCCGCGAGGTGTCCAGCCGGCACATTCTGTATGTGCAGGAGGTGCTGCAAGAGGCGCAACACGAAGCGCAGCGGGTAGCCCGGGCCGAGCGGCGCGGCGGCTGTTGAGCTGCACCGCCGTGCTCAATTAAAAGCCTGGCGCAATTTGCCGTGGGAGCGGCCTCGCCTGGGCGAGGCCGCACAGGGCAGGAATTACTCTTCCTTGCCCTTGTTGCGCACCGCCCGTTGCAGCTCGCGGTTGGAGTCGCGCTCGCGCATGGTGTCGCGCTTGTCGAACTCCTTCTTGCCCTTGCCGAGTGCGATCTCGCACTTGATCAGGTGCTTGCTCCAATACAGCGCCAGGGCCACGCAGGTGTAACCCTTTTGCGCCACGGCCGCTTCCACGCGCTCGAGCTCGCGTTTGTTCAGCAGCAGCTTGCGCGTGCGCATCGGGTCGGCGATGACGTGGGTGCTGGCGGTATTCAGCGGGGTGATGTGGCTGCCGAACAGCCAGGCTTCGCCATCCTTGAGCAGCACGTAGCTGTCGGTCAGGTGCGCCTTGCCGGCCCGCAGGCTTTTTACTTCCCAACCGGACAGGACCAGTCCGGCCTCGAACTTGTGTTCGATGAAGTAATCGTGTCGCGCCTTTTTGTTTTGCGCGATGGTCCCGGTCGGATGTTTCTTTTGTTTAGCCATAGGGCCGGCATTATAGGCAAGTCAATGCGCGGTCGGCTACGGGATTTCGGTATGCTTGAGCCACTGCAATGAATACCGGACAATGCAAGGCCTGTTCTTTGTACAGAACCCGTTTTCGCCCCGCTGCGAAGCGCCGCCCACCAGCCTTGGAAATGACGCCTGGATGACTACTCATATTCAACGTTCCGCCCTGCTGCCGTACCCGGCCCAGGCGCTGTACGACCTGGTCAACGACGTGGCCAGCTATCCCGAATTCCTGCCCTGGTGCTCGGCCTCCACGGTGATCGAGGCCAGTGAAACCCTGATGCGCGCCAAGTTGGAAGTGGCCAAGGGCGGCATCAGCCAGCACTTCGTCACGCGTAACGTGCTAGTGCCGGGGCGCTCCATCGAGATGAACCTGGAGGAAGGGCCGTTCACTCAGCTGCATGGCCTGTGGGTGTTCAAGCCGCTGGGCGAGAAGGCCTGCAAGATCAGCCTGGACCTGACCTTCGACTACGCCGGCGCGATCGTGCGCGCGACCCTGGGGCCGCTGTTCAACCAGGCTGCCAACACCTTGGTCGACGCGTTCTGCCAGCGTGCCAAGCAACTCAACGGCTAAGCGCCTGGCAGCGCCTGGCGGCTCGAACAGGCAATAAAAAAGCCCGGACCATGGTCCGGGCTTTTTCATCTGGCCGATAATTACTGCGGCGAGGTTTCCAGCGGTGCCGGGGTCGGCACTGGCGTGGTTTCGATGGTGTCGATCTCGCGCTGGATGGATTCTTCCACCGAGCCTGGCTTGGCGGGGGTCTCTTCTGGCTGCGACGTACCCTGCTGCGGCTGGTTGGCCGGGCTGACCGTGGTGTCGCTGCTGCCACCGAGGATTTCCTGGTCGCGGCTGACGCCTGGCATGAAGTCGCCAGACAGGCTGACCAGTTGGTCGCTGTCGTTGAAGAAGATGCTCATCCGCTCCTGCTGGCGCTGACCGCCACCAGGCTGAAGGCTGTACAGGTAGTCCCACCGATTGGTGTTGAACGTGTCCTGCAGCAGGGGGTTGCCCATGATAAACCTTACTTGCCGGCGGGTCATTCCCGGCCGCAATTGGTCTATCATGTCCTGCGTGACGACATTGCCCTGCTGGATGTCGATTTTGTAAACCCCGGGAAACGAGCAACCGGCGAGTGCGAGCAGTCCCACGAAGGTGAGGCTGGTTAGCAAGAGCTTGGTGTTTTGCATCGGTGGGCGACTTCCACTATCTTGGCTGGACAACGTAAACCCCGATCATACCCGTATTAAGAGAAGCTGCGAAGCAGCATCGGCGAGAAAGCTGACCATGGTTGAAAATAGCGAATTGCGCAAAGCCGGTCTCAAGGTAACCCTGCCTCGAGTCAAGATCCTTCAAATGCTCGATTCTGCCGAGCAACGTCACATGAGTGCCGAAGATGTTTACAAGGCACTGATGGAGGCTGGCGAGGACGTCGGTCTGGCAACCGTCTATCGCGTACTGACCCAGTTCGAAGCAGCGGGTCTGGTGGTACGCCACAACTTCGACGGCGGCCACGCGGTGTTCGAGCTGGCTGACGGCGGTCACCACGACCATATGGTCAACGTGGAGACCAGTGAAGTAATCGAGTTCATGGACGCAGAAATCGAGCGCCGCCAGAAGGAGATCGTGGCCGAGCATGGCTACGAGCTGGTGGACCACAATCTGGTCCTCTATGTGCGTAAGAAAAAGTAACGATTTAGCTCGCTAGAAATAGCAAAGGCGACCCCAGGGTCGCCTTTTTGCTTTCTACAGCGTGAAGAAAAGTGCGAATCAAGCCTTGCCCGACACGACCATCTTGCGCGCATGGGCCAGCGACTCCTTGGTCAGGTCGATGCCACCCAGCATGCGCGCCACCTCTTCGACCCGCTCGCGCTTACCCAGGCTCGCCACCGCTGTGTGGGTGGTCTCACTGTTGCGCACCTTGTGCACATACAGGTGATGATGCCCTTGTGCGGCCACCTGCGGCAGGTGGGTCACGGTAAGTACCTGGCCGCGCTCGCCCAGGCGGCGCAGCAATTGGCCGACGATTTCCGCCGTGGGGCCACCGATGCCCACGTCCACTTCGTCGAACACCAGGGTCGGGATGCGTGAGGTCTGCGCGGTAATCACCTGGATCGCCAGGCTGATACGCGACAGCTCGCCACCGGACGCTACCTTGGCCAGGCCTTTGAGTGGCTGGCCCGGGTTGGCGCTGACCAGCAGCTCGATCTGCTCCAGGCCGTGGGGCAACAAGTCGTTACCCTCAACCGGTGTCAGCTGAATGCAGAACCGCCCGCCAGGCATGCCCAGGCGCTGGATTTCCTGTTCCACGGCAACGGCCAGTTGCTTGGCTGCTTGCTGGCGCAAGGCGCTCAGCTCCTTGGCCTTCTCCTTATAGTGCTGGGCAAAGGCGCCGAGTTCTTCGCCCAGGCGTTCGACTGATTCATCACTGGCGTTGAGGCCTTCGAGCTCGTCCATCAGCTGCTGCTGCAGGCGCGGCAGCTCGGTGGGGTGCACGCGGTGTTTGCGCGCCAGGGTGTAGATGGTGTCGAGGCGCTCTTCCAGTGCCTGCAGGCGCATGGGGTCGGCGTCGAAGTTGTCGAGGAAGCGATTGAGTTCGCCCACGGCTTCTTCGACCTGGATCTGCGCGCTGGCGATCATGGTCGCCGCTTCGTTCAGCGCGCGCGGGGCATTGGCCGCCGCGCCCAGGCGATTGAGGCTGGCGGTCAGCGCGCTGAGCACGTTGCCCGAGTCGCTTTCGCTGCACTGGTCGATGACCTGGCGGCAGATGCCGAACAGGGCTTCGGCGTTGGTCAGGTTCTTGTGTTCCTGCTCGAGCTGTTCCAGCTCGTTTTCGCCCAGGCCCAGGTTGTCGAGCTCTTCGAGCTGATAGCTGAGCAACTGATGACGGGCGCGCTGTTCATCGCCCGAGTTGCTCAGCCGCTCGAGCTCCAGGCGCGTCTGGTTCCAGCGCTTGGAGGCCAGCTGCACCTGGCGCGACAGATCGATCGCGCCGGCGTACTCGTCCAGCAGGCGGCGATGGGTATCGGTCTTGAGCAGGGACTGGTGTTCGTGCTGGCTGTGGATGTCGATCAACAGCTCGCCGAGCGCCTTCAGGTCGCCAAGCGGGCAGGGCGTGCCATTGATGTAGCCGCGGCTGCGCCCCTCGGCGGTGATGACCCGGCGCAGAATGCACGGGCCCTCGTCGCTCAGATCGCGCTCGGCCAGCCAGGCATGGGCTTCGGGAATGTCCACCAGGTCGAAGGTGGCGAGGATGTCCGCCTTGTCGGTGCCTGGGCGCACCACGCCACTGTCGGCGCGGTCGCCCAGGGCCAGGCCCAGGGCGTCGAGCATGATCGATTTACCCGCACCGGTTTCACCGGTGATGACGGACATGCCACGGGCGATTTCCAGGTCGAGGTGCTCGACGATGGCGTAGTTGTGAATGGACAGGTGCACCAGCATGGGGGCGGCTCCCGAAGTTCAGGTCTGGTTATTTATACAGTACTTTTTTCAGCCCTGCCAATGCCCCTCGGCGGATTTTCTCTTCGCCCGGAAAACCACCTTGCCCCTTGAACCTGGGTTTTCCGGCCCCATATAGCCGGCAGACAGGCGAGCTTTGCTCGTCCAACAGACATTGCGGAGGAGATAACCCATGGCTGATGAACAGCTGGATCAAGAAAACCTAAACGCCGAAGCGGCAGGTGCCGACGATCTGGGCACCCGCGTTCAGGTGCTCGAGGAGCAGCTGGCCGCCGCCAAGGACCAGTCCCTGCGTACTGCTGCCGAAGTGCAGAACATCCGTCGCCGCGCCGAGCAGGATGTCGAGAAGGCACACAAGTTCGCCCTCGAGAAATTCTCCGCCGACCTGCTGCCGGTGATCGACAGCCTGGAACTGGCCCTGGCCCACTCGAGCGCCGACGACGAGCACGTCAAGCAGATCCGCGAAGGCGTCGAGCTGACCCTGAAGATGTTCCAGGACACCCTCAAGCGCTACAACCTCGAAGCGGTCGATCCGCACGGCCAGCCGTTCAACCCCGAGCATCACCAGGCGATGGCCATGCAGGAGAACGCCGAGGTCGAGCCGAACAGCGTGCTCAACGTCTTCCAGAAGGGCTACCTGCTCAATGGCCGCCTGCTGCGCCCAGCCATGGTGGTGGTGAGCAAGGCGCCGGCTGCGCCGCAACCTTCTATCGATGAGAAGGCTTGAAATCTTCCGGGCCACCCCCATCTAGGTGTCAAGCGTTCAAGTATTACCGCAGTTGGCCAAGCAGGGTAACTGCCACCAAATTCAAGTTTCGGGAGAGTTAACATGGGCAAAATCATCGGTATCGACCTGGGGACCACCAACTCGTGCGTCTCCATTCTGGAAAACGGTAACGTCAAGGTCATCGAAAACGCCGAAGGCGCGCGTACTACCCCTTCGATCGTGGCCTACGCCAACGATGGCGAAATCCTGGTCGGTCAGTCGGCCAAGCGTCAAGCCGTCACCAACCCACACAACACCCTGTTCGCCGTCAAGCGCCTGATCGGTCGCCGCTTCGAAGAAGACGTCGTGCAGAAAGACATCAAGCTGGTGCCCTACAAGATCGTCAAAGCCGGTAACGGCGACGCCTGGGTAGAAGCCAGCGGCAAGGAAATGGCGCCCCCACAGATCAGCGCCGAAGTCCTGAAGAAAATGAAGAAGACCGCCGAAGACTACCTCGGCGAGCCAGTCACCGAAGCGGTCATCACCGTTCCGGCCTACTTCAACGACAGCCAGCGCCAGGCCACCAAAGACGCCGGCCGTATTGCCGGTCTGGACGTCAAGCGCATCATCAACGAGCCAACCGCCGCTGCACTGGCGTATGGCATGGACAAGGCCAAGGGCGACCACACCGTCATCGTTTATGACCTCGGTGGTGGTACCTTCGACGTTTCGGTCATCGAAATCGCCGAAGTCGATGGCGAGCACCAGTTCGAAGTGCTGGCTACCAACGGCGACACCTTCCTGGGTGGCGAAGACTTCGACATGCGCCTGATCGACTACCTCGTCGACGAGTTCAAGAAAGAGTCCGGCATGGACCTGAAGAACGATCCTCTGGCTCTGCAGCGCCTGAAAGAAGCCGCTGAAAAAGCCAAGATCGAGCTGTCTTCGGCGCAGTCGACCGACGTCAACCTGCCGTACATCACTGCAGACGCCACCGGTCCGAAGCACCTGAACGTGAAGATCTCCCGCGCCAAGCTGGAGTCGCTGGTCGAAGACCTGGTCAGCCGTACCATCGAGCCTTGCCGCATCGCCCTGAAAGATGCCGGCATCGACGCCAGCAAGATCGACGACGTGATCCTGGTCGGTGGCCAGACCCGTATGCCGATGGTGCAGAAAGCCGTTGCCGACTTCTTCGGTAAAGAAGCGCGCAAGGACGTCAACCCGGACGAAGCAGTGGCCATGGGCGCTGCCATCCAGGGCGCGGTACTGGCCGGGGACGTCAAGGACGTGCTGCTGCTGGACGTCAGCCCACTGACCCTGGGTATCGAAACCATGGGCGGCGTGATGACCGCGCTGATCGAGAAGAACACCACCATTCCGACCAAGAAGTCGCAGGTGTTCTCGACGGCCGACGACAACCAGAGCGCCGTGACCATCCACGTGCTGCAAGGTGAGCGTAAGCAGGCTGCGCAGAACAAGTCCCTGGGCAAGTTCGACCTGGCCGACATCCCACCTGCGCCACGTGGCGTGCCACAGATCGAAGTGACCTTCGACATCGACGCCAACGGCATTCTGCACGTCGGCGCCAAGGACAAGGCCACTGGCAAGACCCAGTCCATCGTGATCAAGGCCAACTCCGGCCTGTCGGATGAAGAGATCGAGCGCATGGTGCGTGACGCCGAGGCCAACGCCGAGGAAGACCGCAAGTTCGAAGAGCTGGCTGCCGCCCGTAACCAGGGTGATGCACTGGTTCACTCGACCCGCAAGATGGTCGCTGACGCGGGTGACAAGGTCACCGCGGAAGAAAAAACCGCCATCGAAGCGGCCGTGGTTGCCCTGGAAGCCGCTGTCAAAGGCGACGACAAGGCGGCGATCGATGCCAAGGTCGAAGAGCTGTCCAAGGTCTCCGCGCCCGTTGCTCAGAAGATGTACGCCGAGCAGCAAGCCGAGCAGCCTCAGGGCGGTGCTCAGCAGGCCGAGCCTGAAGCCAAGCAGGATGACGTGGTTGACGCCGAGTTCGAAGAAGTCAAAGGCGACGACAAGAAGTAATCGCTGCATGTTGTCGACCCGTTCACCGGCTTAGGCCGTCGAGCTGGTAGGATGTCGCCGCGCGGGGGCTTGCTCCCGCGTTGGCGTATCTGGAATTCGAGATTTTTTACAGCATTTGTCCGCGCCATTGACGGCGCGCAGGCAGGTGCTGATGGCGCGGCGCAGATGCCGTACGCCCAACAAGGTGCAAATGACCTATGTCCAAGCGTGATTATTATGAGGTCCTAGGTGTCGAGCGCGGCGCCAGCGAAGCTGACCTCAAGAAGGCTTACCGCCGTCTGGCAATGAAGTACCACCCGGACCGCAACCCGGGCGATAAGGAGTCCGAAGACAAGTTCAAGGAGGCCAACGAGGCCTACGAAGTGCTGTCTGACGCAAGCAAGCGCGCGGCGTTCGACCAATACGGCCACGCCGGCGTCGACCCAAGCATGGGGGGTGGCGGTGCCGGCTTCGGCGGCGCCAACTTCTCCGATATCTTCGGCGACGTATTCAGCGACTTCTTCGGTGGTGGCCGCGGTGGCGGTCGAGGCGGCGCCCAGCGCGGCAGCGACCTGCGCTACACCCTGGAGCTGAACCTTGAAGAAGCCGTGCGCGGCACCACCGTCAGCATCCGCGTGCCGACCCTGGTCAATTGCACGCCGTGCGACGGTTCCGGCGCCAAGAAAGGCTCCACGCCGTCTACCTGCCCAACCTGCGGCGGTATCGGTCAGGTGCGCATGCAGCAGGGCTTCTTCTCGGTGCAGCAGACCTGCCCGCGTTGCCATGGCCAAGGCAAGATCATCACCGACCCGTGCTCCTCGTGTCATGGCGAAGGCCGTGTCGAAGAGTCCAAGACGCTGTCGGTCAAGGTGCCGGCCGGTGTCGATACTGGTGACCGCATTCGCCTGTCTGGCGAAGGCGAAGCCGGCACCCACGGTGGCCCGACGGGCGATCTGTACGTGGTGATCAGCGTGCGCGAGCACGAGATCTTCCAGCGTGACGGCAAGCACCTGTACTGCGAAGTGCCGATCAGCTACACCGACGCTGCCTTGGGCGGCGAGCTGGAAGTGCCGACCCTCGACGGCCGGGTCAAGCTGAAAATCCCCGAAGGCACGCAAACCGGCAAGCAGTTCCGCTTGCGCGGCAAGGGCGTTGCGCCGGTACGCGGCGGTGGCGCTGGCGACCTGCTGTGCCGCGTGGCGGTGGAAACCCCGGTCAACCTCAGCCGCCGTCAGCGTGAGCTGCTCGAAGAGCTGCGCAGCTCGCTGGAAGGCGACAGTTCCCATTCGCCCAAGGCCAACGGTTGGTTCGACGGCGTAAAGCGCTTCTTCGGCGATCTCTGACAAGGAATTAGCTATGCGACGTATTGCAGTGATGGGCGCGGCAGGGCGGATGGGCAAGACGCTGATCGAAGCCGTGCAGCAAAACCCCGGTGCCGGGCTGACGGCGGCGGTCGATCGTCCGGACAGCTCGCTGGTCGGCGCCGACGCTGGTGAGCTGGCAGCCCTGGGCCGCATTGGCGTGCTGCTGTCGGATGACCTGGCGAAAGTGGCGGATGAGTTCGATGTGCTGATCGACTTCACCCACCCTTCGGTGACCCTGAAAAACCTGGCCTTCTGCCGCAAGCACGGCAAGGCCATGGTCATCGGCACCACCGGCTTCAGCGTCGAGGAAAAACAGCTGCTGGCCGACGCGGGCAAGGACATTCCCATCGTGTTCGCCGCCAACTTCAGCGTGGGCGTCAACTTGAGCCTCAAGCTGCTCGACATGGCCGCTCGCGTGTTGGGTGATGATGTCGACATCGAGATCATCGAGGCGCATCACCGGCACAAGGTCGATGCCCCGTCGGGCACGGCGCTGCGCATGGGTGAGGTGGTTGCCAATGCCCTGGGCCGCGATTTGCAGGAAGTGGCGGTGTATGGCCGAGAAGGCCAGACCGGCGCCCGTGATCGCAAGACCATCGGCTTTGCCACGGTGCGCGCCGGCGACGTGGTGGGTGACCACACCGTGCTGTTTGCCGCCGAGGGCGAACGCCTGGAGATCACGCACAAAGCCTCGAGCCGCATGACCTTCGCCAAGGGTGCAGTACGTGCCGCGCTGTGGCTCGATGGCCGCACGCCGGGCTTGTACGACATGCAGGACGTGCTGGACCTGCGCTGAACACGCGCGGCAGATGCTGGTTTTTCTTGTGGGCGTGCCTGCGAGGAGACCAGCATCGATGGCAGTCTGTCGCAATGATGTGTTTTAGAGACACATATACGGTAGACCGAAAACGCACTTTTCTGTAAGCTACAGCTTTAGTGTGTCCACTAAAAGCGCGCAGCGAATTGAATTCAGCACATAAAAGCGGGGTGACGTGTCCATACGTCACTCCGCTTTTTTGCAACCTGCGATCGCCCTTTCATGCTTGATCTACGGGAGGTCTTCTTGACAAAGCCAGCCATACTCGCCCTTGCCGACGGCAGTATTTTTCGCGGTGAAGCCATCGGTGCCGACGGTCAGACCGTTGGTGAGGTGGTGTTCAATACCGCTATGACCGGCTACCAGGAAATCCTTACAGACCCTTCCTACGCGCAGCAAATCGTTACCCTGACCTACCCGCACATCGGCAACACCGGTACCACCCCGGAAGATGCCGAGTCCAACCGTGTCTGGTCTGCTGGCCTGGTCATCCGCGACCTGCCGCTGCTGGCCAGCAACTGGCGTAACACCCAATCGCTGCCGGACTACCTCAAGGCCAACAACGTCGTCGCCATCGCTGGCATCGACACCCGTCGCCTGACCCGAATCCTTCGTGAAAAGGGCGCCCAGAACGGCTGCATCCTGGCCGGTGACAACATCAGCGAAGAAGCCGCCATCGCTGCCGCGCGCGGTTTCCCGGGCCTCAAGGGCATGGACCTGGCCAAGGTCGTTTCCACCAAGGAGCGCTACGAATGGCGCTCCAGCGTGTGGGAGCTGAAAACCGACAGCCACCCGACCCTCGACGCTGCCGACCTGCCGTACCACGTGGTCGCCTTCGACTATGGCGTCAAGCTGAACATCCTGCGCATGCTGGTCGCCCGCGGCTGCCGTGTGACCGTGGTGCCGGCCCAGACCCCAGCCAGCGAAGTGCTGGCGCTCAACCCCGATGGCGTGTTCCTGTCCAACGGCCCAGGCGATCCGGAGCCTTGCGACTACGCGATCCAGGCGATCAAGGAAATCCTCGAAACCGAGATTCCGGTGTTCGGCATCTGCCTCGGCCACCAGTTGCTCGCCCTGGCGTCCGGCGCCAAGACCGTGAAGATGGGCCATGGCCACCACGGTGCCAACCACCCCGTCCAGGACCTGGACACCGGCGTGGTCATGATCACCAGCCAGAACCACGGTTTCGCCGTTGACGAGGCAACCCTGCCAGGCAACGTGCGCGCCATCCACAAGTCGCTGTTCGACGGCACCCTGCAGGGGATCGAGCGTACCGACAAGAGCGCGTTCAGCTTCCAGGGCCACCCTGAGGCGAGCCCAGGCCCGACCGACGTCGCGCCACTGTTCGATCGTTTCACCGATGCCATGGCCAAGCGCCGCTGAGCATCCTGCATCAAGGCCCCGGGCCGGCTCGCGCCGCGCCCGGCAGCGCCTGACCCAGATTGTTCAAGACGGCTTGCCGACTGACCCGCGGATTTGAGTGACCACCATGCCAAAACGTACAGACATTAAAAGCATCCTGATTCTCGGCGCTGGCCCGATCGTGATCGGCCAGGCCTGCGAGTTCGACTATTCCGGCGCCCAGGCCTGTAAAGCCCTGCGCGAAGAAGGTTTCCGGGTCATCCTGGTGAACTCCAACCCGGCCACCATCATGACCGACCCGGCCATGGCCGATGCCACCTACATCGAGCCGATCAAGTGGCAGTCGGTGGCCAAGATCATCGAGAAAGAGCGCCCAGACGCAGTGCTGCCGACCATGGGCGGCCAGACCGCGCTGAACTGCGCCCTGGACCTGGAGCGCCACGGCGTCCTGGAAAAGTTCGGCGTCGAGATGATCGGTGCCAATGCCGACACCATCGACAAGGCCGAAGACCGTTCGCGTTTCGACAAGGCCATGAAGGACATCGGCCTGGAATGCCCACGCTCCGGCATCGCCCACAGCATGGAAGAGGCCAATGCGGTACTGGAGAAGCTCGGCTTCCCGTGCATCATTCGCCCCTCGTTCACCATGGGCGGCACCGGCGGCGGCATCGCCTACAACCGTGAAGAGTTCGAAGAAATCTGCACCCGTGGCCTGGACCTGTCGCCGACCAAGGAACTGCTGATCGACGAATCGCTGATCGGCTGGAAGGAATACGAGATGGAGGTGGTCCGCGACAAGAAGGACAACTGCATCATCGTCTGCTCGATCGAGAACTTCGACCCGATGGGTGTGCACACCGGCGACTCGATCACCGTGGCGCCAGCACAAACCCTGACCGACAAGGAATACCAGATCATGCGCAACGCCTCGCTGGCGGTGCTGCGTGAAATCGGTGTCGAAACCGGCGGTTCCAACGTGCAGTTCGGCATCTGCCCGAACACCGGGCGCATGGTCGTCATCGAGATGAACCCGCGGGTTTCGCGTTCCTCGGCGCTGGCCTCGAAAGCCACCGGCTTCCCGATCGCCAAGATCGCTGCCAAGCTGGCCATCGGTTACACCCTCGACGAGCTGCAGAACGACATCACGGGCGGTCGTACCCCGGCATCCTTCGAGCCGTCGATCGACTACGTGGTGACCAAGCTGCCACGCTTCGCCTTCGAGAAATTCCCCAAGGCCGACGCCCGCCTGACCACCCAGATGAAATCCGTGGGTGAAGTCATGGCCATCGGCCGGACTTTCCAGGAGTCCTTGCAGAAAGCCTTGCGCGGCCTGGAAGTCGGCGCCTGTGGCCTCGACCCGAAAGTCGACCTGGGCAACCCGGAAGCCGCCAGCATCCTCAAGCGCGAGCTGACCGTGCCTGGCGCCGAGCGTATCTGGTACGTCGCCGACGCCATGCGTTCGGGCATGACCTGCGAGCAGATCTTCGAGCTCACCGGCATCGACATGTGGTTCCTGGTGCAGATGGAAGACCTGATCAAGGAAGAAGAGAAGGTCAAGACCCTGGCCCTGTCGTCGATCGACAAGGACTACATGCTGCGCCTCAAGCGCAAGGGCTTCTCTGACCAGCGCCTGGCCAAGCTGCTTGGTATCACCGACAAGAACCTGCGTCGTCACCGCCACAAGCTGGAAGTGTTCCCGGTCTACAAGCGCGTCGACACCTGCGCCGCCGAGTTCGCCACCGACACCGCCTACCTCTATTCCACCTATGAGGAAGAGTGCGAAGCCAACCCGTCGACCCGCGACAAGATCATGATCCTCGGTGGCGGCCCGAACCGTATCGGCCAGGGTATCGAGTTCGACTACTGCTGCGTGCACGCGGCCCTCGCGCTGCGTGAAGACGGTTACGAGACCATCATGGTCAACTGCAACCCGGAAACCGTCTCCACCGACTACGACACCTCCGACCGCCTGTACTTCGAGCCGCTGACCCTGGAAGACGTGCTGGAAGTCTGCCGCGTCGAGAAGCCCAAGGGCGTCATCGTCCACTACGGTGGCCAGACCCCGCTGAAACTGGCGCGCGCCCTGGAAGAAGCTGGCGTACCGATCATCGGTACCAGCCCAGACGCCATCGACCGCGCCGAAGACCGCGAGCGCTTCCAGCAGATGGTGCAGCGCCTGAACCTGCTGCAGCCGCCGAACGCTACCGTGCGCAGCGAAGAAGAAGCCATCAGCGCTGCTGGCGGCATCGGTTACCCGCTGGTTGTGCGCCCATCCTACGTACTGGGTGGCCGCGCCATGGAGATCGTCTACGAACTGGACGAACTCAAGCGCTACCTGCGCGAAGCCGTCCAGGTGTCCAACGACAGCCCGGTACTGCTCGACCACTTCCTCAACTGCGCCATCGAGATGGACGTGGATGCGGTGTGCGACGGCACTGACGTGGTCATCGGCGCGATCATGCAGCACATCGAGCAGGCCGGCGTTCACTCCGGCGACTCGGCATGCTCGCTGCCGCCGTACTCGCTGAGCCAGCACGTGCAGGATCAAGTCCGCGAGCAGGTCAAGAAGATGGCCCTGGAGCTGGGCGTCGTCGGCCTGATGAACGTGCAGCTGGCGCTGCAGGGCGAGAAGATCTACGTGATCGAGGTCAACCCGCGCGCATCGCGTACCGTGCCGTTCGTGTCCAAGTGCATCGGCACCTCGCTGGCCATGATCGCCGCCCGCGTCATGGCCGGTAAGACCCTCAAGGAGCTGGGCTTCACCCAGGAAATCATCCCGAACTTCTACAGCGTCAAGGAAGCCGTCTTCCCGTTCGCCAAGTTCCCAGGGGTTGACCCGATCCTTGGCCCTGAGATGAAATCCACCGGCGAAGTCATGGGTGTCGGTGACAGCTTCGGTGAAGCCTTCGCCAAGGCCCAGATGGGCGCCAGCGAAGTGCTGCCTACCGGCAGCACCGCCTTCATCAGCGTGCGTGACGACGACAAGCCGCAAGTGGCCGGTGTCGCTCGCGACCTGATCGCCCTGGGCTTCGAAGTGGTCGCAACCGCAGGCACCGCCAAGGTCATCGAAGCGGCGGGCCTGAAGGTGCGCCGCGTCAACAAGGTGACCGAAGGCCGTCCACACGTGGTCGACATGATCAAGAACGACGAAGTGTCGCTGATCATCAACACCACCGAAGGGCGCCAGTCGATTGCCGACTCTTACTCGATTCGCCGCAACGCGCTGCAGCATAAGATCTACTGCACCACGACCATTGCGGCCGGTGAAGCCATCTGCGAGGCGCTGAAATTCGGTCCCGAGAAGACTGTTCGTCGCCTGCAGGATCTGCATGCAGGACTCAAAGCATGAGCATGACCAAGTACCCAATGACCGTCCAGGGCGCGCGCGCCCTGGAAGAGGAGCTGACGTTCCTGAGCAAGACCGAGCGCCCGCGCCTGAGCCAGGCGATTGGCGAAGCGCGCGAGCTGGGCGACCTCAAGGAAAACGCCGAATACCATGCTGCCCGTGAAGAGCAGGGCATGGTCGAGGCGCGTATCCGCGACATCGAAGGCCGTCTGCAGAACTCGGTGGTGATCGACGTCACCACCATCGCGCACACCGGCAAGGTGATTTTCGGCACCACCGTGGTGCTGGCCAACACTGAAACCGATGACGAAGTGACCTATCAGATCGTCGGCGAAGATGAAGCCGACGTGAAACAAGGCAAGCTTTCGAGCAGCGCACCCATCGCCCGTGCCATTATCGGCAAGGAAGAAGGTGACACCGTCGTGGTGAAGACACCGAGCGGTACGGTCGAGTACGAGATTGTCGAAGTCAAACACATCTGATCGGCGCCTGCGCGCGCCATCCCTGGAAGGGATCCTCTGGCAGCTGGCCCAGGTTTTCTGGGTCGGTGGCCTGTGGGTGTTCCATGTAGGGCTGGTGCCGGCGCTCAAGGTCAGCGGCCTAGCGCCGCTGCTGGTGCAGGACATCGCCGGGCAGATCGACCGCTGGTTGATCGGCGTGGCGTTGCTTGGCTTGTTGACCCAGCTGGCGGTGCTGGCGCGCGTCGATGGCCTGGCGGCCTGGTGGCGGCAGTTTCGTGGGCAGATGTTGCTGATGGGTCTGGCGGCTTGCGTGGGGTACTACACCTTGCGCTACGGCATCTCGGTCGGCGAGCGCTGGCAGATGTTCTGCTTCCTGGTGCTGGGCTTTTCCGGCATCGTGCTGGTGGCCCAGCCGGTGCCGGTCAAGGCTCGCCGCTAACCCCGTCAGTTGCGATCTCTTGTGAGAGCGTCCAGCCAAGGTCGCTCCCACAACTGCAGCATCGGGCTAGCAGCCCGGGCCGTTACTTGTAGCGGTGGATGTTCGACAGCTGCTTGTTCGGCTGCGGGTTCTTGCGGTAGATCAGCGCCTTCTTGCCGATGGTCTGCACCAGCTCGGCACGCCCGGCCTTGCACAGCTCGGCGATGACCGTCGCGCGCTCTTCGCGATCTTCCGAGCGAATTTCGACCTTGATCAGTTCGTGATCGACCAGCGCACGCTCAAGCTCGGCGATCACGCCTTCGTTCAAGCCGTTGCCGGCAACGATCAGAACCGGCTTCAGGTCATGACCAATGGATTTGTACTGTTTCTTCTGCTCGTTATTGAGCGGCATAATCTGACCCTTTTCGTCTGATTCTGTAAAATTGACGGGCATTTTACCCGAGGGCCTGTGGCTCCGCCCAGTCATACACGACGCATATCATCGAGGTGCCCCGTGGTACAACGTTCCAAAAGCAGCGCAAACTGGCTGCGCGAGCATTTCAACGACCCTTTCGTGAAGCAGGCACAGAAGGACGGCTACCGTTCGCGTGCCAGCTACAAACTGCTTGAGATCCAGGAAAAGGACCGCCTGATCCGTCCCGGCATGAGCGTCATCGACCTCGGCGCCGCGCCCGGCGGCTGGTCGCAGGTGACCAGTCGTCTGATTGGCGGTCAGGGGCGCTTGATCGCCTCGGACATCCTGGAGATGGACTCGATCCCCGACGTGACCTTCATCCAGGGTGACTTCACCCAGGATGAAGTGCTGCAGCAGATCCTGCAGGCGGTCGGCGATTCGCACGTAGACCTTGTGATTTCTGACATGGCCCCCAATATGAGTGGTACGCCTGCGGTCGACATGCCGCGAGCCATGTTCCTTTGCGAGCTGGCCCTGGATCTGGCGACGCGCGTGCTACGACCAGGCGGCGATTTCCTGATCAAGATTTTCCAGGGCGAAGGTTTCGACATGTACCTCAAGGACGTGCGTAGCAAGTTCGACAAGGTGCAGATGCGCAAGCCGTCGTCGTCGCGCGACCGTTCCCGCGAACAGTACCTGCTGGGCAAGGGTTTCAAAGGGGCATGAGGCGTTATGCGGGGTAACCGATAGTTATTTCCAATCGGCCGCCCCGTCTGGATTGTCCGAACTTCGTGTAGTCTAGCTTTCACAAAGGGTTACAGACGGTGCCTGCGGATGCGTAGGTAATGTAGTAAGTTAGGGCGATGAATATCATGCGAGGCACGGCTGCGTCGTGCGCCGGCCTCAGAGGGTAGCGAATTGAACGACATGGCAAAGAATCTGATCCTCTGGTTGATCATCGCAGCTGTCCTGGTGACAGTGATGAACAACTTCTCCAGCCCTAACGAGCCGCAGACCCTCAACTATTCCGACTTCATCCAGCAGGTCAAGGATGGCAAGGTCGAGCGCGTGACCGTCGACGGCTACATCATCACCGGCAAGCGCGCCGACGGCGACAGCTTCAAGACCGTGCGCCCGGCCATTACCGACAATGGCCTGATCGGCGACCTGGTCGACAACCACGTTACCGTCGAAGGCAAGCAGCCAGAGCAGCAAAGCATCTGGACGCAACTGCTGGTGGCGAGCTTCCCGATCCTGGTGATCATCGCCGTCTTCATGTTCTTCATGCGCCAGATGCAGGGTGGAGCAGGGGGCAAGGGCGGGCCGATGAGCTTCGGCAAGAGCAAGGCTCGCTTGCTGTCCGAAGATCAGGTCAAGACCACCCTGGCTGACGTCGCCGGTTGCGACGAGGCCAAGGAAGAAGTCGGCGAGCTGGTCGAGTTCCTGCGCGATCCGGGCAAGTTCCAGCGCCTGGGTGGGCGCATCCCGCGCGGCGTGCTGATGGTCGGCCCACCGGGTACCGGTAAGACCTTGCTGGCCAAGGCCATCGCCGGTGAAGCGAAAGTGCCGTTCTTCACCATCTCCGGTTCCGACTTCGTCGAGATGTTCGTCGGTGTCGGTGCCAGCCGTGTTCGCGACATGTTCGAGCAGGCCAAGAAGCACGCCCCGTGCATCATCTTCATCGACGAGATCGACGCGGTGGGTCGTCACCGTGGCGCCGGCATGGGCGGCGGTCATGACGAGCGCGAGCAGACCCTCAACCAGTTGCTGGTCGAGATGGACGGCTTCGAAATGAACGACGGCATCATCGTGATCGCCGCCACCAACCGTCCGGACGTGCTCGACCCGGCGCTGCTGCGTCCTGGTCGCTTCGACCGTCAGGTGGTGGTCGGTCTGCCGGATATCCGTGGCCGTGAGCAGATCCTCAAGGTCCACATGCGCAAGGTACCCGTGGGTGACAATGTCAACGCTGCAGTCATCGCCCGTGGTACCCCTGGCTTCTCTGGCGCCGACCTGGCCAACCTGGTCAACGAGGCTTCGCTGTTCGCTGCACGCTCGAACAAGCGCCTGGTCGAAATGAAAGAGTTCGAACTGGCCAAGGACAAGATCATGATGGGCGCCGAGCGCAAGACCATGGTCATGTCCGAGAAAGAAAAGCAGAACACCGCCTACCACGAAGCCGGTCACGCCATCGTCGGCCGTCTGGTGCCGGAGCATGACCCGGTCTACAAGGTCTCGATCATCCCGCGTGGTCGTGCCTTGGGCGTGACCATGTTCCTGCCCGAGGAAGACCGCTACAGCCTGTCCAAGCGCGCATTGATCAGCCAGATCTGCTCGCTGTACGGTGGTCGTATCGCTGAAGAGATGACCTTGGGCTTCGACGGCGTCACCACCGGTGCCTCCAACGACATCATGCGTGCCAGCCAGATCGCGCGGAACATGGTGACCAAGTGGGGCCTGTCCGAGAAGCTCGGCCCGCTGATGTACGCTGAAGAAGAGGGCGAAGTGTTCCTCGGTCGCAGCGCCGGCAGCCAGCACGCCAGCGTTTCTGGCGAGACGGCCAAGCTGATCGACTCCGAAGTGCGCAGCATCATCGACCAGTGCTATGCCACGGCCAAGCAGCTGCTCACCGACAACCGCGACAAGCTCGATGCCATGGCCGATGCCTTGATGAAGTACGAGACCATCGACGCCGAGCAGATCGACGACATCATGGCTGGTCGCACGCCACGCGAGCCACGCGACTGGGATGACGACTCGGCATCGGGCAATTCCGCGACCCAGGGCGACCGCCCGGAATCGCCGATCGGCGGCCCTGCGGCTCAACACTAAGGGCAGTTATGAGCTCACAGCTGTACCCGACCCGGTTGCCTTGCGGCAACCGGGTTCTTGATTTGTCCCGGACGCACGTCATGGGCATCCTCAACGTCACGCCCGATTCCTTCTCCGATGGCGGTCGCTTCAGCCACATGGATCAGGCCTTGCGCCATGCCGAGGCGATGGTCGCGGCAGGTGCCAGCTTGATCGACATTGGCGGCGAGTCGACCCGGCCGGGTGCGCGCGCGGTCTCGGTGACCGAAGAGCTCGAGCGCGTGGCGCCGATGGTCGAAGCGATCAACCAGCGCCTGGACGTGGTCATTTCGGTCGATACCTCGACCCCTGCGGTGATGCGCGAGTCGGCCCGTCTGGGCGCCGGCCTGATCAACGACGTGCGTGCCCTGGAGCGCGATGGCGCCCTGGATGCGGCCGCCGACACGGGCCTGCCGGTGTGCCTGATGCACATGCGCGGCGAGCCCGGCACCATGCAGGACGACCCGCATTACGATGATGTCAGTGCCGAGGTAACGCGCTATCTTGAACAGCGCATGGCCGCCTGCGCGGCCGCAGGCATTCCTGGCGAACGAGTCATCCTTGATCCAGGCTTCGGTTTCGCCAAGACGCTGGCGCATAACCTGAGCCTGTTCAAACACATGGAAGCGCTCTATCGTTTGCAGCGCCCGCTGCTGGTGGGTGTTTCGCGCAAGAGCATGATCGGCCTGACGCTGGATCGTCCGGTCGGTGAGCGGCTGTACGGCAGCCTCGCGCTGGCGGCTCTGGCCATGACCAAGGGGGCCAGTATCCTGCGCGTCCATGATGTGGCCGAGACCGTCGACGTGGTGCGCATGATTGCCGCGGTACAGCACGCCGAATAAAAACATTGGAGTCCCTATGAGCAGAAAATACTTTGGTACCGACGGCATTCGTGGCCGCGTCGGCGAATACCCGATCACCCCGGACTTCATGTTGAAACTGGGTTGGGCGGCCGGCATGGCCTTCCGCAAGCAGGGGCATTGCCGCGTGCTGGTGGGCAAGGACACGCGTATTTCCGGCTACATGTTCGAGTCCGCACTCGAAGCCGGTTTGTCCGCTGCTGGTGCCGACGTCATGCTGCTCGGGCCGATGCCGACTCCGGCGATCGCCTACCTGACGCGTACGTTCCACGCCGAAGCCGGCATCGTCATCAGCGCCTCGCACAACCCCCATGACGATAACGGCATCAAGTTCTTCTCCGGCCAAGGCACCAAGTTGCCCGACGAGGTCGAGCTGATGATCGAAGAGCTGCTCGACCAGCCGATGACCGTGGTCGAGTCCGGCAAGCTGGGCAAGGTCTCGCGCATCAACGACGCCGCCGGCCGTTACATCGAGTTCTGCAAGAGCAGCGTGCCCAGCAGCACCAGTTTCGACGGCCTCAAGCTGGTGGTCGACTGCGCCCACGGCGCCACCTACAAGGTCGCGCCCAGCGTGTTCCGCGAGTTGGGCGCCGATGTCACGGTGTTGCATGCGCAGCCGGACGGGCTGAACATCAACGAAGGTTGTGGCTCGACCCATATCGAATCGCTGCAGGCCGCAGTGTTGGTCGGCCATGCTGACCTGGGCATTGCCTTCGATGGCGATGGCGACCGGGTGTTGATGGTCGATCACACCGGGGCCATCGTCGATGGTGACGAACTGTTGTACGTCATCGCCCGAGACTTGCAGGAACGCGGCAAGCTGCAGGGTGGGGTGGTCGGTACCCTGATGAGCAACCTGGGCCTGGAGCTGGCGCTCAAGGATCTGGACGTGCCGTTCGTGCGGGCCAAGGTCGGTGACCGCTACGTGATGGCCGAGCTGCTCGAACGCAATTGGCTGCTCGGTGGCGAAAATTCGGGTCACGTGGTGTGCTGCAACCACACCACCACGGGGGATGCGATCATCGCGGCGCTGCAGGTGCTGATGGCGCTCAAGCGCCGCGGGGAAACCCTGGCGCAGGCGCGTCAGGCCTTGCGCAAGTGCCCGCAGGTGTTGATCAATGTGCGCTTCGGCGCCAGCCAGGTCGATCCGCTGGAACATCCTGCGGTCAAGGAAGCCAGCGCCAAGGCCACCGAAGCCATGGCTGGTCGCGGGCGGGTGCTGTTGCGCAAATCCGGTACCGAGCCGCTGGTGCGGGTCATGGTCGAAGGCGACGATGAAACCCAGGTTCGCGGCCACGCGGAGGCTCTGGCCAAGCTGGTAACGGAAGTTTGTGCCTGAAAGAGGCTTGCCAGCGCAGATCGGGTTGGGTAAGATCTGCGCCCACTTTGACCGACGAGGTAAAGCATGCGTCGCCCCATGGTAGCTGGTAACTGGAAGATGCACGGTACCCGCGCCAGCGTCGCTGAGCTGATCCTGGGCCTGGGCAATTTGTCCGTGCCGAACGGTGTCGAAGTCGCGGTGTTTCCACCGTCGTTGTTCATCCATCAGGTTGTCGATGGCTTGGCCGGCAAAGGAATCACCGTTGGCGCACAGAATTCCGCAGTAAAGCCCGAGCAGGGCGCGCTGACAGGTGAAGTTGCACCGAGTCAGTTGGTTGAAGCGGGTTGCAAGTTGGTGTTGATTGGCCATTCCGAGCGCCGCCAGATCATTGGCGAAAGCGAAGAAGTGTTGAAAGACAAGTTTGCAGCCGCTCAACTTAGTGGTTTAATGCCGGTGCTCTGCGTAGGGGAAACCCTCGAGGAGCGTGAGGCAGGCAAGACGCTCGAAGTTGTAGGGCGTCAACTAAGCAGTATCATCGACGCGTTCGGTGTTAAGGCTTTTGCCAATGCAGTTATCGCCTATGAGCCGGTATGGGCCATTGGCACAGGTTTGACGGCTTCGCCACAACAAGCTCAGGATGTGCATGCTGCCATCCGGGCCCAGTTGGCGGCCGAAGACGCCGAAGTTGCCGCTAACGTGCAGCTTCTCTACGGCGGCAGCGTGAAGGCGGCCAATGCGGCCGAACTGTTCGGCATGCCGGATATCGATGGGGGGCTCATTGGTGGAGCGTCCCTGAACGCAGACGAATTCGGTGCAATTTGTCGCGCCGCAGGAAACTGAACAAATGCTGGAAACAGTTATCGTTGTTTTTCATCTGTTGGCAGCGCTGTCGCTTGTAGTGCTGGTTCTGCTGCAACAGGGTAAAGGTGCGGAAGCAGGTGCATCTTTCGGCGCAGGTGCTTCTAACACTGTGTTCGGGAGTCAAGGTTCTGCAACGTTCCTAAGTAAATTAACTGCAATACTCGCTGCCACTTTCTTTTTGACAGCACTTGGGTTAGGATACTTCGCGAAGCAACAAGCTCACCAGCTGAGCCAAGCGGGTCTTCCAGATCCAGCAGTGCTTGAAGTGCAAGAGCAGAAGAAGCCGGCAGTTAATGATGATGTACCGGTGCTCCAAGAGCAGAAGAGCGAAACCACCCCAACCGGTGATGTACCTCCTCCCGCCGAAGAGCAGAAGTAACGGGTTTCAAGTAGTAGTATTGCCGAGGTGGTGGAATTGGTAGACACGCAACCTTGAGGTGGTTGTGCCCATAGGGTGTAGGGGTTCGAGTCCCCTTCTCGGTACCAATTGAAGCTTGAGAGCCCGCTTTAGCGGGCTTTCTTGCAGGTGAAGGTTTGGGTTTGACCCTCAAGCGGGTTAGGTCTTATACTTTCGCCCCAGCTTTGTCGCGGGGTGGAGCAGCTTGGTAGCTCGTCGGGCTCATAACCCGAAGGTCGTTGGTTCAAATCCAGCCCCCGCAACCAGCTTCAGCGGAGCCCCTTTTCAGGGGCTTTTTGCTAGCCGAACAATTTACGGCGTCGTTGTCCTACGGCGCTTTCAGGGATGGGCGCTTCGCCCATTTTTTATTTGCACAGCATGCACGAGGGGGTTCAGGTGTCGAGCAAGCTAGAACAGTTGCAGGCCTTGTTGGCCCCGGTGGTCGAGGGTCTGGGCTATCAATGCTGGGGGATCGAATACGTTTCCCAGGGTAAGCATTCGGTACTGCGCATCTATATCGACAAGGAAGACGGCATCCTGGTGGACGACTGCGAAGCGGTCAGCCGACAGGCCAGCGCGATCCTCGATGTGGAAGATCCGATCAGCAGCGAATATACCCTTGAGGTTTCCTCTCCAGGCATGGATCGCCCGCTGTTCACGCTGGAACAGTTTGCCTCGCATGCCGGCGAACAAGTGAAGATCAAGCTGCGTTCACCCTTCGAGGGTCGTCGTAACTTCCAGGGTCTCCTCCGCGGTGTGGAGGATCAGGATGTGGTGGTCCAGGTGGACAACCAAGAGTTCCTGCTGCCGATCGACTCGATCGACAAGGCCAATATTATTCCCAGTTTTGACTGAGACGTGCCGGGCCCGGCGGACGATCCGGGCCCAATGGCTTGCGCAAGGCGAGGCGTACGATGAGCAAAGAAGTACTGCTGGTTGTTGAATCGGTATCCAACGAAAAAGGTGTACCGCCCGGCGTCATTTTCGAAGCGCTGGAAGTGGCCCTGGCTACTGCAACCAAAAAACGTTTTGAAGACGAAGTCGACCTGCGTGTGGAAATCAACCGCCACACCGGTAGCTACGAGACGTTCCGTCGCTGGACCGTGGTCGACGAGAACGACCTGGACGACCCGGCAATCGAAACCTGGCTGGACAAGATCAAGGACACTCATCCCGAAGCCAAGATTGGCGACGTGATCGAGGAAAAGATCGAGTCCATCGAATTCGGTCGTATCGCCGCGCAGACTGCCAAGCAGGTCATCGTGCAGAAGGTCCGTGAAGCCGAGCGCGCCCAGGTGGTCGACGCCTACCGCGAACGGGTCAACGAGATCATCTCCGGTACCGTCAAGAAAGTTACCCGCGACAACGTCATCGTTGACCTGGGCAACAACGCCGAGGCCTTGCTGGCTCGCGAAGACATCATCCCACGCGAGACTTTCCGTGTTGGCGTGCGCCTGCGTGCGCTGCTCAAGGAAATCCGCACCGAGAACCGCGGTCCTCAGCTGATCCTGTCGCGCACCGCGCCGCAGATGCTGATCGAACTGTTCCGCATCGAAGTGCCGGAAATCGCCGAAGGCCTCATCGAAGTCATGGCCGCCTCCCGTGATCCGGGTTCGCGTGCCAAGATCGCCGTCCGCTCCAAAGACAAGCGCATCGACCCGCAAGGTGCCTGCATCGGCATGCGCGGTTCGCGCGTGCAAGCTGTCTCCGGCGAGTTGGGCGGTGAGCGTGTGGATATCGTCCTGTGGGACGAGAACCCGGCGCAATTCGTCATCAACGCCATGTCGCCGGCCGAAGTCGCGGCGATCATCGTTGATGAAGATGCCCATGCCATGGACATCGCAGTTGGCGAAGACAACCTGGCGCAAGCCATTGGCCGTGGTGGCCAGAACGTTCGCCTGGCCAGTCAGTTGACCGGCTGGACCCTGAACGTGATGACCGAGAAGGACATCCAGGCCAAGCAACAGGCTGAAACCGGCGATATCCTGCGTAACTTCATCGAGGAACTGGAAGTCGACGAGGAGCTGGCCCAAGTGCTGGTCGACGAAGGCTTCACCAGCCTCGAAGAAATTGCCTACGTACCGTTGGAAGAAATGCTCAACATCGATGGCTTTGACGAAGAAATCGTCAATGAGCTGCGCGCTCGTGCCAAGGACCGTTTGTTGACCAAGGCCATCGCTACCGAAGAAAAACTGGCAGACGCCCATCCGGCCGAAGACCTGCTCTCCCTCGAGGGCATGGACAAGGACCTGGCGGCGGAACTGGCGGTGCGCGGCGTGGTTAACCGCGAAGACCTGGCCGAGCAGTCGATTGACGACCTGCTCGACATCGACGGCATCGACGAAGAGCGTGCCGGCAAGTTGATCATGGCCGCCCGAGCCCACTGGTTCGAGTAATTAGGCGCGGCCTGAGGAGAGAAGTGCATGACGCAAGTCACGGTGAAAGAACTGGCCCAAGAGGTCGAGGCACCGGTAGAGCGCCTGCTGCAGCAGATGCGTGAGGCAGGTCTGCCGCACACCGACGCCGGTCAGGTAGTGACCGACAATGAGAAGCAGACCCTGCTGACTCATTTGAAGAGCAGCCACAAGAGCAAGGCGGAAGAGCCGCGCAAGATTACCTTGCAGCGCAAGACCACCAGCACCCTGCGTGTCGCCGGTAGCAAAAGCATCAGCGTAGAAGTACGCAAGAAGAAAGTCTTCGTGCAGCGCAGCCCTGAAGAAATCCAGGCTGAGCAGAAGCGTGAGCTGGAAGAGCGCCGTGCGGCTGAAAACGCTGCCCGCGACAAGGTCGAGGCCGAAGTTCGCCAGCGCAACGAAGAGCAAGCGCGCCGTCAGGCTGCCGAGGCTCCAGCGGCCCCTGCGCCTGCCGCCAAGCCGGCACCGGCACCTGCCGCTGCCCAGGCTCCGGTAGTTGCCGACGCCCCGGCGTCCGAAGACGCCGCAGCCCGCGCTGCCGAGCGCAAGAAAGACGAGACCCGTCGCAACGAAAGCCGCACCCGTGATGACGACCGTCGTCGTGGCGAAGCCCCTCGTGTGTCGATCAAGGTCAAGGTCAAAGAGAAAGAAAAGGCACCGACCCCACGTGCCGCTCCGCGTACCACCGACGAAGAGAGCGATGGCAATCGTCGTGGTCGTGGTGGCAAGAGCAAGCTGAAGAAGCGTAACCAGCACGGCTTCCAGAACCCGACTGGCCCCGTCATCCGTGACGTGACCATCGGCGAGACCATCACCGTCTCGGAACTGGCCCAGCAGATGTCCGTCAAGGGCGCCGAAGTGGTCAAGTTCATGTTCAAGATGGGCACTCCGGTCACCATCAACCAGGTGCTCGACCAGGAAACCGCGCAGCTGATCGCCGAAGAGCTGGGCCACAAGGTCACCTTGATCAGCGACAGCGCCCTGGAAGATTCCCTGGCCGAATCGCTGAAGTTCGAAGGCCAGACCGAGTCGCGCGCGCCGGTGGTTACCGTCATGGGTCACGTTGACCATGGCAAGACCTCGCTGCTCGACTACATCCGTCGTGCCAAGGTTGCCGCTGGCGAAGCCGGTGGTATCACCCAGCACATCGGTGCCTACCACGTGGAAACCGACCGCGGCATGGTTACCTTCCTCGACACCCCTGGCCACGCTGCGTTTACCCAGATGCGTGCCCGTGGTGCCAAGGCGACCGACATCGTCATCCTGGTGGTGGCGGCGGACGACGGCGTGATGCCGCAAACCCGCGAAGCGGTTCAGCATGCCAAGGCAGCTGGCGTGCCGCTGGTGGTCGCGGTGAACAAGATCGACAAGCCGGGTGCCGACCTCGATCGCATCCGTAACGAACTGGCCGTCGAAGGTGTGACCTCCGAGGACTGGGGTGGCGACACGCCATTCGTCAAGGTTTCGGCGAAGATGGGTACCGGTGTCGACGAGCTGCTCGAAGCGGTGCTGCTGCAGGCCGAGATCCTCGAGCTGACCGCCACTCCGACCGCTCCAGGTCGTGGCGTGGTCGTCGAATCGCGCCTGGACAAGGGCCGTGGCCCAGTGGCGACCATCCTGGTTCAGGACGGTACCCTGCGTCAGGGCGACATGGTGCTGTGCGGCTCCAACTATGGCCGCGTGCGCGCCATGCTCGACGAGAACGGCAAGCCGGTGAAGGAAGCTGGCCCGTCGATCCCGGTCGAGATCCTCGGTCTGGATGGTACGCCGGAAGCCGGTGACGAGCTGTCGGTGGTTGCCGACGAGAAGAAAGCCCGCGAAGTTGCCATGTTCCGTCAGGGCAAGTACCGCGAGGTCAAGCTGGCCCGTGCTCACGCCGGCAAGCTGGAAAACATCTTCGAGACCATGGGTCAGGAAGAGAAGAAGACCCTCAACATCGTCCTCAAGACCGACGTGCGTGGTTCCCTGGAAGCACTGCAGGGTTCGCTGGGCGGTCTGGGCAACGACGAAGTTCAGGTCCGCGTGATCGGTGGCGGCGTCGGTGGTATCACCGAAAGCGACGCCAACCTGGCGCTGGCTTCGAACGCGGTGCTGTTCGGCTTCAACGTGCGTGCCGATGCCGGTGCGCGCAAGATCGTCGAGCAGGAAGGTCTGGATATGCGTTACTACAACGTGATCTACGACATCATCGAAGACGTCAAGAAAGCCCTGACCGGCATGCTCGGCAGCGATGTTCGCGAGAACATCCTGGGCGTCGCCGAAGTGCGTGACGTGTTCCGTTCGCCGAAGTTCGGCGCCATCGCTGGCTGTATGGTCATCGAAGGTACCGTGCACCGCAACCGTCCGATCCGCGTACTGCGCGACGACGTGGTGATCTTCGAAGGCGAGCTGGAGTCGCTGCGTCGCTTCAAGGACGACGCTGCCGAAGTCCGTGCCGGCATGGAGTGCGGTATTGGCGTCAAGAGCTACAACGACGTCAAGGTCGGCGACAAGATCGAAGTCTTCGAGAAAGTCCAGGTTGCTCGTACCCTCTAAGGGTGAGCAGGGCGCCAGCCCCCGCCGCAGGGCGGTGGGCTGCGCCTCGGTAGGTAGCGCCCGGTCAGGCCTCAGCCTGACCGGGCGTTTGCCGCTTTAAGTTACAGGTAGCAAGAATGGCCAAAGAATACAGCCGTACCCAACGCATCGGCGATCAGATGCAGCGTGAGCTGTCGGAACTGATCCGCCGTGAAGTCAAAGACCCGCGCGTCGGCCTGGTGACCATCACCGCGGTCGATGTCAGCCGTGACCTGGGCCATGCCAAGGTGTTCATCACCGTCATGGGCGAGGAAACCCCGGACGCCGTGCAGCAGTCGCTCAAGGCGCTCAACAGTGCCGCCAGCTTCCTGCGCTTGCACCTGGGGCGCTCGATGCAATTGCGCAGCGTGCCGCAACTGCACTTCCACTTCGACGAGAGCGTCAGCCGTGGTGCCCACCTGTCGGCACTGATCGAGCGCGCGGTCGCCGAAGACCGTCTGCACCAGGATTCCAAGCCGGACACCGAGGAGTAAGCGGTGGCCCAGGTCAAACGTATCCGCCGCAATGTCAGCGGCATCATCCTGCTCGACAAGCCGCTGGGGTTCACTTCCAATGCGGCGCTGCAGAAAGTCCGCTGGTTGCTCAATGCCGAGAAGGCCGGCCACACCGGTAGCCTCGACCCCCTGGCCACCGGCGTCCTGCCGCTGTGTTTCGGTGAGGCGACCAAGTTTTCCCAGTACCTGCTCGACTCCGACAAGGGTTACGAGACGGTCATGCAGCTGGGCCAGACCACCACCACCGCGGACGCCGAAGGCGAAGTGCTGCAGACGCGCGAGGTGACCGTCGGTCGCGCCGATATCGAGGCGGTCATTCCGCGTTTTCGCGGTCAAATCCAGCAGGTGCCGCCGATGTACTCGGCGCTCAAGCGTGATGGCCAGCCGCTGTACAAGCTGGCGCGTGCAGGAGAGGTAGTGGAGCGCGAGGCGCGTTCTGTTACTATTGGCCGGTTAGAGTTGCTCGAGTGCGAAGGCACCCGTGCGCGACTGTCGGTCGGCTGCAGCAAAGGCACCTATATCCGCACCCTGGTGGAGGATATCGGCGAAGCCCTGGGCTGCGGTGCCTACGTCGCCGAGTTGCGCCGTACCCAGGCTGGGCCTTTCGTCCTGGCCCAGACGGTGACCCTCGAGGAACTCGAACAGGCCCACGCCGACGGTGGCAACGAAGCGCTCGATCGCTTCCTCATGCCCGCGGACAGCGGTTTGCAGGACTGGCCACTGGTGTGCCTGTCCGAGCACAGCGCGTTCTACTGGCTGCACGGCCAGGCAGTGCGTGCACCGGATGCACCGCAGTTCGGCATGGTCCGCGTACAGGATCACAATGCACGCTTCATCGGTATCGGTGAAGTGAGCGAAGACGGGCGCATTGCGCCGCGTCGACTGATTCGGTCGGAATGACCGAAACCACGGGCGAGGGCTTCGGCTCGAGCCGGTGGAACCGAGGGTGGCTGTCAGTAGGCACGGTCACAGCTCATTTTATTAATACAGGGATTTGTCCCTGGCCTATTGGACCTGTCAAAGGGTTCGTTTATCAGGAGAAGCCTCATGGCCCTCAGCGTTGAAGAAAAAGCTCAGATCGTTGCCGATTACCAGCAAGCCGCCGGCGATACCGGTAGCCCGGAAGTGCAGGTTGCTCTGCTGACCGCCAACATCAACAAGCTGCAAGGCCACTTCAAGGCCAACGATAAAGACCACCACTCCCGTCGTGGTCTGATCCGTATGGTCAACCAGCGTCGTAAGCTGCTGGATTACCTGAAGGGTAAAGACACCACTCGTTACAGCGCCCTGATCGGTCGCCTGGGCCTGCGCCGCTAATAGCGGCCTCGTCAGTGGTGTGCATGGCGTGTCGCAAGTTTCGGCTATGCTGCTTCGCAGCATCGTCGTCGGACACGCCACGCGTATCTACGAGGTTGGCAGCCTGGATTTGCTGAGCGGTTTACCGCTCGGCAGCCAGGCTCCCAACCTCGTGTTGTATCTGGACGGTCAATGGGGCCGATTCCCCGTTCTGCCCAAGAATTCGCAAGAAACCAGTTCCCCCAAGAGCCACTGAAAAAGGTAGGAAACCGTGAACCCGGTAATCAAGAAGTTCCAGTTCGGTCAATCGACCGTTACCCTCGAAACGGGCCGCATCGCCCGCCAGGCAACCGGCGCCGTGCTGGTTACCGTCGACAACGACGTCACCGTGCTGGTGACCGTAGTGGGTGCCAAGCAGGCAGATCCAGGCAAGGGCTTCTTCCCGCTGTCGGTCCACTACCAGGAAAAAACCTACGCTGCCGGCAAGATCCCGGGTGGCTTCTTCAAGCGTGAAGGCCGTCCTTCCGAGAAAGAGACGCTGACCTCGCGCCTGATCGATCGTCCGATCCGCCCGCTGTTCCCAGAAGGCTTCATGAACGAAGTGCAGGTCGTCTGCACCGTGGTCTCCACCAGCAAGAAGACCGACCCGGACATCGCGGCGATGATCGGTACCTCGGCTGCCCTGGCGATCTCCGGCATCCCGTTCGAAGGCCCGATCGGCGCCGCCCGCGTGGCCTTCCACGAAAGCACCGGCTACCTGCTGAACCCGACCTACGAGCAACTGGCTGCCTCGAGCCTGGACATGGTCGTCGCCGGTACTTCCGACGCCGTGCTGATGGTTGAATCCGAAGCGCAAGAGCTGACCGAAGACCAGATGCTGGGCGCCGTATTGTTCGCCCACGACGAATTCCAAGCCGTCATCCAGGCCGTCAAAGAGCTGGCCGCCGAAGCGGGCAAGCCGACGTGGGACTGGAAGCCTGCCGTTGCCAACACCGAACTGCTCAACGCCATTCGCGCCGAGTTCGGCGAAGCCGTTTCGCAGGGCTACACCATTACCGTCAAGGCTGACCGCTACGCCCGTCTGGGCGAGCTGCGCGACCAGGCCATCGCCAAGTTCTCCGGCGAAGAAGGCCAGCCTTCGGCTGCCGAGGTCAAAGAGATCTTCGGCGAAATCGAATACCGCACCGTTCGCGAAAACATCGTCAACGGCAAGCCACGTATCGACGGTCGTGACACCAAGACCGTGCGTCCGCTGAACATCGAAGTCGGCGTTCTGCCCAAGACCCACGGTTCGGCCTTGTTCACTCGCGGCGAAACCCAGGCCCTGGTCGTTGCGACCCTGGGTACTGCACGTGACGCGCAGTTGCTCGATACCCTCGAAGGCGAGAAGAAAGACCCGTTCATGCTGCACTACAACTTCCCACCGTTCTCGGTCGGCGAATGTGGTCGCATGGGTGGCGCCGGTCGCCGCGAAATCGGCCACGGCCGTCTGGCCCGTCGTTCGGTACAGGCCATGCTGCCAGCGGCCGATGTGTTCCCGTACACCATTCGCGTGGTGTCGGAGATCACCGAGTCCAACGGTTCGAGCTCGATGGCTTCGGTCTGCGGCGCCTCGCTGGCACTGATGGACGCCGGTGTGCCGATGAAGGCACCGGTCGCCGGTATCGCCATGGGCCTGGTCAAGGAAGGTGAGAAGTTCGCCGTTCTGACCGACATCCTCGGTGACGAAGACCACCTGGGCGACATGGACTTCAAAGTTGCCGGTACCGCCAAGGGTGTGACCGCGCTGCAGATGGACATCAAGATCAACGGCATCACCGAAGAAATCATGGAAATCGCCCTGGGCCAGGCCCTGGAAGCGCGCCTGAACATCCTCGGGCAGATGAACCAGATCATCGGCCAGTCGCGTACCGAGCTGTCGGCCAACGCACCGACCATGATCGCGATGAAGATCGACACCGACAAGATCCGTGACGTCATCGGCAAAGGCGGCGCCACCATCCGCGCCATCTGCGAAGAAACCAAGGCGTCGATCGACATCGAAGACGATGGCTCGATCAAGATCTTCGGCGAAACCAAGGACGCCGCTGAAGCTGCCAAGCAGCGCATCCTGGGCATCACCGCCGAAGCCGAGATCGGCAAGATCTACGTGGGCAAGGTCGAGCGTATTGTCGACTTCGGCGCCTTCGTCAACATCCTGCCTGGCAAGGACGGCCTGGTGCACATCTCGATGCTGAGCGACGCGCGTGTCGAGAAAGTCACCGACGTGCTCAAAGAAGGTCAGGAAGTCGAAGTGCTGGTACTGGACGTGGACAACCGCGGTCGTATCAAACTGTCGATCAAGGACGTAGCTGCCGCCAAGGCCTCGGGCGTGTAAGCGACCGAACTGCGACAGTAAAGAAGGGCTCCTGCGGGAGCCCTTTTTTTATGCCTGCATCGGAACCTTTTGCGGACTTGCATCTTGCATGCAGGTTTCAGCTGCCAATTGCAAAATGCACGATGACGCCATCGTCCTGGTATGCATAAGTCATTGATTTATAAGGAAACAAGCGAAGCGGAAAAGCTGGCACAGCACCTGCAATATCTCTTGTATCTGACGCCAGGGCATCCGGCGCAGACCTTTCGAATAAACAGGAGTGACCCAAATGAAGAAGTTCGCCATTGCTGCCGCTACTGCTACCGCTCTGACCCTGACCATGGCTAACGGCGCTTTCGCCGCTGAAGCTACCCAAGCTCCAGTGATGCTGGCCGCCAACACCGTGGACAACGCCAAGCAGGAAGGTTCTGACACCTGGATCACCACCAAGGTGAAAGCTGACCTGATGACTGAAAAAGGCGTTCCAGGCAGCGACATCAAAGTAGAAACCAGCCACGGCGTTGTGTCGCTGTCTTCCGACGTAAAAGTCACCGAGTCGCAAAAAGCTGAAGCTGTGCGCATCACCAAGAACATCAAAGGCGTCAAGAGCGTAATGGCTGACGGCCTGAAAGCCGAATAAGGATTGTCCCGTCGGCCAAACGGATTTGGCCACTTGCATCGAAGAACCCCGGCAATCGCCGGGGTTTTTCTATTTAAGTCGCTGCTTACTCAGCATCCAGGTGCATCGGGGTGATCACCCGACCATCAGGCTCGGCCTGGCCCAGATGGGTGTCGATGAAGTACACCCGGTCGTCTTCCAGCTTGCCCTTGTCGACCAGGTAATCCTTGATGCTGCTGGCCCGATCCTGGCCGAGCGTGCGCAGCAGCGCGGTGCTTTCAGCCCAGGACTTGAGCACGGCCTCGCGCAAGCGCGTGGTGCGTGCATCGCGGTCCAGTTGTTCCCACTCAGCGGGCGGTTGCTGCTTGAGACGAGTGCGGTAGATGCCTTCGAGCATCGCCGGCTTGTCGCTGTCATCGACGACCAGCAGTGAAGCATTGGCCGGCACCTTGTCACCGCGACGCTGCAGGATCTTGTACCAGATCGCCTGATACTCGCGTTCAAGCCGTTGCTCGGCGATCAGCGGGCCGTCACTGCTCTGTGCGCTGGTCCCTTCGATCTCCAGGCGCAATTGCGGGCGCTCCTTGAGCGCTGCGCCAAGCTTGTCCAGGGCCGCCTGCGCCTCGGCACTGAGGTCGCTGGAGCCGGGCGCGAACGCTACCGTGCCGAGGTCTTGCGAACCACCCCCGGCAATCAGGCCACCGATGAACTTGAACGGTGCCTGAGCGGCGCGCAGCACCAGGTTGCGCAGAGTTTGCCAAACGATCGGCATGACGCTGAACTGCGGGTTGTTGAGGTCGCCGCTTACCGGCAGCTCGATGGAAATCTTGCCTTGCGTGTCCTTGAGCAGGGCGACTGCCAGGCGCACCGGCAGGTCCACCGCATCGGGGCTGTCGACCTTCTCGCCCAACTGCAGCTGCTCGATCACCACTTTGTTTTCGGCCTTGAGTTGGCCGTTGCTGATCAGGTAGTGCAGGTCGAGGTTGAGCCGGCCCTTGCGAATGCGATAACCGGCGAACTTGCCCGAGTAGGGCGTCAGGGTGGTGAGCTCGACGCGCTTGAAACTGGTGGCGATATCCAGGCTGGCCAAGGGGTTGAACGGATTGAGCGCGCCTTTGATGGTTACCGGCGCGTAACGGTCGACCTTGCCTTTGACATCGACCTTGGCCGGCGCTGCCTGCCGATTATCGATGGTGCCAATCTGGCCGTTGAGCTGCTGTACGGCGGTGGCGAAGTTCGGCGTCAGGGTCAGGTCGGCGAAATTGGCCGAGCCGTCATTGATGGCGATCTGGCCGATGCGAATGCCCAATGGCTTGCTCGCGGCAGCGGTGCGCGACTGAGCAGGGCTGCCGGCCGGCGCTTCGGGCGCTTGCGCAATCAGCAAGTCGTCGACGCTGGTGCTGCGGTCCTCGTTGATGATGAAGCGGGCGTAGGGCTGCAGCAACGTCACCTTGTCGATCGACAGGGCATCGCCGTGTACATAAGACAGACCGTCGAGGCTGACCTGCTGCCATTTGACGAAATCGCGGCCCTTGATGGTGTCCAGCGTATGCAGCTGATTGACCTGGGCCTTGCCGGCCACGGTGAAGGCGAGCGGGCTGGTATTGCTCAGGTTGACCTGCAGGTCGCTGGCGAGCATGCCGCTGCGCAGTTCAAGGCGAATGTATGGGCTGAGGTAGGCCTGGGCAATCCGCAGGTCGATGTCGCGTGTGCTGACAGCGAGCTGGGCGGTCACCGGCGCCAGGTTGACTTGCCCGGCTGCCTGCAGCGTGCCCTGGCGTCCGACGCCGGTGTCGAGCTTGACGGTGAAGGGCGACTTGTTGAGGCTGTCGTAGCCTTGCATGTCGACATTCAGCGGGCCGATGTCCAGCGCCACCGGCTCTTGCTGGCTGCGGTCGGCGAGGTGGACCTGGTAGTTGCGCAGTTGCACATCCTTGAGCAACACCTGCCATGGCTTGCTTGGCTGGCTAGCTGCCTGTTCTTCGGCGCTCGGCGCGGCGGTGGCCGGCGCGGCTTTCTCCTTGGCGCTGGCTTTGCTCGGCTGGCTGGCGAACAGCTTCTGCCAGTCGAGCTGGCCGTCGGCTTCCAAGGCCGCCCAGGTTTCCAGTTTTTCGCTGCGTACCTTGCCGACGGTGACCTGTTGCCTGGCGAGGTCGAGCGTGGTGTCGCTGACCTGCAAACTGGCCAGGCGCGCCAATTGCCGCCCGTCAGGCGCCTTGATGGCGAACGGTGCGACCTTCACCGAGGCCTGTTCGAGGCGCAGCTCGGTCTGTTTCGACAGATTCAGGCTGTAGTGGGTATCGAGGTTGATCAGCCCGTCTTCGAGCACCAGCGGCACGGCGTCGCGCACGTAGGGCCAGAACAGCTTGATCTTGGCGTCGGTGATCTTCAAGGTGCCTTGCGAGGCGATCGGCGTCAGGCTCAGCGTACCGCTCCAGTCGACTCGGCCACCGTTCGGGCTCAAGGCGACCAGGGTCATGTCGGCGTTGTCGTCGGGCAGCGTGCTGAGGTTCTTGAGCTCCAGATTCATGTCATCGTAAAGGAACTCGATCGGCTCACTCGGGCGCAGGTCTGCGAAGCGCAGGTAGCCGCCGGCCAGCTTGATGCTGCCGATGCGCAGCGGAAATGGGTCGCTGGCGGGCTCGTCGGCTTTGGCCTGGCTGGGCGGCAGCTTGAACAGCTGGCTCAGGTTGAGCTTGCCGTCCTTGGCGAACAGCACCTCGGTGCGTGGTTTTTCCAGCTCGACGGCCTGCAGGTGCAGAGCGCCGCTCCACAGGCTGTCGAGCGCCAGGTTGGCGTAGAGGCGTTCAAAGCCAAGCTGTTCCTTGCCGGGCTCACCGACCTGCAGGCCCCACAGGGTCAGCTCGAGGCTGAACGGGTTGAACTCGATACGCTGCAAGTGCGCAGGCAGGCTGGCGTACTGCGCCAGTTGCTGGTTGGCGACACGCAGGGCGATACCCGGAACGATGAGAAAGCCCAACAGGCTGTAGAGGGCTACCAGAGTCAACAAGGCGCCCAGGGCGCGGGTCAATCCTTTGTACATGTGTCGCTTCGTCTGTCGGAGCAGGGGTGGTTGGAGTATGGCAGGTTAAATCGGTTCCGCTGCGCTGGGCACTTTACCCTCACTCGATGCCCATTCTGCGTTTGGCGCGGTGCGCCGAGCCATCGCGCATCGCCCAGCGCAGGATCGGCGCGGTGCGTTGCAGGCCAAGGCGGATCATGCGTTGCTGCAGCGGGCCCTGATGCAGCCCGAGCATGCGCCTGGCCCAGTCCGGCAACAGGTCGACGCCGGCCTGCAGCATCAACTTGCCCACCGGCTGCGCCAACCTGCTGGGGGCCGGCGCGTCGAGCAATATCCCCACCACTTCGAGGCTGCGCGCGCTGCACTGCAGCTGGCCACGCATGCGTTGCAGGTAAGCCTCGACCTGCTGGCAGGAACGCGGCACGCCGGCGGCGCCCAGGCGCTCGGCGATCAGGGCGATCTCGGCATAGTAGGCGTCCTGATCGGCTACCGGCAGGTGTGGATTGCAGTAACGCAGGTGGGCGGCGAGGAAGCTGCTGACCTCGGCCACGTGCACCCAGGTCAGCAATTGCGGGTCGCTGGCCGCGTAGGCGCGCCCGTCGGGCGCAGTGCCAGTGACTTGCAGGTGGATGGTACGCACTTTGTCGATCAGCCATTCGGCATCGCGGGTCGCGCCGAAGGTGGTGCCGGAAATGAACTGGCTGGTGCGGCGCAGGCGGCCAAGCAGGTCTTCGCGGAAATTGGAGTGGTCCCAGACCCCGGCCAGGGCCAGGGGGTGCAGCAGTTGCAGCATCAGGGCGCTGATGCCGCCGACCAGCATGCTCGGAAAATCGCCATGCACCTGCCAGCTGACGCTGTGCGGGCCGAACAGCCCAGGGTCGCCTTTGGGCGATTCCAGGTCCAGTTGCCCCAGGGCAAGCCCGGTAAGGCTCATGACTTGGGTTTCAATGCGACGGCGTAAAGCTTCCATGGCCACCTACGGCTGTAGGCGGCCATGCAAACGGGCCGCCGGTTATCGATTGAGGCGCGTGTCGATCAGGCCCTGCACCACGCTCGGGTCGGCCAGGGTCGAGGTATCGCCCAGGTTTTCCAGTTCGTTGCAGGCAATCTTGCGCAGTATACGCCGCATGATCTTGCCCGAGCGGGTCTTGGGCAGGGCCGGTGCCCACTGGATCAGCTCCGGCTTGGCGAAGCTGCCGATCTCCTTGCTGACCAAGGCCAGCAATTGCGCCTTGAGTGCCTCGTCGGGGGTGACGTCATTCATGGTGGTGACGAAGGCATACACGCCTTGGCCTTTGAGGTCATGGGGGTAGCCGACCACGGCCGCCTCGGCGACGCTGTCATGCAGCACCAGCGCGCTCTCCACCTCGGCGGTGCCGATGCGGTGGCCGGAGACATTGAGCACGTCATCGATGCGGCCGGTGATCCAGTAGTCGCCATCGGCATCGCGGCGGGCGCCGTCGCCGGTGAAGTAATAACCGGGCATGGGCTTGAAGTAGGTATCGACCATGCGCTGGTGATCACCGTAGACGCTGCGAATCTGCCCCGGCCAACTGGCCTTGATCGCTAGCAGGCCAGCGCCCGGGCCGTCGATCACCTTGCCTTGCTCGTCAAGCAGTACTGGCTGCACACCGAACATCGGCTGGGTGGCGCAGCCTGGCTTGAGCGTCTGCGATCCCGGCAGTGGCGTCAGCATGATGCCGCCGGTCTCGGTCTGCCACCAGGTATCGACGATTGGGCAACGCTGTTGCCCGACCTCATTGAAGTACCATTCCCAGGCCTCCGGGTTGATCGGCTCACCAACACTGCCGAGCAGGCGCAGGCTGGCCCGCGAGGTGCCTTGCAGAGGCGCCGAACCTTCACGCATCAAGGCCCGCAACGCCGTGGGCGCGGTATAGAAGACATTCACCTGATGCTTGTCCACCACCTGCCAGAAGCGTGAGCTGTCGGGATAATTGGGCACCCCTTCGAACATCAGCGAAATCGCTCCATTGGCCAGCGGCCCATAGACGATGTAGCTGTGACCGGTGACCCAGCCAACGTCGGCGGTGCACCAGAACACCTCACCCTCGCGGTAGTCGAATACCACGTCGAAGGTCATTGCGGCTTGCAGCAGGTAGCCGGCGGTGCTGTGCAACACACCCTTGGGTTTGCCGGTGCTGCCCGAGGTGTAGAGGATGAACAGCGGATCCTCGGCGTGCATCGGCTCGACCGGGCACTCATCACCGGCCTGTTCGGTGGCCTGTGCGTAGCAGAGGTCGCGCCCTTCGCTCCAGGCTACCTCGGCGCCCGTGCGGCGCACCACGAATACGCTGCTGACCGCAGGACAACTGGCCAGGGCCTTGTCGACGTTGTGCTTGAGGGGTATGCGTTTACCGCCGCGCACGCCCTCGTCGGCTGTGATCACCGTGCGGCAGTCGGCGTCGAGGATACGGTCACGCAGGGCGTCCGGCGAAAAGCCGCCGAACACCACCGAATGAATGGCGCCGATACGCGTGCAGGCGAGCATGGCGTAGGCGGCCTCGGGAATCATCGGCATGTAGATGCACACCCGGTCGCCTTTTCTCACGCCACGCGCCTTGAGTGCGTTGGCCAGGCGGCAGACCTGACGGTGCAGTTCTCGGTAGCTGATGGCGCTCGAGTCCTTGGGGTCGTCGCCTTCCCAGAGCAGGGCAGTCTGCTCGCCGCGCTGGGCCAGGTGGCGGTCGATGCAGTTGTAGCTGACGTTCAGCTGGCCACCGTCGAACCAACGCGCCTCGCCGGTGCTGAGGTCGCTGCGCTGTACGGTGGACCAGGGGGTGATCCAGTCCAGGCGTTTGGCCTGCTCGGCCCAGAAGGCATCCGGGTCGTCGATCGACTGGCGGTAGAGGCGCTGATAATCGTCGGCGCTCAAGGCGGCGGACTGGCTGACGGCCAGGGCCTGGGGATACTGTCGGATATCGAACATGGCGGTGGTCCTGCTCGGGTCGGAGGGACTGCAACGGCTATTCGATGGACAGTGTAGCTGGCAGGGCTGTTCAACCTGGGCCGGCGTCACCGCAGTCGCTTGTGCGATGATGCCGTCCCCGGCGGCGCGATCAACCGCGGTGGCGACCGCGGAAGTAGTTGATCAGGCCTTGGGTGGAGCCATCTTCGGCGCTGTCTTCCTGGCTGCCGACCAGGCGCTGGTAGACACCTTTGCCCAGTTCCTTGCCCAGCTCCACGCCCCATTGGTCGAAGGCATTGATGCCCCAGACCACGCTCTGCACGAACACCTTGTGCTCGTACATCGCCACCAGCGCGCCCAGGCGCCGTGGGCTGATCCGTTCGACCACCAGGGTGTTGCTCGGGCGGTTGCCCGGGATCACCTTGTGTGGCGCCAGCTTGGCGACGTCCGCCTCGCTCAGGCCTTTCTCGCGCAGCTCTGCTTCGGCTTCTGCACGGGTCTTGCCCAGCATCAGTGCCTGGCTCTGCGACAGGCAGTTGGCATACAGCCACTGGTGGTGGTCTGCCACCGGATTGAAGCTCACCACCGGCACGATGAAGTCAGCTGGAATCAGCTGGGTGCCTTGGTGCAGCAGCTGATGATAAGCGTGCTGGCCGTTGCAGCCGACGCCGCCCCAGATCACCGGCCCGGTATCGGTCTTGACCGGGGTGCCGTCCTGCAGAACGCTCTTGCCGTTGGACTCCATGTCCAGCTGCTGCAAGTGCTTGGTGATGTTGCGCAGGTAGTGGTCGTAGGGCAGGATCGCATGGCTGCTGGCGCCCCAGAAGTTGCCGTACCACACGCCCAGCAAGGCCAGCAGCACCGGCATGTTCTGCTCGAACGGCGCGCTCTGGAAGTGCTGGTCCATGGTGTAGGCGCCAGAGAGCAGCTCCTTGAAGTTGGCGGTGCCGATGGCCAGGGCGATCGGCAAACCGATGGCCGACCACAGCGAGTAGCGCCCACCTACCCAGTCCCACATCGGGAAGATGTTTTCTTCACGAATACCGAAGGCCACGGCCGCCGCCTTGTTACTCGATACCGCGATGAAGTGGCGGTACAGCTCGGCTTCCGAACCGCCCTGGGCCAGGTACCAGGTACGCGCGGCCATGGCGTTCTTCAGGGTCTCGAGGGTGTTGAACGACTTCGACGAGACGATGAACAGGGTGGTTTCGGCGCGCAATTTGGCCGACAGCTCATGGAATTCACTGCCGTCGATATTGGCCAGGTAATGGCAGCGCACGCCACGCTGGGCGTAGGGCATCAGGGCCTCGGAGACCAGCTCGGGGCCGAGGAACGAGCCGCCGATGCCGATGTTGACCACGTCGGTGATCGGCTTTTCGCTGTAGCCGCGCCACAGGCCATCGTGAATACGACCGACCAGCTCGGTGATCTGGTTCAGCACCTTGTGCACTTCAGGCATCACGTTGACGCCGTTGACGCTGAGCTTGTCACCCACCGGGCGGCGCAGCGCGGTGTGCAGCACCGGGCGGCCTTCGGAGGCATTGATGATCTCGCCGCTGAACATCGCCTTGATCGCATCGCTCAGGCCGACTTGTTCGGCGAGCTCGACCAGCAGCGTGCGGGTTTCGTCCGTGATCAGGTTCTTCGAGTAATCGAGGAACAGGCCGCAGCTGCTCAGGGAAAACTGATCGAAGCGTTTGCCGTTTTCGGCAAAGGCTTCACGCATGCTGAAGCCTTGCATGGCGTCGCGGTGTTTCTGCAGGGCCTGCCAAGCGGGGAGGGCCGTCACATCGTGGGGTGTACGGTAATACGCCATTGCACGAAATTCCTTGCTGTAGCGCAGCGACAACAGCTGCGTGATCTGCCTTCGACTCGGCAGGTTTTGCCAGGTTCAGGCGGCGATCATTATAGGCATAGCCGGGCAGCAGGGAATGGGCCTGGCGGCGGATTTTGCAGCGTTGGTCCGGGCTGGCTCAGGCGAGCCACTTGCCGCGCGCCTGCAAGCGCCAGCCGACCCAGCCCAAGGTCACTGCACGCACTGCCATGAAGCCCAGAAACGCCAGCCACAGGCCGTGATTGCCCAGGCCACCGAGCAGCGCCGCCACCGGCAGCGCGAGCAACACCGAAACCAGCATGGCGTTACGCATCTCGCGGGCGCGGGTGGCGCCGATGAACAGGCCGTCGAGCAGGTAACTCCACACCGCGATCAGCGGCAGCACGGCCAGGTAGGGCAGGTAGGGATAGGCCGCCGCGCGCACGCTCGGGATATTGGTCTGCAGGTCGATGAACAGGTGGCCGCCCGCCAGGAACAGGCCGGCGAATACGACGCTGGTGATCAGCGACCAACCGCTGGCCACCACCAGCGCACGGCGCAAGGTCGTGCCATCGCGGGCACCGATGGCATGCCCGCACAGGGCTTCCACGGCATGGGCCAAGCCATCCAGCGCGTAAGCGGTCAGCAGCAGGCCGTTGAGCAACAGCGCGTTGGCCGCGACCGTCGCCTCACCCAAGCGCGCGCCTTGCACGGTGATCAGCAGAAACACCAGTTGCAGCGCCAGGCTGCGCAGAAAGATGTCCCGATTCACCGCCAGCAACGGACGCCAGGCCTGCCAGCGCCGCAGCGCCGGCCAGGCCATGCGCCCTGGGTAGGCGCGCAGGGCCGGACGGGTCAGGGCCAGGCCCAGCAGCGCTGCGCTCCATTCGGCGATCACCGAGGCCCGCGCCGAACCCAGCACGCCCCAGTCCAGGCCCACGACGAACCACAGGTTCAGGACGATATTGAGCAGGTTGGTGGTCAACAGAATCGCCAACGGTGCTCGCGCGTTCTGGGTGCCGAGGAACCAGCCGACCAGCGCGTAGCTGGCCAACGCGGCGGGCAGGCCGAGCAGGCGGGTATGGAAGAAATCTTCAGTGGCTTGCTGCAGTGCCGCGCTCGGCTGCATCGCATGCAGGGCCAGCTGGCTGAAGGGCACGGCCAGCGCGCCGATCAGCAACGCAAAGGCCACTGCCAGCAGCAGGCCTTGCAGCAGCACCTGGCGCAGCGCGGCGCCGTCGGCCCGCCCGGCGGCCTGGGCGGCGAAGCCGGTGGAACCCATGCGCAGAAAGCCCATCAGCCCGACCATGAAGGTGAACAAGGTAGCGCCCACGGCCACCGCGCCCAGTTGGTGGGCATGGGGCAGGTGGCCGATCACGGTGCTGTCGACCAGGGCCACCAGTGGCACCGATACATTGGAAAGGATCATCGGCGCGGCCAGCGCCCAGACCTTGCGGTGGGTCGGCCGGTGCTGCCAGTCGGTGGACAGTTGCGACATTCAAATACCTGGATCGGGAGGGCCGCGTAGCATCCGCGCTGATCGATTGCGCGGCATTGTAGCGCCAAGGCAGGCAGAGCGCGCCACTGCGGCCTGAAGCACGCAACGGCGCAAGTACTGCCAGCGCCGTTGCGCTATAGTTGCTGCCCTCACGTACACGCTGCCGAAGAGTTTCTTCCATGTTCAACAAAGGATTGTTGCTGGCCTGCGCGCTGGCCCTGCTCAGTGCCTGTGATTCCTCGACGCCCGAGGCCCCAGCGGCCTCCGCTCAAGCGCCTGCGAGCACGCCGCAAGCGGCACCGGCCAAGCGCGAAGACCCGGCGGTGCTGGCCAAGCGCTACGAAGGTCGCGCCCTCAGCGTGCTGGACGTCTCCGAGGTCCAGCTCGACGGTGCCAGCACGTTGTCGGTGAGCTTTTCGGCGCCGCTGGACGCCCAGCAGGACTTCGCCAGCAAGGTGCACCTGGTCGATACCGTCAATGGCAAGATCGACGGCGCCTGGGAACTGTCCGACAACCAGATGGAACTGCGCCTGCGTCATCTGGAGCCACAGCGCAAGCTGGTGCTGACCCTCGACAAGGGCCTGCTGGCGGTCAATGGCCAACAGCTCGAAAGCGAGGCGGTGAGCCGCCTGGAAACCCGCGACATGCAGCCCACCGTGGGCTTCGCCAGCCGTGGCTCGCTGCTGCCCACGCGCCTGGCCGAAGGCTTGCCGGTGATCGCGCTGAACGTGGCCAAGGTCGATGTCGAGTTCTTCCGGGTCAAACCCGAGATGCTTTCGGCGTTTCTCGTCAACTGGGGGCGCAACAGCAGCCTGTACTACTACCAGTCCAAGGAAACCCTGGACATGGCCGAGCTGGTCTACAGCGGCCGCTTCGACCTCAACCCGGCGCGCAATACCCGTGAGACCGTGCTGCTGCCGCTGGCCGGGATCAAGCCGCTGCAAGAGCCGGGGGTATACCTGGCGGTGATGCGTGCTTCGGGCACCTATGATTATTCGCAACCGGCGACCCTGTTCACCCTCAGCGACATCGGCGTCTCCGCCCACCGCTACCGTGACCGCCTGGACGTATTCGCGCAGGCGCTGGAGGGTGGCAAGGCCTTGAGCGAGGTCAACCTCGAGGTCCACGACGACAAGGGCAAGCTGCTGGCCCAGGCCAAGACTGACGGCGCCGGCCACGCCGAGCTGCCGATCACGGCCAAGGCCGATACCCTGATCGCCACCCAGGGCGTGCATACCACGTTGCTGCGCCTGAATACCGCTGCGCTGGATCTGGCCGAGTTCGATATCACCGGCCCGCAGTCCAATCCCCTGCAATTCTTCATCTTCGGCCCGCGCGATCTCTATCGCCCGGGCGAGACAGTGCTGCTCAACGGTCTGCTGCGCGATCAGGACGGCAAGCCGGTCAAGGCTCAGCCGGTCAGCGTCGAGGTGCGCCGTCCCGATGAGCAAGTCAGCCGCAAGTTCGTCTGGGAGGCCGACGCCAATGGCCTGTACCAATACCAGCTGCAACTGGCCGGCGAAGCGCCCACTGGGCGCTGGCAGCTGCTGCTGGACCTTGGCGGTGGGCGCAAGCAGGTGTACGAATTCCTGGTCGAAGACTTCCTGCCTGAGCGCCTGGCGCTGGAGCTCAAGGGCAGCGCCACGCCGCTTGCGCCCGAGCAGGATGCACGCATCCAGGTCAATGGGCGCTACCTCTACGGCGCCCCGGCCGCCGGCAATCGCCTGAGCGGCCAAGCCTACGTACGCCCGCTGCGCGAGGCGGTGCCGGCGCTGCCAGGCTATCAGTTCGGCTCGGTCACCGAAGGCGAGCTGACCCAGGACCTGGAACTGGACGAGGTTACCCTCGATCAGGCCGGCAAGGCGCTCGTCGATATCCCGAGCCGCTGGAGCGAGGCGCGCTCACCGCTGCAGTTGACCGTGCAGGCCAGCCTGCAGGAATCGGGTGGGCGCCCGATCACCCGGCGCCTGGAGCAGCCGATCTGGCCGGCCGAGCGCTTGCCGGGCCTGCGCGGTCTGTTCGACGGTGAAGAAACCGACGGCGACGGCCCGGTCGAGTTCGAGTTCCTGCTGGCCGATCGCGACGGCCACAAGCTTGCCGGCGACGACCTCAAGGTGCGGCTGGTGCGCGAGCGGCGCGACTACTACTGGAACTACTCGCAGAGCGACGGCTGGAGCTACAACTACAACGAGAAATTCCTCACCGAAAGTGAGCAGACCTTGAGCATCAAGGCCGGCTCGACCGCCAAGCTCAGCTTCCAGGTCGAGTGGGGGCCGTACCGCGTCGAGGTCGAAGACCCGCAGACCGGCCTGGTTTCCAGCGCGCGCTTCTGGGCCGGCTACCGCGCCCAGGATAACGCCGAGGGCGGCGCGGTACGGCCCGATCAGGTCAAGCTGGCGCTGGACAAGCCGGCCTACGCCGACGGCGCCACCGCCCAGGTCACTGTGACCCCGCCTGCCGCCGGCAGCGGCTACCTCATGATCGAATCCAGCGACGGCCCGCTGTGGTGGCAGGAAATCCAAGTGCCGGCCGAGGGCAAGACCTTCGCGGTCGAGCTGGACAAGAAGTGGGCGCGTCACGACCTGTACATCAGCGCCCTGGTGATTCGCCCCGGTGAGCGCAAGGCCAATGCCACGCCCAAGCGCGCCGTCGGCGTACTGCACCTGCCGCTGGCCCGCGCCGAGCGCAAGCTGGCGCTGAGCTTGCAGGCGCCGGAAAAAATCCGCCCCAAGCAGCCGCTGACGGTGAAGATCAAGGCTGCCAACGCTGATGGCAGCGTGCCCAAGCAGGCGCATGTGCTGGTGTCTGCGGTGGATGTGGGCATTCTCAACATCACCGACTTCAAGACCCCTGACCCGTTCGCCAGCCTGTTCGGGCGCAAAGCCTATGGCGCCGATCAGCTGGACATCTACGGCCAGCTGATAGAGGCCGGGCAGGGCCGCCTGGCCAGCCTGGCCTTCGGTGGCGACGCGGCGATGGCCAAAGGTGGCAAGCGCCCCAACACCACCGTCACCATCGTTGCCCAGCAAAGCCTACCCGTGACCCTCGATGAGCAAGGGCAGGGGCAGGCGACGGTGGACATCCCGGACTTCAACGGCGAACTGCGCCTGATGGCCCAGGCCTGGACCGATGAGCACTTCGGTGTCGCCGAAGGCAAGACCGTGGTGGCCGCGCCGCTGGTCGCCGAGTTGTCTGCGCCACGTTTCCTGGCCGGGGGCGACCGTACCAGCCTGGCCCTGGACCTGGCCAACCTGTCCGGGCGTGCCCAGCAATTGCAGGTCGAGATCACCACCGACGGGCAGCTGAGTCTGGCCGGCAGCGCCCAGCAGAACATCGCCCTGGCCGAAGGCCAGCGCACTACCTTGCTGATCCCGGTGGTGGCCGCAGGTGGCCTGGGCCAGGGCAAGGTGCAAGTCCGCGTCAATGGCCTGCAACTGCCCGGCGAGCCTGGCGGCGCTTTCGAGCGGGAATGGACGCTGGGCGTGCGTCCGGCTTATCCGGCCATGCTCAAGCACTACCGGGTTGCCCTGAACGATCAGCCTTGGTTCCTGCCCGAGGGCGACCTGGCGGCGTTCGAGCCAGCCGGCCTTGAGGCCAGCCTGGCCTTGTCGAGCCGGCCGCCGCTGAACCTTGCCGAGCAGATCCGTGCCCTGGAGGCCTACCCTTACGGCTGTCTCGAGCAAACCGCGAGCGGGCTTTATCCCTCGTTGTACGCCGATGAGGCCAGCCTCAAGCGTTTGGGCATCAAGGGCGAGCCGGCCGCCGTACGCAAGCGCAAGATCGAAATGGGCATCGAACACCTGCTGGGCATGCAGCGCTACAACGGCAGCTTTGGTCTGTGGAGCTCGGACAGCGAGGAAGAGTACTGGCTCACCGCCTATGTCACCGACTTCCTGTTGCGCGCCCGCGATCAAGGCTATGGCGTGCCCGCCGAGGCCTTGAAGAAGGCCAATGAGCGCCTGCTGCGCTACGTGCAGGAGCGCAACCTGATCGAAGTCGATTACAGCGAAAATGCCGAGCACACCCGCTTTGCCGTGCAGGCCTACGCGGCCCTGGTGTTATCGCGCAGCCAGCAGGCACCGTTGGGCGCCTTGCGCAGCCTGTTCGAGCGCCGCGCCGATGCCCGCTCCGGCCTGCCGTTGGTGCAACTGGCAGTGGCTCTGGACAAGATGGGCGACAAACCGCGCTCGCAGCAGGCCCTGCAAGCCGGGCTTGGGATCAGCCGCAGCAAGGGCTGGATGGCCGATTACGGCAGCAGCCTGCGGGACCAGGCGTTGATTCTGGCGCTGTTGCAGGAAAGCCAGCTGGCCAGCGATCAGGTCGATCAACGCCTGTTCGCACTGTCGGACGAACTGGCTGCCAACCGCTGGCTGTCGACTCAGGAACGCAACGCCCTGTACCTGGCCGGCCGCGGCCTGCTGGGTAAACCGCAGGCACCCTGGAAGGCACGGCTGGACAGCGCTGGGGAAGTGCGCGAATTGAGCGATGGCGAAGCGGGCATGAAGCTCGAAGGCCCCTTGCTGGCCTCGCCGCTGAGCGTGCAAAACCAGGGCAGCGAAACCCTCTATCAGCAATTGACGCTGTCCGGATACCCGCGTCAGGCGCCGGCTGCAGGCGGCACTGGCATGGAGATCCGCCGCGAGTATCTGGGCATGAACGGCCAGGCGCTGAATCTGCAGAACCTGCGCAGTGGCGAGCTGGTGCTGGTGCACCTGGCGGTCAAGTCTGCCGAGCGCGTGCCCGATGCTCTGGTGGTCGATCTGCTTCCGGCAGGCCTTGAACTGGAAAACCAGAACTTGGCGCAAAGCGCCGCGAGCCTGGACAACGCCAGCAGCGCCGTGAAGCAATGGCGCGAGTCGATGCAGAATGCCAGCATTGTGCACCAGGAATACCGCGACGACCGCTACGTGGCGGCCGTGCAACTGGACGGCTACGCCACCACGCACCTGCTGTACCTGGCCCGCGCCGTTACCCCAGGCACCTACCGAGTACCGCCGCCCCAGGTCGAGTCGATGTACCGTCCCAACCTCCAGGCCCTGGGCGAAACGACGGGGGACCTCACGGTCAGGGCGCGCTGACGCGCTTCAAGCCGCAAGCTGCAGGTAAAAGCAGATCTGCTTCTGCTTGCAGCTTGCAGCTTGCGGCTCGCAGCGCTCAATGCACGACCCAGCTCATGACCCAGAGCCCCAGGGCCAACCAGATGATGCCGAGGATGATGGATGCGCGCATGAAGGCGCGGATGGCCAAGTACAACAGCAGCAAGCCGACGATCAGGGCCAGGATGCTCACCAGGGAGGTGTCCATGCCCAGCGTGCGGGCCAGGCCATCGATGAAGTTGCCGCCGGCATTGGCCAGTACGTTGAACAGACCGCTCAGGGCGTCGACGATGATCCTGATCACCGACCCCAGGGCCTGACCCAGCCATTCGAAAAAACCTTCTACATGCATAGTTGCTTCCTGATCAACGAATCGGCGAGTTTGCCGCTTTCAAGCCTTTGGCCATTATCTGCCAGGGTCGGTTCCCGATGCCAAGCTTAGCCCGGCCCCACACCCGTGGCGCGAGGCATGTACGCAGCATTGTGATCGTGGTGCTGATTGCCCTCGGCCTGCTGTGGCTGGCCGATCGCCTATGGCCGTTGCCGATGCCGGGCAACGACCTGGCCCGGGTAGTGCTGGCCGAAGACGGCACGCCGCTGTGGCGCTTTGCCGATGCCGATGGCGTGTGGCGCTACCCGGTCAGCCCCGAGCAAGTGTCGCCGCTGTACCTGCAGGCCTTGCTGACCTACGAGGACCGCTGGTTCTACCGGCATCCGGGGGTCAACCCGATGGCCATGGTCCGCGCAGCCTGGCTCAACCTGCGCGCAGGGCGCGTGGTGTCGGGCGGCAGCACGTTGTCGATGCAGGTGGCGCGCCTGCTCGATCCGCATGACCGCACCTTCACCGGCAAACTGCGACAACTGTGGCGCACCCTGCAGCTGGAGTGGCACCTGTCCAAGCGTGAGATTTTGCAGCTGTACCTCAATCGCGCGCCCTTCGGTGGCACCTTGCAAGGGGTGGCCGCAGCCAGCTGGGCATATCTGGGCAAATCGCCGCAGCACCTGACCCACGCCGAGGCGGCGTTGTTGGCGGTGTTGCCCCAGGCCCCCAGCCGGCTGCGCCCGGACCGTCACCCGGCCCGTGCCCAGCACGCCCGCGACAAGGTGCTCGAGCGCCTGGGCGAATACCAGGTGTGGCCGGCCCAGGTGCTCAAGGAAGCTGCCGAAGAGCCGCTGCTGCTGGCCCCGCGACAGGAGCCGGCGCTGGCGCCCTTGCTGGCACGGCGGCTCAACAGCCCTGACAGCCCGACGCTGATCTACACCACCCTCGACGCCTCGTTGCAACGGCGCCTCGAAGACCTGTTGCTGGGTTGGCGTGCGCGCCTGCCGGAACGCACGTCGGCGGCGATCCTGGTGGTCGAGGCGCAAAGCATGGCAGTGCGGGCTTACCTGGGCTCGGTGGACATGGCCGATGAACGCCGCTTCGGCCATGTCGACATGGTCCGTGCGCTGCGCTCGCCAGGCTCCACGCTCAAGCCGTTTCTGTACGGCTTGGCCTTGGATGACGGGCTGATCCATTCCGAATCGTTGTTGCAGGATGTACCGCGGCGCTACGGCGACTACCGTCCTGGCAACTTTTCGATGGGCTTCAGTGGGCCGGTATCGGCAAGCTCGGCGCTGGCGCTGTCGCTCAATTTGCCAGCGGTGCAGTTGCTCGAGGCTTATGGCCCCAAGCGCTTTGCCGGGCAGCTGCGCATGGCTGGGGTGCCGTTGGCGCTGCCACCGCTTGCCGAACCGAACCTGTCGCTGATTCTCGGCGGTGCCGGCAGCCGCCTGGAGGATCTGGTCGGCGGTTACGCGGCGCTGGCCCGCGGCGGCAACAGCGCGCGGGTGCGCCTGCAACCGCAGGACCCGCTGCTCGAGCGCAGGCTGATGTCAGCCGGCGCCGCCTGGATTGTCCGGCGCATCCTCAGCGGACAGGCCCGGCCAGACCGCGATCCGCATGCCGAGTTGGTGCAGCGCCCGCAGCTGGCGTGGAAAACCGGCACCAGTTACGGCTTTCGTGATGCCTGGTCGATCGGCGTGGGCCCGCGTTATCTGATCGGCGTATGGATCGGCCGCCCGGACGGCACGCCGGTGCCAGGGCAATTCGGCCTGGCCTCGGCGGCGCCGCTGATGCTGCAGGTGCATGATCTGCTGAGCAACCGCGACAGCCAGCGCGGTATCCGGTTACCCGTGGAGCGCGTGCCGGCCAGCGTGGGCGTGGCTGCGATCTGTTGGCCCCTGGGCCAGCCGATGAGCCGGCAAGACCCGAACTGTCGGCGTCAGCGCTTTGCCTGGACCCTCGATGGCACCACGCCACCGACCTTGCAGGCGGCCGATCAACCCCTGGGGCTAGGGCTGCATGAAACCGTCTGGACCGACACCCAGGGGCTGCGCGTCGACAGCAGTTGCCCAGGCGCCACGTCCCACGACATTGCCCTGTGGCCGGCGCCCCTGGAACCCTGGCTGCCGAAAGTCGAGCGGCGCGCAGCGCGCCTGCCGGGGATCGATCCGCTTTGCCCGCCGCAGGTGCCGGCCAGCGCGCCGCCGCTGGCGATCGTCGGGGTTCGGGCAGGCGATCACCTGCGTCGCCCGGCCACCAGCAGCGAGGTGTTGCAGGTGCAGGTTTCGGCATTGGGCGGCGGCGGTCGGCGCTGGTGGTTCCTCAATGGCCAACCGGTGGGGCAAAGCGACGGTCAGCAGAACCTGTCGGTGCGCTTCGATCACGCCGGGCAATTCGAGCTCAGCGCCCTGGACGAGAGCGGCGAGACGGCCCGGGTGGCGTTTCAGGTCAACGATTGAGGCGCGCCGCAACGCGCCTCAGTGGGTGGTGAAGCGCTGGAACACCGGTGAAGAGCTCGGCGTCAGCGCCAAAGCCAATTGGGTGCGGTTATGCATGTGCGTGAGCCGCAACACCTGCGACACATACAACTTCACCGTATTCTCGGTAATACCCAGTTCACAGGCGATCTGATAGTTGGTCTTGCCCTTGCTGACCAGGCGCGCAACCTCCATCTGTCGAGGCGACAGCTTCTCGAAGGCTGCAGGCAGCTCGGCGTCGCTTTCCAGCACGTCGCTGGAGCGACGATGCACACCTTGGCCACGGGCTTTCTCCAGGTCCTGGTAAAGCTCATCGATGGAGCCTGCCAGATCCTGCAGGCGCTGGTTGAGATTGCCCAGGTGCTGAAGATTGGCCTTGCGTTCAAGCAGCACTTGCTCTTGCCGGCGCACGCCCTCAAGGAGCTCGTCGAGGTCCATGGGCTTTTGATAATAATCAGCGAAGCCTTCGCGGAGGGCGCGGATCACATCCTGCTTCTCTGCGCGCCCGGTGAGCATGATGGCTTCGAACAGCCGCTCACGCCCGCCCAGTGCCTTGAGCGCGCGCACCAACTCGACGCCATCGCGCTCGGGCATATGCAGGTCGCACAGCACCAAGCCAATGGTCTCGTCGGCGATGAACTGCTCGATGGCTTCATCGCTGGAATGGGCCGCAGCGCACTGGTAGCCCTTGATGCCAAGATACTCACACAACTGTTCGACAATGACTGGCTGGTCATCGACGACCAGCACTTTTACCTCGCTGTAAGACTTGCTCACACCCCACCTCCATGTTCTCAAGCGGCCCTGCTCCCGGGCCAGACGCTCTGGCAGCTTAACGGTAGCCGCTGTCAGCGAATCTGCAAAACATCCTACAAGTCATCCGACAACAGGGGGGGGTTATTGGATCCATACGGCTGTCAGGAGAAAGCCGGTGAGCACGTACGGAACGAACGCCTGCCTGTCGCCCATCTGTTCGGTGAGGGCGGTCAGGTGTTTTTTCAGTTTTGGGTTGAGCAGTTTCCACAGCCGCCTGCGCAACAGCAGCCAGAGCACCACGCTGACCCCGGCGCCGATGAACGTGCCGAGGACATAATGCGGACTGGTGGCCAAGGCCAGGGCGCCCATCAGCTTGACGTCGTCGGCTGCCAGGCGCCCGAGCATGTAGCCTGGCAAGGTCAGCAACATCACGATGGCCAAGGCCCAGCCGGCGTCGCTGGCCTCGGCGCCGATCCAGCTGTGGCCGGTTGCGAAAAGCCAGACCAGGGCGCCAGTGGCGACACCCACGGTCAGCATGTTGGCGATCTGACGCTGGCGCAGATCTTGTTCGGTGCACAAGGCAAGCCACATCAGAAGGACCATGCTTTGCATCGGCAGCCCGCCATCCTAATCATTGAACACGTCTACCCGATCGGTCAGGTTTCCTAATCAGGGTAGACGCGATCTGACGAACGGACAGGTCGGGATGGCAAAAAGCGTCGCTGCAGGGGCGACTAGGCGTCGCAACAGGCCCGGCAGCAGCTGACGAGCGGTCTACTTAGCTCGGCCTGGGGGGTAGTTGCCGAGCACTTGCGCGACGGTTTTCTGAATGGCGCTGTTGCGCTCGTCGGGGCTCGGCGGGTAGCTGTTCATGATCTGTTCAGCACTGCCGCGCCACACCAACTTGCCATCACGGCCATCGAACAGGTCGAGCTGAATGGTCGCGACCTTGTAATCGACGCTGCGCGTCTCGTTGTACATCGGGCCGCCCCAGTAACCGTTCCAGTAGCCGCCCCAGGCGCCGCCGTAATGGGTGGTGATCTGTTGCTGACGCTGCTCGACGATCAGGTAGGCGCGCACTTTCACATCCGCCTTGGCCGAGCCCTGGGCCGGGCGCAGTCCGCGTTGATCGAGCTGTTGCGCCACCGCCGTGCGGATGCGTTGTTCGGTCAGGTCGCTCTTGATGCGTGGGTCATCCGGGCGGTACTGCAGCGCCGGCTCCTGCCAGGCCCAGCTGCGGTAGGCGGCAAAGTCGCGGCTGGCGTCGAAATCCTGCTGCACGTTAGTGCTCGAACAGGCCGCGAGCAACAACACGGCCGTCACTAAAACGAGACGATGCCACATGATGGTTCTCCGTTAGGGATCAACTGGGAGGATAGCCGCTGAGCGCTTTGTCGACCGATTCACGCAGGGCCCTTTCACGCGCCCGCGGCGAGCTTTTGTCACCAGAGGTTTCGGCGCTGGCGCTCCATACCGGCTGGCCAGTAGCGGCGTCGAACAGGTCAATGCGCACCACCAGTACCTCTACTTCATAGGTACGCACCACCGGAACGCTGCCGTAGGCGCCGTAGCCATTGCGATAGCCACCAACGCCGACGCCGCCGTATGGGTAGGGACCGTAGTAGGGGTCGTAACTGTCGTAGTCGCGCACCTGGCGCAAACGCCGCTCTACACGCATGTTGGCACTGACCAGCACGTCGCCACGGCCGCCGCGAGCCGGGCGTAGACCGTGCTGGTCAAGGGCGCCGCTGACTGCATCGGCGAGCTGCCCCGGGTCGCCACCTGCCACGCCGCTGGGCGATTGACCGGCGCGCCAGCTCCAACTGCGGTAGCGGCCATAGTCGCGCGGTGCGGCCGGGTAGGCGCTGGCATCGAAGGTATGTGCCGCTTGCGCCGGTGCCGGCGGCAGCGGCCGGCTGCTGGCGACATAGGGGTTGCTGCCCTGGCAGCCCGCCAGGGCGAACGCGGCAAGGGCCAGGCAAAAAGCGCGATACAGCATGGGTTGCTCCTCAGGAATGAGTCAGCGAGGGCGGCACATCCAATGCAGGTAGCGGCCAAGGCCGGCGAAGCTTGGGTGACGGCGGTGGGCCAGCTCCATTTCCAGCAGGTCGAGCAGCTCGGCCTTGTCCTGGAATTCCTTGGGCATGTAGTCGTGGAAGACCCGCACGCCACTTTCGCTTTCGACCTGCCACAACGGTTCAAGTTGCGCCTGCAGCTGCCGCGGATCAAGCGGTTTTTGCGGCGTGAGGCTCTGTTTCTCGCCTTCCAGGCGATTGCTGCGCAGCTTGCGGAAATGCCCCTTGAGCAGATTGCGATAGACCAGCGCGTCGCGGTTGTAGAACGCCAGTGACAGCCAGCCATCCGCGGCGGTGAGCTGATGCAGCACAGGCAGGATGCTCGGCGGTTCGGCCAGCCATTCCAGCACTGCATGGCACAGCACCAGGTCATAAGGTTCGGTGAGCTGGCCCAGCAGGTCCTGCCAGGGCGCCTGGATGAACGTCGCCTGTTGACCGGCTTGTGCAAAACGCGCCCGGGCCCCTTCGAGCATCGGCGCGGCGGGTTCTGCCAACGTGACCTGGTGCCCGCGTTGCGCCAGCCACAGGGCCATGTGGCCAAGGCCTGCACCTATATCCAGCACACGCAGCGGGCGATCGGGCAGGGCCTCGGCCAGGTCCGCCTGCAACACGGCCAAGCGGATCGCACCTTTGGCGCCGCCGTAGATTTTTTCGGCAAAGCGCGTGGCCAGCTCATCGAAATGACGGTCGTTCATCGAGCGAAGCGCCGTTCGCTGTCGGCCAGCTTGGCCTTGACCACCTGCTCCAGGTCCAGGCCCAGCTCGCTGCACAACAGCAACAGGTACAGCACGATGTCGCCGACTTCCTGGCCTGCGTGGGTAAGCTGGTCGGCTGGCAACTGGCGCGACTGCTCCTCGGTGAGCCACTGGAAGATCTCCACCAGTTCGGCCATCTCGACGCTGGCAGCCATGGCCAGGTTCTTGGGGCTGTGAAAGCCTCGCCAATCATTGGCGTCGCGGATTCGGTGCAGGCGTTGGGTGAGTTCTTGCAGGTTCATCGGGGCTCTCCAAATGCCGCATAGCTTCTGCCCAGGCCCGCTGCAAAGCAAGCGCAAATCAACGTGCTAGAGCACTGCCCAGCGCCCCACCATATGCTCCAGATCGCCTTGGCCTTGCAGGCGTAAACTGCCAGCCGGGCCAGCCTCGCTGGCGCTGAGGAGCACCTTCGAAGGCAAGCGCACCGGTTTGCGAAACGCCACCTCGATGCGGTAACCGCTGTTGGGCATGTGCCCGCGCAGGGCGGCCAATGCCATGGCAGTGCTCCACATGCCATGGGCGATGGCGGTGGGAAACCCAAACAGGCGGGCACTGGCTGCGCTCAGGTGGATCGGGTTGTAGTCGCCGCAAACCTTGGCGTAGCGCCGACCGATATCGCTGTCGGCATACCAACGGGTCACCTGCGCAAGGCCATCAGGCTCAGGCTCGTCGTTTGGCGGCGCCTGGTCGTCAACCTTGAGACCGCGCACCAGCATGCGGCTGGTCTCCCGCCAGAGCACGCCAAGACCGTCTTCGGCTTCGGTGACCAGGTCAAACGTACCGCCTTTGGCATGGGCCTGGAGATTATCGGCGTAGACGGCGAACTGCAAGGCGTCGATCCCGCCCAGCGGGCGCACGACGTCGATACGGTTGTGCAGGTGCACCAGCCCCAGCAGCGGGAAGGGGAAATCCTGCGCGGTCAGCAACTGCAACTGCAGGTTGAACGCCATGACATGTGGGTAGCTGCAGGGCAGCCGGCCATCATCGGGGAAGTGGCAGAGCCGGCGGTAGGCGGCCAGGTTGTCCGGCTGCACGCGAATCATGCTGCGCAAGCCGCGTGTAGGCAGGCTCGCGCCGCTGATCTTGCGCTTGCTGGCCGCACGCAGGTACAGGCTGGCGCGCGAGTCGGGGCTATGCAGATCTTGCCATTGACGGTTCATGTTCAGGCTCCCATCAACGCTTGGCCGCACACCCGCAGGACCTGACCGTTGACCGCCCCCGAACCCGGTTGGCTGAGCCAGGCCACGGCCTCGGCAACATCCTGGGGGCGCCCACCTTGGCCAAGCGAACTGAGCCGTCGCCCGGCTTCGCGCAGGCCCACGGGCATCGCGGCGGTCATGTGCGTTTCGATGAACCCGGGCGCCACGGCATTGATGCTGGCGCCACGCTCGGCGAGCTTGCTTGCCCAGGCCTGGGCGAAGCCGACCAGGCCGGCCTTGCTCGCGGCATAGTTGGCCTGGCCGCGATTGCCGGCGATGCCGCTGACCGAGGCCAGCAGGGTAATGCGCGCGTGTTCGCCCAGCGCACCGGCATCGAACAGCGCCTGGGTCAGTAGCTGCGGAGCTTTCAGGTTGACCGCCATGACCGCGTCCCAGTACTCCGGGGTCATGTTGGCCAAGGTCTTGTCGCGGGTAATGCCGGCGTTGTGCACGACGATGTCGATGCCATCGGGCAGGGCCTCGAGCAGGCGAGCAGGTGCATCGCTGGCGCAGATGTCCAGCGCCAGGGCTTTACCGCCCAGGCGTGCGGCGAGGGCATCGAGCTCCTGCTGGGCTTGCGGCACGTCCAGCAGCAGCACCTGGGCGCCGTCGCGCGCGAGGGTTTCGGCGATGGCCGCACCGATGCCGCGGGCGGCACCCGTGACCAGGGCGCGGCGCCCGCCCAGAGGACGCGTCCAGTCTTCGACCTGCGCGGCGCACGCTTGCAGGCGCAGGACCTGACCGGAGATGAACGCGCTTTTCGGTGACAGGAAAAAGCGCAAGGCGCCTTCGAGCTGAGCATCCGCACCTGGCTCGACGTACAGCAATTGCGCGGTGGCGCCATTGCGCAGTTCTTTGGCCAGCGAGCGGCTGAAGCCTTCGAGGGCGCGCTGGGCCACGCTCGCCAGCGGGTCGTCGAGGGTCTCTGGCGCGCGGCCCAGAATCAGCAGGTGGGCACAGCGGTCGAGGCTGCGCAGCAGGGGCTGGAAGAATTCGCGCAACTGCTTGAGCGCGTCGGTGTCGGACAAATGGCTGGCATCGAACACCAGCGCCTTGATCTTCGGGCCGAGCCCGGCGACCCAGGCCGGTGCCTGCAGGCCGCTGCCAGCGAAGCTGTACACGGTGTCGGTCAGGCGCGGGGCGATCGCTTCGACCTGACCGGCCAGCGCTCCGCCGCCCACTACCAGGGCGCCGTCGACCGGGCGCAGGCGCCCGGCCTGCCAGCGCTCCAGCGGAGCCGGGCTGGGCAGGCCGAGCGCGTCGACCAGGCGGCGCCCGAGGTTGGAGTTGGCAAAGCCGAGATAGCGATCGCTCATGTGCGGGTCTCCTGAAAGCAAGCTTGCAAGTGTGGACCAACTTTCAGGCAGGGTCGTTCGAATGGGGCAAAAACGCCTAGGCTGTACCGAACAATTTGTTTCAGGAGGAAAAAACGCATGGGTTCCACTCGCCGGGTCGCCATCTTGGGCGGCAACCGAATTCCTTTCGCACGCTCGAACGGTGCCTATGCGACGGCCAGCAATCAGACGATGCTGACCACCGCCCTGGAAGGACTTGTCGAACGTTACCGCCTGCACGGCCTGCGCCTTGGCGAAGTGGTGGCGGGCGCGGTGCTCAAGCACTCACGGGACATGAACCTGAGCCGCGAATGCGTGCTGGGCTCGCGCCTCTCGCCGGCGACGCCGGCCTACGATATCCAGCAGGCCTGTGGCACGGGCCTTGAAGCGGCGCTGCTGGTGGCCAACAAGATCGCCCTCGGACAGATCGACAGTGGCGTGGCGGGCGGGGTCGACACCACCTCCGATGCGCCGATCGGGGTCAATGAAGGGCTGCGCCGCCTCTTGTTGCAGGCCGGGCGCGGCAAGACCCTCGGCGAGCGGCTCAAACCCTTTCTGCAGTTACGCCCCGGCCATATCAAGCCCGAGCTGCCGCGCAACGGCGAGCCGCGCACCGGCCTGTCGATGGGCGAGCACTGTGAGCGCATGGCCCAGACCTGGGCGATCGAGCGCGCCGAGCAGGATGCCTTGGCGCTGCACAGCCACCGGCAGCTGGCCGCAGCGTATGCCGAGGGTTGGCAGGATGATTTGCTGACGCCGTTCATGGGCCTGGTGCGCGACAACAACTTAAGGCCTGAGCTGACCCTGGAGCAGTTGGCCAAACTCAAGCCCGCCTTCGATCGCTCAGGCCAGGGCACGCTCACCGCGGGCAACTCCACGCCCCTGACCGATGGCGCCTCGGTGGTGTTGTTGGGCTCGGAGCAGTGGGCCGCGCAACAAGGTTTACCGGTGCTGGCCTACCTGGTCGATGGCGAAACCGCTGCGGTGGACTTCGTCAGTGGTCATGAAGGTCTGCTGATGGCCCCGGCCTACGCGGTGCCGCGCCTGCTGGCACGCAACGGCCTGAGCCTGCAGGATTTCGACTACTACGAGATTCACGAGGCGTTCGCAGCTCAGGTGCTGTGCACCCTGAAAGCGTGGCAAGACCCTGATTTCTGCCGCGATCGCCTGGGCCTGGATGCGCCTCTGGGCGCCATTGACCGCAGCAAGCTCAACGTCAAAGGCAGCTCCCTGGCCGCTGGCCACCCGTTTGCCGCAACCGGGGCGCGCATTCTGGCCAACCTTGCCAAGTTGCTGGCGCAGGCGGGCAAGGGCCGTGGGCTGATTTCGATCTGTGCCGCCGGTGGGCAAGGGGTGACGGTGATCGTCGAACGCTGAGCGGCTGTCGATCTCTGATAGGCTTGTCTGCTCGCCACTACCCGACACCGCCATGCACACCACCGGACAGCCGCGTGCCCTTCCTAGCCTGGCGCAATTGCCGCGGCCGTTGTACGCCCGCGCCGAAAGCCTTGGCGCCGGATCGTGGACGACGCGGCACCGCCATTCCTGGGTGCAGTTTTCCTACGCCATCAGCGGTGTCCTGGGGGTCTACACCGCAGACGGCAGTTATTTCGCACCGCCGCAGTGGGGCGTTTGGATTCCGGCTGATGCCGAGCATGAGGTGGTCACCTCAGGTCAGGCGGAGATGCGCAGTTTGTACATCCGCTGCGATGCCTGCGTGTGGGCACCGGCGCATTGTCGAGTGCTCGAAGTCACGCCGCTGGCCCGTGAGCTGATCAAGGCGTTCTGCCGTTTGCCTGCCGAATACGCCGAAGGTGACAGCGCCGAAGCGCGCCTGGTGGCGGTGCTGCTCGATCAGTTGCGGACCTTGCCCGAAGTGGGGTTTTCCCTGCCGCTGCCGCGTCATCCAGGCCTGCTGGCCTTGTGTAACGGCTTGATTGCCGAACCGGAGCGGGCGCAGACCCTGCAGGCCTGGGCCACCCAGCTGAGCTGCTCGGAAAAGACCCTGATGCGCTTGTTCCAGCGTGAGACTGGCTTGAGCTTTCGCCATTGGCGCCAGCGCATGCGGCTGTTGTCGTCGCTGGCGTCATTGGAGGCGGGGCAGAGCGTGACCGAGGCGGCTCTGGCCTGCGGCTATGACTCCACCTCGGCTTACATCGCGGCGTTCAAGCAGCTGTTCGGTGCCACGCCCGGCGAACTGAAACTGTAGCGATCCGCTACCGACGACGGCCAGTAGCGGATCACTGCTCAGGTGCGAAAACGCCGTACCAGCGAATCCAGCTCGTTGGACAGCCCGGCCAGGCTCTCGGAATCCTGGCGCGCGGCCTGGGCCAGCTCGGCCACCAGTTGCGCATCGCCATGGATCTGGCTGATGTGGCGGTTGATATCCTCGGCGACTTGGTGTTGCTCCTCGGCGGCAGTGGCGATCTGGGTGTTCATGTCGCGAATGACGTCCACCGACTCACGAATCTGCCCGAAGCTGTCGCGCGCCAGGCCAATGCGGCTTACCGACTGTTGAGAGACCTCCAGGCTGGCATGCATCTGCTCGGCCACCTCGGCGGTGCGGCTGGCGAGGTTGCCTAGCAAACCGTCGATTTCGGCCGTGGAGTCGGCCGTGCGCTTGGCCAGCGCGCGGACTTCATCGGCCACCACGGCGAAGCCGCGGCCTTGCTCCCCGGCGCGGGCCGCTTCGATGGCCGCGTTAAGCGCCAGCAGGTTGGTCTGCTCGGCGATCGAGCGAATGGTGCCGAGAATCGACTGGATGGCGTTGCTGTCACGCTCCAGCTGCTGGATCGACTGTGCCGACTGCTCGATCTCCTGGCTCAGCCGATCGACGCTGTTGACCGCGGCATCGATCTGCTGCTGGCCTTCGCGTGCCTGTTGCTGGCCGCTGTCGGCAGACTGTGCGGCCTGGCTGCACGAGCGCGCCACTTCGTTGGCGGTAGCGACCATTTCATGGAAGGCGGTGGACACCATGTCGACCGCTTCGCGTTGGCGTCCGGCCGCTTCGGCCATGTCGCTGGAAACCCGCGTGGAGCTGCTTGAAGTGCTGAGGATCTTGCCTGCGGCCGAGCCAATGTGCTGGATCAGGCTGCGGATGGCGCCGAGGAACTGGTTGAACCAGCTGGCCAGTTGCGCGGTTTCATCGCGGCCGCGCACGTCCAGGTTACGGGTGAGATCGCCTTCGCCTTGGGCGATGTCTTCCAGGCCGCTGGTGACGCTGTTGATGGGGCGCACGATGAGTTTGGCGAATGCGGTACCGACCAGGGCGAACAGCGCGGCCAGGACCAGCGCGACCGTGCCGATGAGCCAGGTCAGGCGGGTGGTGGTCTGCATCACTTCGCCTTGCTGGATCAGGCCGATGAAGGTCCAGCCGAGCTTTTCGTCAGGGTAGACATTGGCCATGTAGCGTTCGCCGTCGATCTGCACTTCGACCAGCCCTTGACCGGCCTTGGCAAGCTCGGCGTAGCCATCACCGAAGCTGGCCAGTTGCTTGAAGTTGTGTCCGGCGTCGCGCGGGTCGACCAGCACGTTGCCGTTCTTTTCCACCAGCATCAGGTAGCCGCTTTCACCCAGCTTGATCTGCTTGACGATCTCGGTGAGGCTTTTTAGCGACACGTCGATGTTGACCACGCCGCCTGGGTTGCCCAGTTGGTTGGCCACGGTCCGCACGGTGCTGATCAGTACCGCATCGTCAGTAGCCCAGTAGTAGGCCCCGGTGCGCAGGGTTTTGCCGGGATTGGCCATGGCTTGCTGGTACCAGGGACGCGAACGCGGGTCATAGTTGCTGAACTTCTGCCCGGCCGGCCAACCGACGTAGCCGCCGTCGCTGACCCCGTACGACAGATAGGCATAGCTGGGATGGGCCTCGGCCAGGCGGGTGAAGAAGTCCAGCAGCTGCTTGTCATGCTCGCCCAACTCGACGGAAGGGTTGGCGCTGATGAACTTGTTCAAGTTGTTGCCGGTGGCCGCGACCAGGGGTTGCGACGCCAGGTAGGCGACGTTCTGGTCGATGCCCTGGAAGAAGATGTTCATCGCGTTGCTGACCTGACGGATTTCCCGGTTGCTGCTGTCGAGGAAACCATCGCGGGCTTCACCGCGCAGGTTGATCACCACCAAAGTGGCCACGAGGACGATGGGCAAGCCCGCGATGATCGCGAACGCCCAGGTCAGTTTTTGTTTGATGTTCATCGACACTCCCGGAATTATTTTTTTGCAGGCGAGGCAGGTAACAACTGCATCGGCTGCATGCCGGGTTTTTTTAGCCCAACGCCCCGTATTTATTAGGCGAAGTCGTATTTGGCGACTAATCGGTCGGTTGCAGGCTAATATGGCATACCAAGAGCGGCCAGCGCGGCCCTTTTTAGCGCATCAGCCTTGATCGCAGCAGCCGCTGCCGTTGGCCAGGTCCTGGAGGATCGGGCAGTCCGGACGGTCGTCGCCTTGGCAATGGGCAACCAGTTCGCCGAGGGTGTCGCGCAGGCTGATCAGTTCATCGATGCGCTTGTTCAGTTCGTCGATGTGCTGCATGGCCAGCGCCTTGACATCGGCACTGGCACGTTCGCGGTCTTGCCACAGGGTCAGCAGCTTGCCCACTTCTTCTAGGGAAAACCCCAGGTCACGGGAACGCTTGATAAATGCCAGGCGGTGCAAGTCCTCGGTCTGGTACGTCCGATAGCCGCTGTCGCTGCGGGTGGCCGGTTGCAGCAGGCCGATGGCTTCGTAGTAGCGGATCATCTTGCTGCTCAGCCCGCTGCGTCGGGCGGCTTGGCCAATGTTCATCGTGGCTCCTGGGTAAGGGACGTGGGTTTCCAGGTTTTCAGCCACAGGGCATTGCTGACCACGCTGACGCTCGACAACGCCATGGCGGCGCCAGCCAGCACCGGATTGAGGTAGCCCAGCGCGGCCAGGGGAATGCCGATCATGTTGTAGATGAAGGCCCAGAACAGGTTCTGGCGAATCTTCGCATAGGTCTTGCGGCTGATCTGCAACGCGGCGGGCACCAGCTCCGGATCGCCGCGCATGAGGGTGATGCCGGCAGCGTGCATGGCGACGTCGGTACCCGCGCCCATGGCAATGCCGACATCGGCGGCAGCCAGGGCCGGCGCATCATTGATGCCATCGCCGACCATCGCCACCACACCTTGTCGCTTGAGTACGGCCACGCTGGCGGCCTTGTCGGCCGGCAGCACTTCGGCCTGCACGTCGTCGATGCCCAACGCAGCGGCCACCACCTGCGCACTGCCGCGGTTGTCACCGGTCAACAGATGGCTGCTGATGCCGCGCGCACGCAGCGTGGCGATCGCCTGCTCGGCGCCGGGCTTGAGGGTATCGCCAAAGGCGAACAGACCCAGCACGCGGGGGCTGCTGCCAAGCTCGATCAGCCACGACAGGGTGCGGCCTTCGGCTTCCCAGGTGGCCGCCTGTTCTGCCAATCGACCCGGCGGCACATGGTGCTCTTCGAGCAGGCGCCGATTGCCCAGGGCCAAGCACCGCCCTTCGACTTGACCGCTGATGCCGCGACCGGCGAGCGTCTGGCTGTCAGCCACTGGAGGGACTGTCAGGCCTTGCTCGGCGCAGCTGGCCAGTACCGCCGTGGCCAGGGGATGCTCGCTACCGCGCTGCAGGGCGCCGGCCAGCCGATGCAGTTCGCCAGCATTGCCGTCGACGGCCTGGCTATGGACGATCCGTGAACTGCCGGAGGTGAGCGTGCCGGTCTTGTCGAACACCACATGGCTGACCGCATGGGCGCGCTCCAGTGCTTCGGCATCCTTGATCAGAATGCCGTGGCGGGCGGCGACGCCGGTACCGGCCATGATCGCCGCTGGTGTTGCCAGGCCCAGTGCACAAGGGCAGGCGATGACCAGCACCGCCACGGCGTTGATCAGCGCCGTCTGTGCGGTGGCGCCTGCCAGCAGCCAACCGACCAGGGTGAAGGCGGCCAACACCAGCACGGCCGGAACGAATACCTGGCTGACTCGGTCGACCAGCTTCTGAATCGGCGCCTTGGCCGCTTGTGCGTCCTCGACCAGGCGGATAATCTGCGCCAGTACCGTCTCGGTGCCCAGGGCCTGGGTGCGCACCAGCAATTGCCCTTCGCCGTTGATGGCACCGCCGGTCACGCCAGCGCCGGGGTGCTTGGCGACCGGCAGGCTTTCACCGCTGATCAGGGCCTCGTCGGCATGGCTGTGACCTTGCTCGACCTGGCCATCGACCGGGAAGCGTTCGCCGGGCTTGACCAGCACCAGGTCGCCCAGGCGCAGCTGTTCGATCGCCACGTTCTGTTCGTGGCCATCGACCACACGCACGGCGCGTTGCGGACGCAGGGCTTCGAGCGCGCGAATGGCGCTGGCGGTCTGGCGCTTGGCGCGGCTTTCCAGGTACTTGCCCAGCAGTACCAGGGCGATGACCACGGCCGAGGCTTCGAAATACAGGTGTGGCGTACTGCCCGCCGGAGCCATCGCCCACTGGTACAGGCTCAAGCCGTAGCCGGCGCTGGTACCCAGGGCGACCAGCAGGTCCATGTTCCCGGCACCCGCGCGCAGCGCTTTGTACGCGGCTTTGTAAAAGCGCGCGCCGAGGATGAACTGCACGGGGGTGGCGAGGCTGAATTGCACCCAGGCTGGGAGCATCCAGTGCACACCCAGTGGTTGCAGCAGCATGGGCAGCAGCAATGGCAGCGCCAGCAACAGAGCGCCGGCGAGCGCCAGCCGCTCGTTGCGCAGCTGGCGGCGTGCATCACGCCGGTTGGCGTTGAACGGCTGTACGGGGCTAGCGCTGTAGCCGGCCTTGGCGACGGCGTCGATCATCTGCGCATCGGCAAGTGTCTGCACAACCTCAAGATGGGCGCGTTCGCTGGCCAGGTTGACGCTGACCTGCTCGACGCCAGGCAACTTGCTCAGAGCGCGTTCGACACGGCCCACGCAGCTGGCGCAGGTCATGCCGGCAATCTGCAGCTCGACGCTGCGCGTCGCCACGCCATAGCCTGCCTTGCGAACCGCAGCGAGCAAGGCCGGCAGACTGCCTGCCGGCGCTTGCAGCCTGGCATGTTCATTGGCCAGGTTGACGCTGACCTGTTCGGCGCCGTCGACCTTGCGCAGGGCGCGTTCGACGCGTCCAGCACAACTGGCGCAGGTCATGCCGCTGATCGGCAGATCGAAGGTTGTGGATGCAGGCATGGCTTTGCTCCTTGGCTAGGCGTCAAGCATCAACCTTGCCACCTGGGTAAGGTCAATAGCCCAGGCTTGCTCGCCTCAACTCCAGCCCCTGGTGACCCATGGCGATGCGGTACTTGCTGATCTGCCCGGCCTGCAAGGTCAGGCGGGTGCTGCGTTGGTCTTCGATACCGGGTGCGCAGCCGGGCATCTGCCCTGGCAGCAAGCGCAGGCGCACATCGACCGGGCCTGGCGGCAGGTTGAACGAGGTTGCTTGCTCCTGAAACAGGCGCCCGGAGAGTTGATCGTTGAGGTAAACGCCGATCTCGCAGCTGGTCGCCACCTCCAGGCGTTCCCGAGAAATGATCAGCACACCGTAGCCCTCGTTACCCTCGGCGCTGACCGGTGGCGCCAAGACCAATGCGCCCAACAGCCCGACGAGGCCCGCTGCTGTCCTGAACATGAAGAGTCTCCTGCTTGGCAAAACGTCAAAGGCGCAGCTTGGCCGAGGTCTTCACGGATTTCCACCCCGGCCGTTGCGTTCAGAACTTGACCTTGCCGTAATGGCAAGGTTGAGACTGAGTGAAACTTCGATGGAGACGATCAGCATGTACGTATTCAATGTTCAAGGCATGACTTGCGGCCACTGCGTCAAAGCCGTGACCCAGGCAGTCCACGCGCAGGATGGCAACGCCCGAGTGGAAGTCGACCTCGCGGCCAATCAGGTGCGCGTCGACAGTGGCTTGCCCGCGCCGCAGATCATCACGGCAATTGAAGAAGAGGGCTATGCGGCCCAGCTTGCCTGAGCCGCAGCGAGCGATCGTCGGCGCGTTATTGTTACGAATGTTTTCATGCAGGGGCGTGCACAGCAGGTAGACTTAGCGGCTTGCTTAGCCTGCTATGGATTTTTATGAACCTGCGAATGGTGCTGATTCTGGGCGCGTTGACCGCGTTCGGACCCTTGGCGATCGACTTTTACCTGCCGGCGTTCCCGGCCATGGCACAAGCGTTCGCTACCGATGAAAAACATGTACAAACCACCTTGGCTGCCTATTTCCTGGGCCTGTCGATCGGCCAGTTGGCCTATGGTCCGGTGGCTGATCGATTTGGCCGGCGCAAGCCGCTGTTGTTTGGCGTGGCGCTGTTCGCCCTGGCATCGCTGGGCTGCGCCTTCGCGCCAAATCTCGACAGCTTGATCGTCGGGCGCTTCATCCAGGCCTTGGGTGGTTGCGCAGGCATGGTGCTGGCGCGCGCCATCGTCAGCGACAAATGCGACCCGGTGGCCTCGGCCAAGGTGTTTTCACAACTGATGCTGGTGATGGGCCTGGCGCCGATTCTGGCACCGCTGCTTGGCGGCATGCTGATTAACGTGGCCGGTTGGCAGTCGATCTTCCTGGTCTTGAGCCTGTTCAGCGCCGGCGCGCTGCTGGCCATCGGCCTGGGCTTGCCGGAAAGCCTGCCTGCACATGTGCCGCGCCAGCCGCTTTCAGGTGCTTTGCGCCAGTACCTGCGCCTGGCTGCCGATCGGGTGTATCTCGGTCATGCCTTGACCGGCGGCATCGCCATCGCCGGCATGTTTGCCTATATCGCCGGTTCGCCGTTCGTGTTCATCAAGCTCTACGGCGTTCCCGCCGAACACTATGGCTGGTTGTTCGGCACCAATGCTGCGGGCTTCATCCTTGTGGCGCAGGTCAATGCGCGACTGCTGGCCAAGCGCGGGCCTGCGTTCCTGCTGGTGCGTGCAGTCTGGGTCTATCTGCTCGCAGGACTTGTGCTACTGGCCGTGGCGGCATTGCGTCCGACCCAGCTGTGGCCGTTGCTGATTCCGTTGTTCGTCTGTCTTGCCAGCTTGGGTTGCATCATCCCCAATGCGGCGGCGTGCGCCATGAACGGGCAGGGGGCACGCGCGGGCAGCGCCTCGGCGTTGATGGGCAGCTTGCAATTTAGCGTCGCCGCTGCAGCCGCGGCGTTGGTTGGCGTGCTGCATGACGGTAGCGCCGTGCCGATGGCGCTGGTGTTGAGTGTGTGCGGGGCGTTGGTGGTCAGTGTCGCCTTGCTGACCCGGCGCTTGCAGGCCGCGCGCGGCTGATCGGCCGCGCGGTGGCGCACTGTCCTAGGATCGCGGTGGAAGCTTCGCTTTGATTTGCGCTACTTGAGGAACTGCACTGTCAGCAGAGTCGCTGCTTACTCCGGGCGATTGTTCCTCATGTCCTTTGTTTGCCTTTATCTGTCGGTGGCGAGCCTCCTTCCTGGGTAGGCTCGCTAGCATCGAGGGTCGGCCTACCCACGCCCGTTGAGCTGTTCAGCCCGCCTGAGCAGTGCATTGCAGCGGCTTATACTGGCCTGGGCGCTGAGCCTGGGGGCGAACAGCATTGCCAAGGCAGGCCTCGGAAAACCAGACGTGATCATGCGGAGAAATACAGGGACATGAATGCAGCCAGCAGTATCAGTCAGATTGCCGGCCTGATGGCCGACCCCAAGCGCAGCGCGATGTTGTGGGCGTTGATCGACGGCACGCCGCGACCCACCGACGAACTGGCGATGATGACGGGGCTGACGTCTTCCTCGGCCTGCGCCCATCTTTCGCTGCTGTCTTCGGCGGGCCTGCTCAGGCTCGAGGCGCGTGGCCGCAAACGTTACTTCCGCTTGGCCACCCCGCAAGTGGGCGTTGCTGTGGAAGCGCTGGCCAGCGTCCTGCTGGCCACGGACAAGCGCCCAGGCGGCGACGCCCTGCAGCTGCCGATGTCGATGCGCAGGGCACGCCGCTGTGGCGATCACCTTGGCGGTGAGCTGGCAGGTGAGCTGTATCACCGGTTGGTCGTGGCGGGGTGGCTCGATGGCGGCGAGGGCGGGCTGGTGGTCAGCGACGAGGGGCGCAAGCAGCTTGCGGCCATTGGCGTGTACATCGACGCCCTGGCCTCGCGACATCGCCACGTCTGCACCATCTGCCACTGCAATGAGTGGAGCGACCAAGGCCCTCACCTGGGCGGCAGCTTGGGTAAGGCCCTGCTCACGCTGTTTCTGCAATCGGGCTGGATCCGCGAGCAGGACGGCAGCCGGGTGCTGCAGATTTCCGCCGACGGCGTACAGCGGATCAACGGCATCGGCCGGGTGACGACGTTGCAGATGGGCTAGCTGCAACGTCGCGAGGGTTACACCAGGCGGGCGTCCAGGCTGTTCTGCGCCAGCCGGCGAGCCTGGTCTTCGCTCATGCCCAGGTGGGTGTGCAAGGCGTGGAAGTTCTCGGTGACGTAGCCGCCGAAGTAGGCTGGGTCGTCAGAGTTGACCGTGACCTTCACGCCGCGCTCGAGCATGTCGAGAATGTTGTGCTGGCTCATGTGGTCGAACACGCACAGCTTGGTGTTGGACAACGGGCACACCGTGAGCGGGATCTGTTCGTCGATGATCCGCTGCATCAGGCGCTCGTCTTCGATGGCGCGCACACCATGGTCGATGCGCTTGATCTGCAGCAGGTCCAATGCTTCCCAGATGTACTCGGGCGGGCCTTCTTCACCGGCATGGGCGACAGCAACGAAACCTTCGCTGCGGGCACGGTCGAACACGCGCTGGAACTTGCTCGGCGGATGGCCCATTTCCGAGCTGTCCAGGCCCACGGCGATGAAAGCGTCGCGGTACGGCAGCGCTTGGTCGAGGGTCTTGTGCGCTTCGTCCTCGCTGAGGTGGCGCAGGAAGCTCAGGATCAGGCCGCTGCTGATGCCGAGCTGGTCGCGACCATCCTTCAAGGCCTGATTGATGCCGTTGAGCACCACTTCGAAGGGGATACCGCGGTCTGTGTGGGTCTGCGGGTCGAAAAAGGGCTCGGTGTGGATAACGTTCTGCGCCTTGCAGCGCTGCAGGTAGGCCCAGGTCAGGTCGTAGAAATCCTGCTCGGTGCGCAGTACATCGGCACCCTGGTAATACAGGTCGAGAAATTCCTGCAGGTTGTTGAAGGCGTAGGCGCTGCGCAGGGCCTCGACATCGTTCCAGGGCAGGGCGATCTTGTTGCGCTCGGCCAGGGCGAACAACAGTTCGGGCTCCAGCGAACCCTCAAGGTGCAGGTGCAGTTCAGCCTTGGGCAGGGCATTGAGCCAGTCGTACATAGGGTAGATCTCGAATCAGGAACGGTTGCCAGCATTCTACAGGGCTGAGCCGGGCATTGCGCCCGGCCTGTCGCGTTTCTGATCACCAAGTCAACGATTCACCCTTGTAATTGATGAAGCGCAGGCCGCCATTGCCGCTCTGGGCCTTGATCTGCTCGAGCATGCCGCGGGTGCTGGTGAGCACGTCGATTTCGGCATTTTCGCCGCCCATGTCGGTCTTGACCCAACCGGGGTGCATGGCCAGCACGCACAGGTCAGGCCGCTGCAACTCGACCACGAAGCTGTTGATCATTGAATTCAGGGCAGCCTTGCTGGCCTTGTACAGGCAAATCTCACCGCCATCGGGGATGCTCACGCTGCCCAGTATCGAGCTCATGAACGCCAATACACCGCTGCCTTCACGCAGGTTGCCGGCCAGACGGCGGGCAACACGAATGGGGGCCACGGCGTTGGTCATGAACAGCTCGCCGATCGCCTGGGTCTGTACCGTTTCCAGCTCTTGCGGCAATGGCCCCATGACACCGGCATTGACGAACACCAGGTCGAACACCTGGTCTTGCAGACGCTGCTGCAGGCCGTCGAGCTGCGCGGTGTCGTTCATCTCCAGTTGCTCGATGCGCACCCCCGGTACCTCGGCGAGCGCCCCAGGACGCTGTGGGTTGCGCACCGTAGCGGTGATGGCCCAGCCGTCTTCGTGCAGGCGCTGCACCAGGCCCAGCCCAAGGCCGCGGGATGCGCCGATGATGAGGGCAGTCTTAGTGTTGACCATGAAGGGCTCCTTTGTCGGTTGCGTTGGAAGCGCTCAGCATACGTCAGGCCTGCCCCCCGCGCTTGGAATCGATTGAACAAAAAATGATCAGCACTCTGTAACCGTTAACCATCGCGGGGCTGGCGGGTTGGCTAACGGGTTATCCACAGGCTCGTCCACAGTAAATGTGCGCAACGGCCTGCCAGGGTGGGAAAGCCCGGTGATTCCTGTTGGGGATAACTCGATGAGTGTCAGGCGGTTAGGGCTGTCATCAGGTGCTGATCAAATTATGATCAGAGGGCTGCAGCGCTTACCTGGCGTGGCTTGGAGCAGAGTGCCCCAAGCTTATCCACAGCCAGGCCCACAGCAGTTGTGGGCAGATTCACTGCGCCTGCAAGCGAATTCGGCCGCGGCTCAGATCAGCCAGCTGCTGGCGCAGGAGAGCGACCTGGTCAGCACCCACGGCGATCTGCAGGTCGACGCCATTGGCGGTGAACTGTTCGGCCAGTACCAGGCCTTCGGCCTCGGCCAGACGCAATTTGACGAGGGCCAACTCGGCGAAGGTGCAACTGCAGGTGTAGTCGTCGCGTTGCACCAGCAGCCGTTTGCCTGCCTGCTGCAGGCATTTGTTGGCGCCACCCCCGTAGGCGCGCGCCAATCCACCGGTGCCCAGCTGGATCCCGCCGTACCAGCGGATCACCAGCACCACGACCTGGTCGCAGTCCTGTGCCTCGATGGCGGCAAGAATAGGCCGGCCGGCGGTCCCGCCGGGTTCGCCGTCGTCATTGCTGCGGTATTGCCCGGCGATCTTCCAGGCCCAGCAATTGTGTGTCGCGCCAGGGTCGCTGTGGCGCTCGATGAAGGCTGCAGCATCGGCGGCGCTGGTGATCGGCCCGGCCAGGGTGATGAAACGGCTCTTGCGGATTTCTTCGCGAAATTCGCAGAGCTCGAGCAGGGTAGAAGGCATTGGTGGACCAGCTCGTGGTGTCAGGCAGTCGGCTGAATGCCGCACCCCTTGAGAATGATGTGAATAAGGTTGTTGCTCGCGTCTTCCATGTCTTGCTTGGTCAGGCGATTGCGCCCGGTGACCTGGCAGATTTGTGTGGCGAAATCGGCATAGTGCTGGGTGCTGCCCCACAGCAGGAAGATCAGGTGCACCGGGTCGACCGGATCCATCTTGCCGGCTTCGATCCAGGCCTGGAAGACCGCAGCGCGGCCACGGAACCACTCACGGTAGTCAGCACTGAAATACTCGGTCAGGCAATTGCCACCGCTGATCACTTCCATCGCGAAGATGCGCGAAGCCTGCGGGTTACGCCGGGAGAATTCCATCTTGGTGCGGATGTAATGGCTCAGCGCCTGGCCAGGGTCATCCTCCACGCTAAGTGCGTTGAAGGTACTGTCCCACAGCTCGATGATGTTGCTGAGCACGGCGATGTACAGGCCGAGCTTGTTGGTGAAGTAGTAATGCAGGTTGGCTTTGGGCAGGCCGGCTTTCAGCGCGATGGTGTTCATGCTGGTGCCTTTGAACCCGTGACGGGCGAATTCGTCTTCGGCGGCCTGGATGATGGCTTGTTCGTTTTTCTGGCGGATGCGGCCGGCAGGCTTGCCCGAGGCGGCGAGGCGATGCGCAGGGACTTCAAGGGTCATGGACGATTCCGTACAGGTCTGTGGCAACGGATGTCGGACAAGATTACCTGCCTGTGCTCAAGTGACAAGCGTTAGCGTCAGTGGCAGGCATCAGCGTGTCGCAGCCAGACTGTCGAGGAAGCTCTCCAGGACCAGGTTGGGGCGGCGTCCCTTGCGCGTGACCCAGCTCAGGCTGAGGTCATAGAAGCGCTGGCCCGACTTGAGCGCACGCAGGCGCCCTTGCTGAACCCAGAAACTGGCGTAGTGGTCAGGCAGGTAGCCGATGTAGCGGCCAGTGAGAATCAGGAAGGCCATGCCTTCGCGGTCCGAGGCGCTGGCCGTGCAGTTGAGCGCCTGGTAGTGCGCCTGGACCTCGGCGGGCAAGCGAAACGTCGGCGCAATCGCCTCTTGGCTGTTGAGCCGCGCGTCGTCGATCTGCTGGTCGTCGGCGTAGAACAGTGGGTGGCCGACAGCGCAATAAAGCAGTGAACGTTCGCTGTACAGCGGTTGGTAATCGAGGCCCGACAGCGGGCTGGTCTGCGGCACCACGCCGACGTGCAGGCTGCCGTCGAGCACGCCTTGTTCAACTTGGCTCGGGGCGATCATGCGGATCTGGATGCGCACCTCAGGACCGCGATCCTTGAGCTCGGCCAGCGCATGGGTAATGCGCATGTGCGGCAGGGTCACCAGGTTGTCGGTCAAGCCGATGTTCAGCTCGCCGCGCAGGTGCTGATGCAGGCCGTTGACTTCGGTGCGGAAGGTTTCCAGTGCGCTCAGCAATTGCAGCGCCGACTGATAGACCTCGCGACCTTCTTCGGTCAGTGAAAAGCCGGCGCGGCCCCGTTGGCACAGCCGCAGGCCCAGGCGCTGCTCAAGGTCGTTCATCTGCTGGCTGATCGCCGAGCGGCCGATACCCAGCACATTTTCGGCAGCGGAAAAACCGCCGCACTCGACCACGCTGCGGTAGATTTTCAGCAGGCGGATGTCGAAGTCGCTGACTTGCGCGAGAGGATCGGGGCGTCGGCTCATTAGTTTAGTCTTGGGCTAACTGAAGATTACAAATGCAAGCTTTTTCAGACTTTATCCTCGTGCGAATTTAGCTGCAACAACATCCATCGTTGCCTATTCGTATGCCGAGGAACCGCCGATGAACATGCCCGAAACCGCTCACCCCGGTATCGCCAGCCAGCTCAAGCTGGATGCCCACTGGATGCCTTACACCGCCAACCGTAACTTCCAGCGCGATCCGCGGTTGATCGTGGCTGCCGATGGCAACCACCTGGTCGACGACAAGGGGCGCAGGATCTTCGATGCCCTCTCGGGCCTGTGGACCTGTGGCGCTGGGCATACGCGCAAGGAGATCACCGACGCAGTGACCCGACAGCTCGGTACGCTGGATTACTCGCCAGCCTTCCAGTTTGGCCACCCGCTGTCGTTCCAACTGGCCGAGAAGATCGCAGAGCTCACCCCGGGCGACCTCAATCACGTGTTCTATACCAACTCCGGCTCCGAGTGCTGCGACACCGCGCTGAAGATGGTGCGCGCCTACTGGCGCCTGAAGGGCCAGGCCAGCAAAACCAAGATCATCGGCCGTGCCCGGGGTTACCACGGGGTGAACATCGCCGGCACCAGCCTGGGGGGCGTCAATGGCAACCGCAAGATGTTCGGGCAGTTGCTGGACGTCGATCACCTTCCACACACCGTGCTGCCGGTGAACGCGTTCTCCAAGGGCTTGCCGGAGGAGGGTGGCATCGCCTTGGCCGATGAGATGCTCAAGCTGATCGAGCTGCACGACGCATCGAACATCGCTGCGGTCATCGTCGAGCCTCTGGCGGGCTCGGCAGGTGTCTTGCCGCCGCCGAAGGGCTACCTCAAGCGCCTGCGCGAAATCTGCACCCAGCACAATATTCTGCTGATCTTCGATGAAGTCATCACCGGCTTCGGTCGCATGGGGGCAATGACTGGCGCCGAGGCGTTCGCTGTGACGCCTGACTTGATGTGCATCGCCAAACAGGTTACCAACGGCGCCATCCCGATGGGCGCGGTGATCGCCTCGAGCGAGATCTACCATACCTTCATGAATCAGCCGACGCCGGACTACGCCGTGGAATTCCCCCATGGCTATACCTATTCGGCCCACCCTGTGGCGTGCGCGGCCGGTATCGCTGCGCTCGACCTGCTGCAACGGGAAAACCTGGTGCAGTCGGCTGCCGAACTTGCGCCGCACTTCGAGCAGCTGCTGCATGGCGTCAAGGGCACCAAGAACGTCGTCGATATCCGCAACTACGGCCTGGCCGGCGCGATCCAGATCGCCGCGCGCGATGGCGATGCGATCGTACGCCCCTATGAAGCGGCGATGAAGCTGTGGCAAGCCGGCTTCTATGTGCGGTTCGGCGGTGACACCCTGCAGTTTGGCCCGACCTTCAATACCCAGCCGCACGAGCTGGACCGCCTGTTCGACGCAGTTGGCGAAGCGCTGCATAAAATCGACTGACGTTTGGTTTTCGTTGGCTGGTGCGGGGCCTTGATCACGCGCCAGCTTCGACCTTCTTTATCTGGAGTACTGCATGAGCATTGTTCAGCACCTGATTCACGGCGAACTGGTCAGCAATGGTGAGCGCACCGCCGATGTCTTCAATCCGTCCACCGGGCAAGCGGTGCGCAAGGTCGAACTGGCCAGTCGCGCGACCGTGCAAGCGGCGATCGATTCGGCCAAGGCGGCATTCCCGGCTTGGCGCAACACCCCACCGGCCAAGCGCGCCCAGGTGATGTTCCGCTTCAAGCAATTGCTGGAGCAAAACGAAGCACGCATTTCGCAAATGATCAGCGAAGAGCACGGCAAGACCTTGGAAGACGCCGCGGGCGAACTCAAGCGCGGCATCGAGAACGTCGAGTTCGCCTGCGCAGCGCCTGAAGTGCTCAAGGGTGAATACAGCCGCAACGTCGGCCCGAACATCGATGCCTGGTCGGATTTTCAGCCACTGGGTGTGGTAGCCGGCATCACGCCGTTCAATTTCCCGGCCATGGTGCCGCTGTGGATGTACCCGCTGGCGATCGCATGTGGCAATGCGTTCATCCTCAAGCCTTCCGAGCGTGACCCTAGCTCGACCTTGTTCATTGCCCAGCTGTTGCTGGAGGCGGGTTTGCCAAAAGGCATCCTCAATGTGGTGCACGGCGACAAGGAAGCGGTCGATGCACTGATCGAGGCGCCGGAGGTCAAGGCGCTGAGCTTCGTCGGTTCGACGCCGATCGCCGAGTACATCTATGCCGAGGGCACCAAGCGCGGCAAGCGCGTGCAAGCGCTGGGTGGGGCCAAGAACCACGCGGTACTGATGCCCGACGCCGATCTGGACAACGCTGTCAGCGCACTGATGGGCGCCGCTTATGGTTCTTGCGGCGAGCGCTGCATGGCGATTTCGGTCGCCGTGTGTGTGGGTGACCAGGTGGCCGATGCCCTGATCGCCAAACTGGAGCCGCAGATCAAGGCCCTGAAGATCGGCGCCGGCACCTCGTGCGGACTGGACATGGGGCCATTGGTGACGGCAGCTGCGCGGGACAAAGTGGTGGGCTACATCGACGAAGGTGTGGCGGCGGGGGCCAGGCTGGTGGTCGACGGTCGCGGCCTGCGTGTGGCGGGTAACGAGGATGGCTACTTCGTCGGCGGTACCTTGTTCGACAAGGTCACCCCAGAGATGCGTATCTATAAAGAAGAGATCTTTGGCCCAGTGCTGTGCGTGGTGCGCGTGAACAGCCTGGAGCAGGCCATGCAGCTGATCAACGAGCATGAGTACGGCAACGGTACCTGCATCTTTACCCGGGACGGTGAAGCGGCGCGGCTGTTCTGCGATGAGATCGAAGTCGGCATGGTCGGGGTCAACGTGCCATTGCCGGTGCCGGTGGCCTACCACAGCTTCGGCGGCTGGAAGCGCTCGCTGTTTGGCGATCTGCATGCCTACGGACCGGACGGCGTGCGTTTCTATACGCGCCGCAAGGCGATCACTCAGCGCTGGCCGCGACGCGCCAGCCACGAAGCGTCACAGTTTGCCTTCCCAAGCCTTTGACGGGTTGAAGTGAAGCGGGGAGGCCGAGTGGCCTCCCCGCTTTGTTTTTCAGCGATAGCTGCATTTAATCAAATTAACGGTTGACGCCCTCTCGAATCCCCTTATAATGCGCCCCACTTCCAGCGACAACGGAACGAGAAACTCCTTGAGATTCAACGAGTTAGATTGTTCAAGCGGTGTTGGGAGCGCTTCGATCGTCAGATCGGCAGCGGTTGAGATGAATGGTTGACAGCGGTTTTAAACGCTG
>NZ_JBKGGV010000013.1:0-148248 GCF_052041965.1 Pseudomonas sp. SMSB3 | reverse complement strand
CCCCCCCCCCCCCCCCCCCCCCCCCCCCCCCCCCCCCCCCCCAGAACTGCAACGCCTGCAGGGCGTCAGCGCCGAGGGCGAGTTGATCTGGTGATCAGCCCTGCGGCCGCGCCATCTTGAACAGGGTGCCCAGCTCGAAATAGTCGGCCGGGCCGCCGCCCCGCAGAATCGGCTCGGCAGCTGCGGTGTCGTAGATGCCGTCCTTGAGCAGGTGCTCGGCAATGTGCACCGCTACCACTTCCCCGAGGATCAGCCAGCTGGGTACCAGTGCCTGATCGGCGCGCTTGAGCTGGACGATCTGGCTGACCTTACACTCGAAGGCGACCGGTGTTTCGCCGACTCGCGGCACGCAGACCACGCGCGAGGGTGCTGCGCTCAGGCCGCTCAATTCGAATTCGCTGACCTCGGGCCCCACCGCGGCGCAGCTTTGGTTCATCTGCTCGGCCAAAGGGCGGGTGGCAAGATTCCACACGAACTCACCGGTCTGCTCGATATTGTTCAAGCTGTCTTTGCGCCCGACGCTGCAGAAGCCGATGATCGGCGGAATATAGTTGAAGGCGTTGAAGAAGCTGTAGGGCGCCAGATTCAAGCGTCCTTCGCGGTCCTGCGAAGAAATCCAGCCGATCGGCCGTGGGCCGACGATGGCGTTGAAGGGGTCGTGGGGCAGGCCGTGGCCTTTGGCGGGTTCGTAGTAGTACATGAGTGCTGGGCTTGCTGGCCCTACCTCCTGGTTGACGAGGTGCCTAGTGTGCCAAGCCCGGGCGCGCCTGGATACGCTCACGCCCGGCTAATGCCGGGCTGGGTTGCTTGCAGCAGTGCTCAGCTGAGGCGATGGGCATGGGTGCGGTCGAAACCGTCTTCGGCAAAGCGCTGCGCGTTGGTGCGATCGAAGCCATCTTCGGCATAGTTCGCCGATTGGCTCTGGGTTGTGGCGAAAGAATGGGCATTGGTTCGGTCAAAGCCGTCTTCGGCAAATGCGCCCGTAGCAAGAACGGAAAGGGCAACGGTGAGGATCAGTTTGCTTTTCATGAGGATTGCTCCTGTAGAGGGTTGAAATGGCTTGATGGGATTAAGGTTACGCCCATTAATGCGATTAAAAAGCGCAAATACTCGCGCCTATTGATCTATTTATTCGATTATAAATGGCGCTGATCAGGGAAAAACGGCAGGCGAGTTGGACTCGATGGATCGTGCATACCGCCGGTCTGCGCCATGCAGTGCAGAGTGCACATGGGAAATTAATAGCGCGTTAAGACACCGGCCCGCTTGGGTCAGGGAAGCCATGGGGTGATGTCAAGATCACCTGCCTGGGTGCTTCATTGCGCAATTAGCGACCAGTATCGGTTTGCTCAGAACGCCTTCCGCAACTGGGAAAAGCCATTGATGCCACTGTTTTCCAGGGCTGAACAAAAAGGGCGTCCCATCGCTGGAAACGCCCTGTCGTTTTTCAGCCCTGACCAGCCTTAGTCAGTGGTGATTCGCGAGTGCTGCTTGGTGTCCTTCATGGTCGCGTACACCAGCAGCGAGCAGGCGATGCAGCCGGTCACGTACCAGTAGAAGCCACTCTCCATGCCGACGCTCTTGAACCACAGGGCCACGTACTCTGCCGTACCCCCGAAGATCGATACGGTCAGTGCATAGGGCAGGCCTACGCCCAGGGCACGGATTTCAGTGGGGAACAGTTCGGCTTTCACCACGGCATTGATCGAGGTGTAGCCGCTGACGATGATCAGTGCTGCCATGATCAGGAAGAACGCGCCCCACCAAGTCTGGATGGTGTGCAGGGTGCTGAGGATCGGTACGGTGAACAGGGTTCCCAGTACGCCGAAGGCGATCAGGATCGGGCGCCGGCCGATCTTGTCGGACAACCCGCCGACCAGGGGCTGCAAGCACATGAACAGGAACAGCGTGGCGGCCGAGATGGTGGTCGAGTCGCTGATGCTCATGCCCACCGTGTTGACCAGGTACTTCTGCATGTAGGTGGTGTAGGTGTAGAAGGCCAGGGTGCCGCCCATGGTCAGGCCGACCACGGTCAACAGTTCCTTGGGGTGGCGCATCAGGGTGCGCATCAGGCTTTCCTTGGCCTTTTCCTTCTTGGTGAACGAGGCGGTTTCTTCCATGCCGCGCCGCAGGTACAGGGCCACCACGGCGCACAGTGCGCCGATCACGAACGGTACGCGCCAGCCCCAGGCATACAGCTGCTCGGTGGTCAGGGTCTGTTGCAGCACGATCAGCACGGCCAGGGCGATGAGCTGGCCGGAGATCAGCGTCACGTACTGGAAGCTGGAGAAGAAGCCACGACGCTCCTTGCTCGCCATCTCGCTCAGGTAAGTGGCTGAAGTGCCGTATTCGCCACCCACCGACAGGCCCTGCATCAGGCGCGCGATCACCAGCAGGATCGGCGCCGCCACGCCAATGGTTTCATAACCTGGGGTCAGGGCGATCACCAGCGAGCCTGCGCACATCAGCAACACCGAGGCCATCAGCGCGGCCTTGCGGCCTTTGCGGTCGGCATACATGCCCATCAACCAGCCGCCAATCGGGCGCATCAAGAAGCCCACGGCGAAGATCGCGGCGGTGTTGAGCAGTTGTGCAGTGGAGTCGCCTGCCGGGAAGAAGGCTTTGGCGAAGTAGAGCGAGAATGCGGCGTAGACGTACCAGTCGTACCATTCGACCATGTTGCCGATCGAGCCGCTGAAGATCGACTTGAGGCGGCTGGCGGTGGTTCTTTCAGCGGTCGGCGTGGCGGCCGCCCCGCTTGGCAGGGTGGTGGCGTTATCCATCAGGGATACCTTCTCGTTGTTGTTGTGAGAGCGCGCCAGGGCGCAGCTTGCCAAGCCCAGTGCAGAAGGTGTGCCAAATGGGTGCAGGGCGCTCCAAACGAGGGCCTCTGCACCTCGAAGCCCCAGCCTGCAGGCCTCTGCGCAAGGCGTGTGCCCGCAAAGGGCGGTGTAGCGCCGGCAGCGTCCACTTACGGTAAGCGGTTTTACGCCTATCCAGCATGATCAATAAGCGGATTTCCGCCTATTGGGCGCCGATGAATGTCTCGCGCGATAAGCCATGGCGCTGCATCTTTTCATTGAGCGTGCGCCGAGGCAGCTGCAACGCCTCCATCACCGCCTTGATTTCACCACCGTGCTGACGCAGTGCCGCGCGCAGGCATTGTGCCTCGAACGCTTCCATTTGCTCGGCCAGGGACTGTCCGGCAGGGACGACCTCGATATTCGACAGGCCCAACCCCAGGGCATGCCGTTCGGCGGCATTGGCCAGCTCGCGGACGTTGCCTGGCCAGTCATGGGTCAGCAGTTGCGCCAGCTGCGGCGCCGAGAGCGCAGGCGCGCTGCGCGCCAGTTTGTCCGCAGCGGCGCGGGCGAAGTGTTCGAACAACAGGGGGATGTCTTCACGTCGATCACGCAAGGGCGCCAAACGCAATTCAGCCACGTTCAGGCGGTAGGCAAGGTCCTCGCGAAAGCGCCCGGCGCGGGCCTCTTCGAGCAGGTCCGGCTTGGTCGCGGCGATGATCCGCAGGTCGACGCTGATGCTCTGGTTGGCACCCAGGCGCTCGAGCTTCTGCTCCTGAATCACCCGCAACAGCTTGGCTTGCTGGGCCAGGGGCATGCTTTCGATCTCATCGAGAAACAGCGTACCGCCGTTGGCATATTCCAGCTTGCCGATGCGCTTGCCTTGGGCGCCGGTGAAGGCACCGCTTTCGTGACCGAACAGCTCGGCCTCGAACAGCGCTTCGGGAATGGCTGCGCAATTGAGCGCCACGAACGGCTTGGTGGCACGTGGCCCGAAGTCATGCAGGCAGCGCGCGACACGTTCCTTGCCACTGCCGGTTTCGCCACGGATCAGGACATTGACGGGCAGGCCGGCGAGGTCCAGCACCTGCTGGCGCAGCTGCTGCATGCCGGTGGACATGCCCAGCAAGGTCGCCTCCAGGCGCGATTTGAGATCGGCCTGCTCATGCAGGCGGCGGTTCTCCAGGACCAGCTGGCGTTTCTCCTGCGCCCGGCGCAGGCTGCCCAGCAGGTGCTGCGGGGTGAAGGGCTTTTCCAGAAAGTCATAGGCCCCGTTGCGCATCGCCTCAACGGCCATCGGCACGTCCCCGTGGCCGGTCAGCAAAATGACTGGCAGATCGGCATCTTCGGCTTGCACGCGTGCCAGCAGCTGCAGGCCGTCCATGCCAGGCATGCGCACATCGCTGATGATCACCCCGGCGAAGTGGGCGGGCAGCTGTGCCAGGCAGTCTTCGGCGCGGGCGAACACCTGCACGTTGAAGCCTGACAGGCTCAACCACTGCTCGACCGCACTGCGGATGCTGGCCTCGTCATCGACGACGATCACCGAATTCAACATACGGGCTCCTGGTCTTGCGGCAGGGTCAGAATCAGCCGGGCGCCGCCCGGCACGTTTTCGGCATGCAGCAGGCCACCGGCCTCGGCGATGATGCCATAGGAAATCGCCAGGCCCAGGCCCAGGCCTTCGCCCACCGGTTTGGTGGTGAAGAATGGGTCGAAGACCTTGCCCAGATGCGCGTCGGCAATGCCGCCGCCGGAATCCAGCACGCTCAGGCGCCACTGTTGCCCATCGGGTTCGATGCGCACTTCAAGACGCTTGTAGCGCTTGTCGGCCATGGCGTCCAAGGCATTGCGCAGCAGGTTGATCAACACTTGCTCGAGGCGAATCGCGTCGCCGCGGACCCAGGCCGGACGCGCCAGGTACAACGCGACCTCGACGGCTTCGGCGCGTATGCGCGTCTCGAGCAGGTGCAGGGCCTGGTCGACCACGCTGGCGAGGTCCAGGCGCTCGCGCAGACCGCCCGGGCTGTTGCGGGCGAAGGTCTTCAGGTGGCTGGTCAGCGCGGCCATTCGCGTGAGCATCTGCTCGAGCGGCTCCAGGGCCTGGCGCGCCTCGTCGTAACGGCCATGATCGAGCAGCAGGCGCAAGGTTTCCAGCTGCATGCGCTGGGTGGTCAGCGGTTGGTTGATTTCGTGGGCCATGGCGGCCGACATCTGCCCCAGGGCGGCCAGCTTGGCCGACTGCACCAGGCCTTCCTGGGCCGTGCGCAGCTCGCGGGTACGCTCCTCGACCTGGCGTTTGAGCTGTTCGCGGCTGCGCTGGCGCAAGCGCGCCAGGCGCAACCGCTGGCTGATGAACAGCCCCGCGAACACCAGGCTCAGCCACACCGCGGCGGCCCCCAGTGCAGCGTTGCGCCCGGCGGCCTGGACCTGGGGTTTGCGCAGCAGGTGCAGGGTCCAGTCTTCGCTCTGCAGGGGCAGGCTCTCCCAGAGGTACTCGACGCTGCCCTCAGGGCCGCTCACCCGGCTCAGGTAACTGTTGTTGGCGAAGCGGGTGAGGATTTGCGGATGCAGGGGCACCAGGGGCTGCTTGTCGTATTGGCGGGTTTGCGCCAGCTCCGCGCGATCGGCAGCGCTCAGCGGTTGCAGCTCACGGTAGCGCCAGCCGTCCTGATTGGCGATGAAGGTGATGCCACGGGCGTCGCTGACCAGCAGGATGTCGCTGCCCTGGCGCCATTCGCGCTCAAGCTCGGGGAATTCGAGCTTGACCACCATGGCCCCGAGAAAGCGACCCTGCTCATCCTTCACTGCACTGGACAGGAAATAACCTGGCACGCCACTGGTCACGCCAACGGCGTAGAAGCGGCCCGAACCTTGGCTGCGGGTCTGCTTGAAGTAAGGCCGAAAGCCATAGTTGGAACCGACGTAGGTCGTCGGCAGGCGCCAGTTGCTGGCGGCCACCGCCAGCCCGGTACGGTCGAGCAGCTCCAGGGTCGAAGAATTGGCCGCGCCATTGATGCGTTCGAGCTTGAGGTTCAGCGCATGTTGCTGTTGCTCGCTGACCGGCCCACGCAGCGCCGCGATGAGTTCCGGGTCCAGCGCCAGTACCGCCGGCAGCGCGCGGTAGCGATCGATCAGCGTGTGCAGAGCCGTGGCGTAGAGCGTCAGCTGCTGACTGGCGCGGCGCGCGTCCTCTTCCATGGCCTGGCGCTTGGCCTGGTGCATGGCCCAGCCGGCGCTGAGCACGGTACCCAGCACGATCAGCAGGGTGATCAGCCCCAGACGCAGGGCGCGAAAGGAAAAGGGCATTGGGGCAGGTCCGGATCAAGGCGATTGAGTGCCGGCCTCTTCGCGCGCAAGCCCGCGCCGAGGCCGGAAGGGGCGACCAAGCGGTTACAGCAGTTCGAAGCTTTTCTGTTGCACCGCCTCGGAATCCAGGCCGACCTGGACGGTGAACTCGCCAGGTTCGGCCACCCGCTGCAGCTGGCCATTGTAGAACTTCAAGTCATCCTCGCTGATGCGGAAGCTCAAGGTGCGTGACTCACCAGGCTCGAGCAGCAGTTTCTGGAAGTTCTTCAGCTCCTTGACCGGGCGGCTCATCGATGCCGACACATCCTGCAGGTACAGCTGGACCACCGTCTCGCCTGCAAGCTTGCCGGTATTCTTCACCGTGACGTTGGCCTGCAGGGTGTCGCCCCGCTTGAGGTCCTGGGCCGACAGGGTCAGGTCCGACAGCTCGAAGCTGCTATAGCTCAAGCCGTAGCCGAATGGATACAGCGGGCCGTTCGATTCTTCGAAGTACTGCGACGTGTAGTTGCCAGGCTTGCCTGGGGTGTAGGGCCGGCCGATGCGCGTGTGGTTGTAGTACATCGGGATCTGCCCCACCGAGCGCGGGAAGGTGATGGCCAGCTTGCCCGAAGGGTTGTAGTCACCGAACAGCACATCGGCGATGGCGTTGCCGCCCTCGGTGCCAGCGAACCAGGTTTCCAGCATGGCATCGGCCTGCTCACGCTCCCAGGCCAGCGACAGTGGCCGGCCGTTCATCAGGACCAGCACCAGCGGCTTGCCGGTGGCCTTCAGCGCCTTGATCAACGCGCGCTGGCTGGCCGGGATTTCCAGGGTGGTGCGGCTCGACGATTCGTGCGACATGCCCCGCGACTCACCGACCACGGCCACCACCACATCGGCTTTTTGCGCGGCCTTGACCGCCTCGTCGATCAGCACCGCCGCAGGGCGCGGGTCGTCGACGATTTCCGGTGCATCGAAGTTGAGGAAGTTCAGGTAATCGAGTATCGCCTTGTCGCCGGTGACGTTGGCACCTTTGGCGAAGAGCAGTTCGGCCTTGCCTTCGAGCGCGCGGCGCAAGCCTTCGCGTACGGTGACCGAGTGCATCGGTTTGCCATCGGCGGCCCAGCTGCCCATCATGTCGATCGGCGCGTCGGCCAGCGGCCCGACCAGGGCGATGGTGCCGGCCTTCTTCAGCGGCAGGGTCTGCTGCTTGTTTTCCAGCAGCACCAGGCTGCGCCGCGCCACATCGCGGGCAGCCGGGCGATGCAGGCGGTCTTCGCCGTAGTAATCCTCGAGGTCGGTTTCGGCCTTGCCGATGCGCACGTACGGGTCCTTGAACAGGCCCATGTCGTACTTGGCCCCAAGCACTTCGCGAACGGCCTGGTTCAGTTCCTGCTCGGTGACCTCGCCAGACTTGAGCAGCCCTGGCAGCTCCTGGCCGTACAGGGTGTCGTTCATGCTCATGTCGATACCGGCCTTGATCGCCAGTTTGGCCGCCTCGCGGCCGTCGCGGGCGACGCCATGGCGGATCAGCTCCTGAATGGCGCCGTGGTCGCTGATGGTCACGCCCTTGAACCCCCACTGCTTGCGCAGCAGATCGTTCATCAGCCAGGTGTTGGAGGTGGCCGGTACACCGTTGATGGAGTTGAGCGCCACCATCACCCCGCCAGCCCCGGCATCGAGCGCGGCGCGGTAGGGCGGCAGGTAGTCGTTGTACATCTTCGGCAGGCTCATATCGACCGTGTTGTAGTCGCGCCCGCCTTCTACCGCCCCGTACAAGGCGAAGTGCTTGACGATGGCCATGATGCTGTCGGGATTGGCCGGGCTGCTGCCCTGGAACGAGCGCACCATCACCTGACCGATCTTCGCGGTCAGGTAGGTGTCTTCGCCAAACCCTTCACTGGTGCGGCCCCAGCGCGGATCGCGGGCGATGTCGACCATCGGCGCGAAGGTCATGTCCAGGGCGTCGGCCGAGGCTTCGATGGCCGAGGTACGGCCGACCTTGGCGATGGCGTCCATGTCCCAGGTGGCGGCCAAGCCCAGGCCGATGGGGAAGATGGTGCGCTCGCCGTGGATGGTGTCGTAGGCGAAGAACATCGGGATCTTCAGGCGGCTGCGCATGGCAGCATCCTGCATCGGCCGGTTTTCCGGCGCGGTGCGCGAGTTGAACGTGCCGCCGATGCGCCCGGCCGCGATTTCTTCGCGGATCTTTTCGTGGGGCATTTCCGGGCCGATGCTGATCAGGCGCAATTGGCCGATCTTTTCGGCTTCGTTCATCTGGCTGATCAGATGCTCGATGAAAGCCTGCTTGTCCTGCAGGGGCGGGGCGATCGGGGCGGCGAGGGCCGCCTGGCTGGCGAGGCCCATGGCCAGGCCCAGCAGAGACAGTTTCATCATCGATTCCATGTTCGAGGCGTGTGCCGTATCCACGAAGATACGCGCGCGGCCGAAGTTTTCAGGCGGCTATTGTTGTACGATTCGCGGGTCATGCTTCCAGCGGCCGATTATGCCTGAATATGTCGGTGGCGGAGGAGCACCCGAATGCCGGGACAACAACTATAAGAACGCTGAAGAGAACCAAGGCATGACCCCCCTTGACCACTATCAACGTCGGCAGGTGGCCGAAGCCATCGCCCGCGTTGAACGGCGTACCGACGCCCAGCTGGTGACCGTGCTGGCGCGACGCGCCGACGACTACGCCTACCTGCCGCTGTTCTGCGCCGCGCTGCTGGCCCTGGCCGTGCCTGGCCTGCTCTACCTCGCGTGCGGCTGGCCCAGCGGGCGCGCCCTGTTGGTGAGCAACGTACTGCTGTTCATCGGCTCGTGCCTGCTGCTGCGCAGCCCACGCCTGGCCAGCTGGCTGATCCCCGGCGCGCTGCGCCGGTGGCGCGCGACGGGCCTGGCGCGCCAGCAGTTTCGCGAGCAGCACCTAGGCACCGGCGCGCAGGGCGCAGGGGTTCTGATCTTCGTCGCCGAAGCTGAGCAGCATGTGCAGATCCTCGTGGGCCAGCGCATCGACGCCCACCTTGATCGCCATGCCCGAAGGTTGCTCGCTGCGCGGTTGCTTGAGCGGGTGCGCTGCGGGCAGACCCTGCCAGGCTTCGTCGAGTGCATCGAGGCGTGCGGCGAGCTGCTGGGCGAACGCTTGCCGCGTAGCCACATGCCCGACCGCATCGAGCTGCCCAACCGTCTGGTGATTCTCGACTGAAGGCTGTGCCGCGGGGGTGTAGAATGCCGACCATTGCGCAACGCGCTTCCTGTTATCCGAGGCACCCGCTTTTTATGTCAGCCAGTCCTTCCGCCACCTCTGCGCCGGATGCCCGCGCTCAGTTCCTCAAAGTGCTGAGCGCGGCCCTGCACGGTAATACCTTGATCAAGTTGGTGCTGGCGCGCCACGTCGGGGCCGACGAGACCTTGCAGCGCATCATCGCCAAGCCGTTGCAGGTCAAGGGCCAGCCGCACTTGTCACTGGTCTATCGCCACCAGACCCGCGACATTACCCGCAACGTCGCGCTGGAGCAGGCCGAGGCGCTGGTGGCCGAACTGTTGCCGGCGAGCTTTCGCAACGCTCATCTGTTCGACGCGGACGGCGAGGTGCAGCTGGCGTTCAGCAAGAAGGGCAAGCCGATGCTGCAGCGCCACGGCGCCCAGGCGCCGCGTGAGGTGGCCGCGACTGCCGCCCACGACCGCGAGAAGAAACGCTACCTGGACCTGTCGCGCCCGTTCCTGCGCGACCTCGGCGTGACCGATGGGCAAGGCGCGTTGATCCCGGCGATGTCGCGCAAATGGAAGCAGATCAACAAGTTCATCGAAGTCTTCGACCACGCCCTGGCCAATGCCCCGGTAGCGGCCGGCCAGGCGCTGCGCGTGGCCGACTTCGGCTCTGGCAAAGGCTACCTGACCTTCGCCATGCACGACTACCTGCGCAACAGCCTGGGCCGTGAAGCGAAGGTGATGGGCGTGGAGTTGCGCCAGGACATGGTCGAGCTGTGCAACGCGGCCGCCGGCCGCCTGGAGCACCCGGGCCTTGAGTTTCTCTGCGGCGATGTGCGCAGCGTGGTGCCCGAAGCGATCGAGGTGATGATCGCCCTGCATGCCTGCGATGTGGCCACCGACTACGCCATCCATACCGGCATCCGCTGCAATGCCGCGATCATCATGTGCTCGCCATGCTGTCACAAGCAGATCCGCCCGCAACTGCACAGCCCCGGTCTGCTGCAGCCGATGTTGCAATACGGCCTGCACCTGGGCCAGCAGGCCGAGATGCTCACCGACAGCCTGCGCGCGCTGTACCTCGAAGCCTGCGGCTACGAGACCAAGGTGTTCGAGTTCATCTCCCTCGAGCACACCAACAAGAACAAGATGATTTTGGCGGTCAAGCGGCGACAGGCCGCTGACAACACCGCGCTGCTGGAGAAAATCGCCCAGCTCAAAGGATTCTACGGCGTGCAGGAGCATTGTCTTGAAACGTTGTTGCGGGCGGACAGCTTGATCTGACCCGCTAGCGGTCCGTCGAGGAGCGGTCAGTCGGGGGCGTCGATCGCCAACCCTTGCACACCCAGCGGGTGCGTGCTGGCATCGAAGAAATGCAGCGCGGTCCCGCTCATGTCGGCGAACCGCTCGATGAAGTGTCGCTTCTGATTCAGCACCGAAGCCTCATGCAACGGCCGGATCGCGATCGACAGGTACGCAGGCCGGGCCTGGCGCATGGCTTCCAGCAGGTGCTGGTCGCTGCTGTCCAGGTGCTGGCCGAACAGGCAGATGCCCTGGCGCTCGCTGGCCAATTCCCCCAGGCACCACGCCAGGTAGTCGGAGTTGCGGATCGCGCGCAGTTTTTCCTCGCTGCGGTCTTCATTGACGAACAACGGCACCTCACCTGGAACGTTCACGGCGAAGCCGTCGAGTAACTCGCCGCCCACGGCGCTACGTTGCCGGGTACTGGCGTCGGGCAGTTTCAGCAGGTGCAGGCCGCCATGCAGGTGCAGCACGCGGGTGCCTTGGCCTTGGGTCCGGCGGACATCGAAGAAACCCTGCTCGTCGAACAGCTCGGCAAAGCCCTGCGGCTGCTGCTGCATGGCCCACGGCAGGATCAGGTCGTAATTGCTGGTATAGACGCTACGGTAGTCGCGCAAGGCCAGGTTGATCGCCTGCAAGGTGGCGGCGGGGAGCAGCGACCACGGCAGGTGCAGCGTGCGCACGGCGTGGATCAACCCTTCCTTGATCGAGTAGTAGCGGTTCAGCGGCGCGGTAGAATTGATCGCCAGGGCGGCGTTGGCGCGCACGGTATGGTTGAGCGTGCTCAACACCGGCTCGAACAGCTCGGTGCCCAATGACTTGAACAGTGCCTGGTCGCTGATGGCCAGGCCTTTCTTGCGCCCGCCGCGCTGGGCTTGCTCGAACAGCGAGAAATAGCCGAACGGTTTCCACAGTGCCCGGCTGGCGCCATTGCCCAGCAGCAGGGCGGTGCAGGGGTGGCGCTGGTTCAGGTCTGGCCATGAGGCGAGGTGGGCGTCGAGAGCTGGCATGGGCGGTCCGGTCGATGGTGCGGTAAACGGCGGGACTTTAGCATGTCATGCGCCAGGCTGCCTGTTGCGCCATACCCGATAGGCCCGGATCCCGGCGCGCACCGAGCCGAACAACGAGGTGTCTTCCATTTCCCGGGCCAGCCCCGAGCGCACCAGCATGCGCAGGAACCGTCCACGGGCGCGAGCGATGGCGAAGTGAATGCCGCGCGCCGCCAGGGTGTCGCGCACTTCACGCAGGGCGGCGATGCCGGTCACATCGATACTGCTCACCGCTTCGGCGTCGAACAGTACGGCGCGGGGCTGGGCGTCGCGCTGCACGGCCTCGAGCAAGCGCATCTTGAAATAGTCGGCATTGAAGAACAGGATCGCGTCATCGAAGCGGTAGACCACCAGGCCTGGCACGGTGCGCGCGTCGTCATGCTTGCGGATGTCGACTTGCCCTTCGGTGCCGGGCAGCCAACCGAGCACGGCGTCGGTCGGCTGGTAGATGGTGTAGAGCAGGCGCAGGATGGCCAGGGTCACGGCGAACACGATGCCGGGCAGAACGCCCAGGCCCAGGACGCCGGCCGTGGTCAGCAGACACAACCAGAACTCGAAGCGGCTCAGGCGCCTGATATGACGCAGCGAGCGCATGTCGATCAAGCCCCAGCCGGCCATCAACAGTACCGCGCCCAAGGCGGCTTGCGGGATCCACGCCATCGGTGCGGTGAACAGCAGCAGGATCAGGGCGATGACCAGCGCTGCGATGATGCCGACCAACTGGCTCTTGCCCCCGACCATGTCGTTGACCGCGGTCCGCGAGTCGGCGCCGCTGATGGCGAAACCTTGGGACAGCCCAGCCGCCAGGTTGCTGACCCCGAGCGCGACGAACTCGTGGTTGGCGTTGATCGCATAACCGTGGCGCGCGGCGAAGCTGCGCGCAGTGAGCATGGCGCTGCAGAAACTGACGGTCGCGATGCCTAAGGCATCGCGCAGCAGGCTCTTGGTTTGCGCAAGGTCGCTGTGCGGCCAGGCCAGCTCAGGCATGCCGGCCGGCACCGGCCCGAGAATGGCTAGGCCAAATCGGTCCAGGCCGAACAGGCCGACCAGCACGGTGAACAGCGCGACCGTGACCAGCGCAGCGGGCAGCCGTGGATAGCGGCGCGGCAGCCAGATCAGCAGGCCGAGCGCCAGGCTGCCGATCAGTAGGGTCAGCCCGTGAATCTCCGGCAGGCGCTCGAAGAAATCGATCACGCTGAGCACGAAGCCGTCGCCCTCGATCGTGAAACCCACCACTTTGGACAGCTGCCCGGCAATCAGGCTCAGGCCGATACCGTTGAGGTAGCCGATCAGGATCGGCCGGGAAAAGAAACTGGCAATGAAGCCGGCGCGGGCCAGCCCGGCGACGATCAACATCAGCCCCACCAGCACGGTGACGATCACCGACAGCTCGGCGATGCGCTGAACATCGCCCATCGCCAGCGGCGCCACGGCCCCGGCGATCATTGCGCAGGTGGCCGCGTCAGGGCCGACCATCAACTGACGCGAGCTGCCAATCAAGGCGTAGACGATCATCGGCAAGATGCAGGCGTATAGACCGTACTGCGGCGGCAGGCCGACGATCTGCGCGTAGGCGATGGCGATGGGAATCTGAATGGCGGCCACCGACAGCCCGGCCTGCAGGTCGGCCTGCAGCCACTCGCGGCGGTAGTGGAGGAGATTGGCCAGGCCGGGGAGGCAACGGGCAAGCAACATGCGTCGTCCTTCGATGAGGTTTCCAGGTCCATGGGGCAAACGGCGGCGAGGGCCTTGCCTGCGGGCGACTATACGGCGAGTCGGCAGATGGCGGCCATGGGCCATATCAATGAAAGGCGCAGAAACGAAAAAAGGAGCCATGGGCTCCTTTTGACAGCGCGGGCGTTGCACGAACACCAGGCGGGACTTGCAATGTGTGGAGCGGGTAGAGGGAATCGAACCCTCAACTAAAGCTTGGGAAGCTTTCGTTTTGCCACTAAACTATACCCGCGTTTGCGTTGGACTTTTTACCAGAACCTGGCCTGGATTAGAAGCCCGGGTTCTAAAAAAGCTGCAATCTCCAAGCGGCGAGCAAGCGCATTTAACCGTGGCGGCCGGTAACCTCAGGGTTACTCGGCGCCGATGGGTTCACAGTGCCATTGCATGATTGCCCTGCGGGTAATGGTAGGCACGCTTTCGTTGCCCGCGAGGTGCAGGCTTGAGAAAGCCCAGCACGGCGTCGCGGGTGGCATCGCAGGCAGACTTGCCTTCCATGTCCAGGAAATGGCCCGCGTTACGGATTACGCTGAACTGGCTATTGCCCACATGCTTGCCGAACTGCCGGGCGTCTTCGACGGTGGTGTACTCGTCGCGCTCGCCGTTGACGAACAGCACCGGAATCGCAATGTTGCGCGCGCCAGTCAAGGCCCGTTCAAGGTCGCGCTGCAGTACTTGCTCGATGTGGAAATGCATCTGCGCGTACTCATGGCTGTCCAGGCTGCTCACGTGCCGGTAATTGAAGCGTTTGAACAGCGACGGCAGGTGCTTGCCGATGGTGTCGTTGACCAGGTTGCCGACCTGGTAGCGGTCGCACGCCGCCAGGTACTGGCAGCCGCGCTCCAGATAGTCACGCATCGGCGCGTTGATCACGGGCGAGAACGAACTGACCACCGCCGTCTTCACCTGCCGCGGCTGATGCGCCAGGGCCAAAAGCGTGCAGGCGCCGCCCCAGGAAAACGACATCACGTGGTCGCAGCTGAAACGCTCGATCAGTTCGAGCAGAATCAGCGCCTCTTCCTCTTTGCTGATCAATCGTTGCTGGCGGTTATGGGCCTTGGACTTGCCGGCATAGGGCTGGTCGTACAACACCACGTTGAACTGGGGGTGCAGGTTGCGCACCGTCTGGGCGAACGAGGCGGTGGTGGCCAGCGAGCCGTTGATCAGGATGATCGTCTTCTCGGCCGCCTCCGCGCGATAGAACTCCGTGTAAACCCGATACTGACCTTGGATATCAAGTACAGCGATTTCTGGCCTCATGTCATCGACTCCTGGCGCAAAAAGGGTAATCGCGTCACCTAGGGTGCACGTTCTTTATGACAGGTAGGCAAGCGCCTGAATGAATCGCAGGGCCCTGTGTCGATCCTTGGCACGCGTGTCGACGATGTTGTTGTGGCGGGCAATCTGCCGTGCCCCAAGGCATCTGGGCTTTGGGTGGCCGGCAAAAAGTGTCGAGGCTGGCGGGCGTGACCGAGTGGTCACTCGCAGACTGACGAATTAGCAGTCAAGCAGTGGCGCCGCATTCTCGCAAGTGCCGCTGGCGCAGATATCAGGGCCCAGGCGCCCAACGGTCGCGAGCCCGAGAACCTGGCCTCACACCGAGGCGATTTCCTCGGCGGTCAATGCCCGGAACTGCCCAGGCTGCAGGGCGGGATCGAGGTGGATCGTGCCCATGCGCTCGCGGTGCAGGCCGATCACTTTATTGTCGAAGTGACCGAACATGCGTTTGACCTGATGGTAGCGACCCTCGACGATGGCCAGGCGCGCCCGGCGAGGGCCGAGGATATCCAGCTGGGCAGGTTGCGTGGTGAGGCCTTCGAAGGCGAAGTAGAAGCCTTCTTGAAAACGTGCCACGTAGTGCGCGCCAATGTCATCTTCGGTGTCGACCAGGTAGTGCTTGGGCAGCTTGGTGCTCGGCTGGGTCAGGCGCCGCGACCATTGCCCATCGTTGGTCAGGATCATCAAACCGGTGGTGTTGAAATCAAGGCGTCCGGCGATGTGCAGATCGTCACGTAGTTCATCGGGCAGCAAATCCAGCACGGTAGGGTGCTGTGGATCATGGGTGGCGCTTACGCAGCCACTGGGCTTGTGCAGCATCAGGTAGCGCGGCGGGCGGCCGGCCTGCAGCAGCAGCTGGTCGACCTCGACGCGGCTGAATTGACTGACCTGGGCAACCGGATCGGTGGTCACGCGATGATCCACGCGCACCCGCTGTTGTGCCAGCAGCAGGCGGACTTGCTGACGGTTGTAGCAGGGCTGGTTGGCGAGAAAGCGATCGAGACGCATGGCAGCAACAGGGAGGGACGGGCGCGCAGTCTAGCGGTTTTCGTCAGCCCCCGCCGCACCCTGGTCGGGCAACTGGTCGAGTACCGCAGCGCAGCGCGGGCACAAACAGGCTTTGTCACGCAGTGCCTCGGGCAAGGCCTGGAGCACCGCCGGATCGATGCTTACGCCGTAGCACCAGCACGCTTGTGTCGCCCGCTTCGGGTCGGCCAGGCTGCACTGGTTGGGCGCGCCGCAGGCCGGGCAATGCTGGCTGTCATTCATGGGTCGGTTCCGTCGCTTCGCTGCAGACGCGGTTACGGCCCGCCTGCTTGGCCCGGTACAGCGCGCGATCAGCGCGGCTGAGCAATGTGTGCAGGCTATCGCCTGGCTGCAAGGCGCTCAAGCCGATGCTGGCGGTCAAGCGCAGCGCTCGCTGGTCATGGCTGAACGTCAGTTGCTCGGTGCGGCGACGAATTTTTTCGGCCACATCGATCGCTTGGCGCCCTTGCACTTCGCGCAGCAACACCACGAACTCCTCGCCACCCCAACGACACAGGACATCCGATTGGCGCAAGCTGCCCTGCAGCACATTGGCGAACTGGCGCAAAACCTCGTCACCGGCAAGATGGCCGTGGGTATCGTTGAGCACCTTGAAATGGTCCAGGTCAATCAGCAACGCCACCAGCGGCGCGTTGTCGCGTTGCGCCGCGAGCAGGGCCTGGGCCGCCAGCAGGTCGAAGCTGCGCCGATTGGGCAGGCCGGTAAGGGTATCGAGGGTGGCCAGCGCTTCGGTGCTCAGGTGGTGGCGCCTGAGCATGCCATTGAGCAGCGACAGCACCACCAGGGTGATCATCGCGCAGATCGCCAGGTTCAGGTACAACGATTGGCGAATGCGGTCCAGCGCGCCGCCTTCGCGTTTGTCCACCAGCAGGTACCAGTCCAGTTCCGGCAAGTGGCGCACGTTGAGGAAATGGCTGTGGCCCTGGCTGTCCTTGTACTCATGGCTGCCCTGGCTCGGCACTGGCCGCTGCGCCAGCAAGCCGCGCAGATCGGCATTTTCGGCCAGTGGCTCGCCGCCCTTGAGGCCATGGGGACCGCCATCGGAACCGGTCAGGATGACCTTGCCTTCGGCATCGATGAAAAACACCGAGCGCTGGTAGCGGCGCTGATAGGTGTCGATCAGCTTGACCACCGCGTCCACGCTCAGCCCTACCCCGGCAGCGCCGATGAAGCGCTGCTGGTAATCCAGCACGCGGTAGTTGATGAACACCGTCAGGCTGTCTTGATTGGCCATGTCGACGTCGACGTTGATCTCGTACGGCGACTCCATCTGGCGCAGGCGAAAATACCAGGCGTCGCGCCAGCTGTCGGCCCGCACCTGCTTGAGCACGCCCTTGGCCTGGTAGTAGGTGAGGCTACGCTCGGAGACGAAGAACGAGGTGAAGATGTCCTGCTTGCCCACGACTTCGCCGAGAAACCGGGTGATGCGTGCAGTGTCCTGCTCGCCGGCCAGCACCCAGTCGCGCAGGAAGGTGTCCTGAGCCATCATCGAGGCAATCAGCACCGGGCGGATCAGGTCCTTCTGGATTTCCGAATAGACGGTGTCGGAGGTCAGCGGCAACTCGGTGTTGACGATGCCATCGCGGATGGCACTGCGCGAGGCGAAGTAACTGATCAGCGAAGTGGCGAGGAAGCCGCACGCCAGCAACAGCAGCAGGGCGACGATCAACGAGCGCTGTGACAACAGGGCGGAGCGTGAGGGCATGATCTTCCCGTGATGTGTGCCGAGGCGCCCATTCTAGTGAGATACCGCCGCAATGACTGCAAGTATTTCAGGGTGATATGAAGCTGTATCAATTTGTTGCTGAAATGGCACTGCACCTTGTCGCGATGGTCTGATTCTGTGCCGATGAACGCATTTCCATCGGCGCTTGCCAGCGTCGCTGTGCGGGCACCCCAGCGGTCCGGGAGGCCGCCATGTCCTATCGAATTCTGTTGATCGCCCTGCTGGGTCTCATGACGTCCGCCTGTGCGCCTTACTACGGCGGCGGTGGCCACTACCGTTCGGGTTATTACACCAGCGATCGTTATGTGACGCCTGGCTATTACCGTCAGGATCGTTACCACGTGGTGCCGCAGCCCCGCTACTACTATCAGCCGGCGCCACGCTACTACCGCCCGGCGCCTCCGGCCTATTACCGACCGCAACCACGGCCTGGGCTGAATCAATGGCACGGTAACCCACGCTATGACTACGGCAATCGCCAGCGTCACGACTATGGGCGAGACCGTGATCGTCATGACTATCGCGATGGCAGCCAGCGCTATCAGCACGGCAACTGGCAGGGTCGCCCTGAGCACGAGCGGCGTCCGGACCGTGGGCGTGGCCCGGATCGTAACTGGCAGCGTTAGACGCGGCGCCCATCAGCTCAGGTCGGCAAGCGGGTGTGGCCCGTGCCAGAGCGTGGCGAAATGCGCCTCGACCACTGCCGCGGGTACGTGACTGATATCCGGCCAATGCCAGCGCGGCTGGTTGTCCTTGTCGATCAGGCGTGCACGCACGCCTTCGCTGAATTCCGGATGCCGGCAGCAATTGAGGCTGATGGTGTATTCCAGCTGCAGGACCTGCCCCAGCGACAAGTGTCGGGCTCGGCGGAGCTGTTCCCACACCAGGTGCGCGGTCAGCGGGCAGCCTTCCTGCAGGCGTTGCCCGGCCGCAGCCAGCAGCGGGTCGGCATGTTTTCTCAGGGCTGTCACGGCGCGCCAGGCAGCGGCTGCATCAGCGACATCGAGCACTTCGTCGATCAGCGCGCGGCGGCTGAGCCATTGCCCTTCGGGTAACTGCTGCCACGCGCTGTGCTGCTCGGCCTTGAGCAAACTGTTGAGCTGCAGTGCGGTCTGCTCTTGCCAATTGATTTGCAGCAGTTCGTCGAGCAGCGCCGGCTGTTGCTCCTCGCCCAGAAAACGGTCGGCCAGGCCCAGGTCCAAGGCGTCCCGGGCGTTGATCGGCGCCCCGGTCAGGCCGAGGAACAGACCCAGCTTGCCCGGCAGCCGCGCAAGGAACCAGCTGGCGCCCACGTCCGGGTACAGACCGATGCTGATTTCCGGCATCGCCAGGCGGCTGCTCGGTGTAACGATGCGAATGCCAGCGCCTTGCAGCAAGCCCATGCCGCCGCCCAGCACATGCCCGTGGCCCCAGCACAGCAGTGGCTTGGGGTAGGTGTGCAGCAGATAGTCGAGGCAGTACTCGGCGGCGAAGAAACTCGCCGCCAGGGCCGGCACACTGCCAGGTTCGGCGCGGCAAGCCTGAGCCAGCGCGCGCACATCGCCTCCGGCGCAGAAGGCTTTGGCGCCAGTGCCGCGCAGCAAAACGCAGACCACGCTCGGGTCTTTGGCCCACCTATGCAACTGCTCGCCGAGGCTTTCGATCATCGAGAGGTTCAAGGCATTGAGTGATTGTGGCGCATCGAGGGTCGCGATGCCGATGCCGGCGCCAGCAGCGCCGACCTGTACTTCGCAGTGAACAGCCATGGCGTACCTCGCGAACGTGATCAGGCAAGTATGGCTCGCCTGGGCGAACATGCCCGTCGCCGGTCGGATCGATTGACAAGGGCATGCGCCTTACCTAGTGTCGCGCCATCGATTACGGATGGCCCCATGACTGACGACGACCGCATCAAACTCGAGCCGAGCTGGAAAGCTGCACTGCGTGAAGAGTTCGACAAGCCCTACATGCACCAGCTGCGCGAGTTCCTGCGCCGGGAACATGCGGCCGGCAAGCAGATCTACCCGCCGGGCCCGCTGATCTTCAACGCGCTCAATTCCACGCCGTTGCCCGAGGTGAAGGTGGTGATCCTCGGCCAGGACCCTTACCACGGCCCCGGTCAGGCCCATGGCCTGTGCTTTTCGGTGCAGCCTGGCGTGCCGACCCCGCCGTCGCTGGTCAACATCTACAAAGAGCTGCACCGCGACCTGAACATCCCCATCGCCAACCACGGCTACCTGCAGAGCTGGGCAGAGCAGGGCGTATTGCTGCTCAACACGACCATGACCGTGGAGCGCGCCAACGCCGCCTCGCATGCCAAGAAAGGCTGGGAGTTCTTCACCGATCGGATCATCGAGGTGGTCAGCGAACAGTGCTCCAACGTGGTCTTCCTGCTATGGGGTGCCCATGCGCAGAGCAAGCAGAAGCTGATCGACGGTACCAAGCACCTGGTGCTGAAATCGGTGCACCCGTCGCCGTTGTCGGCCTATCGCGGGTTTCTCGGCTGTGGCCACTTCAGCCGGGCCAACGGCTTTCTCGAGCAGCGTGGCCTGGCCCCGATCAACTGGGCGCTGCCACCGCTCTGAAATGCCGTCACCGGTTGGGTGAACGAGCGTTCCAGACCCGGAACAACGGCTCGGCCAGAAACAGCACGAACAACAAGCGCATGACCTGCAGCGCCGTTACCAGCGGCACCGACAGTTGCAAGGTTTCCGCGGTCAGGCTCATCTCGGCGATGCCGCCAGGCATCATGCCCAGGGTCAGTGAGCGCAAGTCCAGCGCGGTCATCGCACTGAGCGCCCAGGCGGCACTGCCGGCGACCGCCATGCACAGGGCGGTCGCCACCAGCGTGCGGCCGAGAAACGACGGCGCGCGGCGAAAGAAGGCGCGGTTGAAGTGACAGGCCAGGCCGCTGCCGATCAGCCATTGACCGATCTGGCTGGCACCGTTGGGCATGGCAATCTGCAAGTCGCCCGCCAGGCTCACCGATGCCGCCACCAGCAATGGCCCGAACAGCCATGGGTTGGGCTGGCGCAGCCGCTGCCAGAGCACGCCCATTGCCACCCCCAGCGGCACGATCAGCGCCAGCCAGCTCCAGCTGACGCTGCCGGTATGGTTGAGCGCCACGCCGTCACCGAGCAGGAACTTGAACAGTGCCGGGATGCACAGTACTACCGCCAGCACGCGCAGGCTCTGCGCCGCCGCGACCTGGCTGAGCACCGCGCCATTGCGCGCGCCCAGGTTGACCATTTCACCCGAGCCGCCAGGCATGCTGGCGAAGAACGCCGTGGCGCGGTCCTCGCCGGTACGCCGCAACAGCCACACACCGATCACGCTGGACAGCGTGGTGAACAGGGCGCCGAAGAAAATCAGCGCGAAATGCTCGGCCACCTGCTCGATCACCGCAGGGGTGAAGTGCAGGCCGATACCGATACCGATGATGCATTGCCCGCATTTGCGGCCATTGGGAATTTCCGGCAGCTGCCAGGGGGTCAGGCAGCGCACCAGGATGATCGCCAGCAACGCACCGACCATCCACGGCAGCGGCCAGCCGACCTGGCTGGCGGCATAACCCCCAGCCAGGCCGACCAGCCCGGTCGCGACGAACAGCGGCAGGTGCCGATCAGGCATCGGCCATGGCCCGGCGCTGTGCACTGCGCTTGCGCCAGATCCGCAGCAGCGGCAGGGCCAGCATGCACAGGGTCACGCCCCACACCGACAGGCTGATCGGGCTCGACCAGAGAATGCCCAGTTCGCCGTTGGAGATCGACAGCGCCCGGCGCAGGTTCTGCTCCATCAGGCCACCGAGGATGAACCCGAGCAGGATCGGCGACAGCGGGAAGTCCAGCTTGCGCAGGATGTAGCCCATGATGCCGATGCCAACCATCAGGAACAGGTCGAAGGTGGTGGCGTGCACGGCGTACACCCCGATCGCGGTGATGATGGCGATCACCGGCACCAGCGCCCAGTTCGGCACGGCCAGGATGCGGGTGAAGATGCGGATCATTGGGATATTGAGGATCACCAGCATGATGTTGGCGATGAACAACGACGCGATCAGGCCCCAGACGATGTCCGGCTGCTGTTCGAACAGCAGTGGGCCTGGGGTGATGTTGTACAGGGTCAAGGCGCCGATCATGACTGCCGTGGTACCCGAACCTGGGACGCCGAGGGTCAGCATGGGCACCAGCGCGCCGCAGCAGGAGGCGCCGATGGCGGTTTCCGGGGCGGCCAGGCCACGGGCGTCGCCCTTGCCGAACTTGCCGCTGTCACCGGCCAGGCGTTTCTCGGTCATGTAGGCCACGGCGCTGGCCAGGGTGGCACCGGCACCAGGCAGCACGCCCATGATGAAGCCGAGCAGGCCGCAACGGATGTTGACCACGAATACCGAGGCCGCTTCCTTGAAGTTGAACAACATGCGCCCGGTGGCTTTCACCGCCTGGTGGCCGTGGTGGGTCTTTTCCAGCAGCAGCAGTATTTCGCTGATCGAGAACAGGCCCAGCACCAGCACCACGAACTGAATGCCGTCGGCCATGTGCACGCTGTCACCGGTGAAGCGGTACACACCGCTGTTGGCATCGATGCCGACCGCCGAGAGGAACAGGCCGATCAGCGCGGCGATGAAGGTCTTCAACGGCTTGTCACCGGCCATGCCGCCGAGGGCGACAATGGCGAACACCATCAGCACGAAATACTCGGCCGGCCCGAAAGCGATCGCCCATTTGGCCAGCAGCGGGGCGAACAGCACCATGCCGCAGGTGGCGATGAGCGCGCCGATGAACGAGCTCCAGGCCGACAGCGACAAGGCCACACCGGCCAGGCCCTGGCGCGCCATCGGGTAGCCGTCGAGGGTGGTCATCACGGTCGAGGCTTCGCCGGGGATGTTCAGCAAAATCGAGCTGATCCGCCCGCCGTACTCGCAGCCCAGGTACACCGCAGCCAGCAGGATCAGCGCCGATTCAGGCGGCAAGCCGAGGGCGAAGGCAATCGGGATCAGCAGGGCCACGCCGTTGATCGGGCCCAGGCCCGGCAACAGGCCGACCACGGTGCCGATCAAGGTGCCCGACAGGGCGGTGACCAGGTTGTAGGGGGACAGGGCGACGCCGAAGCCCTGGCCCAGGTAGCTCAAGGTATCCATGTGTCAGTTCTCCAATACGCTCAGCAGGCCGAGGGGCAGGGGTACGTCCATGACGCGGTCGAACAACCAGTAGAGGAACACGCTCATGCCCACCACCACGATGGCGCTGTGCAGCCAGCGGCCGCCGTATAGCCGGGCCATGGGAATACCGACCAGAACGGCGCTGAGGATGAAACCCAGGCTTTCGAAGGTGGCGGCAAAGACCAGCAACAGGCCGACGCAGGCGGCGATCTTGATCAGCGTGGCACGGTCGAGCTCTGGCTCGTCGTCCTTGCGCACGATCGGCGTCGGACGGATGGCCAGGTACAACAGGCCCAGGCTCATCAGGCCGAGCATCAGCAAGGGGTAGGCGCGCGGGCCTACCGGTTCGTAGGAAAACGCGGCCTGATAGGGCCAGGCCATGACGGCCAGGATCGCGCACACTGCCAGGAGCACCAGGGCGAAGATGCGTTGCAGGATCATCAAGAAATCCTCGTTGTTCGTCGGCGAGACGCGGACCTCCCAGCACGAGCGGACCGCGTGGGTGGCTTACTGGATCAGGCCGAATTCCTTGGCCAAGGTCTTGTAGTCAGCGACCTGTTTCTTGACGTAGCCGTCCAGCTCGGCACCGGTCATGGCGAACGGGAACAGCTCGCGCTGATCGCGCAGCTTGGCGAAGTCGTCGGAGGCCAGCATCTTGTCGAACGACTCTTTCCACCAGGCGTAGTCTTCTTCGCTGACCTTCGGCCCCAGGTAGAAGCCGCGCACGACCGGCCAAACGATGTCGTAGCCCTGCTCCTTGGCGGTGGGGATGTCTTTCATCTCAGGTTCCGGCAGGCGGTTTTCCGCGAACACCGCAAGGATGCGCATGTTGCCGCTCTGAATGTGTGGCATGGAGTCGGAGATGTCGGTCGAGCCAACCTGAATGTGCCCACCCATCAGCGCCGTGGCGATCTCGCCGCCGCCTTCCAGGGCCACGTAACGCAGGTCGCGCGGGTTGATGCCAGCGGCCTTGGCGATCAGCGCGGTCTGCATCCAGTCCTGGCTGCCAACGGTGCCGCCGGAACCGATCACCACGCTGCCAGGGTCTTTCTTCAGGGCGGCGACCAGGTCGTCGAGGGTTTTGTAAGGGGAATCGCTCTTCACCGCGATGGCGCCGTAGCTGGTGCCAACGGCCGCCAGCCACTTCACCGCGTTTTCATCGAAACGGCCGAACTTGCCTTGCGCCAGGTTCAGCAGCGAGCCGCTGGACCACGCCACCAGGGTTCCGGCATCCGCAGGGCGCTGGGCCACCACGGCGTTGTAGGCCACGGCACCGACACCCCCTGGCATGTAAGTCACGCGCATGGGCTTGCTGAGGATCTTTTCCTGCACCAGGGCGCTTTGCACCAGCTTGCAGGTCAGGTCGAAACCGCCCCCTGGCGAGGCCGGAGCGATGCATTCAGGGCGTTTCGGTTCAGCCGCCAGGGCATTGCCTGCCAGCAGCAGGCAACCGGTGGCGAGGGCGAGGCGGCGCAGTGAGAAGGTCATTGAAAGTCTCCGTGAGCGTTGTTGTTATGAGTGAGCGCAGTTGGCTTACCACAGCGCGACGCTGTAGCTGACCAGGACCCGCACTTCGTCGGCATCGCGAGCGAAGTTCGAGCGGAAGGTGGCGTTGCGCAGGCGCACGGCGACGTTTTTCAACGGGCCGGTTTGTACCACGTACTTGAGTTCGGTGTTGCGTTCCCATTCCTTGCCCTCGCCACCGGCGGCGCGGCTGACGTTGTCGCCGCTGATGTAGCGGGTCATGAAGGTCAGGCCGGGGATGCCCAAGGCGGCGAAGTTGTAGTCGTAGCGGGCTTGCCAGGAGCGCTCGTCGGCGCCGGCGAAGTCGTTGATCTGCACGAAGTTGACCAGGTACGGGTCAGCGCCGTCGATATAGGGGAAGGCGCTGTCACCGGACAACTGCTGCCAGGCGGCGCTGACCTTGTGCCCGCCGAGGCTGTAGCTGAGCAGGGTGTTGAACGAGGTGTTGTCGATGCGTCCGGCCTTGGCGGCGCCGGCCTCGTCGCTGACCGCCAGGCGCACATCGGCGCCGAAGGCGCCTGGGCCCCAAGGCTGGGTGGCGAGCAGGCCGATGAAGTGCTGGCGGTAGATATCGTCGAGCTGGGCGAAGTGATAGCTGCCGGTGATACGGTCGCTGAACTGGTAGTCGAGGCCTGCCAAGGCAAGGTGATCGGCGCTGAAGGTGCCACCGAAGCGGCCGTTCTTGTTGTTCAGCGCCAGGTCTTCCCAGTTGGTGTCGTTGCGGTCCTTGGCTTTGTCCAGGCGCCCGCCGGTGAAGGTCAGGCCCTTGATCTCCTTGGAGGTCAGCAAGCCGCCTTGGAAGGTCTGCGGCAGGATGCGCCCGTCGTTGGGCTGCAAGGTCGGCAGTTCGGGAATGAGGCTGCCGATCTTCAGCTCGGTCTTGGACACCTTGACCTTGCCGGTCAGGCCGAGTTTCGAATATTCATCGGCGGCGCGGCCGTCGTCGTGGGTTGGCAGCAGGCCGCTGCCGGTGCGGTCGGGGCTGGAGTCGAGCTTGATGCCGAGCATGCCCAGCGCATCGATGCCGAAGCCCACGGTGCCGTCGGTGTAGCCTGACTCGAAGTTGAGCATGAAGCCCTGGGCCCATTCGTCGCGCTTGGACTGCTGCGCGCTGGTGCCGTCGCGAAAGTCGCGATTGAAATACATGTTGCGGGTTTCGAAGGTGGCCGTGCTGTCGTCAAGGAAGGCAGCCTGGCTCAACGGGGCGGTGCCGGCGGCTGCGAGGGCGCAGGCGATGGCCGATGGACGTGCGAATGGGGAAGGGCGAGGCGCGAACGCCTGAAGCTGCGCTGACAGCATCGGGATGACTCCATTTCTTGTTCTTATTCGTTGCACCTTGTTGGTGCTTATGGCGGCGCGTGGAGCGACCGTGGTGCGATGCTAGGCAACCAACCTTTCGCTAACCTTTCAGCGTGAAAGGTTTGTTACAAGGGGCTTCACAGACTTGACGGCAGCGGTACACTCCGCGCCACTGCCCCCTCCGAGCTGGGAGAATCCGATGCGTGTGCTGCTGGTGGAAGACCATCTGCAACTGGCTGAAAGCGTGGCTCAGGCCCTCAAGAGCCATGGCCTGAACGTGGATGTGCTGCATGACGGCGTGGCCGCCGACTTGGCCCTGGCCAGCGAGGACTATGCCGTCGCCGTGCTCGATGTGGGCCTGCCGCGCATGGACGGCTTCGAAGTGCTGGCGCGCTTGCGCGGTCGTGGCAAGACCTTGCCGGTGCTGATGCTCACCGCGCGCAGCGATGTCAAGGACCGCGTCCATGGGCTCAACCTGGGGGCCGACGACTACCTGGCCAAGCCCTTCGAGCTGGCCGAGCTCGAGGCGCGGGTCAAGGCCCTGCTGCGCCGCAGCGTGCTCGGCGGCGAGCGGCAGCAGCGCTGCGGCCCGCTGGTCTACGACCTGGACACCCGGCGTTTCAATCTGGGGGAAGACACCCTGACCCTGACCTCGCGCGAACAGAGCGTACTTGAAGCGCTGATCGCCCGGCCTGGCCGGGTGATGAGCAAGGAGCAGCTGGCGGCCCAGGTGTTCGGCCTGGATGAGGAGGCCAGCGCCGATGCCATCGAGATCTATATTCATCGGCTGCGCAAGAAGCTCGACGGCCAATCGGTGGCCATCGTGACCTTCCGCGGCCTGGGGTATCTGCTCGAGCACCGTGATGCGTGACACCGGCAGCCTGCGCGCGCGGCTGGTCGGCAACCTGGCCCTGTTGCTGGTGGTGCTGATGCTGGCCAGCGGCCTGAGCGCGTACTGGAACGGCCGCGAGGCGGCCGATACCGCCTACGACCGCACCCTGCTGGCCTCGGCGCGAACCATCGCCGCCGGCCTGTCACAGCGCGACGGTACGCTCAGCGCCGACGTACCTTACGTGGCCCTGGATACCTTCGCCTACGACAGCGCCGGGCGCATCTACTACCAGGTGCTGGACATCGAGCAGCGGCTGATTTCCGGCTACGAGCGGCTGCCGCCCCCACCGCCAGGCACGCCGCGCACCGATGATTATCCGGCGCTCGCACGCTTCTACGACGCCACCTACCTGGGCCAGGACGTGCGCGTGGTCAGCCTGCTCAAGGCAGTCAGCGAGCCGAACATGAACGGCATGGCCGAGATTCGTGTGGCCGAAACCGAAGAGGCGCGCGTGCGCATGGCGCGCGGGCTGATGGCCGATACCCTGTTGCGTCTTGGCATGCTGGCGCTTGGCGCGTTGGTGATGGTGTGGTTCGCCGTCAGTGCTGCGCTGCGCCCGCTGGAGCGCCTGCGCACGGCGGTGGAGGAGCGCCAGCCGGACGACCTGCGGCCGCTGCCGGTGGTGCAGGTGCAACGCGAGCTGCGCCCGCTGGTGCATGCCCTCAACCACTTCACCGAACGCTTGCGCGCACAGTTCGAACGCCAAGCGCAATTCATCGCCGAGGCTGCCCACGAACTGCGCACACCCCTGGCCGCCCTGAAAGCTCGGGTCGAACTGGGCCTGCGCTCGACGCAACCTGAACAATGGCGCCAGACCCTGGCATCGGCCGTGCAAGGCACCGATCGCCTGACTCACCTGGCCAACCAGTTGCTGTCGCTTGCACGGGTCGAGAACGGTGCTCGGGCCATCGCCGAAGGCGGCGCCCAGCGTCTGGACCTGAGCCAGCTGGCGCGTGAGCTGGGCATGGCCATGGCGCCCCTGGCGCACAACCGCGGCGTGGCCCTGGCCCTGGAGGCAGATGCACCGGTGTGGCTCAAGGGCGAGCCGACCTTGCTCAACGAGTTGCTGAGCAACCTGGTGGACAACGCACTGGCGCATACGCCGGCCGGTGGCAACGTGATCTTGCGGGTACTGGCGCCGGCGGTGCTGGAGGTCGAAGACGACGGCCCGGGGATTCCCTTCGAGGAACGCGAGAAAGTCTTCGAACGCTTCTACCGGCGCAGTGTGCAGGGCAGCGGCCTGGGCTTGGCGATCGTCGGTGAAATCTGCCGCGCGCACCTGGCGCAGATCAGCCTGCATGATGGCGCGAAAGGCGGTCTGAAAGTCCGCGTGAGTTTCATTGCAGATGGCGCCTGAATCCGCTGCCGGCGCCCAGCGCCAACAGCGCTATCAGCGCAGCATGCTGCGTGCTTCGAGCAGCTCGGCGACATCCAGTTCGGTGCCGTAGGGCAGGCCCAGGTGACGGTAGGCCGGCAGCGCTGCCATAGGCCTGCTGCGCCCGCGCTGGCTCAGGCATCGGGCGATCTGCACCACGTCGATGTAGTCGACTTTGTCGGTACGCCGGTCCAGGTCCTGAACCTGGCTGGGCAGGTTGACCAGTTGCTCGGGAAACTCCCATGCCGAGAGAATCTTGTCACCCAGCACAGGCTGAATCTGTTCGATCACGTAGTGCAGGCAGACGGGGTCGGAGAGCAACTCGTTGTGTTCTTCGGCATAGATCAGCACCGGCAAGGCGCCGATCTGATTGACCAGCCCACCCAGGGTAGCCTGATCGGCCTTGAGTGGCGTGAAGCGTCGACACAGCTCATAACTGATGCCCGCAACTTCCAGGCTGTTGGACCAGATATCGCGCAGTTTCTGTTCGACCGCTGGCGAGCGGGCATGGAAGATCTGTTCGATCACCAGGCCGATGGCCAGGTTGCAGCTGTAGTTGATGCCGAGACGGGTGATCGCCGTGTGCAGGTCGGTGACCTCAACCGCAGCGCGCAGCAGCGGGCTATTGACCACCTTGATCAGCCGCGCCGAAAGCGCGGCATCGCGGCCGATCACCTTGCTCAAGGCCGCCACGCTGATCTCGCTGTCCTCTGCCGCTTCGCGAATGCTGAGGGCCACTTCCGGCAGGGTGGGCAGGACCAGGTCATCCTTTTCGATGGCAGCGAGCAATTGCGCTTGAACCATCTCGGCCAGCTTGTTCATGAACGTCTCTACGGCAAGGGTGGTGCACTGATCAGCGCTGGATCTCGCGGTCGCGGTCCAGCTCGTAGGGCAGGCTCAACAGCGCCAGGCGAGGGCCTTCGAGGCTTGCCAGGTGCAGGTTGTCATCCTCGACCGCCTCGGCGCTGAGCACCGCCAGCAGCTCACAGCCGCGCTCGGCACGCGCGGCGATCACCACCTCGCCGACCGACGAGCCGTGGGTCGGCGAGAAGATCGCCGTGCCTGGCGCGGGCGGTGCTTGCTGGTCGAGCGCCAGGCGATACTGGCGACGTTTGAGCTTGCCCAGGTATTGCATGCGCGCGACGATTTCCTGGCCGGTGTAGCAGCCTTTCTTGAAGCTCACGCCATCGACGGCCTGCAAGTTGATCATCTGCGGAATGAACAGCTCGCGTGTCGGCCCGGTGACCTGGCCGATGCCGGCGCGAATCTGCCCCAGCAGCCAATCGTCGAGGCTGCCTTCAGCCAGCTTGCTCGCCAGTGCCTGGCGAACGCTCTCGGCGCGGTCCACCGGCACCCAGAGTTCGCTGCGACCCGCGCTGACCGCAATCGCGATCAAGCCATCGTGGCGCGCGGTGCTGCCAGCCTCCGCTGCCAGCACCAGGCCCAGCGCGTGCAGCGCAGCGGCCCCGTCGTGCAAGCCGAAGCGGACCCAGGCAGCGCTCTCGTCGGTGAGCGTGGCCTTGGAGAACACGGCGTACTTCTTCAGGTCGGCCAGTTGCGCCTCGAGCAGCTCGCTGGCCATGGCCAGCAGGTAGCCGTTGCCCTCGGGCAGGATACGGAAGCTCGATTGCATGCGGCCCTTGACCATGCAGCGGGCGCCTAGGCTTGCGTGCTCGAGGCTCAGGTAGTTGATATTGCAGGTCAGCTGGCCCTGCAGGAACTTGCCGGCATCGGAGCCGCGGACGGCGAGGACGCCCTCGTGGGACAGGGGGCTGAAGAAAGCGGAATCGGCCATGGGTCATCGCGGTGGCTAAAGACTGGCGGCCATCATAGAACGCCAGTAACAAAATAGGTAGGTGACTAGACCAACGCCCTGTGCCGCTTCGTTCAGCGCGCGGTATACTGCGCGACCATTCGAGGAGGGCCCCATGGTCGAACAAACTGAACTCAACCGGCTGTTCTGGCACAGCCGTCGCGGCATGCTGGAACTGGACGTGCTGCTGGTGCCATTCACCCAGGAGGTCTACCCGACCTTGAGCGAAGCCGACCGCGAACTCTACGTGCGCCTGTTGAGCTGCGAGGATCAGGACATGTTCGGCTGGTTCATGGAACGCACCGAGTCGCAGGACCCGGAGCTGCAGCGCATGGTTCGCATCATCCTGGACCGTGTCCAGCCCAAGTGAATGCTTCCAGTGCCGCTGGCAAGGCTCGCGCCTGTTGCTGGCGGCCTATCTGGCAGGCCTTCTACTGGCCCTGCCGGTCCTCGCGCTGAGTGCGCTGCCCGCCTGGCTCGCCGTCGGCATCGCTGCCGCGCTGGTGGTCCACGCCTGCTGGGCCATTCCTCGACGGATCCTGCTGACTCACCCTGGCGCGGTGACTGGCTTGCGTCGCGACGCACGCGGCTGGCACGTGTTCAGTCAGGCCCACGGCTGGCAGCCGGTACGCTTGTGCACCGACAGCGTGGTGGTGCCGCAGCTGGTGGTGCTGCGGTTCGTCAGGGCAGGGCGCTGGCTGAGTGAAAGCCAGTGCATACCGGCAGACGCCATGCACATCGAGCAGCACCGGCGCCTGCGGGTGCGGCTGCGGTTCGGTCGGCGCCGCTTTGCCAGCACCCCGGCGGCAGCTGGCTGAAACGGCTTGGATTCACTACGGGCTGAGAATGGTGTCCTTGGCCTCGGGCAGCAACTGCGGGTAGTCCAAGGTGTAATGCAGCCCGCGACTTTCCTTGCGCTGCATGGCCGAGCGGATCATCAATTCGGCGACCTGGGCCAGGTTGCGTAACTCGATCAGGTCGCGGCTTACCTTGTAGTTGCTATAGAACTCGTCGATCTCGTCGAGCAACAGGCGCACCCGATGCTCGGCCCGCTGCAGGCGCTTGCTGGTGCGCACGATACCCACATAGTCCCACATGAAGCGCCGCAGTTCGTCCCAATTGTGGGCGATGATCACGTCCTCGTCCGAATCGGTCACCTGGCTTGCGTCCCAGCAGGGCAGGGCTTGGGGCATCGCGACCTGGGCCAGATGGGCCTGGATGTCGGCTGCAGCGGAGCGGCCGTAGACGAAGCACTCGAGCAGCGAATTGCTGGCCATGCGGTTGGCCCCGTGCAGACCGGTGAAGCTGGTCTCGCCGATGGCGTACAGGCCCGGCACGTCGGTGTGACCGCGGTCATCGACCATCACCCCGCCGCACGTGTAGTGGGCGGCCGGTACCACCGGGATGGGCTGGCGGGTAATGTCGATGCCGAAGGCCAGGCAGCGCTCATAGACCGTCGGGAAGTGCGAGGTGATGAATTCAGCCGGCTTGTGGGTGATGTCCAGATAGACGCAGTCCACGCCCAGGCGCTTCATTTCATGGTCGATGGCGCGGGCGACGATATCCCGTGGGGCCAGTTCTTCGCGCGGATCGAAGCGCGGCATGAAGCGCTCGCCGTTGGGCAGGCGCAGCAGTGCGCCCTCGCCGCGCAAGGCCTCGGTGATGAGGAAACTCTTGGCCTGGGGATGATACAGGCAGGTCGGGTGGAACTGGTTGAACTCCAGGTTGGCCACCCGGCAGCCTGCGCGCCAGGCCATGGCGATGCCGTCGCCACAGGCGCCGTCTGGGTTGCTGGTGTAGAGATAGACCTTGGCCGCGCCGCCGGTGGCCAGCACCGTGAAGCGCGCGCCGAAGGTATCGACCTCGCCACTGCTGCGGTCCAGGACGTAGGCGCCGAGGCAGCGCTCACCGGACAGGCCCAGGCGCCGCTCGGTAATCAGGTCGACCGCCACGCGCTGCTCCAGCAGCTCGATGTTGGGCCGCTTGCGCGCTTGTTCGAGCAACGTGGTGAAAATCGCCGCGCCGGTGGCGTCGGCGGCGTGAATGATGCGCCGGTGACTGTGCCCGCCTTCGCGGGTCAGGTGAAACTCGAAGCCGCCGTCATCGACGCCGTGGTGTTCGTCACGGGTGAAGGGTACGCCCTGCTCGATCAGCCATTCGATGGCTTCACGGCTATGTTCGACGGTGAAGCGCACCGCCGCTTCGTCGCACAGGCCGCCGCCGGCATTGAGCGTGTCCTCGACGTGCGACTGCACCGTGTCGGTATCGTCCAGCACGGCAGCGACGCCGCCCTGGGCCCAGAAGGTCGAGCCATTGGCCAGATCGCCTTTGCTCAGTACGGCGATGCGCAGGTGGCCGGGGAGGTTCAGTGCCAGGCTGAGACCGGCTGCGCCGCTGCCGATCACCAGGACATCGTGTTGGAATTGTTGGCTCATGTCGGGACACTAGTAATCTTTGGAAAGGGCACGGCACAATAGTCACGCGCAGATGGCAATGTGAAACTATCGTGAAGGCTGGCCGGGCTGCCTTTATAGCAGCCTGCAGTGGCCCATTTCCATGCCACTGGGAGCGCTGAGTCAATCTTTGTGGGAACTTTCCGACACGGCGGGAAATCCTATGAAGGCTGCCCGCACGCCACACTATTGCCGCGGCGACGCAGGGCGGCAGCTCTATCTGGGCTGACACCTGCGTATTCGAAACCTGATTATCGACGTAGCGAGCCGTGACCGCGCCGCGTCTTTCGTGCGAGCCGACCAAGGGCCGCAGGAAACTTGCTTGGAGGGGAGAACTTTTGCGCAAAGCCCGAGTCTATGGTTGCAAGCCTGAACGATGGCTGCAACGCTCCTTCGAGTTCACCGAGGAGTGTTCATGCTAACCCAGGAAGAGGATCAGCAGCTGGTCGAGCGCGTGCAGCGCGGCGACAGGCGAGCTTTCGATCTGTTGGTGCTGAAGTATCAGCACAAGATTCTCGGGTTGATCGTGAGGTTCGTTCACGACACCCACGAGGCCCAGGATGTGGCGCAGGAAGCCTTTATCAAGGCCTACCGAGCGCTTGGCAATTTCCGCGGAGACAGCGCGTTTTATACCTGGCTGTACCGCATCGCCATCAACACGGCGAAGAACTATCTGGTATCCCGTGGAAGACGGCCACCAGACAGCGATGTGAGCTCCGAGGATGCGGAGTTTTACGACGGCGATCATGGTCTCAAGGATCTCGAGTCCCCAGAGCGCTCGTTGTTGCGGGATGAAATCGAAGGCACTGTCCATCGCACCATCCAGCAGCTACCCGAAGACCTGCGCACGGCGTTGACCCTGCGTGAATTCGACGGGCTGAGTTACGAAGACATTGCCAGTGTCATGCAATGTCCGGTGGGTACCGTGCGCTCTCGAATCTTCCGCGCTCGGGAGGCCATAGATAAAGCCCTGCAGCCCCTGCTGCAGGAAACCTGAGACAGCGGCTACAGCCAAGAGAGGAACCGCCATGAGTCGTGAAGCTTTGCAGGAATCGCTGTCCGCGGTAATGGATAACGAAGCGGACCAACTGGAATTGCGTCGGGTGTTGAACGCCGTCGACGACTCCGAAACCCGTGCCACCTGGTCGCGTTACCAGGTAGCCCGCGCAGCGATGCACAAGGAATTGTTGCTGCCCCAGCTGGACATCGCCTCGGCGGTATCCGCGGCGCTGGCTGACGAAGCCGTACCTGCCAAGGCCAAGCAAGGCCCATGGCGCACCCTCGGTCGCCTGGCGGTTGCCGCTTCGGTCACCGTGGCCGTGCTGGCCGGTGTGCGCATGTACAACCAGGACGAGATCACCGGTGCCGAGCTCGCTGCCCAGCAACCGGTACAGCAAGGCCTGAGCATGCCTCAGACCCAGGGCCCTGCGGTCTTGGCTGGCTACAGCGAAAGCAGCGATCAGGCCACTGGCCCGATGGCCAATGGTGTCCTGCAGAACCAGGCTGGCTGGGATCAGCGTCTGCCAGGCTACCTGCGCCAGCATGCCCAGGAATCGGCCCTCAAGGGCACTGAAACTGCACTGCCGTACGCTCGCGCTGCCAGCCTGGAAAACCGCTAAGTAAGGAGGCTCATGCGCGCGCTACCTCTCCTGTCGCTGCTGATAGGCAGCTGCATGACGGTGCCAGCGTTGGCGGCCAACTCATCGCCTGAGGCGAATGAGTGGCTGAACAAGCTGGCACAGGCCGAGCAAAAACAGAGTTACCAAGGCTCCTTCGTCTACGAACGTAACGGCAGCTTTTCTTCCCACGATATCTGGCACCGCGTCCAGGGTGGCAAGGTCAGCGAGCGGCTTTTGCAGCTCGATGACACCGCCCAGGAGATCGTGCGCATCAACGGCAAGGTGCAGTGTGTAAGTGGCGGCTTGGCCAGCAGCGCAAGCACGTTCGCCACTGCGCCTGAGGCTGCGCAGCGTTCACTCGATCCGCTGAAACTGATGAGCTGGTACGACTTGAGCGTGGCCGGCAAGTCGCGGATCGCTGGGCGCGATGCGGTCATCCTTACCTTGACGCCGCGCGACCAGCATCGCTACGGCTTCGAGCTGCACCTGGATCGCCGTACCGGCTTGCCGTTGCGCTCCTTGATGCTCAATGACAAAGGGCAGTTGCTCGAGCGCTTCCAGATGACCCGGCTGGACACCGACCACGTGCCCAGCGATCAGGATCTGCAGGCCAGTGCTACCTGCCAGGCGGTCGAACCCGGTGCCACTGCCTCCAAAGAGACCGTTGCCGGTTGGCGTTCCGATTGGTTGCCGCCGGGCTTCGAGCTGGTGACCAGCAGTGTGCGGCGCGACGCGCAGCGCGATAGCAGCATCAGCAGCTTGATGTATGACGACGGTCTGGCGCGTTTTTCGGTGTTCCTGGAGCCGATCAAGGACGAGGGCGGTGCTGACGTGCGCACTCAACTAGGCCCGACCTCGGCTGTGTCGCGGCGTTTGAACACGCCCAAGGGCAAGGTCATGGTCACTGTGGTCGGCGAGATTCCGCTGGGCACGGCAGAACGGGTCGCGCTGTCGATGCGCCCGCAGGATGCCCAGGCGCGCCAGTGATGGCGCGTTTTTTCCGGGCTTGAGCAGGCTGCGGTCAGGCGGACGGACATGCGTCTGAAATGAAATTAAAGCATTGTCATTTGCATTCTTCCGGCAAATTTTCTATAGGTCAGGCTTCTGGGAGCCTGGCCTTTCCTGCGTTTTGCGGGGCCATTTCTAACTACCGCTCGTTGTGACGGGAGCCGTATGTCAATACCACGCTTGAAATCCTACCTATCGATGTTCGCCGCCGTGCTCATGCTTGGCCAGGTGCTCACGGCCCAGGCCGAGGAAGCCCTGCCGGACTTCACCACGCTGGTCGAGCAGGCTTCGCCTGCGGTGGTCAACATCAGCACCAAGCAGAAGCTGCCGGAGCGCCGCATCGCTGCCGGGCAGATGCCTGACCTCGAAGGCCTGCCGCCGATGTTCCGCGAGTTCTTCGAACGCAACCTGCCGCAACAGCCACGCTCGCCACGCGGGGATCGCCAGCGCGAGGCGATGTCGCTGGGCTCGGGCTTCATCATCTCCAGCGATGGCTACGTGCTGACCAACAACCACGTTGTGGCCGATGCTGATGAAATCATCGTTCGCCTGTCCGACCGCAGCGAGCTGCAAGCCAAGCTGATCGGCACCGATCCGCGTACCGACGTCGCCTTGCTCAAGGTCGACGGCAAGAACCTGCCAACCGTCAAGCTCGGCGACTCGGAAAAGCTCAAGGTCGGCGAATGGGTGCTGGCCATCGGTTCGCCGTTCGGCTTCGACCACTCGGTGACCAAGGGTATCGTCAGTGCCAAGGGGCGCACCCTGCCTAACGATACCTATGTGCCGTTCATCCAGACCGACGTGGCGATCAACCCGGGTAACTCCGGTGGCCCGCTGTTCAACATGCAGGGTGAAGTGGTAGGCATCAACTCGCAGATCTTCACCCGCTCCGGCGGTTTCATGGGGCTGTCGTTCGCGATTCCCATCGACGTCGCGCTGGACGTCTCCAATCAGCTGAAGAAAGATGGCAAGGTCAGCCGCGGTTGGCTGGGTGTGGTGATTCAGGAGGTCAACAAGGACCTGGCTGAGTCGTTCGGCCTGGACAAGCCGGCGGGTGCCCTGGTCGCGCAGGTGCTGGAAAACGGCCCGGCAGCCAAAGGCGGGCTGCAGGTGGGCGATGTGATCCTGAGCATGAATGGCCAGCCCATCGTCATGTCGGCCGACCTGCCGCACCTGGTCGGCAGCCTGAAGGACGGTCAGAAGGCCAAGCTCGAGATCATTCGCAACGGCAAACGCCAGACCCTCGACGTGGCCGTTGGTCCGATGCCTGACGACGATGCCGACATCGCCAGCGGCACCGGCCCTGAAGGCAGCGCCGAGCGCAACAGCAACCGCCTGGGGGTAGCCGTTTCGGACCTGACCGCCGAGCAGAAGAAAACCCTCGAACTCAAGGGCGGCGTGTTGATCAAGGAAGTGCAGGATGGCCCGGCGGCGATGATCGGCCTGCGTCCAGGTGACGTCATCAGCCACCTCAACAACCAGGCGGTGGTTTCGGCCAAGCAGTTCACCGAAATCGCCAAGGACCTGCCGAAGAACCGCTCGGTGTCGATGCGGGTACTGCGTCAGGGCCGTGCCAGCTTCATCACCTTCAAGCTCGCCGAATAACCGCGCGATCGCATGAAAAGGGCAGCTTCGGCTGCCCTTTTTGCTGGGTGCGGCAGTTCTTCAGCACCGCCGTGGCTGCTGGGAAACATTAAGTCCGATAGAGGAATCTCCCATATCCGGGCAGCATCAGGTACAATTCCCGGCTATTTTTCGGCGGGCGTCCCGGCTCGCAGCCTTTTCGAGTGTTGACCCGTGAGTGATTTGAGTCATATCCGCAATTTCTCCATCATCGCCCACATCGACCATGGCAAGTCGACGCTGGCCGACCGTTTCATCCAGATGTGCGGTGGCCTCACAGCGCGCGAAATGGAAGCCCAGGTACTGGACTCCATGGACCTGGAGCGCGAACGCGGTATCACCATCAAGGCCCACAGCGTCACGCTCAACTACAAGGCGCAGGACGGCAAGGTCTACCAGCTGAACTTCATCGACACCCCTGGCCACGTCGACTTCACCTATGAAGTCTCGCGTTCGCTGGCGGCCTGCGAAGGCGCCTTGCTGGTGGTCGATGCTGGCCAGGGCGTCGAAGCCCAGTCCGTGGCCAACTGCTATACCGCCATCGAGCAGGGCCTGGAAGTGATGCCGGTGCTCAACAAGATGGACCTGCCCCAGGCCGACCCGGACCGCGTCAAGGACGAGATCGAGAAGATCATCGGCATCGACGCGACCGACGCTGTGGCGTGCAGTGCCAAGAGCGGCATGGGCGTCGACGAGGTCCTCGAGCGCCTGGTGCACAGCATTCCTGCGCCCCAGGGCGATATCGACGCGCCGCTGCAGGCGCTGATCATCGACTCCTGGTTCGACAACTACCTGGGGGTTGTGTCGCTGGTGCGCGTGCGCCACGGTCGCGTCAAGAAGGGCGACAAGATCCTGGTCAAGTCCACCGGCAAGCTGCACCTGGTCGACAGCGTAGGCGTGTTCACTCCCAAGCACACTCAGACCGCCGATCTCAAGGCCGGTGAAGTGGGCTTCATCATTGCCAGCATCAAGGACATTCACGGCGCACCGGTGGGTGACACCCTGACCCTGTCGACGACCCCTGAGGTCGAGGTGCTGCCTGGCTTCAAGAAAATCCAGCCGCAGGTCTACGCGGGCCTGTTCCCGGTCAGCTCCGATGATTTCGAAGACTTCCGCGACGCCTTGCAAAAGCTGACCCTCAACGATTCGTCGCTGCAATACATGCCAGAAAGCTCCGATGCACTGGGCTTCGGCTTCCGCTGCGGCTTCCTCGGCATGTTGCACATGGAGATCATCCAGGAGCGCCTGGAGCGCGAGTACGACCTGGACCTGATCACCACCGCGCCAAGCGTGATTTACGAGCTTGAGCTCAAGACCGGTGAAACCATCGTGGTCGACAACCCGTCGAAGCTTCCGGATGTGTCGGCGGTAGCCGATTTCCGCGAACCGATCGTGACGGCGACCATCCTTGTGCCTCAAGAGCACCTGGGCAACGTCATCACCCTGTGCATCGAGAAACGTGGCGTGCAGCGTGACATGCAGTTCCTCGGCAGCCAGGTGCAGGTGCGCTATGACATGCCGATGAACGAAGTGGTGCTGGACTTCTTCGACCGTCTGAAGTCCACCAGTCGTGGCTATGCTTCGCTGGACTACCATTTCGATCGTTACCAGTCGGCCAACCTGGTCAAGCTGGACGTGTTGATCAACGGCGACAAGGTCGATGCCCTGGCATTGATCGTGCACCGCGACAACGCGGCCTACAAAGGCCGTGCGTTGACCGAGAAGATGAAGGAGCTGATCCCTCGGCAGATGTTCGATGTGGCGATCCAGGCAGCCATCGGTGGCCAGATCATCGCGCGGACAACCGTCAAGGCGCTCAGAAAGAACGTACTGGCCAAGTGCTACGGCGGTGACGTCAGCCGTAAGAAGAAGCTGCTGGAGAAGCAGAAGGCCGGTAAGAAACGCATGAAACAGGTCGGTAACGTGGAAATTCCACAGGAAGCCTTCCTCGCCGTGCTCAGGTTGGATAGCTAGGTCCTATGTCGCTAAATTTCCCGCTGTTGCTAGTCATCGCCGTTTTCGTCTGCGGTCTGCTGGGCTTGATCGACCTGTTGTTCCTGGCTCCGCGCCGGCGGGCAGCAGTCGCCACTTATCAGGGCAGCGTCACTCAGCCAGAAATGGCTGTGGTCGAGCGCCTGAACAAGGAGCCGCTGCTGGTCGAATATGGCAAGTCGTTCTTCCCGGTGTTGTTCATCGTGCTGGTGCTGCGCTCGTTTCTGGTCGAGCCGTTCCAGATCCCGTCGGGGTCGATGAAACCAACCCTGGAAGTCGGCGATTTCATTCTGGTCAATAAGTTCTCCTATGGCATTCGCCTGCCGGTGATCGACAAGAAAGTGATCGAAGTCGGTGACCCGCAGCGCGGCGATGTGATGGTGTTCCGCTACCCCAGCGACCCGAACGTCAATTACATCAAGCGCGTCGTCGGCCTGCCGGGCGACACGATCAGCTACACCAGCGACAAGCGGCTGTTCGTCAACGGTCAGCCGATTGCCGAGCAGTTGGTCGGTACCGAGCCGGGCACCCTGGGCAGCGCTGAGCTGTACAAGGAAAAACTCGGCGCTGCCGAGCACTTGATTCGCAAGGAAATGACCCGCTATCGCATGCCGCCGGACCAGCAATGGACCGTCCCGGCAGGCCATTACTTCATGATGGGCGACAACCGCGACAACTCCAACGACAGCCGCTACTGGGACGATCCGAATATCCCCAAGGCGCTGCACGGCATGGTCCCGGACCGCAACATCGTCGGCAAGGCCTTTGCGGTGTGGATGAGCTGGCCAGAGCCCAAGCTCAGTCACCTGCCCAACCTGTCGCGGGTCGGCCTGATCCATTGATACCCATCGGCGCTGTCCTGAAGACAGCGCCGAATGCATTTCTGACATAGGCTGTGTTTTCAAGGAACGAGAGATTCGCCGCTCGGCGCGACGAACCACAGCCCAACAGTCTTTCAGGATGTTGATTTGAACAACGCGTTTAACAACCCACGGGTGGCTGCATGAGTGCTTCCCTTGCCCGTCTCGAGCGCAAGCTCGGCTACACCTTCAAGAACCAGGAGCAAATGCTGCTGGCCCTGACTCACCGCAGCTATGCCGGACGCAATAACGAGCGCCTGGAGTTTCTCGGTGATGCCATTCTCAATTTCGTCGCTGGCGAAGCGCTGTTCGAGCGCTTCCCCCAGGCCCGCGAAGGGCAGCTGTCGCGCCTGCGCGCGCGCCTGGTCAAAGGCGAGACGCTGGCCCGCCTGGCGCGGGGCTTCGACCTGGGCGACTACCTGCGCCTGGGCTCCGGCGAGCTCAAGAGCGGCGGCTTTCGCCGCGAGTCGATCCTGGCCGATGCGCTGGAAGCGCTGATCGGCGCGATCTACCTCGATGCCGACATGCAGACCGCGCGCGAGCGCGTGCTGGCCTGGCTCACCGATGAGTTCGAAGGCCTGACCCTGGTCGACACCAACAAAGACCCCAAGACCCGCCTGCAGGAATTTCTGCAATCGCGCAGCTGCGAGCTGCCGCGCTACGAGGTGGTCGACATCCAGGGCGAACCGCACTGCCGCACGTTCTTCGTCGAATGCGAAGTGGTACTGCTGAACAACAAAAGCCGTGGGCAGGGCGTAAGCCGGCGTATCGCCGAACAAGTCGCCGCCGCCGCGGCATTGATCGCCCTGGGCGTGGAGAATGGCAATGACTGACAACAATCCGACCCGCTGCGGTTACGTGGCCATCGTCGGCCGCCCCAACGTGGGCAAGTCGACCTTGCTCAACCACATCCTCGGGCAGAAGCTGGCGATCACTTCGCGCAAGCCGCAGACCACACGCCACAACATGCTCGGGATCAAGACCGAGGGTGACGTGCAAGCGATCTACGTCGACACGCCGGGTATGCACAAGGCCAACGACAAAGCGCTGAACCGCTACATGAATCGTAACGCCTCGGCCGCCTTGAAGGATGTCGATGTGGTGATCTTCGTGGTCGATCGCACCAAGTGGACCGACGAAGACCAACTGGTGCTCGAACGCGTGCAGTACGTCACCGGTCCGTTGATCATCGCCGTCAACAAGACCGACCGCATGGAAGAGAAGGCCGAGCTGATTCCGCACCTGCAATGGCTGCAGGAACAGCTGCCAAACGCCGAAGTGATGCCGATCTCCGCGCAACAGGGTCACAACCTGGAAGCCCTGGAAGCACAGATCGCCAAGCACCTGCCGCAGAACGAGCACTTCTTCCCGGAAGATCAGATCACCGACCGCAGCAGCCGCTTCCTGGCCGCTGAGTTGGTGCGCGAGAAGATCATGCGCCAGCTCGGAGCCGAGCTGCCGTACCAGATCACCGTGGAAATCGAAGAGTTCAAGCAGCAGGGCCATGTGCTGCACATTCACGCGCTGATCCTGGTCGAGCGTGACGGCCAGAAGAAGATCATCATTGGCGACAAGGGCGAGCGCATCAAGCGCATCGGCTCCGAAGCGCGCAAGGACATGGAAGTGTTGTTCGACTCCAAGGTCATGCTCAACCTCTGGGTCAAGGTCAAGGGCGGCTGGTCCGACGATGAACGTGCCTTGCGCTCGCTGGGCTACGGCGACCTGTAATCCCGGCACCGCCAGCCCCCGGTAGGCGCGGCCAGTGCAACCCCGGGGCGAGTGATCTTTTCATGGAACAACCTGTCAGCCAGCCAGCCTACGTCCTGCACAGCCGGGCCTACAAGGAAACCAGCGCCCTGGTGGACTTCTTCACCCCACAGGGGCGCGTGCGCGCAGTGTTGCGCCGTGCGCGCGGCAAGGGCGGCAGCCTGGTGCGACCGTTCGTGCCGCTTGAGGTCGAGTTGCATGGCAAGGGCGAGCTGAAGAACGTCAGGCGTCTGGACACGGTCGGCATTGCCGCCTGGCTCATTGGCGATGCGTTGTTCAGCGGGCTGTACCTCAACGAGCTGCTGATGCGCCTGCTGCCTGGGGAAGCCCCGCAGCCCGAGTTGTTCGAGCACTACGCCCTGACCTTGCAGGCCCTGGCGGCTGGCAGGCCGCTGGAGCCGCTGCTGCGCGCATTCGAGTGGCGACTGCTGCAGGACCTTGGCTACACCTTCTCCTTGACCCTGGACGTCAACGACGAGCCGATCGCCGCCGATGGCTTGTACCGGCTGCAGGTCGATGCCGGGCTCGAGCGCGTGCACTTGCTGCAGCCGGGCCTGTTCAACGGTACCGAGTTGCTGGCATTGGCCGAGGCGAACTGGGAGGCGCCGGGCACCTTGCTGGCGGCCAAGCGCCTGATGCGCCAAGCACTGGCTGTGCACCTGGGGCCGCGACCGCTGGTCAGCCGGGAACTGTTTCGCAAGCGCTGAGCACGTCGTATGCTGTGTGGCTCAATCTTCAGGAGAGCCCTTCGTGACTCACAGCAACCGCATGCTCCTAGGCGTCAACATCGACCACGTGGCAACCCTGCGTCAGGCCCGCGGCACCCGCTACCCGGACCCGGTCAAGGCTGCGCTGGATGCCGAGGAAGCAGGCGCCGACGGTATCACCGTGCACCTGCGCGAAGACCGGCGGCATATTCAGGAGCGTGACGTGCTGCTGCTCAAGGACGTGCTGCAGACCCGCATGAACTTCGAGATGGGCGTCACCGAAGAGATGATGGCCTTCGCCGAGAAGATTCGCCCGGCGCACATTTGCCTGGTCCCGGAAACCCGTCAGGAGCTGACCACCGAGGGCGGCCTGGATGTGGCGGGGCAGGAGGCACGTATCAAGGCGGCAGTCGAGCGCTTGGCGCGCACCGGTGCCGAAGTGTCGCTGTTCATCGATGCCGACCAGCGCCAGATCGAAGCGGCGCAGCGCGTCGGTGCGCCGGCCATCGAGCTGCACACCGGGCGTTATGCCGATGCCCAGACACCGACCGAGCTCGCCGAAGAGCTGCAACGCATCAAGGAAGGCGTGGCATGTGGCATCGGCCAGGGGCTGATCGTCAATGCCGGCCATGGCCTGCATTATCACAACGTCGAGGCAGTGGCCGCGATCAAGGGTATCAACGAACTGAACATCGGCCATGCGCTGGTCGCGCATGCGCTGTTCGTCGGCTTCAAGGCGGCGGTAGCGGAGATGAAGGCGCTGATCGTCGCTGCAGCGCGCTGATTGCACTGCGAACTGGCCCGCGCCGGAAGCGGGTGCGGGCCAGTTGCGATCTGAGCTTGCGGCTATTTGCGGGCAACGAGCGTGGCGCGCAGTGGGGCAGGCAGCCCCTCGATCGTTTTACTGTGATCGTCAGGGTCGAGGAAGTCGCTCAACGACTGGTAACGCATCCACTCAGTGCTGCGTTGCTCGTCGACACTGGTAACGCTGACATCCACGCAGCGCACATCGCTGAAGCCTGCGCGGCGCAGCCAACGTGACAACGCCGGCACCGAGGGCAAGTACCAGACATTGCGCATCTGCGCATAACGGTCTTCAGGCACCAGCACCTGGTTTTCGTCACCTTCGATCACCAGTGTCTCCAGCACCAGTTCGCCCCCCTTGACCAGGCAATCCTTGAGCGCCAGCAAGTGTTCGATCGGCGAGCGGCGGTGATAGAACACGCCCATGGAAAACACCGTGTCGAAGCCCTCCAGGCCCGCTGGCAGCTCCTCCAGGGCGAAGGGCAAGTGCCAGGCGGGCAGCTCGGGCAGGTATTTCTGCACGGCCTGGAACTGGCAGAAGAACAGCCAGTTGGGATCGACGCCGACTACCAGGTCGGCACCGGCGCCGAGCATGCGCCATTGGTAATAGCCATTGCCACAGCCGACGTCGAGCACGCGCTTGCCGCGCAGATCCAGGTGCGGGCTGACCCGCGACCATTTCCAGTCCGAGCGCCATTCGGTGTCGACGTGGACCCCGAACAGGTCGAACGGGCCCTTGCGCCAGGGCGACAGGCCCATCAGTGCCTGACGCATCTGCACGCGGCTGGCGTCGTCGCACCGGCAATCCAGGCGCAGGCCGTTGACCAGGTCTATCTCGCTGGGTGTGAGGGCCGGCAGCGCCTGCAGCGCACCACGCCAGCGGTCGAGATCGCCGTGGCCTTTTTCCAGCTTGTTGTCGAGTTGTGCTTGCAGGCCTTGCGACCAGTTAGCCAGGGGCGTGCCGGCAAGACGCCGCACCAGTGGGGACAGATCGATCATGGCAGGGCTATCAGCGAGGCAAAGTTGAGGCATTGGAACCACGGCACCACCTTGCTGAAGCCGGCCGCGTAGAGGCGCTCCTGGTGGGCGTGCAGGGTGTCGGGCTTCATCACGTTTTCGATGGCGCTGCGCTTCTGGGCGATTTCCAGTTCGCTGTAGCCATTGGCCCGTTTGAAATCCAGGTGCAAGTCGTTGAGCAGGGCATGTTCATCGGCGTCGGCGAAGCGCAGTTTTTCCGAGAGAATCAACGCGCCGCCCGGCAGCAGGGCCTGGCGAATCTGCGTGAGCAGGGCCAGGCGTTGTTCGGGGGCGATGAATTGCAGGGTGAAATTCATCGCCACCACCGAGGCCGGCTGCAGCGCCAGGCTGAGGATATCGGCCTCGAGCACCTCGACCGGCAGCAACTCCTGGAACATCGAGTCCTGGGCGGTGAGGTACTGGCGGCAGCGTTCGACCATGGCGGCCGAATTGTCCACCGCGATCACCCGGCAACCCTCGCTGCGCACATGGCGGCGCAAGGCCTGAGTGACTGCGCCGAGGGACGCGCCCAAGTCATACAGCGCGGTGTTCGGCTGGGCGAAGCGGGCCGCGAGCACGCCAAGGTTTTCGACGATGGTCGGGTAACCCGGCACCGAGCGCTTGATCATGTCCGGGAACACGCGCACCACGTCTTCGTTGAACACGAAGTCAGGGACCTGCTCCAGAGGTTGGGCGAATAGGCGGTCGGGTTGTTTGCTCACGGTGAATCCAGGCGGCTTGCGACATGCAGGGCCGGCATTCTAGCCAAACCGCGCGGATGATGCATGGTTGCCTGACCAGCGCTGAGCGCTCAATGGACCCGAATGGCGCAATCGAAGCTCTGCACGGGGCGAACTTCCGGAGCCCAAGGCTGCTGATAGACCAGCACCAGCTGGCCGTTGCCTGCCGCGCGGGCCTGGAAGCGCCAGGTGGAAACCCCCGAACTGCCGACCAGGCCTGCGTCTTCCGGCGTGCTGTAGACCTCCGGGCCGAGGCTTTGCAGCACCGACGAGGCCGGGTTTTGCACGAGCCAGCGATAGCCGGTGGTGGGGTTACTGGGCAGGGTCAAGGTCAGGGTCTGGCCGACCTGCAAGCGCGCGGGGCACTCGCTGTCGGCATCCAGTTCGACGGTTTGCGAGCGCTGCTGGGCGCAGGCCCCGAGCAGCGCCAGGCTCAGGGGAAGAAGCAGACGCAGGGCAGTCATGGTAGCTCCTAGGCAGGTGAAGACCCGAGGATAACCGATGATCGAGGGATTTGGCGTGACTTTGCGCAATGCCGCGACCGTTGCCTCATTGTTTTCAGTCGTAGTGGGAACGCCAGCGCGGCGCTCCCACGTGTCGGTTAGCGGTCAGAACAATACCTTGGCCACGTCAGCGAAGCGCTTGGCGAAATGCACTGTCAGGCCCTCACGCAGGTACTCCGGCAGTTCCTCGAAATCGCCGCGATTGGGCTCTGGCAGAATCAGCTCGAAGATCTTCTGCCGACGCGCCGCAATCACCTTCTCACGCACGCCGCCAATGGGGAGAACCTGGCCGGTCAAGGTCAGTTCGCCGGTCATGGCCACGCCTTTTTTCGGCGCTTGATCACGGGCCAGCGACAGCAGGGCGCTGGCCATGGTGATACCGGCACTCGGGCCGTCCTTGGGCGTGGCGCCTTCGGGTACGTGCAGATGGATGAAAGCTTCGTCGAAGAACGTCGGATCCCCGCCGAATTGCGTGAGGTTAGAACTCACGTAGCTGTAGGCGATTTCCGCAGATTCTTTCATCACGTCACCGAGCTTGCCGGTGAGCTTGAAGCCGCGGTTAAGGGTGTGGATACGCGTCGCCTCGATCGGCAGGGTCGCACCGCCCATGCTGGTCCAGGCCAAGCCGGTGATGACGCCCTTGCCCGCCAGCACCTGCTCACTGCGAAACACCGGCATGCCCAGGGCGGTTTCCAGGTCTTTGTTGCCGATCTTGAGCTTGGCGTCAGGGTTGTCGATCAACTTGACCACCGCCTTGCGCACCAGTTTGCCTAGCTGTTTTTCCAGCTGGCGTACGCCGGCTTCACGGGCGTAGCCCTCGATCACCAGGCGCAGCGCGGTGTCGCTGATGCTCAGGCTGGTCTTGGCGACGCCAGCCTTGGCCAGTTGCTTGGGCCACAGGTGGCGCTTGGCGATGGCCAGTTTTTCTTCGGTGATGTAGCCGGAGAGGCGAATCACTTCCATCCGGTCGAGCAAGGGGCCTGGGATCGAGTCCAGCGTGTTGGCCGTGCACACGAACAGCACCTTGGACAGGTCCAGGCGCAAGTCCAGGTAGTGATCGAGGAAGTCGACGTTCTGTTCCGGATCGAGGGTTTCGAGCAGCGCCGACGCCGGATCACCCTGGTAGCTCTGGCCCATCTTGTCGATTTCGTCGAGCATGATCACCGGATTCATCACCTCGACGTCCTTCAGGGCCTGCACCAACTTGCCCGGCTGGGCACCGATGTAGGTGCGACGATGGCCCTTGATCTCCGCCTCATCGCGCATGCCGCCGACGCTGAAACGGTAGAACGGTCTGCCCAGGGACTCGGCGATGGATTTGCCGATGCTGGTCTTGCCCACGCCAGGCGGGCCCACCAGCAGCACGATCGAGCCGCTGATTTCGCCTTTCCAGGCGCCCACGGCGAGGAATTCGAGGATGCGTTCCTTGATGTCGTCCAGGCCGGCATGGTGCTGGTCGAGAATCTTGCGTGCATGCTTGAGGTCGAGCTTGTCCTTGCCGTACACGCCCCAGGGCAGGGCAGTGGCCCAGTCCAGGTAGTTGCGGGTCACCGCGTATTCGGGGGATCCGGTCTCGAGGATGGCCAGCTTGCCCATCTCTTCGTCGATGCGTTTGCGCGCCTGCTCGGGCAGGGTCTTGTCCGCCAGGCGCTGCTCGAACTGTTCCAGATCGGCGCTGCGGTCGTCCTTGGTCAGGCCCAGCTCCTGCTGGATGACCTTGAGCTGCTCCTTGAGGAAAAACTCGCGCTGGTGCTCGCCGATCTGCCGGTTGACCTCGGCCGAGATCTCGTTCTGCAGGCGTGCCACCTCGACTTCCTTGCGCAGCATGGGCAGGACTTTCTCCATGCGTTTGAGCATAGGCACGCAATCGAGCACCTCCTGCAGCTGGTTGCCCGTGGCGGAGGTCAGCGCGGCGGCGAAATCGGTGAGTGGCGAGGGGTCGTTGGGGCTGAAGCGATTGAGGTAGTTCTTGAGTTCTTCGCTGTACAGCGGGTTGAGCGGCAGCAGCTCCTTGATCGCGTTGATCAACGCCATGCCGTAGGCCTTGACCTCGTCGGTCGGCTCGGCAGGTTGGCGCGGATACTCGACCTCGACCAGGTAGGGCGGCCGGTGATGCTTGAGCCAGGTGCGGATACGCACGCGGGTCAGGCCCTGGGCGACAAATTGCAGCTTGCCGTTTTCGCGGCTGGCGTGGTGCACCTTGACCAGCGTGCCGTACTCAGGCAACGCAGAGGTATCGAAATGCCGATGGTCTTCGGGCGGGGTGTCCATGAAGAACAGCGCCAGCGAGTGATGGTCGGTCTTGGCCACCAGGTCGAGCGTTTCGGCCCAGGGCTCTTCATTGACGATCACCGGCAGCACTTGCGCAGGGAAGAAGGGGCGGTTGTGAATCGGGATCACATAGACCTTGTCCGGCAGCTGCTGGCCGGGCAGGGCAAGGGCATGGCCGGGAAGGGCCTGGGTGTCGGGTGGTTCTACTGCGCTGTGTTCGTCGGGTTGATCCGGCAAATCCTGCTGGTCGCTCATGGGGCACCTGCGTCAATGACTATGGTGCTTAGATGGGGCAGAGCGGCAGGGGTTTCAAGCTTCAAGCTGCAAGCTTGAAGCTGCAAGACAGAAGCGCATCCGCTTTTGCTTGCAGCCCGCCGCTTGCAGCCCGCCGCTTAGTCCCGAAGTTTGTAAGCGATGATGTAATCGCCCATGGTGGTGCCGAGCGAGCCATGGCCGCCGGCCACGATCAGCACGTATTGCTTGCCATCCTTGCCGGTGTAGGTCATCGGAGTGGCCTGGCCGCCTGCTGGCAGGCGCGCTTTCCACAGCTCCTTGCCGTCGTTCACGTCATAGGCACGCAGGTACTGGTCCAAGCTGCCGCTGAGGAAGCCGACGCCGCCAGCGGTGACGATCGAGCCGCCCATGCTCGGTACGCCGACCGGCATGCCGATCGGGATCGGGGTGCTGTCACGGGTGGTGCCGTTCTTGCGCTTCCAGACCACCTTGTTGGTGAACAGATCGATCGCCGCGACGTAGCCCCAGGCCGGCGCCTGGCATGGCACGCCCAGGGGCGACATGAACGGATGCATGGTGACTGCGTAGGGTGCGCCGGTGTTGGGCTGCACGCCGCTGGTTTCGCTCTCGCGCTTGCTCCCGGCCGCGACTTGCTCACGTGGCACCATCTTCGACACGAAGGCCATGTAGTTCGGCGAGGTGAACAGCAGCTGGCGTACCGGGTCGACCGACACGCTGCCCCAGTTGAACACGCCCACGTTACCCGGATAGATCAGGCTGCCTTGCTCGGACGGTGGCGTGTACTGGCCTTCGTAGCGCAGCTCGCGGAACTGGATGCGGCACAGCATCTGGTCGAACGGCGTAGCGCCCCACATGGCCTGTTCGGTCAGTTCAGGGCCGAGCAGGTTGAGGTCCGAACGCGCCTGGGTCGGCGCGGTGTGGTCGCCTTTGACCGCACCTTGCGGCACCGGAATCTCGCGGATCGGTACGATCGGGGTGCCGTCGCGGCGGTCGAGCACGTACAGGCTGCCCTGTTTGGTCGGCACGATGATCGCAGGCTTTACGCCGTCTTGAGTCTTCAGGTGAACCAAGGTCGGCTGGCTGCCGACATCCATGTCCCACAGGTCATGGTGAGTGAACTGGTAGTTCCAGCGCGCCTTGCCGGTAGCCAGGTCCAGAGCGACGACACCAGCGCTGTATTTTTCAGCACCCGGGGTACGATCGGCGCCCCACTGGTCTGGCGTCTGGTTGCCCAGCGGCAGGTAGACCATACCCAGTTCTTCATCGACGCTGGCCAGCGACCACATGTTCGCCGAGTTGCGGCTGTACAGCTTGCCGGGTGCCAGCGGCTGGGTGTCGTCGGGATTGTCGCTGTCCCAGTTCCACACCAGGCGACCATCGTGCACGTCGTAGGCGCGGATGACGCCCGAGGGCTCGTTGGTTGACTCGTTATCGGTGACATGGCCGCCGATGATCACCAGGCTGCGCGTTACCGCCACCGGCGAGGTGGAGTAGTAGCCACCCGCGGTGAACGGGCCGATACCGGTCGTCAGGTCGATCGCGCCCTGATTGGCGAAGCCTTCGCAAACCTTGCCGTTGTCGGCATTGATGGCGATCAGGCGCGCGTCGGCGGTCGGCAGGTACAGGCGGCGTGGGCATGCCTGTGCTACCGCCTGGCCGGCGTCGGAGACCTTCGGTGCCGGGCTGCCGTCGCGGCTGACATAGCTGTTTTCGTCGTAGTACGAAACGCCGCGGCAGGTCATGTGGGCAAAGCCCTTGAAGGTGCCGACCGGCGTCTTGATCTGCGGGTCGTAGCGCCAGATTTCGGCACCGGTATCCGGATCAAGGGCCAATACCTTGCTGTGCGCGGTGCACGCATAGAGCATGCCGTTGGCTTTGAGCGGGGTATTTTCGTTGGTCAGTTCCACCGGATCGTTGTCGGTGGGCAGGTCGCCGGTGCGAATGCGCCAGGCCTCTTCCAGGCGATAGGCATTCTGCGCGGTGATCTGGCGCAGCGGCGAGTAGCGATGACCGTGCTCGGTGCGTCCATAGGCCTGCCAGTCGCCATCGGGCATGGCCGGCGCGGCGCTGCCCATCTCACTGTTGTCACGGCCCAGCTCGCCGAACACTTCACCGGGGTGGGTGAACTGGCTGGCCAGGGCGCAGGCGCCCGACGCCAGCACCGCAACGCTCAGCAGTGCGGTATTGGCTTTGGCGCCGGGGCCGATCAACGGACGACGCGTCCACGGCAGCAGCAATACCACACCGATCGCGAACCAGATGGCCAGGCGCGGCACCAGTTGCCACCAATCCAGGCCGACTTCCAGCAAAGCCCACACCGTGCTGCCCAGCAGCACCAGGCCATACAGGCCCAGGGCCAGGCGTCGTTGTGCCAGCAGCAAGGCGCCAGAAACGGCGAAACCGATGCCGGCAATCAGGTAATACAGCGAGCCGCCGACCTGGCTCAGTTTGATGCCGCCCGCCAGCAGGGCCAGGCCCATCAGCAACAGCAGCACGCCCATCAGGCGCGGTAGCCAGCGGCGTCCTTGTTTGGCACTTTCAGTGCTCATCTTAGGTTCTCCGTTGTGTGAAGGTTGTCAGTGTGCGAAGGGTTAGAACGTGCTTTGAATCTTGAGACCGCCGACCAGCGCGCTGTCGACCTGCGACACCCCACCTGGATGGCGGATGTATTGCAGGTTCGGGCGCACCGTGAGCCAGTCGGCCAGATGAATGCCGTAATAGAGTTCGGCGCTGTACTCGGTGTCTTGCACCGGCAAGTAGCCAGGATTGTCGTAGTCGTCCAAGCCTGCCGCCTGGTTGGCCAGGCGCGCATTCTTGCGGTAGGCCGGGTTGGCGTGCACGCGGGCGACGGCAAAGCCGATGTCGTCCTTGGCGCGGGCGTCGAGAAGGCCTTTGTAAACCAGTCCAGCCTGAACGTAGTTGTCGATGACATTGGTTTTCTTGTCGTGCACCGTGGCGTTGGCGAACACGCTCAGGCCACGTGACTGGTCCGATGCCAGCGAGGTCACTTGCTGCTGGGCGCCAAGCCACATGCCGTGCTTGCTCGAACTGCTGCGGTAGGCGGCGCCACTGAGGGCGGCCGGCTGGCCGTTGCGGTCGTTGAGAACATCCTGGGCGTTGGCACTACTGTAGTAGTAGCCGGCGCGATATTCCCCCTTCAGACCTTGGATGCGTGGCGCCCACACCAGTTCGATCGGCATGACCGCGCCCTGGGTGCCGCTGCCGCTGAGCTTGAAACCGTTGCCCGATTGCAGGTTCGACGGGTTCTGCTCGTACACCCCGACCTGGGCGTACAACGCTGGGCTGAGGTTGTAGCGCACCCGCAGCGCCCATTGGCTGACCGGCCAGTTGTACCAGATGCCGCCCACCCAGTTGCCCACCTGGGAGCCGCAGAACGCCAGGTTCTGGAAGTCGCACGGGAAGCTGTTGAAGTCTTCACCTTCGCCAAAGCGGCCGAATTTCACGTCCAAGGCGCCGTCGAAATACTTTTGCTTGATCCACATTTGCGTCAGTCGCCAGGTTTCGCCCCGGCCCCAGACTTCCTGTGCCGAGGTGAAGCCACCGACGCGTGGGTCATTGATGCGGTCGTTGCTGATGTTGTCGCCGTGCCGTTCGGTCACGGTGAGCTGAAATTCGCTGTCGTGCCAACCGAGGATCTTCTGCAGGTCCAAGTGGCTAGTGAAGCTGAACTGATCGCTGTAGCGCGCGGTACGCTCGTGGTCATAACCGCCGTGCAGGTTGCTGCCCATCTCGCCGGTGTAGCCAAAGGTGAAGTCGTAGCCTTGTTCGAGCAGCTCACTGCGGCTACCGCCCCAGTCGCCGAACATCCATGGGGAATCCTGGGCGAATGGCTCGCTGGCATTGGCCGCGGCGCACAGTGAAACGGCCAGGGTAGTGGCTGCAAGGTGGGTGTAACGAATGTAAGGCAGTGGCATGAGGTAGCGCTGTCTTTTAATAATCGAGGAAACGGCGAACGCACCAATGAGCGTGCCCATCGATGCATCGAATAACGGGGAAGTGGCTGGTGAAGCGATTCAGCCAAGGGGCGGGGAGGATATAGGGGAAGCGCGTGGAAAAAAAGACAATTTGTCGCAGGGGATTGTTACCGTTGCGGCAACAGTAGTCTCGCGGGCAGCCAGTGCGTTGCCCGCGAGCCTCGTGGTGCTTAGAACGTAGTGCGCAAGCCGACTTCGACGCTGCGCCCTGGCGCCGGTGCGATGTCGCGCAGGATGGAACTGGCATAGCGCACGGTCTGATCGGTGAGATTTTCACCGCGCACGAATGCCAGCCACTGGCTTTGGCCGACATCGAAGCGATAGCCGACGCTGGCACCCAAGGTGGTATAGCCGTCGGTGCTGGTTTCGTTGGCCGGGGTGCGGTGCTGCCCAGCCGCGTACTGCACGTCGACCCGCGCCTGCCAGCGCTCCAGCTCCCAGACCAGGCCGCTGTTCAAGCGCAGTGGGGCAATGCGCGGCAGCGGTTGGCCATTGTCGAGGTTCTTCGCCCGGGTGTAGTCGCCAGAGAGCTCCAGCGCGAAACTGCCGTAGCGATTTTGCGCCAACTGCCAGCGATCCTGCGCCTCGATACCGTAGAAGCGCGCACGCACGCCTTGGTATTGATACTCGGGGAAGCCGCCCTCGTCATGCTCGTGATCGTGATCGTGATCGTGGTCGTGCTCATCGTCATCATGATCATGATCGTGCCCTTCGCGCAGATTGCCGGTGCCGATCAAGCCGATGTAGTTGCGAAAGTGACTGTAGAACACCCCGACACTGCCCTTGTGCGTGCCATTGTCGAAGCGCAGCGCCAGGTCGGTGGAAATGGCTTTTTCCTTGTTCAGGCTGGCGTCGCCGACCTCATAGGCCCCGGTGGCCACGTGAGCGCCATTGGCGTAAAGCTCATAGAAAGTCGGCGCTCGCTCGGTGTACGCCAGGTTGGCGGCCAGCGACCACACCGGATCGAGCTGATACACCGCACCTGAGGACAGGCTGAAGGCGTTGAAGCTGCTGCTGCCGTCGGCACCGGCGAAGGTCTCGTTGCCCTTGGCATCGGGCTCGACCCGGGTGTGCTCCAGCCGCGCCCCCAGGCTCAGATCCAGACGCTCGGTCGCCTGCCATTGTTCGAGCATGAACAGCGCCAGGCTATCGGTATCGGTGTGCGGGACGAAGGCTTCTTCACCCAAGGCGGAGAATTGGTTGCGGCTGACCTGCGCCCCGACCACGCCTTGCAGCGGCCCGAGCGGCTGGTGACGTGCCTCTATGCGGGCCTCATAGCCCTTGTTCTTGAAGGTGGTGTGCACCTCGCCTTGTTCAATCTCGCTATGTTGGTAGTCGGTGTAGCCGGCATCGAGCTTGACCGAACTGAACGGGCCGTCCAGATCGCGCAGTTCCGACGCAAACGCGTAGTGGTCCTGCTTCATGTCCAGGCGCACGCCGGATTCAGCGACCGAGCCGTAGTTGCTGTCATAGCGGCTGTAGGACAAGCCCGCATAGCCATGCTCCCAGTTGTAGGAGCCGCCGAGCGCGCCGCCATCCTGGCGACCGTCGCTGTTTTCCAGGCGGTGGCGGCTACCCGCGGCGTCGGCGTCGCGCACTTTGCTGCTAAGGGCGTAGCCGGGGATGCGCAAGTCGTTGAACTGGCGGCTGTTGGCATCCAGGTGCAAAGCGAAGGTGCCGTCGCCGGCTTCCAACTTGCCGGCGCTGCTGCGCGTGGTGTCGGCGCCACCGTAACGCAGTTCGCCCGCGCCGTGGATGCCGTCGATCGGCGCGTCGGGAATGCGGTTGTCAAACGTGTTGACCACGCCGCCAATCGCACTGCCGCCGTACAGCAGCGCCGCAGGGCCGCGGACGATCTCGACGCGCTCGACGCTGACCGGATCCAGCGGCACGGCGTGGTCGTAGGACAGCGCCGAAGCGTCGAGGGCGCCGACTCCGTTGCGCAGGATGCGAATCCGGTCGCCGTCCAGGCCACGGATCACTGGCCGGCTGGCGCCTGGGCCGAACCAGGTAGAGGCGACGCCAGGTTGCTTGTTCAAGGTTTCACCGAGACTGGCGTGCTGCTGTTGCAGCAGGTCGTCGCCTTCGAGCAAGGTGCTGGGGGTTGCCAGTTGAGCGTTGCCCAGGGGGTTGGCAGTGATCACTTGAGGTTGCAGTTCCACGGCGTGGCTCGGCAGGGAGGCCAGCCACAGCGCAGCAGCGAGAGGGGAGAGGCGAAGCGGTATGTGCAGCATGGGGATGAGGCGTTCCTTGGCAGATGCTTTTATGTTGTTACAATATAACATCACTATTTCAGCACAGAAGGTTTTGCCCCTGCCAGCGGTTTTTCAGCGCGCAACGCGCGCCCCACCCATCACTACACTGGTGTAAGGTGCGCATCTTTCCCACGGAGCACTGGCATGAGCACGGCCCACCACAACGCGCTGCACGGCAAGACCCTCGAACAGATCCTCACTGAACTGGTGGCGCACTACCAATGGCAGGGGTTGGCCGAACGCGTGGACGTGCGCTGCTTCAAGAGCAATCCGAGCATCAAGTCGAGCCTGACGTTCTTGCGCAAGACGCCCTGGGCGCGGGAGAAGGTCGAGCAGCTGTACATCAAGCTGCAGCGCCAGGCCTGACGTGCCTAAACGTCCCTGGCTGACGGCGATGGCGTTGCTCGGCTGGTTCGCCCTGGCGATCCAGGTCTATCTGGTGCTGCTGGACCGCTGGCAAGAGCAGGCCAGCCTGATCGGCGGGCTGATCAACGTCTTCGGTTACTTCACGGTACTGACCAACACCCTGGTGACCACGGTGCTGAGCTATGCCGGGTTCGGCCGTGAGTCAGCCGCCAAGCGCTTCTTTCTCTCGCCTGTGGTCAGCTCGGCGATCGCTGCCAGCATCATTCTGGTGGCCCTGGCCTACAGCGTGCTGCTGCGCCACCTGTGGCATCCCGAAGGCTGGCAGTGGCTGGCCGATGAGCTGCTGCACGATGTCATGCCTGCCTTGTTCACCCTGTATTGGTGGCGCGAAGTGCCCAAGGGCAGCCTGCGCTGGCGCCATCTGGCGCTGTGGGCGCTGTACCCGGCGGTGTATTTCGTCTATGCGCTGTGGCGTGGCAGTGAAATCGGCGTCTATGCCTACCCGTTCATCGACGTGGCCAGCTTGGGCTACGGGCAGGTGATGCTCAACGCCCTGGGCGTACTGGCGGGGTTCTGGGCCATCGCGCTGGTGCTGCTGGGGCTTGATCGGTGGCGTGGCCACCGATAGGCCAGGTCACTCGTCGTCTGCACTGCCTTCTGCGCGCCAGTAGGCGGCGGCCTTGAGGGCATCTTCGGCTACGCCCTTGTCGAGCAGCAAGGCCTTGGCCTGGCGGGTCAAGGATTTTTCCAGCGCTACCCAGCTGTAAAGCTTGCCTGCTGGCAGTTCCAGGCTGCGCAGCCGTGCCAGCAGGTCTTCGCTGCGGGGTATCCAGATCACTTCGACCTCGGCGGCGCTTGGCAACGGTTGGCGTTCCAGGTCATTTTCGATCTGGATCAGCGCCAGCACACGACGCCCAGCGGCCAGCGCTTGCAAGCGCCGGCCAATGGCGGGCATGGCCGTCTCGTCACCGATCAGCAAGTAGCTGTCGAAGATATCCGGCACCACCAGCGAGGCCCGCGGACCTGCGATGTTCAGCGTCTGGCCAGGCGCAGCCTGAGCCGCCCAGGTCGAGGCAGGGCCGTCGCCGTGCAGCACGAAGTCGATGTCCAGTTCATTGGCATCCAGGTCGATCCGGCGCGGTGTGTATTCGCGCATGGTCGGCCGAACTGCGCCATCACGGCCCAGACCGCGGGCGTCGATGGCCTGCTGTTGCTCGGCGGATTCGGCAAACAGCAGCTTGATGTGATCATCGCTCCCCAGGCTGGTGAAACCCTGCAGCTCAGGGCCGCCCAAGGTGATGCGGCGCATGCGCGGGGTGAGGTCGGTGACCCGCAGCACCTGCAGGCGGCGCTGGCGGATTTCATGGTTGACGCGATGGATGGAGTCACTCATGGGGGTTCTCCTTGACGGGATCGGCCGGCGCGCAGGCGATGGCCTTGGCGGTGTCGTTGAGCAGGCTGCGCACGCGCTCGATTTCTTCGGGGGTCCAGCGTCCGCTGTGCATGTGCAGGGCGTGGCGCAGGTTGCCCACCGCTTCATGGATTTGCGGCGGACGGTCGTGCCCACGCAGGGCGCGCTTGCTGACTTCAATGCGCATGCGCACGCCCTCCAGCGCCACCGCCTGATCGACAAGGGCACTGCGCCCGGCAGCGGTGATGGTGTACAGGCGCTTGCTGCCCTGCACCTGGCCGCTGATCAACTCGGCTTCTTCGAGAAAATTCAGCGTGGGGTAGATCACCCCAGGGCTTGGCGTGTAACTGGCGTCGAACAGGTTCTCGATCTGCCGGATCAAGTCATAGCCATGGCCGGGTTGCTCGGCGAGCATCGACAGCAGCAACAACTTGAGGTCGCCTGGGGCGAATACGCGTGGCCCGCGCTCGCCGCGGCCGGGGCGACGCTCGAACGGGTCATGGGTGGGGTGCTCACGCATGTGCAGGTCCTGTGTTCAGATATATCGCAAGATATTACTCAAGATATATCTAAACACAACCCGGCAAATGCCGATGATTATCATCTACGTTTTAGATGTGTCGCTGCCCTGCATGGCCACTTGCGGCGCTTTGCATTGATTCGGGTTGCCTGGCTGCAAGTAAGGCATGAGGATCGGCGCCATGCCCTTGAGCACCTGCACTGGCAGGGCCGAGGTGAATTTGAAGGCTTCGGCCGAGCGCCCCGGCACAAAGGCGGTGAGGGTGCCGAAGTGGTTGTCGCCGAGGAAGAACACGAACGTGGCAGTCCGATTGAGCGAGCGTGAGCCGATCAACCGGCCACCCGCGCCAAAACTCTCTATGCGGTTGTCGCCGGTGCCGGTTTTGCCGCCCATCACCAGAGGTGTGCCGTCATCGAGCTTGAAACTGCCGGAAATGCGCCGTGCCGTGCCGGCATCGACCACTTGCGACATTGCCCCCTTGAGCGCCCGCGCCACTTCGACCGGCAGAATCCGCACGCCTCGGTCCGGGTCGCTGATCAGTTTGGTCTCATAGGGAGTGGCGGCGGCGAAATGCAATGTGTCGATGCGCAGCGTCGGCAGGCGCACGCCGTCGTTCTGAATGATGCCTACCAGCTCCGACAGCGCTGCCGGGCGGTCACCCGAGCTGCCGATGGCGGTGGCCAGCGACGGCACCAGGTGGTCGAACGGATAACCCACACGTTTCCAGCGCTGGTGAATGTCGAGGAAGGCCTCGATTTCAACCATGGTCCGGATACGGCTGTCGCGAGCGCCTTGATGACGGCTCTTGAACAGCCAGCTGTAGACTTCCTGGCGCTCGAAGCGGCTGGCGTTGACCATTTCGCTCAAGGTGGAGCTTGGGTTTTTCAGCAGGTAGCCGAGCAGCCACAGGTCCAGTGGATGCACTTTGGCGATGTATCCTTGATCGGGCAGGTCATACTTGCCCGGCCCGTAGGCCTCGTACATCTGCGCCAGCTTGCCGTCGTTGAGCTTGCTCAAAGCCGCGCGGTCATCCTTGCTGTGGGCACGCACGAAGGCATTGAAGGTTTCCTGGCCGGCCTCGGGGAACAGATAGCGGTGCACTGCAGCCAGGCGCTGGGGCGTGGCGCGCATGCTGTCGAGGAAGGTGTCCAGGCGTTGCTGGGAAGTCTTGCGCTGGTACTTCTTCCAGAAGCGCATCAGGTAACTGGTGCCTTCCTTGTCGGCAAAGCGCGCCAGGTATTCCTGGCGTCGCGGGTCCGAATCATCCTTGAGCAGCGGTACGCGGTTGTAGGGCTGCTGGTAGGTCACATAACGCACCAGGTCGCGCATCAGACGAATGAAGGGCAGGTTGATCGATTCGCGCAGGGCATCCTTCAAAGTAGGATTGCGGCCGTTGTCTTCCTTGCGGAAGTTGTTGAACACATGCATGCCGCCGCCGGTGAAGAAGGCCTCGCCGGTATTGGCCGAGTACTTGCGCTCCAGCGCCGCATCGAGCATGGCGTCAAGGTTCTGGTTCCTGCTGTTCTGTGCCAGCCACTCCAGCGACCACTGGCTGATGCGATCGAGCTCGGCCACATCGACTTTTTTCAACTCGGCCACCGGTTTGCCCGCGTATCTGTCGTGCAGCTCGGCAATGATCTCCAGGTAGGTGGTGAGCACCCGCAGCTTGGCCGTGGAGCCCAGCTCCAGCTTGCTGCCCTCGTTGATGTCGAAAGGCTGGTTGGTGCTGTCGGTCTGCACCCGGACGCGCGAGCCGTCGGCAGTGCGTTCGAACAGGGTGAAGCTGTAGCTCACCTGGTCGGTGGTCTTGGCGGTCAGCAGGCGTTCACCGATCAGGCCGATCTGCGCGGCGAATTCGGGGTCAGCGAGGTTCTTCAGGTACTGGCTGACTTGCAACTGCAGGTCGGCCTGCAGCGTGCTGGTCGCCGACAGGTCCAGGCGGTCGAGGTCGTAGAGGGGACGGTTGAGCATCGCCGCCAGGCGATTGCGCGCCAGGCTGATGCCCTTGTTGGTGACGATCGGCACGATGGTCGGCTGCGCTACCCAGTCACGGTACACCGCCTTGCTGGCCAGCGCGGCGTCGGCCAGCGGCTGCTCGATGACCTTGCTCGCGGCCAGCACGCGGATGTGCGCGTCGGTCAGCTCGGCCAGCTCCACGCGGCCTTTGGACAGATAGTGGGACGGCCGGCGCTGGGCAATCATCAACGACAGCACCTCGCGCAAGGCCAGACCGCGTGCGGCCATGCTCTGCGGATCACTGGCGGTCGAGGTCAGGACCTTGTTGACCTCATCGAAGTCGGCGCCGTACCACACCCGCAGACCCTCGGCCATGCCATGCACTTCACCATGCCCAGGCACCGCCGACAACGGCACGCTGTTGAGGTAATCACGCACGATGCGCTGGCGCGCTTGGGTAGTGTCCGGGCCGCCCTGGTAGGCCCGAACGCTCGCCGAGATCATCTGGCGGATCTTTTCGCCACCGCTGACCGTCAGCCCGTCCGGCGAATGGCGGTATTTTTCCAGCTGGGTCGCCAGGGTACTGCCACCTGCCGACTGCCCTGGCAGGGCCAGGTACTTGGCGACCTGGCTATAGGCAGCCTTGGCGAAGCGCGGCCAGTCCACGGCCGGGTTGTTCTTCACGTCCTGGGTGTCGAGCAGGTCGCGGTTTTCGATGAACAGCAGGCTGTTGACGATCACCGGCGGAATCGACGCGAAGTTCGGGTACAGGTGCTGGGGATAGTTGTACTGATAGAGCATGTCGCCGCGGCAATCGGTGATCGCCAGCCCGGCCTGGATCTTCTCGATGTAGGGCGCGAACAGGCCATGATCGACATAGCGCATCAAGGCTGGGGAGAACTGCACCTGCTCGCTGATCAGATAATCGCGCTTGAGCAGGCGTGGCAGGAATTCGCCCAGCGCGCTGTAACCCAGGCGCTTGTCGAACGGGCCTTCACCTGGATAGACGATGGCGTCGCTGGGACCGGGTTGCAGCGAGTAGGTCAGGGTCGCCGCCAGTTTGCTGAACTCGCGCGATTGCAGCTCGGAGCTGCGAAACTCGTCATAAGCGGCAATGCCGATGGCGATCAGGGCCAGCAACAGGATCAACACGATCAGCCGCCACCACAGCCTGCGTTTACGCGGGGAAGGCGGTTGTGGTGGAGTGGCCTGCGCTGATTCAGGTGCTTGCGTTCTGGGTGGTTCCGATTGCCACAGTGCGCCCATAATCTTCTATCCGGCCAAATATTTTCGTCCTGCTTGCGTGAAGCTTAGACGTTGACGGGCCGAGGTGAAAAATTTGTCGAAAGGCCACTGCCGTGGCCCCGGACAGCCTCAGGCGGCCGCTTCGCTGTGCGGCTCGAAGCTGTCGGCCCGGGCCAGCTGCCACATGCGCGAGTAAAATTCGCCGTCCACCTCGCCGGTCAGCAGCTCGCCGGGCTTGAGGAACACGTGCATCTGCGAGAACAACTTGATCTCGGTGGCCGACACCCGCCGCACCAGGTGCTTGGCCTCCAGCTGCGCCGGGTGTTCCAGGCCTGCGGCGGCGAGCATCTCGGCCAGGGCGCGCAAGGTGTTGTGATGGAAGTTGCGTACCCTCTGGGCTTTGTCGGGCACCACCAGCGCGCGCTGGCGCAGCGGGTCCTGGGTCGCCACGCCGGTCGGGCATTTGTTGGTGTGGCAGCTCTGCGACTGGATGCAGCCGACCGCGAACATGAACCCGCGCGCCGAGTTGGCCCAGTCGGCGCCGATCGCCAGCACGCTGGCGATGTCGAACGCACTGACGATCTTGCCGCTGGCACCGAGCTTGATCTTGTCGCGCAGGTTCAGGCCGACCAAGGTGTTGTGCACGAACAACAAACCTTCGCGCATTGGCACGCCGATATGGTCGGTGAACTCCACGGGCGCGGCACCGGTGCCGCCTTCCTTGCCGTCGACGACGATGAAGTCCGGCACAATGCCGGTTTCCAGCATGGCCTTGGCGATGCCCATGAACTCCCACGGGTGACCCAGGCACAACTTGAAGCCCACCGGCTTGCCCCCAGACAGCTCGCGCAGCTGAGCGATGAACTGCATCAGTTCGAGCGGGGTGGAAAAGGCGCTGTGCCGCGAGGGTGAAATACAGTCTTCGCCCATCGGCACGCCACGGGTTTCGGCGATCTCCTCGCTGACCTTGTGCTTGGGCAGGATGCCGCCGTGGCCAGGCTTGGCGCCCTGGCTCATCTTGATCTCGATCATGCGCACTTGCGGGCTGCGCGCCTGGCTGGCGAAGCGCTCGGGGTCGAAGCGTCCGTCGGCGGTGCGACAGCCGAAGTAGCCGCTACCCAGCTCCCAGACCAGGTCGCCGCCATGTTCCCGGTGGTAAGGGCTGATGCTGCCCTCGCCGGTGTCATGGTGGAAATTGCCCAGCTTGGCGCCTTTGTTGAGGGCGCGAATGGCGTTGGCGCTGAGCGAGCCGAAGCTCATGGCCGAGATGTTGAAGATCGATGCCGAATACGGCTGGCTGCACTGCGGACCGCCGATGGTGATGCGAAAGCTCGCGGGATCAGCCAGCGGGGCCGGGCGCATGGAGTGACCGATGAACTCGAAGCCCGATTGGTACACATCGATCAAGGTGCCAAAGGGTTTGTCCGATACTTCGTTCTTGGCCCGGGCGTAGACCAGCGAGCGCTGCGCCCGCGAGAAGGGCAGGGCATCGCTGTCGGCTTCGAGCAGATACTGGCGGATTTCCGGGCGGATGGCTTCGACCAGGTAGCGGATATTGCCCAGAATCGGGTAATTGCGGCGTACCGCGTGGCGCTGCTGCAGCAGGTCGAACAGACCGATCAGGCTGAGGATCGCCGTGGACAGCGTGAATGGCCAGAGCCATTCATGCTGCACGAACGGCAGGCTTGCCAGGGTGAACAGAACACAGGCTGCGAAGCAGGCGTAACGGCTGAGAAGTGACAGGCTCATACAGATTCCTTGCAATGGCGCGGTCAGGCTCAGGGCCTGGGCAAACCCCGACCATAACCAAGTTGGCCGGTGCTGCACATTAAATCTGCATTAGCGGCACTCGTTCGCGCCGCCGCGCCTTACAGTGTCAGCCGCCCAAGCCCGGGCGTGGCACGCTGCAGCGCCTGCTGCCACAGCGCCTGCTCCTGCACCGAAGCCTGCACCAGGTAGCGACAGCGCCCTGCAATGCGCACCGCCACCGGCACGCCATCGCGATAGAGCAGCCGGTTGCCGCCCACTGCGGGCACCTTGGCGCCCGGCAACAACGAGCCAAGCAGGTTCAACGGGTCGCTGGCGCTAACCATGACCAAGGTTTCGTCTGGTTCACGCCGGCGTACCTGGCGCAGCAGCCCGACCGCCTCGGGCAGGGCGAATTGCTCACCTGCCAGGCCGGCGATGAAACGCCCGCCGCGAATCTCGCCACGCGCTTCAAGGCGCTGATAACAGCGCAACAGCTCGCGCCAGGGCGGCAGCACGTCGCTTTCGCGGGCCAGCAGGCGCCAGCACATCACGCCGTAGCGGCGCAGCAGGCTGTAGGCAATATGCTCCAGGCGCTGCTGTTGATCGACGTCTTCAGCGCCGCGGCGCAACACCGCCCAACGGCCGGCGTGGGCCATGCTGCTCGACAGCGGGGCAAAGCCGCGCCTGCTGCTGCGCGGCGAGCGCTTGGCGGCCGGGGCGATCAAGCTGCGCAGGCCGGTGAAACTGTCAGCGCCGACCAGGCCTGCCCCCACCAGTGCCTGCAACGCCGCTTCCAGCTCGCTGGGCAGCAGGCGTGCCTCACTGACCAGCTCGTCGAAGAACAAGGCCCCTTGCGTCTGCAGCACCTCCAGCACCCGTTGTGCCCGGCCGCCCAAGGTCTCCGGCGCCGGTACGCTCGCCAGGCTCCGCCACAGCTTCATGTGCTCGCGCGGCAGCAACACCAGCGGGGTACTGGCCAGGGTGTTGCTGGCCGGGTTCGCCGCCAGCCGGCTCCAGGCGTATTGCCCGCTGCGACAGGCGTCATCGAGCCACTGTGGACTGTAGTCGTGAATGCGCGCCGGCAGCAGTTCCGCTTCCCATGCGCCGGCAGCGCTGGGGAAGCCCTGCAGTTGGCCGAGCACCTGGGCAAGCGCCTGCGGACCGCGCAGACGCTCATCAGGCGCAATGTGCTGCCAGTCGAACAGAAAGCGCAGGTAGTCCTGCAGGCTGACCGGCTCGATCTCCCGGCGCAGCCGCTTGACCGTGTAGCGGTGGATGCGCGCCAGCAGATGCCGCTCGCACCATTGCAGGTCGCGCGCGTCTGGGCTGAAGTAGCCACGCAGCAGCTGCCCTTCGCCTTCCAGGCGGGCCAGCGCCTGTTCGATGCGCGCAGCCGGCAGGGCCAGCGGCGCGGCGATCTGCGCCAGGGTCAGCGGGCCATGGCCACTGAGCCGGGCGCGCAGCAACTCGGCCAGCGCGGCATCTTCATCGAGCGCCTGATCGAAGCCTGGCAGCACCTCCAGCGCCGGTTGCCGTTGCGCCTGGGGATACAGCGTTTGCAGCAGCTGCAGGCGCTCGCGCGCCAGCCACAGCCCGACATCGACCAAGCGCAGCGCCCGTCCGGCCTTGGCCAGTTGGCGCAACAAAGCGGCCCAGCTGGGGTTGCCCAGGACTTCGGCGTCGCTGACCGCCCCCAGGCTCATGAGCGCTTCATGCATTTCATCGGCACCGACCGGCTGCGGCCAGGCTTCGGCCTGCACCGCAGCGATCGCTTCCAGGTCCAGCGCGCCCAGGTCATCGGCGCTGTGCACCTCGCTCCAGCGCCGATTGAGCACGGCCTGGGTGCGCCGCTCCTCCAGCGGTGCGTCGTCCAGGAAGGCGTACGGCCGGGCATTGAGGATCGCCGCTGCCAACGGCGAAGGCGCTGGCAGGTCGCGGCACAACAGGCGCACCTGGCCGCTTTCCATGCGCCGCAGCAGGGCCAGCCAGCCTTCGCTGTCCATGGCCTCGTGCAGGCAATCGTCGAGGGTCTGCTCGATCAATGGGTGCTCGGGGATCTGCCGCTCGCCGGCGATGTTCTCAAGGCAGGCGATCTGGTCGGGAAACACCGCAGCGATCAAGTCTTCGCTTTTCATGCGCTGGATCTGCGGCGCGACCTTGCGCCCACCGACAAAGCGCGGCAAGGCCATGGCCACGCCCGCGTTCCAGCGCCAGCGCACCCCGAACAGTGGCGCATCGAGCAAGGCCTGGATCAGCACCTGCTCGGCGCTGCGGCTGTTGAGGTAGCGCCACACCTCATCGAGCTCAAAGCTGTGGCTGGTCGACAGCGACAAGACGATGGCGTCCTCGCTGGCCGCCGCTTGCAGCTCGAAGTTGAAGGTGCGGCAGAAGCGTTTGCGCAGGGCCAGGCCCCAGGCGCGATTGATGCGGCTGCCGTAGGGCGTGTGAATGACCAGCTGAGTGCCGCCGGATTCGTCGAAGAAGCGTTCCATGATCAGGGTTTGCTGCGAGGGCAGGGCGCCGAGCACTTCCCGGGTTCGTCCCAGGTAGTCGAGCAATTGGCTGGCGCAGGCCTCGCTCAGGGCGAAACTGCCCTGCAACCACTGCAGCATCGCCGGCCAGTGTCCTGCACAGAGGCCCAGCTGTTCGTCGATCGCTGCCTGCAGACGGGCGACCGCGACCGACAGCTCGTCACTGCGCCCTGGCGCCTCACCCAGCCAGAACGGAATGGTCGGCGGCAGGCCCTGGGCGTCCTCCACCCGCACGCGGCCGGGTTCCACGCGCAGGATGCGGTAGGAAGCATTGCCCAGCTGGAAGATATCGCCGGTGATGCTTTCCACCGCGAAATCTTCATTGACGCTGCCGATGTTCAGGGCCTGCGGTTCGAGCAGCACCGCGTAGTCGGCGGTTTCGGGGATGGTACCGCCACTGGTCAGCGCGGTCAGCTGGCTGCCCCGCCTGCCGCGCAGGGTGCCACTGACGGCATCCCGGTGCAGATAGGCGCTGCGCAGACCCTGACGGCCGTTATAGCCTTCGGCGAGCATGCGCAGCAACGCCTGGTACCGCGCAGGGTCAAGCTCGGCATAAGGGGTCGCCTGGCGCAGACAGTCGAACAGCGCCTGTTCGTGCCAAGGCTGGTTGCTGACCTCGGCGACGATCTGCTGCGCCAGTACGTCCAGCGGCGCCTTGGCGATGTGCACCTGGTCGAGTTCGCCACGGCGCACGCACTCCAGCAAAGCCACGCATTCGATCAGATCGTCCCGCGAGGTGGCGAACAGCCGGCCCTTGGGAATGCCGTCGACCTGGTGCCCCGAGCGTCCGACCCTTTGCAGAAACGCCGCGATCGAGCCGGGCGATTCGATCTGGCAGACCAGGTCGACATCACCGATGTCGATGCCCAACTCAAGGGACGCGGTGGCCACCAGCACCTGCAACTGGCCACCCTTGAGGCGCTGTTCGGCGTCCAGGCGCAGTTCCTTGGCCAGGCTGCCGTGGTGCGCAGCCACCGCCTGCTTGCCCAGGCGATCGCCCAGGTGGCGCGTCAGGCGCTCGGCCAGCCGGCGCGTATTGACGAACACCAAGGTGGTGCGGTGCTCGCGCGCCAGGTCCGCCAGGCGATCATAGAGCAACCCCCAGACATCGCTGGCCATCACCGCCCCCAAGGGCACCGGTGGCACCTCGATGGCCAGATCGCGCTCCCGCGCATGGCCCACGTCGACGATCGCACAGGGGCGTTGTTGGCCCACCAGAAACTGCGCCACGCGTTCCACCGGGCGCTGCGTGGCCGACAGCCCGATGCGCCGCAGGCTGCGTCCAGCCAGGCTTTGCAAGCGCTCCAGGGTCAGTGCCAGGTGAGCGCCGCGCTTGTTGCCGGCCAGCGCGTGAATCTCATCGACGATCACCGTGTGAACGTTGGCCAGGCCCTGCCGACCGGAGGCCGAGCCCATCAATACATAGAGCGATTCGGGGGTGGTGACCAAAATGTGGGGTGCGCGCCGACGCATCGCCGCGCGGTCCTTCTGCGGCGTATCGCCGGTACGCACGGCGCTGGTGATGCGCGGCGCCCGCAGGCCCTGTTCGAGCAGCGCAGCGCCGATGCCTTCGAGCGGCGCTTGCAGGTTCAGGCGGATGTCGTTGGACAACGCCTTGAGCGGTGACACATAGACCACCAGGGTTTGCTCGGGCAGTTCGCCGCCCAGCTCGAGGCCTTGGCGGAACAATTCATCGAGAACGGCTAGAAACGCGCTGAGGGTCTTGCCCGAGCCGGTCGGGGCGGCAAGCAGCATCGACTGCCCGCCATGGATCAGCGGCCAGGCCTGAGCCTGGGCGGCAGTGACCGTGGCGAAATGGCGGGCAAACCAAGTGCTCACCGCTGGATGAAACAGTTCGAGCACGGGATGCTGATGGGCTGGCAGGTTCATCTGATGGTTATGGCGGCTCGCCAGGCGCTTGGCAAGTGGCCATTCGTCTTGCCGCGTCGGCCTTGTCAGGCTGGCCGGCTGCATGGGATCCTCGCCGGCCTTTTCCCTGAGCCCTTTTATCCAGGATCAACCCCATGGCCAATATCATCCGCATCGCTGCCGCGTTGCTCATCGATCCCCAAGGCCGCACCTTGCTGGTGCGCAAGCGTGGGACCGAGGCGTTCATGCAACCCGGTGGCAAGATCGATGCCGGTGAAACCCCGGTTCAGGCACTGGTGCGCGAGCTGCATGAAGAGCTGGGCCTTGCCATCGACCCCGACCAGGCCCGATACCTTGGCCAGTTCAGCGCGCCAGCGGCCAATGAGCCGGGCTTCGTGGTGCAGGCCGAACTGTTTCGCGTCGACAGCGCCGCCACCGTGACCCCGGCAGCGGAAATCGAAGAAGTGCAATGGTTGGCCGCCGATCAGACCGCGACCCTGCCGCTGGCGCCGTTGACCCGCGACCTGATCTTGCCGCTGTATCGCGAGGCCGTCAGCGCACCGCACTGACCCCGTCGAGGGTGGCGAACGAGGTGTCTTTGGCGGTCAGCAGAAAATCGCGCATGTAGGGTGCATCGAGCATGTCGGTGCGCACCGCCGCATACAGGGTGGCGAACAGGCCTTTTTCGCCCAGGCGCTTGCCCTTGACGTAACCGCGCGAGCTGTATTCGTGCAGCGCCCAATGCGGCATGCCGCAGACGCCGCGGCCGCTGGCGACCAACTGCATCATCATCACGGTCAGTTCGGAGGTACGCACGGCGGCAGGCTCGATGTCGGCGGGCTCGAGGAAACGGGTGAAAATGTCCAGGCGATCGCGCTCCACCGGATAGGTGATCAGCGTCTGGTCGAGCAGATCCTGCGGCACGATATGGGCCTTGCCCGCCAGGGCATGCTGGTTGGCCACGGCCAACATGGCTTCATAGGTGAACAGCGGCACATAGGTTATACCGGCCAGGTCCAGCGGATCGGAGGTCACCACCAGGTCCAGGTCACCGCGTGCCAGGGCCGGTAGCGGGGCGAAGGCGAAGCCTGAGGCCAGGTCCAGTTCCACCTCGGGCCAGGCGTCGCGAAACTGGTCGATGGTCGGCATCAACCATTGGAAGCAACTGTGGCACTCGATGGCCATGTGCAGACGCCCGGCAGTGCCGCCGGCCAGCCGGGCAATGTCGCGCTCGGCGCCGCGCAGCAACGGCAGGGTGGCATCGGCCAGTTGCAGCAGGCGCAGGCCTGCGCTGGTAAAGCGGATCGGCTTGCTCTTGCGCACGAACAAGGGCAGGCCCAGGCGTTCTTCCAACTCCTTGAACTGGTGCGAAAGCGCCGACTGGGTCAGGTGCAAGCGCTCGGCAGCCTCCACCAGGCTGTCAGCTTCGCGCAGGGCATGAAGGGTTTTGAGGTGGCGGATCTCCAGCACGGCTGACTCCGAGAAAATATTTTATGTTAACGGGGAATCAGTTGAGTTTCGCTCATGTTGCAGGCGCCTGTCGACGGTGCAGGCAAACTGCTGGTGTGCGGAGCGTCGGACTATTACCGCAGTAGGCGAGGTCCAGGGTCAGCCAAGTCCGTATTTCTTGACCTTGTCGAACAGCGTGGTCTTCGCCATGCCCAGCTCCTGGCTGGCCTGGCTGAGGTTGCCGCCGCTGCGTTGCAGGGCATCGCTGAGCAAGGTGCGCTCGAAGGCTTCCACGGCTTCGGCGAAGCCAACACCCTGGCTGGCGGTGCCGCTCGGGCTCTTCTTGAACGCTGGCAGCCCCAGCGCATAGCGCTCGGCGACGTTACGCAGTTCGCGCACGTTGCCTGGCCAGTCGTGGGCCATCAGCCGGGACAGGGTCTGGCTGTCGAGGGTCGGCGTCTCGCGGTCGAAGCGCAGGGCCGATTGCTGCAAAAAGTGCTCGAACAACTGCGGTACGTCTTCGCGGCGCTCGCGCAAGGGCGGCAGCTCCAGGGTCACCACGTTCAGGCGGTAGTACAGGTCGCTGCGAAATTGCCCTGACTGGCCGAGGGCGTCGAGATCGGACTTGGTGGCCGCGATCACTCGACAGTCAACGGCGATGCTCTGGTTCGAACCCAGGCGCTCGAGGGTGCGCTCCTGCAGAACGCGCAGCAGCTTGATCTGCAGGTTGATCGGCATGCTTTCCACTTCATCGAGGAACAGGGTGCCGCCGTTGGCATGTTCGATCTTGCCGATGCGTCGCTTGCCCGCGCCAGTGAAGGCGTTGGCTTCGTGACCGAAAATCTCGCTCTCGAACAGGTTCTCTGGCAGGCCACCGCAGTTCAGCGCCACGAATGGCCCGGCCTGGCGCCGGCTGGCGTCGTGCAGACAACGCGCGACCAATTCCTTGCCGGTGCCGGTTTCACCTTCGATCAGGACGTTGGCCGAGGTGTCGGCGACATTGGCGATCAGCTCGCGCAAATGCTGCATGGCCGGGGAGCGCCCGATGATGCGGCCCTCCAGGCTGCTTTGCTCGACCAATTGCCGGCGCAGCGCCAGCACTTCGCGCGACAGCCCGCGTTGTTCCAGGGCGCGGCGCACCACATCGACCAGGCGCTCAGGGGAAAAGGGTTTTTCCATGAAATCGTAGGCGCCGTTGCGCATCGCACCCACGGCCATGTCGATATCGCCGTGCCCGGTAATGAGCACCACCGGCAGGCTCTTGTCGCGCGCCTTCAGGCGGGTGAGCAGTTCCAGACCATCGATGCCTGGCAGGCGGATGTCGCTGACGACGATGCCGGCAAAATCATCGCCGACCCGCTCCAGGGCCTGCTCGGCGCTGCCCACGCCCTCGCAGGCGATGTCTTCCAATGCCAGCGCCTGCTGGCAGCCAAGCAGCACATGCGGGTCGTCTTCGACGATCAGAACGGTAAGGGGCACTGGATTCATGGTTGCTCTGCCGATTCGCTGGGGGGCGGGACCAGCGGCAGGGCGAGGACGAAGGCGGTCCCGCCAGCGGCGGGGTGCTCCACATTCAGGCTGCCCTTGGCGGCGGCCGCGAGGCTTGCCGACAGGGTCAACCCCAGGCCCAGGCCGCGTTCGCCCGGTTTGGTGGTGAAGAAGGGTTCGAACAGGTGCTTGCGGGTTTCATCGTCGATACCGTGGCCGTTGTCGCGCACCCGCAGGCGGTACTTGTCAGCCGCCAGCTCACCCTCCAGCCACAGCGCCGGTAACGGTTGGCTGGCCATGGCGTCGAGCGCGTTGCCGATCAGGTTGACCAGGATCTGTTCCAGGCGGGTCTGGTCGATCGCCAGTTGCTGGTCTTCAAAGTCGCTGTGCAACTGCACCTGGCCGCCGGCGATGCGCTCGCCCAGCACCTGCAGGGCCGCGTCGACCGCCTTGGCCAGCGATGCCTGGCCGCTGTCATCACCGCGCCTGGCGAACGAGCGCAGGCTGGCGGTAATGCGGCCCATGCGATCGATCAGCTCGTTCATGGTACGCAGGTTGGTGCTGGCGGTTTCCAGCGCGCCACGCTCGAGAAAGCGCACGGTGTTGCCAGATAGGGTACGCAGCGCCGCCAGCGGCTGATTGAGTTCATGAGCGATGCTGGTCGACATTTGGCCGATTGCCGCCAGCTTGCCGGCCTGGACCAGTTCGTCCTGGGCATGGCGCAGGGTCTGCTCGGCGTGCCGACGTTCACGGATCTGGCCCTTGAGGCGCTCGTTGCTGGCGCGCAGGTCGGCGGTGCGGTTGGCGATGCGCTGCTCCAACTGGTTGTTGGCCTGTTGCAGCGCTTCGCGCGCGGCCAGGCGGGTGGCGATCACCTTGCGTCGCTCGTTCCAGGCGATGCCGAGGATCGCCAGCAGCGCGAACGCCACGCCTACCAGGATGCCCTGGACCATCGATTCGCGGCGCAGATCCTGCAGCGGGGTGAGCAGGGTGAAGTGCCAGGGAGTGTCCGCCAGACGCCGGGTCTGCGCCAGGTACGTCACTTCATGGGGTTTGCCCTGGGCGGTCTCGCTGTTGGCCGGGAAGGTGAGCTTTTCCACGCCATCGGCCAGGGTTTCCCGGGCCAGGGGCTGCAGCTCGTTCAGCGGCCACCAGTAATACTGCAGGCTGCGCGCCAGGCGCTCCTTCATTTGCGGCGACAACGGGCGCACCGACTTCAGGCGCCGGGCAGGGTCGCTGGAGAGGATGATGATGCCATTCTCATCACTGACGAAAGCCTCCAGGCGGGCGCGCTGCCAACGCTCTTCGAGGGTGTCCAGGCGTACCTTGATGACCGCGACGCCGATCACCTTGCCATGTTCTTCCAGGCCATGGGCCAGGTAATAACCAGCTTCGCCGGTGGTGCTGCCGATGCCATAGAAGCGCCCGGGCTCGCCGCGCACCGCGGTCTGGAAGTAGGCCCGAAACGACAGGTCTTCGCCCAGGAACGAGTCGGCGTCACGCCAGTTGCTGGTGGCCTGCACCCGGCCGCTGGTATCGAGCACGAAGATCGCCCGGCTGCGGCTGCGGCGGTTGAGGCCCTCGAGGTATTCGTTGACCGATTGCCGGTTGGCGCCATCGGGGTCGGTGAGCAGCCGCGAGACACTGTCTTCGAGCTCGAGCACGCTGGGCAGGTAGGTGTATTTACTGATTTCGCTCTCGACGGTGCGCGCATGCAGTTCGAGGGCGCGTTCACCGCTTTCGCTGAGCACCCGGATACCGTTGCTTTCACTGATCGAATAACCGGCCCAGCCGAGGCCGACCATCAGCAGGATGATCAAAGGTGGCAGCAGCAGTTGGCGGATCAGGCGGGATTTCACGGCGGGCTTGGCAGGCAGAAGAAGCGAGGGGTCGCATTTCATCACAGTGGCCTTGTCACGGCCAGCATCCGCTGCCGGCCTGAGCCGGGCAGCGCTGCCGTTGGTGCCGAATCAGTGTTGCAAGATCTTGCTGAGGAAATGCTGGGTACGTTCGTGGCGCGCTGTAGGGTCGCCGAAGAATGCCTCTTTCTGGCAGTCCTCGATGATGTGGCCCTTGTCCATGAAAATCACCCGGTTGGCCACTTTACGGGCAAAGCCCATTTCGTGGGTCACGCACATCATGGTCATGCCTTCATGGGCCAGTTCGACCATGACGTCGAGCACTTCATTGACCATTTCAGGGTCCAGCGCCGAGGTCGGTTCGTCGAACAGCATGACGATCGGGTCCATCGACAGCGCGCGGGCGATGGCCACGCGCTGCTGCTGACCACCGGACAACTGCCCAGGGTGCTTCTTGGCGTGGGCGCCAAGGCCGACCCGATCGAGCAGGGCGAGGCCCTTCTTGGTCGCTTCCGCCTCGCTGCGGCCGAGCACCTTGCGCTGGGCAATGGTCAGGTTCTCGGTGATGCTCAGGTGCGGGAACAGCTCGAAGTGCTGGAACACCATGCCGACCCGTGAACGCAGTTTGGGCAGGTTGGTCTTGGAATCGGCGATCGAGGTGCCATCGACCACGATGTCACCCTTCTGGAACGGCTCCAGCGCATTCACGCACTTGATCAAGGTCGATTTGCCTGAGCCCGAGGGGCCGCAGACCACCACTACTTCACCTTTCTTGACCTCGGTGCTGCAGTCGGTCAGCACCTGGAAGTCCCCGTACCACTTGTTGACGTTCTTGATGGAAATCATACGGTGATCCTTTTTTGCAGGCGCTTGACCAGCCACGAAGCGGAGAAGCTGATGACGAAGTACACGACCCCGGCGAAGATCAGGAACTCATGGGAGCGCCCGATGATGTCGCCGTTGGAACGTGCCGAATTGAGGAAGTCCACCAGGCCGACGGTGTAGACCAGCGAGGTGTCCTGGAACAGGATGATGCTCTGCTGCAGCAGCAACGGGGTCATCTTGCGGAACGCCTGCGGCAGGATGATCAGGCGCATGGTTTGCCCGTAGGTCATGCCCAGGGCCTGTGCCGCGCCCATCTGCCCCTTGGAGATCGACTGCACGCCGGCGCGGACGATTTCACAGAAGTAGGCTGCCTCGAACATCATGAACGCCACGACGCACGAGGTGAACGCGCCGACCGGGGTGTCTTCGCCGGTGATCCAGCGCAGCACGAATGGCACCGCCAGGTAGAACCAGGTGATCACCAACAGCAGCGGGATGGAGCGGAAGTAGTTGACGTAGGCCCCGGCCAGGCGCGACAGCAGCTTGCTTGAGGACAAGCGCATCAGGGCCAGCAGCGTACCCAGGACAATACCGCCGACCACGCCCATGACCATCAGTTGCAAGGTCAACAACATGCCGTCCCACAGAGCCGGCAGCGCGGGGATGATTTCGCTGAAATCCATTTCCATTTATTTGCCCCCCACGGAGATCAGGCCGGGCACGGCGACTTTCTTCTCGACCACACGCATCAGCAGCATCAGGCCCATGTTGAGGGTGAAGTAGATCAGCGTGGCCAGGGTGAAGGCCTCGAACAGGTTGGCGGAAAACTCGGCGGTCTGCTTGGTCTGCGCCAGCAGCTCCATCAGCCCGATCAGCGAGGCTACCGAGGAATTCTTGAACACGTTCAGGAATTCCGAGGTAAGCGGTGGAATGATGATCCGATAGGCTTGCGGCAGCAGCACGTTGGTGTAGATCTGCGGCAGGCTGAAGCCCATGGCCCGGGCGGCAGCTTCCTGGCCGCGTGGCAGCGCCTGGATACCGGTGCGTACCTGCTCGCACACCCGTGCGGCGGTGAACAGACCCAGGCAGATGATCACGCTGATCAGCGCCGAGGTGGTCGGGTTGAGATCCTGCTTGAACCATTCCTGCAGGCCTTCAGGCAGCAGGTCCGGCACCAGGAAGTACCAGATGAACAGCTGCACCAGCAGCGGCACATTGCGGAACAGCTCCACATAGGCGGTGGCGATCCCCGATACCAGACGGTTCGGCACGGTCCGCATGACGCCGAGGACAGACCCCAGCAGCAAGGCGATGATCCAGGCGCAGAGGGCAATCGCGATGGTCCAGCCCAGACCGGTGATATACCAGTCCAGATAGGTCTCGCTACCCACGCCGGTGGACTTGAAGAACACGCCCCAGTCCCAGTTGTAATTCATCGGGATTTCCCCTCAGACGGTTGTTTCACGGGCACCTTCGAGCATCCAGGGGCGCGGTGCGCCCTTGGATGAAAGGGTAGACACTAAAGCGTGGCCTGTGGGTTGGATCGTGTGCGGATGTGCACCAGGCCACTATCGGCTGAGGGTCAGGCCTTCTTGTCGTCGGCCGCTTTGTCGGTCGGCTCGGCGATCAGCTTCTTCAGCTCGTCGCTCATCTTGAACTGCAGGTTCAGGCCTTTAGGTGGGATTGGCTGCTGGAACCACTTGTCGTAGCTCTTGTTGACTTCGCCGGACTTGAAATAGCCCACGATGGCGTCATCGACCGCTTTCTTGAACGCATCGTCACCCTTGCGCACCATGCAGCCGTAGATTTCATAAGACTGCGGGGTGCCAGTGATGACCCAGTCCGAAGGCTTGCGCGCCTTGGCCATTTCGCCGGCGAGCAGCGCGTCATCCATCATGAATGCCACGGCGCGGCCGCTTTCGAGCATGTTGAAGGCTTCACCGTGGTCCTTGGCGGAAATCACGTTCATCTTCATCTGCTTGTCGGCGTTCATCGCCTTGAGCAGGCGCTCGGAGGTGGTGCCGGCCGTGGTCACGACGTTCTTGCCAGCCAGATCAGGGAAGTCCTTGTAGGCAGGCTGACCGTCCTTGACCTTGGTCAGCAGGCGGGTGCCGACTTCGAAGATGCCAACGGTGAAGCCCACCTGCTGCTGGCGTTCGACGTTGTTGGTGGTCGAGCCGCATTCGAGGTCGACGGTGCCGTTTTGCACCAGCGGGATGCGGGTCTGGGAGGTGACCAGGTTGTACTTGACCTTGATGTCGGTGCCCAGCTGTTTCTTCAGGGCATCGACCACGGCCAGTTGGATGTCATGGGAGTAGCCTACCGGCGTGCTGCCACCGGCAAGGTAGGAAAACGGGATGGAAGAGTCGCGGTGGCCCAGGGTGATGGTGCCCGAGTCCTTGATCTTCTTCAGGGTACCGGTCAGCTCTTCGGCCATGGCTGGCGAAGCGATGATCGCGGCGGCGATGGTTGCGCCCAACAGGTGACGAACGATGCGCATCAAATTTTCCTCGACGTGTTTGTTTTTTTTATGGAGCCGTTGGCGGACTCTTTCGTTCAACGAATGCCGCTGCAAGCGGGTGCATTCGGCTACCAAGTGTAGAGCATGAGTCGTGCCAAGCTCCGCCCTTGATGATAACGCTGCGAATTTGCTGAGGATTAACCTTTTATTACCTGGTGCTACAAATGCGTCCGTTCGGCTTCCCGAATGAATGTTCATCAATGGCTTCGGCTATCCGAACGAACAACGCGTCGTTGTGTTATTCCGATACGTCATCTCGGTGGCAGCGAGTTGTTGAGCTAGTGGGCTCACTTTCTAGGAGCTTCGCTCATGCCCGCTGCAGCTACCGATCCGAACGATTTCCTGCCAGGTTCCATACCCGCCCTGATCGCCAGTCGCCTGCCAGCCCATTGGCAGCATGCCTCGATCGACCGACTGCACGCGTTGCGCCGTGCCCTGCAAAGCCAGGAAACGGCAGTTGGCCGTTTGCAGGCGATTTTCGAGCAGATGCCGCCATTGGACCAATTCGCCAAGCCCTTGGTCGAAGCGCTGGCACAGCGCGCAGGTCTGGGGCAGATAGACAGCCGTGCGACCTGGGTGCGCGTCGAGCAACGCATTCTGTTGCCCACAGCGGCGCCGGTATTGAAGCCACCCAGCTATACCCACGTCTCGAAACAGACGCTGCTGGCGGCGGCCTTGCACAACTATCATGTGGCCGAAACGCGCCCGGACATCCTGCGCAAGGGTCAACTGCAAGACGCTGCCGGCAAGCGCCTGGCGTTGGGGTTCGAGCGCTTCGCTGGCTTGTGCCGTGCGCTGAACGTGGGCGCTCGCTACCAGGGCGTGCTGAAAGACCTGCTGCGTCCTGAACAGGATGCTGAACGTAGCGGGCAGGTGCATCTGGCATTCGAGGCCGCCTGGCGCAGCCATGTCGAAGTGGCGATGCGCCTTGCTGCCCTGGACGGTCAATTGGATGAAAGCTGTTTTCTGCATGTGCTCCCGCTGTTGAGCAGCAAGCCCAGCGTGGCGCCATTGCCGGGGGTGGTGCACGCCCGCCAGCTTTATCTGCTGGGCAAGCAGGTGCGCGGTGTGCTGACGCTCGAAGTGCGCGATAGCGCCGATGGCCCTGTGCGGCATGTGATTGCTTATTTCCCGGCCCAACCGGGGCAGACGGTTACGCGCTACGCGTCCTGGCAGGCGCTGTACCAGGATCTGGCGGTGCGCCTGCGCGATGGCGATTACCAGCGCTATTTCGCCCGTTTCATCAGTGAGCGTGATCGTGCCACGTTCTATTCCGCCTTGGCCCCTCAAGTGCAAGGGCCGGCTACGGCGATGCAGCTCGACGGTCGCAACCTGCCGATCGAGGCGAAAATCTATGCCTATCTGGCTCGCCAGCAGGTCGACAAGCTGTTCGATGATGCACGCGTGCTCGCGGTGCCGACCGCTGAAGAAGATGATGAAGATCGCCGTGCACGGCTCGATGCCTGGCAAAGCGCCGGCTTTGAGCTGCTCAATCTGGCAGGGATGTTCGTGCCGGTGCTGGGCGAAGTGATGCTGGCGGTCAATGCCGTGCAACTGGCCGGGCAGGTGTACGAAGGCTATGAGGCCTGGCGTATCGGCGACCGCGCGACGGCCCTTGATCACCTGTTCGGCGTGGCGGAAAACGTCGCCATTGGCGTGCTGGTGGCCAAAGGCAGCAGCATGCTGCGTACTCAGTTGGCGTCTGCGCCGTTTGTCGATGAGCTGGTACCGGTGGCGGCTGCCGATGGCCGGGTGAAATTGGCCGAGGCAGCGGCGGCAGGCTATGTCGAGCCGCAGCAGTGGGCCAGCGATGGGCAACTGCTGCGCGCCTTCGGCGCCGAACTGTCGACGGTCAGCGACGAACTGGCGACCCAGGCCATGCAGACCACGCGCGTGACGGCCGACCAGCTGCGGCATCTGCATCTGGCAGGCGAAGGCGCCCCGGCGCGTCTGGCCGATGTCGTCGAACTACACCGCTTGCATGAGTTGCACGTGACCGAGCAGGGCGAGGCTCTGCTGCAACGTCTGACAGGCCAGACCGACCAGCTAAGCGGCCTCGAAGCGCTTTTACAACGGGACTTCCCAAGCCTCACCCGACGCATGCGGCAGCACCTGGCTGGCAGTGCAGAGAGCACCCACCTCGACAGTTTCGAACGCACCGGTCGCGTCCCGCTGGTGCTGGCCGAACGCGCCCGCTGGCTGATCCAGGACAGCCGCCTGGACCGCGCCTGCGCCGGTTTGCGCTTGGCCAGGGCGGTTAACGAAGACACCGAACGCCTGGCCTTGAGCGTGCTCGACCGTTTGGCCCCGCCGGGTCCAGAGCGGCGCCTGGAACTGCGCGTGGGCAGTACAGAGGGGCGACTGGTGGCCAGCATAGGCAGCGGCGCTGAAGTCGAGGTTCTGGTGCGGGTCGGTGATGGCTACGTGCTTGATGACGGCCCAGGCCCTGCCCGGGGCTTGATCGAGGCGCTGCTGCAGAGCTTGGACGATGAGCAGCAGGCGCGTCTGGGCAGCGCCACGTCCTTGACCGGCGATGACTTGTCATGGCGTTTGCTCGGCGCTGCCAGCCAGAACCGCAATCAGCTCCTCGAGGCGTTGGACATGGTGTCGCCAGCCATCGGCGTGCGCGCGCCGCTGCGCTTGATCGATGGGCGCCTGGGCTACCCGCTCAGCGGACGCCTTGGCGGCGGGCGGCGCTCGATCAGGCGCGGCTTTCAACGCATTTACCCGCTGCTCACCGAGGACGAACTCGAAGCCTACCTGCTCGACGTGCTGGAGCACGGTGAAAGCCTCTGGGACCATTACGAGCATGTTCAGGCTCAACTGACACGCCTGCGCCGAGCGCTGAATGCCTGGCACAACGCTGCCAGCGGTATTCGCGACAGCTGGCGGCGGCGCCAGGTGGTCACTGCACTGCGCCGCGCCTGGCGCCGCAAGATCACCAACTATGCCGACGAGTTCGTGGTGCAAATCGATGGCGAACGCGTCGGTAGCCTGCCGCGCCTGCCGCGTGGCCTGCGCTTCGACCACATCCGGCGGCTGACCCTGCGCAACATGGACCTGAGCGAGATCGATGAAGACTTCCTGTCGCGCTTCGGCAATCTGGTCGAACTGGACCTGCAAGGCAATCGCCTGAGCACGGTGCCGCCTGGCGTAGAGCACTTGCGGCACCTGCGTCAGTTGCATCTGGGGCGCAATCGCATCGTCATGGATGGCGCTGGCGAACGGCGCCTGTCGGCCCTGGCGCAGTTGCAGGTACTCAACCTTTCGAGAAATCCGCTCGGCTATGCACCAGCGCTGCCGGGCCTGCGCCGCCTGCGTTCGCTGGCGCTCAATGGCACATCACTCAACGCCGTGCCTGCCCAGGTTACCTGGCAAGCGCACCTGGACCTGCGCGACAACAACATCAGCCAGATCCGCATGAGCCTGACTGACCTGCGCAACCAAATCGACCAAATGACGGTGCATGACAACCCGCTGGATGCGGTTAGCGAGGGCTTGCTCGACGAAGCCTCCGGTGGGGTGACGGCAGGCCAGAGGGGCAGTGCCAGTTACCGGCACGGGCCGATCGACGATGAGTTGCTCGAATGCTGGTTGGGCGATGGGCCCGCCGCCACCGCGAGTGAGCGCCGCACATGGTGGCACGCGTTGCACGCCGAGCAAGGCTCATCTGGCCTGTTTCTGTTTCTCGCCGACTTTGCCCGCGGCGACGACTTCAGTGAACACCCCGGGCATTACCGCGCACGAATCTGGCGCATACTCAAGGCGTGCGCGGAGCATGAAAGCGTGCGCGAGCGCCTGTTCCTCCAAGCCTCTGGCACCCGCACCTGCGAAGACCGCTTGTTGCTGTTGCTGGGCCAGATGGAAGTGGCGGTACAGGCGGAAAAGTACACCAGTAACCTGCCTCCTGCGGCGGTGCCCGGCAAGCTCATGGCGTTGGCACGCGGCCTGTATCGCCTCGATGAGGTGGATCGAATCGCGATGCGGCACATCGACCAGATGCGTGCTGCGAATAACCCGCATATCGATGAAATCGAAGTGCAGTTGTTCTACCGGGTGAAACTGGCAAGCGCCCTGGATTTGCCCATTGAAGCCGAAACCATGCATTACGAGGCCTTCGCCCACGTCACCACGCGGGACCTGATCGCCGCCCAGGAGCAGGTGCTGGCGGCCGAATCGCCACAAGCGCTGATTACATCGCTTGCACAGCGGCCGTTCTGGGAGGCCTACGCACGCGAACACTACGCCGAGCGTTTCGCTCAGGTGAATGCGCAGTCCCTGACCTTGTTGGAAGCGAGTGAAAAGGAATTGGAGAACGGCACCATAGACGAGTGGCTATTCAACCAGCGCAGCATAGGCTACATGCACGAGTACCAGGCTGCAGAGCGCAAACTGCTCAGGACATTGGCCGCTGAGTTATATCAGCGGCTCAACCCCTGAAGCGACAGGCGGCCTTGGCTGACGACGGGCCGCCATTGTTCAGGCAGCGCGCAGTGCAGGCATCTGCTTGAGGTAATCACGTAGCGCCTGCTGCTCGCTGGCGGTGGTGAACAAGCCCAGCTTGGTGCGGCGCCACAGGATGTCATCGGCGTCGCGGGCCCATTCCTCACGGCACAGGTAATCCACCTCGCGGCTGAACAGGCCACCGCCGATGGCCGTGCCGAGATCGTCCGGACCTTGAACGCCTTCAAGCAGGCGCCAGACGCGGTCGCCGTAGGTCACGGCCCAGCGTTTGGCAATGTCTTGCGCCAGCCAGCTGTACGCGGTCATCAGGCGCTCGACCAATGCGTGCGCGGTGCTCATGTTCTCGCCACCTGGCAAGGGTGCAGTGGCGGTCCAGCTGCCGCGCATCTGGGTAAAGAACGGCTTGAGTTCAGCCATCGCCGATTCGGCGAGCTTGCGGTAGGTGGTGAGCTTGCCGCCGAAGACCGACAGCAGCGGGGCCTGGCCCGCGCTTGCCGACAGGGCGAGGGTGTAATCGCGAGTCACCGCCGAAGGGTTGTCCGACTCGTCGTTGCACAGCGGACGCACACCGGAGTATGTGTGCAGGATGTCGTCGCGGCTTAGCTGATGATTGAAGTGATCGTTGACCACCTTCAGCACATAGTCGGTTTCCTGCTCGGTGATCGCCACCTTGGCCGGGTCGCCGGTGTATTCACGGTCGGTGGTGCCGATCAGGGTGAAACGCTCCAGGTAGGGAATGCAGAAGACGATACGCTGATCTTCGTTCTGCAGGATGTAGGCATGTTCACCTTCGTACAGGCGCGGCACGATCAGATGGCTGCCCTGGATCAGGCGAATGCCGTACGGCGCATCGAGCTTGAGGTCGTCCTTGATGAAGCTGGCGACCCACGGGCCTGCCGCATTGACCAGCGCCCGAGCCTGGATGGTCTGCAGGCTGCCATCGGCGTGCTGCAGATCAACCTGCCACAGGCCATCGACACGTTCGGCACGCAGGCAGCGAGTGCGGGTGAGGATGTGCGCGCCATGCTCGCGTGCAGCCATGGCGTTCAGCACCACCAGGCGGGCGTCGTCGACTGCGCAATCGGCGTATTCGAAACCGCGGGTGATCGTCGGCTTGAGTGGATAGCCTGGCCCGAAGCGCAGGCTGCGCGACGCGCCCAGGCGCTTGCGCTTGCCCAGGTGATCGTAGAGGAACAGCCCTGCGCGGATCATCCAGGCTGGCCGCAGATGCGGACGGTGGGGCAGCACGAAGCGCATCGGCTTGACGATATGCGGGGCCTTGGCCAGCAGCACTTCGCGCTCGGCCAGCGCCTCGCGCACCAGACGAAACTCGTAATGCTCGAGATAGCGCAAGCCGCCATGAATCAGTTTGCTGCTGGCCGAGGAGGTGTGCTGGGCCAGGTCGTCCTTTTCGCAAAGAAATACCTTCAGGCCACGCCCGGCCGCATCGGCAGCGATGCCCACACCGTTGATGCCGCCGCCGATCACGGCAACGTCAAAGCATTCGCTTGAGGGGAGCTGGGGCGAAACGGACTCGGTCACGGGCAAGGCCTCCTGGGCTGTTCACATCGAATATGAACATTAATGTTCGTTTCCGAAAATACTAGCGCAACAAGACGCGGGTCGCCAGTCAGTCCTCATAGAAAAAACTGATTGAATGACGCTTAAATGAACATTTGTGAAAATAGCAGCAGTCGCCGCCCCGGGTTAGACGACCTCGAGGCGTATCTTGTGTTGATCGAGAAGCTGACCCAGTTCCACACTGGGCGCCTGATCGGTCACCAGGCAGTCCACCAGGCTGATCGAGCCGAGTCTGACCATGGCATTGCGTCCGAACTTGCTCGAGTCTGCGGCCAGGATCACTTGCCGCGCATTGGCGATGATGGCCTGCGACACCCGCACTTCCTGATAATCGAAGTCCAGCAAGCTGCCGTCTTCGTCGATGCCGCTGATCCCGACCAGGGCGAAGTCCACCTTGAATTGATTGATGAAATCGACACTGGCCTGGCCCACCACGCCGCCATCGCGGCGCACCGTGCCGCCGGCGACCAGTACTTCGAAATCATCCTTGGCGGCCAGGATTGCCGCCACGTGCAGGTTGTTGGTGATGACCTTCAACTGACTGTGACTGAGCAGCGCCCGAGCGATGGACTCGGTGGTGGTACCGATGTTGATGAACAGCGAGGCATGGTCCGGAATCTGCTGTGCCACCGCATCGGCGATGCGCTGCTTCTCGTCACGCATCTGATCGGCGCGCATGGCATAGGCGGTGTTCTCGATGCTCGAATCGTAGGCCGCACCACCATGGTAGCGGCGCAGCAAGTTGAGCTCGGCCAGTTGGTTGATGTCGCGGCGAATGGTTTGCGGAGTGACGACAAACAACTGCGCCATTTCCTCGATACTGACGTAGCCGCGTTCGCGCACCAGTTCGAGGATTTGTTGTTGGCGGGGGGGCAGATTCATGGGCGGTCCTTAGGGGCTGCCGGACAAATGCTGCAATGATGCCGTAGGAAAGGGATGACGGCCAGTGCGCCATGGGGGCCGCAGTGCGGCCCCAGCGGCGATCACGCCTCGTGATCTTCCCAGTCACGGGTACGCTCGACGGCTTTTTTCCAGCCTGCGTAGAGTTTTTCCTGTTGGGCCGGGTCCAGTTGCGGGCTGAACTCGCGCTCGATGATGGCCTTGTCGCGCAATTCGTCCAGGCCGCTCCAGAAGCCGCAGGCAAGCCCGGCCAGGTAAGCAGCGCCAAGGGCGGTTGTTTCGCGCATTTTCGGGCGCTCGACACAGGTGCCGAGGATGTCGGCCTGGAACTGCATGAGGAAGTTGTTGGCGACCGCGCCCCCATCCACGCGCAATTCCGACAAGCGCTGGCCACAGTCCTGCTGCATGGCATCGAGCACATCGCGGGTTTGATAGGCGATCGATTCCAGGGCCGCACGGATGATGTGATCGACCTTGACGCCGCGGGTCAGGCCGAACAGCGCACCGCGCGCATAGGGGTCCCAATAGGGCGCGCCGAGTCCGGTGAACGCCGGCACCAGGTACACGCCGTTGCTGTCCTTGACCTTGCTGGCGAAATATTCGGTATCCAGCGCGTCGTTGACGATCTTGAGCTCGTCGCGCAGCCACTGCACGGTCGAGCCGCCATTGAACACCGCGCCCTCCAGGGCGTAGGCCACTTCGCCCCGCGGGCCGCAGGCGATGGTGGTCAGCAGCCCGTGGGACGACGTTACAGCCTTGTCACCGGTGTTCATCAGCAGGAAGCAGCCAGTGCCATAGGTATTCTTGGCCTGGCCAGGCTCCACACACATCTGTCCGAACAGCGCCGATTGCTGATCGCCGGCGATACCGGCGATGGCGATACCGCTCTTGGTGTGACCGTAGACTTCCGAGGACGAACGCACCTCGGGCAACATCTGCCGTGGGATGCCGAGAATCTCCAGCAGCTTGTCGTCCCACTGCAGGCTGTGGATGTTGAACATCAGCGTGCGCGAGGCATTGGTGTAGTCGGTGACATGCACCTTGCCGCCGGAGAATTTCCAGATCAGCCAGCTATCGACGGTACCGAACAGCAGCTCGCCACGCTCGGCGCGCTCGCGGGCGCCTTCTACGTTGTCCAGTATCCACTTGAGCTTGGTGCCCGAGAAATACGGGTCGGTGACCAGGCCGGTGGTCTCGCGAATATAGCCTTCGTGCCCATCGCGCTTGAGCTGGGCGCAGATCTCGGTGCTGCGGCGGCACTGCCAGACGATGGCGTTGTACACCGGGCGGCCGGTTTCCTTGTCCCAGACCACCGTGGTTTCACGCTGGTTGGTGATCCCCAGTGCGGCGACCTGGGCGTGGCTGATGCCGGCCTGCGCCAAGGCTTCGACCATGGTCGCGCTCTGTGTGGCGAAGATCTCCATCGGGTCGTGTTCGACCCAGCCAGCCTGCGGATAGTGTTGGGCGAACTCGCGCTGCGAGGTGCCAACCACGTTGGCGTCGCGGTCGAAAATGATCGCCCGCGAGCTGGTAGTGCCCTGGTCCAGGGCGATGATGTAGTTCTTATCCTGGGTGTCTGTCATGGTCGTAGGCCTTGCATAAAGAGGAGGTCAGGGCGCCGTCATCAGTTGACTTGAGTATCGCCCTGGCGATGGTCGTTTGTCTCTTCGGCCGCGCCGGGCGCAGCCGGTAGGTTGCGCGCGATCAAGCCGCGATAGCTCGCAGCGCCCAGGCAAGCGCCAAGGATCGGAGCGAACAGCGGAACCAGGAAATACGGAATATCCCGACCGCCAGTGAAGGCGATTTCGCCCCAGCCAGCCAGGAAGGTCATCAATTTTGGCCCGAAGTCGCGGGCCGGATTCATTGCAAAGCCGGTCAGTGGACCCATGGCGCTGCCGATCACCGCAATCAGCAGGCCGATCAGCAGTGGCGCCATCGGGCCACGCGGCAGGCCGTTGTTGTCGTCGGTCAGGGCCATGATCACCGCCATCAGAATGGCGGTGATCACCACTTCGACGAGAAAGGCCTGGCCAGTGGACAAGGCCGGGTGCGGGTAGGTCGAGAACACCGACGCCAGCTCGAGGCTGTCGGCGCTGCCACGCAGCATGGCGTGGGCTTGTTCGAAATCGAAGAACAGGTTGCTGTACAGCGTGTACACCAGCGCCGCGCCGCAGAAGGCGCCGGCGATCTGGGCGAGCACGTACAGTGGCAGCTTGCGTTTGTCGAAGCCGGCGAACAGGGTCAGGGCGATGCTCACAGCAGGGTTCAGGTGCGCACCGGAAATACCCGCCGTGAGGTAGATGGCCATGCTCACGCCGACACCCCAGATGATGCTGATCTCCCACAGGCCAAAGCTTGCGCCTGCGACCTTGAGCGCGGCGACGCAACCGGTGCCGAAGAAGATGAGCAATGCGGTGCCGAGAAATTCTGCCAGACATTGGCTGGACAGCGTGGGTTCACGTAGAGCAGTCGTCATGTATGACCTCGTTGTTTTTGTTGTGAGGCGCAGAGCGCTCGACAGCAAAGCCGGATGTCGATCCCCATTGACAGGCGGCGGGTAGATGACGTGCACCTTAAAAGGGCACCGTTTCTTCAGAAACGAAAAAATATAGACAAGAAACGCTGATGTCAAAGGTCGAAAGTGAACGGTCAGTCACGTTTTGAGCGCCTTTATGCAGGCCTGATCCGCGTGCTAGAGGCTCTGACGGGGCGCGCCGCTGGCTGCTGTGGTGCAGATGCCCTACAGTAGCGCCGAGCCGTCAGCATCGGAGCCAGGCATGACCCCCGCACTCGACCTGTTGAAAAAACACCGCGCCGCACACCGCGTGCACAGCTATCAGCACGATCCCAAGTCGGCGTCCTACGGACTGGAGGCGGCGGAGAAGCTCGGGCTCGACCCCCAGCAGGTGTACAAGACCTTGCTGGCGAGCAGCGAGAAAGGCGAATTGCTGGTCGCGGTGGTGCCAGTGGTCGGTACCCTGGACCTGAAGGCGCTGGCCCATGCGGCCGGCGTCAAGAAGTGCGAAATGGCCGACCCGGCTGTTGCGCAGCGCTCGACCGGTTATCTTGTAGGAGGAATCAGCCCACTAGGGCAGAAAAAGCGCTTGCGCACGTTCATCGACGACTCTGCGCAAGGTTTTGCAACCATTCATGTCAGCGCTGGCCGGCGCGGACTCGAGGTGGAGCTGGCCGCTGCGGTGCTTGCCGAACATACCCAAGGCACATTCGCCGCTATCGGCAAGGTCTGAGCAGAGCAGCAGGGGCCGAGCGCCGGCCCCTAGGGGTGGTTTCACGTCGCCGAGCTGTAGCGGCGTACACCATCCAGGCGCGGCAGTTGCGCCGCCACGCTGCCGGGCGCTGCGAACAGCACCAGATGGTCTGCCTTGACCGCAATGCCTACCGCATCGCCCAGCTGATGGTCGACGTGGCTGGGGAAGATCGCTTCGAGCTGACTGCCCGTTGGCAGCTGCAGACGGTACAACGTCGATGCACCCAGGAAGCTTTTGTCGATGATGCTCGCCTGCAGCGCGCTGCCCGGGGCGTGGATGATGTCATCCGGGCGTAGCAGGACGTCGACCGCGCTGCCGGGCGCCATGATGTAGGCGCGATTGCCGCGCAGTTCGCCGAGTTCGGTCATTACCGCTTCATGGCTGCTCATCTGGCCTCGGATGAAGTAGCCCTGGCCGATGAAGCTGGCCACGAAGGGTGTCTGCGGCTCGTGATAAAGGTTGTAGGGCGTATCCCACTGTTCCAGGCGACCTTCCTTGAAGACGCCGACGTGATCGCTGACGGCGAACGCTTCTTCCTGATCGTGGGTAACCAGAATGGCGCTGGTCCCGCGGCTCTTGAGGATGTCGCGGACCTCATGGCTCAAGCGTCGGCGCAGTTCTACGTCGAGGTTGGAAAACGGCTCGTCCAGCAGCAGCAACTGAGGCTCTGGGGCCAACGCCCGCGCCAATGCCACCCGCTGTTGCTGACCCCCGGACAGCTCATGCGGGTAGCGCCCGCCCAAGCCGCCGAGCTTGACCAGCGCGAGCATTTCTTCGATCACCTGGGCCTGGCGCGGATGCTTGGCGATGCCGAACGCGATGTTCTGCGCCACGGTCAGGTGAGGAAACAGGGCGTAGTCCTGAAACACCATGCCGATGCGGCGCTTCTCCGGCGCCAGGGTGAAGCCGGCCCGCGAGATCACCTCGCCGGCCAGCTGGATTTCCCCTTCGTGCACCGGCTCGAAGCCTGCGATGGCGCGCAGGGTGGTGGTCTTGCCGCAGCCTGAGGAACCCAGCAGGCAACCGATGTCGCCTGCATTGAGGTGCAGGTTGAGGTTCTGGACGATGCGCTGCTCGCCGTAGCCACAGGCGAGGTTGCGCAGATTCAGCAGTAGGGAACTCATGCGTGGTGGTAAGCCGGTTCGACAAGAAATTCGAGAAGGGCCTTCTGCGCATGCAAGCGGTTTTCAGCCTGGTCCCAGGCGACCGAACGTGGGTCGTCGAGCAGGTCATGGCTGATTTCCTCACCTCGGTGGGCGGGCAGGCAATGCATGAACAAGGCGTCGGGTGCCGCCAGGTCGAGCAGGGCACGGGTGACCTGGTAAGGCGCAAAATGCTTTAGCCGCCGTGCAGTTTCCTCTTCCTGACCCATGGAAGTCCAGACATCCGTGGTCACCAGGTGCGCGCCCCGCACTGCTTGCTGGGGGTCGCGCACGATTTGCACGTGATCGCCGCCCAGGGCCATGAAGCGCGGATCGGGTTCATAACCTTCCGGGCAGGCGATGCGCAGCTGGAAATCGAACTGCTTGGCCGCCTCGATGTAGGAATTGCACATGTTGAAGCCGTCGCCGATCCAGGCCACGGTCTTGCCCTGGATGGCGCCGCGATGTTCCAGGAAGGTCTGCATGTCGGCCAGCAGTTGGCAGGGGTGCGATTCGTCGGACAGCGCGTTGATCACTGGCACGCGCGATTTGGCGGCAAATTCGGTCAAGGTGCTGTGGGCGTGGGTGCGGATCATCACCACGTCGAGCATGCTCGACAAGACGATGGCGCTGTCGCCGATCGGCTCGCCGCGGCCCAGTTGGGTGTCGCGTGGCGAGAGGAAGATGGCCTGGCCCCCGAGCTGGATCATCCCGGCTTCGAACGATACACGGGTACGGGTCGAGGATTTCTCGAAAATCATGCCCAATACGCGGTTCTTCAGCGGCTCGAACAGCACGCCTCGCTTGCGCAGGTCCTTCAGCTCGATGCCTCGGCGGATCACCCCGAGCAGTTCGTCGGGGGTGAAATCCAGCAGGGAGAGAAAGTGCCTAGCGCTCATATTGACTACCTTATCTGCAACAGTATGCAGGTCGACCGTAGGTTTATTTTTAACAACGGGGGTGACCTGCGGCGTAAGCCGCACGGAGCGGACGAAATGGGGAAAGGCGCAATACTATATTTAAATGTCGCCTGAAACCAAGAGGGGAAACAGCGGCCGCGTATTGAGGCGACGGCCCCGGGTATCGTGACCCTGGTGTCCGAGCCGTTTTTTATTTGCTACAGCAGGTTGTACACGGCCTGCTGGGCACTTTGCAAACCGCTGTCGTGAATCGTCTGCCTGATGTCGCGCAATTCATGGCGCAAAGCCCGCTGGTCGACGATGAGCCTGCGCGGCATAGTCGAGTCTCGCTAACCCCATAATCACAACAAGGCAGAGGCGGCCATGACCAAGACCCTGCATCACCGTGCCTGTCACCTGTGCGAAGCGATCTGCGGGCTGAACATCGAAGTCAGCCATGAACCCAATGGGCACGCGGTGATCGGCTCGATCAAAGGCGACCCCCTGGATCCGTTCAGCCGCGGGCACATCTGCCCCAAAGCGGTGGCCTTGCAAGATATCCAGAACGACCCGGACCGCCTTCGTCAACCGCACCGGCGCATTGGCGAGCAGTGGCAGGCGATCAGTTGGGAAGAGGCGTTCAGCCTGGCCGCCGAGCGTCTGTGGGCGGTTCAGCAGGCCCATGGGCGCAATGCCGTGGCGGTGTACCAGGGCAACCCCAGCGTGCACAACTATGGCTTGATGACGCACAGCAATTACTTTCTGGGCCTGCTGAAAACCCGCAATCGCTTTTCCGCTACCTCCGTGGATCAGCTGCCGCAGCACCTGATCAGCCACCTGATGTACGGCCATGGTCTGCTCCTGCCGATCCCGGACATCGACCATACCCAATTCATGCTGATTCTGGGCGGCAACCCGCTGGCCTCCAATGGCAGCATCATGACCGTGCCGGATGTGGAAAAGCGCCTGAAGGCCCTGCGCGCGCGCGGAGGCCGCCTGGTGGTGGTCGACCCGCGGCGCAGCGAAACCGCCAACCTGGCCGATGACCATCTGTTCATCCGCCCAGGCGGCGATGCGGCGCTGCTGGCCGGCCTGCTCAATACCCTGTTCGAAGAAGACCTTGCCCGTGGCTCGCACCTGCCGGTCACTGGGCTCCAGCAGGTGCGTGAAGCGATCGCGCCGTTCAGCGCCGAGGCGATGAGCGTTCACTGTGGCATCGAGGCGGCGAGGATTCGCCAGCTGGCCCGCGACTTCGCTGCCGCCCAGAGCGCGGTCTGCTATGGCCGCATGGGCGTTTCTACCCAGGCGTTCGGCAGCCTGTGCCACTGGTTGATACAACTGATCAACCTGGTGACCGGCCACCTGGATCGCGAGGGTGGCGCACTGTGCACCGAGCCTGCGGTGGATCTGGTGGCGAGCACCTCCGGTGGCCATTTCAATGTGTGGCAGAGCCGCGTGTCAGCCTTGCCCGAGTATGGCGGTGAGCTGCCGGTGGCGGCGCTGGCCGAAGAACTGCTCACCCCAGGCGACGGCCAGGTACGGTCCTTGGTCACGGTCGCCGGTAACCCGGTGCTGTCCACCCCCAACGGCCGGCAGTTGGATACCGCGTTGGAAGGGCTTGAGTTCATGCTCAGCATCGACCTGTACATCAACGAGACGACACGCCACGCAGACCTTATCCTGCCGTCGACCTCGGCATTGGAAAACGATCATTACGACAGCACTTTCAACCTGCTGGCGGTGCGCAACGTGACGCGTTTCAACCGAGCCATTCTGGCCAAGCCCGAGGGCGCGTTGCACGACTGGGAAATTTTCGTCGGCCTGGCGCAGGCCTATGCCAGGCTTGCCGAGGTCGAGCTGAAGAACACCTGGTCACCGGCGCAGATGATCGACCTGGCCCTGCGTAAAGGTCGCTATGGCGAGGCCAGCCCGTGGAACCTGTCGTTGCAGACCCTTGACCAGCATCCCCATGGGCTCGATCTGGGGCCGCTGCGCAGTAACCTCGGTGCGCGCCTGGCCACCTCGAGCAAGACCGTCGAGGCGGCGCCGCAGGTGCTGATTGACGACCTGCAGCGCCTGGCGCAACTGGCGCCGCCATCCTCAGACGAGCTGCTGTTGATCGGGCGTCGGCATGTGCGCAGCAACAATTCGTGGATGCATAATTTTCAGCGCCTGGTCAAAGGCAAGCCGCGCCATCAACTGCTGATGCACCCGCACGACCTGCAGCAGCGCCAGTTGCACGATGGCCAGCGCGTGCGCATTCGCTCGCGCACGGGCGAAGTGGAGGTCCAGGTGCAGGCCTGTGACGACATGATGCCCGGCGTGGTCAGTCTGCCCCATGGCTTCGGCCACACCCGCCAAGGCGTGCAGATGCAGGTTGCCCAGGCCCACGCTGGGGTCAGTGCCAACGACTTGACCGACGAGCGCCTGCGCGACGCGGTGTCCGGCAACGCTGCGCTCAATGGCGTGCCGGTGCAGGTCAGCGCCGCTTGAGCATCGGCAAGGCCGAGCACGCTGCTCGGCTTTCCGATACAATGCGTCACCGTGCCGACGATCGCGTCGGAAAGTTCAGCCGAGGTGCTACATGGATATCATCGAAACGATCAAAGAGCAGATTGCCAACAACACCATTCTGCTTTACATGAAAGGCTCGCCGAATGCCCCACAGTGTGGCTTCTCCGCGCGCGCCTCGCAGGCTGTGATGGGTTGCGGCGAAAAGTTCGCCTACGTCGACATCCTGCAGAACCCGGAAATCCGCGCCAACCTGCCCAAGTACGCCAACTGGCCAACGTTCCCGCAATTGTGGGTCGGTGGTGAGCTGGTCGGCGGCAGCGACATCATGTTGGAAATGTTCGAGAAGGGTGAGTTGCAAACCCTGATCAAAGAGGCTGCTGCCAAGGCCAAGGCTTCCGAAGCCTGATAAACAGGCAGGCATAAAAAAACCCGCATCGAGCGGGTTTTTTTATGGGCGCCAGATTTACTCTTCGCCCATCTGCGATTGCAGGTAGTTCTCGATGCCGATCTTGTCGATCAGGCCCAGCTGGGTTTCCAGCCAATCGATGTGTTCTTCTTCGGATTCGAGAATGTCTTCGAGCATGTCTCGCGAGCCGAAGTCGCCTGCAGTTTCGCAATGGGCGATGGCAGCCTTGAGGTCGATCAGGCCTTTCTGCTCGATTTTGAGATCGCACTCGAGCATCTCTTTGGTGTGCTCGCCGATCAGCAGCTTACCCAGGTCCTGAACGTTAGGAATACCTTCGAGGAAGAGAATACGCTTGATCAACTTGTCAGCGTGTTTCATCTCGTCGATGGATTCCTTGTACTCGTGCTTGCCGAGCTTGTTCAGGCCCCAATCTTCGTACATGCGGGCGTGCAGGAAATACTGGTTGATCGCGACCAGCTCGTTTCCGAGGATCTTGTTGAGATGCTGGATGACGCTGATGTCGCCTTTCATGCCGGGTTCCTGCCCTGTAGAAGTGTGCCGATAGCGCAGAGTCTGAGCCTGGTGCTCACGACTGTCAAACCTAAGTTATTGAAAGTTAAGTGAAAATTAATAGGAATAAGAATGTTTGTGAACCGCGTTAAAGGCCTAACTTATTGATATGCGGGCATAAAAAAACCGGACGCGAGGTCCGGTTCTTTGAATTCGGTTGAATTACGCAGTGGTAAATTCCACGGGGTAGGGCAGGGCGGCTTGCTGGCTGACTTGCAGCTCGGTGAGCGTTTCGCGTACCACCTGCTTGGCCAGGCAGGCGCATTTGCCACACTGGCTGGCGACATTGGTCGCCGTACGGACTTCCTTGTAGCTGCAGCATCCTTCATAGATTGCTTCGCGGATCTGGCCGTCGGTGACGCCTACACAAAGACACACATACATAGGGCTGACCATCGCTGGTTGAGTCGATGGGTTGGAGCTTAATGTTAATGAGAATGCTTGTCAAAGTGGTTTCTGGTAATCCCCTCGACGGGCGACCGACGGTTGCATTCGGCCTGTCATGCCAAGCCGTGTATGATGGTCAGCCTTTGTTGGAAGTCGGGCAAGCTGCCTTGGCCCGGCAAACGGTTTCTCACCCTCATCAGGAGATAACAATGAGCGTACTCGTTGGCAAACAAGCCCCCGACTTCACCGTCCCAGCTGTGCTGGGCAATGGCGAGATCGTCGACAGCTTCAACCTGGCCTCGGCCATCAAGGGCAAGTACGGCCTGGTGTTCTTCTACCCGCTGGACTTCACCTTCGTCTGCCCGTCCGAGCTGATCGCGCTGGACAACCGCATTCCTGACTTCCAGGCGCGTAACGTGGAAGTGATCGGCGTTTCGATCGACTCGCACTTCACCCACAACGCCTGGCGCAACACCCCGGTCAACAACGGCGGCATCGGCCAGGTCAAGTACACCCTGGCTGCCGACATGACCCACGAAATCTGCAAGGCCTACGACGTTGAGTCCGAAGGCGGCGTGGCCTTCCGTGGCGCCTTCCTGATCGACACCAACGGTGTGGTCCGTTCGCAGATCATCAACGACCTGCCGCTGGGCCGTAACATGGACGAGTTGCTGCGCCTGGTCGACGCCCTGCAATTCCACGAAGAGCACGGCGAAGTCTGCCCTGCCAACTGGAAGAAAGGCGACAAAGGCATGAGCGCTTCGCCAGAAGGCGTTGCCGCCTACCTGAGCGAGAACGCTGGCAAGCTCTAAGCTTCCGGACCCCCAAAAAAAACCGGCCTTCGTGGCCGGTTTTTTTTGCGAAGCTACTCGCTACTCGCTTGGCCTTGCAGCTTGCCGCTCAATAACTCCAGCCGCCCATTTCTTTCCAGCGGTTGACGATGCCGCAGAACAGCTCGGCGGTTTTTTCGGTGTCATAGCGCGCCGAGTGTGCTTCGCGTCCGTCGAAATCGATGTCGGCGCTCTGGCAGGCGCGTGCCAGGACCGTCTGGCCGTATGCCAGGCCCGCCAGGGTGGCGGTGTCGAAGCTGGAGAACGGGTGGAAAGGGTTACGCTTGATATCGTTGCGGTTGACTGCCGCATTGAGAAAGCCCAGATCGAAGCTGCTATTGTGCCCGACCAGGATCGCCCGCTTGCAACCGTTGGCCTTCAGCGCCTTGCGCACACCACGGAAGATGTCGGTCAGCGCACTTTCTTCGCTCACGGCCATGCGCAGCGGGTGATCGAGCTTGATGCCGGTGAACTCCAGCGCAGCGGGCTCGACATTGGCCCCTTCGAACGGCTCCACGCGATAGAAATACGTATGCTCGGGGAACAGGAAGCCCTTCTCGTCCATGCCGATGGTGACAGCGGCGATTTCCAGCAAGGCATCGGTGGCGCTGTTGAAGCCGCCGGTCTCGACATCCACCACCACCGGCAGATAGCCACGGAAGCGCTCGGCCATCGGGTGACGCGAGCCGCCGCCCAGGCTGTCCTGGTCGTCTTCGTAATGGTCTTCGCTCACGCGTTGTCCTCCAGCAGGCGCCAGCGCAACGTCTCACCGGCGCGCAGCGGAATCACGGTCTGCTCGCCGAACGGCAGGCTGTCTGGAGCGGTCCACTCTTCGCGTACCAGGGTGATGGTGTCGGTGTTCGCCGCCAGGCCATAGAAAGCCGGCCCGTGCAGGCTGGCGAAGCCTTCGAGTTTGTCCAGGGCATTGCGCTGCTCGAATGCCTCGGCGTACATCTCGATCGCAGCGTAAGCGGTGTAGCAGCCAGCGCACCCGCAGGCCGCTTCCTTGGCATGACGGGCGTGCGGTGCCGAATCGGTGCCGAGGAAGAACTTCGGGTTGCCGCTGGTGGCTGCGTCGAGCAGTGCCACCTGGTGGGTGTTGCGCTTGAGGATCGGCAGGCAATAGAAATGCGGCCGAATACCGCCCACCAGCATGTGGTTGCGGTTGTACAGCAGGTGCTGGGCAGTGATGGTAGCGCCAACGTTGGCCGAGGCTTCGCTGACGAACTGCGCGGCATCGCCGGTGGTGATGTGCTCGAACACCACTTTCAAGGTCGGGAAGCGCTCGACCAGGCGGCGCATGTGCTCATCGATGAAGCGCTTTTCGCGGTCGAATACGTCGATCTCGCTGCGCGTCACTTCACCGTGGACCAGCAACGGCATGCCCACCTCGGCCAGTGCCTCGATGGCCGGGAAGATGTTGTCGATGCTGGTCACGCCCGAATCGGAGTTGGTCGTGGCACCGGCCGGGTACAGCTTGGCGGCGTAGACGATACCGCTGGCCTTGGCCGCACGGATGTCTTCGGGGCTGGTGCGGTCGGTGAGGTACAGCACCATCAACGGTTCGAAGCGGCTGCCGGCCGGGCGAGCGGCCAGGATCCGCTCGCGATAGGCGCCAGCTTCGACGGCAGTGCGCACCGGCGGAACCAGGTTGGGCATGATGATGGCACGGGCGAAAGTACGCGCCACATCACCAACGGTATGAGGCAGGACGGCACCATCGCGCAGATGGATGTGCCAGTCGTCGGGACGCAGGAGGGTCAGGCGATCGGACATTGGGGATTCCAGGCGGGTCGAACTCAGGCGCCAATGCTACCGGAAAACCCCGGTCCGAGCACGGCTATCAAGTTTTCAGCCAAGCGTCCGATAGCCTGCCTGTAGCAGTCAGAATTTGTGGAGCCGCCCGTGCGCCAGCGTTACCTAGCCCTGTTGACCCTTGTCGCCAGCCTGCCGGCCGGTGCATTGACCTTCCAGACCCGCGTGGAGAATGTCGCCTGGAAGGTCGAGGGTGATCAGTTCGAATGCCGCCTGATTCAGCCGATCGACGGTTTCGGCAGTGGCGAGTTCGTGCGCAAGGCCGGTGAGCAGCCAGTGTTCAGGCTGCGTTCGGACAGCAATGTGCTGGGCGCGGGCGCTGCAACCCTGCTCGCCGCCGCCGCCCCCTGGCAACCAGGGCGTGGCGACGTCAACCTGGGCGCGGTACGCATGGCCCGCAGTGGTGTGCTGTTCAGCTCTTCGCAAAGCCAGGCCAGCCGCCTGATCAACGGCTTGCTCGATGGCCGCAGCACGGTGGTGCGCAATTACACCGGCGAAGGCGGGCGGGCCATGGAGGTGCGGGTACTGCCGGTGAGTTTCGCCAAGGCCTATGGCGATTACCAGGTTTGTGCGAGCAAGATGCTGGCGATGAATTATGACCAGGTGCGCCAGACCCAGGTCGGCTTCCCGGGCGGCGGGTTGGAGCTGGACGCCAACGCGCGGGCGCGCCTGGACGTCATTCTGGACTACCTCAAGGCTGATCCGACGGTCAATCACATCGAACTCAATGGCCATTCGGACAACAGTGGCAATCGCCTCACCAACCGTGACACTTCACGGCGTCGGGCACTGGCGGTGGCCGATTACTTCAAGGCCCATGGTGTGCCTGAAGAGCAGATCGTCGTGCGCTTCCACGGTGAGCGCTACCCGCTGGTGAAGAACAACAGCGCAGCCAACCGGGCGCGCAATCGCCGGGTGAACATCGAGCTGGACCGAGTGGCAGCACCACCCAAGCCGGCGGTCGCGCCTGACGTGGCGGCGCCACCCAAGCAGCTGTAAGCGTGCCTGCGCCCACTGGCGTCGCCACGCAGAAAGTTCTTGTCGCTTTGTCGTCAGAAGCTGTCGCGCCTCTGTAAATTTATCGGCAACGCCGGTAGAATCGGCCGCTTTCCGTACAACCCCGTGGAGTGATGGCATGGCGGACGTAAAAAAGGTCGTACTGGCGTATTCCGGCGGCCTTGATACTTCGGTGATTCTCAAGTGGCTGCAGGATACCTATGACTGCGAAGTGGTGACGTTCACCGCTGACCTGGGTCAGGGTGAGGAAGTCGAGCCGGCACGCGCCAAAGCGCAGGCAATGGGCGTCAAAGAGATCTACATCGACGACCTGCGTGAAGAATTCGTGCGTGATTTCGTCTTCCCGATGTTCCGCGCCAACACCGTCTACGAAGGCGAGTACCTGCTGGGTACTTCCATCGCCCGCCCGCTGATCGCCAAGCGTCTGATCGAGATCGCCAACGAAACTGGCGCCGATGCCATTTCCCACGGTGCTACCGGTAAAGGTAACGACCAGGTTCGCTTCGAGCTGGGTGCCTATGCCCTCAAGCCTGGCGTCAAGGTCATCGCCCCGTGGCGCGAATGGGACCTGTTGTCGCGCGAGAAGCTGATGGACTATGCCGAAAAGCATGGGATTCCGATCGAGCGTCACGGCAAGAAGAAGTCGCCGTACTCGATGGACGCCAACCTGCTGCACATCTCCTACGAGGGCGGTGTACTGGAAGACACCTGGACCGAGCACGAAGAAGACATGTGGCGTTGGAGCGTTTCGCCAGAAAACGCCCCTGACCTGGCCACCTACATCGAGCTGACCTACCGCAACGGCGATATCGTCGCCATCGACGGCGTCGACATGACCCCGGCCACCGTGCTTGCCGAACTGAACCGCATCGGTGGTGCCAACGGTATCGGGCGCCTGGACATCGTTGAAAACCGCTACGTGGGCATGAAGTCGCGCGGCTGCTACGAAACCCCTGGCGGTACCATCATGCTCAAGGCACACCGTGCCATCGAGTCGATCACCCTGGACCGTGAAGTCGCTCACCTCAAAGACGAGCTGATGCCCAAGTACGCCAGCCTGATCTACACCGGTTACTGGTGGAGCCCCGAGCGCCTGATGCTGCAGCAGATGATCGACGCTTCGCAGGTCAACGTGAATGGCGTGGTTCGCCTGAAGCTGTACAAGGGCAACGTTGTCGTGGTCGGCCGCAAGTCCGACGACTCGCTGTTCGATGCCAACATCGCGACCTTCGAGGAAGACGGCGGCGCCTACAACCAGGCCGATGCTGCGGGCTTCATCAAGCTCAATGCCCTGCGCATGCGCATCGCTGCCAACAAAGGCCGTGGCATGCTCTGATCGCCACGCAGGCAATGTCGTGAAGCGCCTGGCGCGCAGACATCAAAAACCCTGGCAGCCGCCGGGGTTTTTTGTGCGCGTCACGCCGCTGCTGGTCAACGTTCACGGCGATAGCCTGGGGCTTGGCAGACGATCGACAGCAGCACGATGCGCTGTAACTCCTCGTGATGAAAACGCCAATGCCTGTCTGCCGGATGCACTTGGGTAACCGCCTGCAGCACCTCTTGCTGCAGGCGCGCCTGTGCATCAGGCCCGGAAAAGATCATGGTGACTGCCTGCGGCGGGTGCGGCTGTAACACCGGTTCAAGCGCAGCGCGGGGCTCGGCGGGATCGGGTTTGTAAAACGACTTGTAGTTGAAGTTCAGCGTCAGAAAGAACAGGGCGGTAAGAAAGAACGGAAAGCCGACGAGAAACCAAGTGTAGTAAGTCTGACTCTTTTCACTGAGAAACGGCAACGTGGCCAGGGCTGATGCCTCGATGATCCCCGCGAAGATGGCAATGATCGTCAACGGGGCTACAGGTTGGCTCTCGGTCATGATGGGATGCCTCCTTTCATATTGTCGGCTATCAATACCCGACTGAACGCCTCAACCAAATTGTGGACTCTTTCCGAGTCAGCGGGCGCGCCTGCTTATCGCTGCGTTGTGGGTTGAGTCACTAGGGCGAAGCACTTCGGCGCTTGTGCTGTAAATCGCCCCTTGTAGGAAATTTCCCAAACCATTGTAGGGAACATCTATTCGGCTATTTGCGCGGGGTATCGATGCGCCATTGCACCTTCGGCTCGGTTAAGGTGGGGCAATCGTCAATGCTAAATAACCAATGATGGATATCGCATGAATAAAGTCCTTATCGTGGATGATCATCCGGTCATACGCTTGGCCGTGCGCATGCTGATGGAGCGGCACGGGTACGATGTGGTGGCCGAGACCGACAACGGCATAGCGGCCTTGCAGCTTACGCGCGAGCATCATCCGGATATCGTGGTGCTCGACATTGGCATCCCCAAGCTGGACGGCTTGGAAGTCATCGCGCGCATGGCTGCGGCAAGTCCGGGGAGCCGCGTGCTGGTCCTCACCTCACAGGCCGCTGGGCATTTTTCCATGCGCTGCATGCAGGCCGGCGCTTCTGGCTATGTGTGCAAGCAGCAGGAACTCACCGAGCTGCTCAGCGCCATCAAGGCAGTGCTCTCAGGCTACAGCTACTTCCCTAACCAGGCCTTGCACAAGACACGGGGACGGGTGGGCGGTGCCAGCGAAACGGAGATGGTCGATCGTTTGTCGGCCCGAGAAATGATGGTGTTGCAGCAGCTTGCGCGCGGGCGCTCCAACAAGGAAATCGCCGACGCCATGTTTCTCAGCAACAAGACAGTCAGCACCTACAAAACCCGGCTGCTGCTGAAGCTCAACGCGCACTCGCTGGTCGATCTGGTCGAGTTGGCGCGACGGCATAACCTCAATTGAGATGGCCGCGCAGGCAGCCTCCTGCGCGCAGGCAACTGCGCGGCTACAGGTCGTAGTCGAAGTCGGCAAGTTGCCGTTGCAGTCGCCGCTCCTCGAGCAGGTTGTCGATGGTGCGACGCTTGCTCAGGTTGGTCTTCGCAGGCTCCACTTGCGGCTCTGCATCGTCCTCGACAGCTACAAAGTCATCTTCGATCGACAGGTCGTCTTTATCGTCACTCATGGGTCGCTCCAAGCCAAAGGGCTAATGGCCGTCCTTATAGCGAGAAAGCGAACGCGGGTAAAAAAGATTTTTTCAATCGAAACGCCGGCGTTTTTACTATCGGCTCAATCGTCGCTGGTCTTGTGCTTGTACTCGCACAAATCTTCGATGCGGCAGCTGCCGCAGCGGGGTTTGCGTGCCTGGCACACATAGCGTCCATGCAAGATGAGCCAATGGTGGGCATCTAGCAGGTAATCTTTGGGTACAAACTTGATCAGCTTCTTCTCGACCTCCAGCACCGTCTTGCCCGGCGCGATACCGGTTCGGTTACTGACCCGAAAGATATGCGTGTCGACGGCCATGGTCGGTTGGCGAAAAGCGGTGTTGAGCACCACGTTGGCCGTTTTGCGCCCTACGCCCGGTAAGGCCTCCAGGTCTTCGCGGGTTTGCGGAACCACACCGTCGTGGCGCTCGATCAGCAAGCGGCAGGCTTCGATGACATTTTTGGCCTTGCTGTTATACAGGCCGATGGTCTTTATGTATTCGCTCAACCCTTCGACACCCAGCGCATAGATAGCCTGAGGGGTGTTGGCGACCGGAAACAGCCGCGCGGTGGCCTTGTTGACGCCGACATCGGTGGACTGCGCCGAGAGCGTCACCGCGACCAGTAACTCGAAAGGGGTGGTATAAGCCAATTCCGTTTTGGGGTCGGGATTGTCTTCGTGCAGCCTGCGAAAGATCTCCAGGCGTTTGGCGGCGTTCATCGGTCAATGCATTCCTTGACGACAGGGCAGGGCCGGTTGCAGATGGAGCTGCCCCGGCGCTGAGGCCGGGGCAGGGGGATTACTTGATACGCTGACCGGGCTTGGCGCCGCTGTCAGGGCTGAGCAAGTAGATCTCCTCGCCACCCGGGCCTGCTGCCATGACCATGCCCTCGGACACCCCGAAGCGCATCTTGCGCGGCTTGAGGTTGGCCACCATCATGGTCAACCGCCCTTCAAGCTTGGAAGGGTCCGGGTAGGCCGATTTGATCCCCGAGAACACATTGCGCCGCTCATCGCCGATATCCAGCGTCAGCTGCAGCAGTTTGTCGGCGCCAGGCACAGCCTCGGCCTTGACGATCAGGGCAACGCGCAGGTCGACCGCATCGAAGGTGTCGAACTCGATTTGCGTGGCCAGCGGATCCTTGGCCAGCTCGCCGTTGCCGACCGGCGCTGGTGATTGAGCTTCGGCGGCCAGCAGGTCTTCCTTGCTGGCGGCCACCATGGCTTCGACCTTTGCAGGCTCGATGCGGCTCATCAGCGCCTTGAATGGATTGAGCGTGTGGTTTTCCAGCCGCGTGCTGTGGTCGTTCCAGGTCAGCGGGGCGACGTTGAGGAAGGCCTCGGCATCGGCGGCGAGCACTGGCAGCACCGGCTTGAGGAAAATCACCAGCTTGCGGAACAGGTTGATGCCCTGGGCGCAGATGGCCTGCACTTCATCCTGCTTGCCTTCCTGCTTGGCCAGCGACCACGGCGCCTTGTCGGCGATCCAGGCATTGGCGCGATCGGCCAAGGCCATGATTTCGCGCATGGCACGGCCGAAGTCGCGGCCTTCATAGGCTTCGGCGATCGACGGGGCGGCGGCAATGAAGGCCTCGGTCAATTCGGGCGCGGCGTTGCCGGCGACCATGACGCCGTCGTTGCCTTTGTGGATGAAGCCGGCGCAACGGCTGGCGATGTTCACCACTTTGCCGACCAGGTCGGAATTGACCTTCTGCACGAAATCTTCAAGGTTCAGGTCGAGATCGTCGACGCCACGGCCAAGCTTGGCTGCGTAGTAATAACGCAGGTACTCGGGCTGCAGGTGATCAAGGTAGGTGCGCGCCTTGATGAATGTACCGCGTGATTTGGACATCTTGGCGCCGTTGACCGTCAGGTAGCCGTGCACGTTCACCGCGGTTGGCTTGCGGAACCCTGCGCCTTCGAGCATGGCTGGCCAGAACAGCGCATGGAAGTTGACGATGTCCTTGCCGATGAAGTGGTACAGCTCAGTGGTCGAGCCCTCGTTCCAGAACGCATCGAAGTCCAGCTCCGGGCGACGTGCGCAGAGGTTCTTGAAGCTGGCCATGTAGCCGATCGGCGCATCCAGCCAGACATAGAAGTACTTGCCCGGCTCGCCTGGGATCTCGAAGCCGAAGTACGGCGCATCGCGCGAGATGTCCCACTCCTGCAGGCCGGCATCGAGCCATTCGGCCAGCTTGTTGGCTACCGCATCCTGCAGCGTGCCGCTGCGGGTCCACTGCTGCAGCATGGCCTGGAAGTCCGGCAGCTTGAAGAAGAAATGCTGGGAATCGCGCAGCACTGGCGTGGCGCCGGAGATTGCCGACTTGGGGTTCTTCAGCTCGGTCGGTGCGTAGGTCGCGCCGCACTTCTCGCAGTTGTCCCCGTACTGGTCTTCGGCCGCGCATTTGGGGCAGGTGCCCTTGATGAAGCGGTCGGCCAGGAACATGCCCTTTTCCGGGTCGAAGTACTGGGTCACCGAACGCGTGGCGATGTGCCCGGCGTCCCGCAGACGGGTGTAGATCAGGCTCGACAGTTCGCGGTTTTCTTCACTGTGGGTGGAGTGGAAGTTGTCGAAGTCCACCAGGAAATCAGCGAAGTCAGCGCTGTGCTCGGCTTGCACATTGGCGATCAGTTGCTCGGGGCTGATGCCTTCTTTCTCGGCGCGCAGCATGATGGCCGAACCGTGGGCGTCGTCGGCGCAGACATAGATGCACTGGTTGCCACGCAGCTTCTGGAAGCGCACCCACATGTCGGTCTGGATGTACTCCAGCATATGGCCAAGGTGGATGGATCCATTGGCGTAGGGCAGGGCGCTGGTAACGAGAATCTGGCGTGGCTCGGACATGGTGGCTCGGCTACTTATAGGGCTCAGGTGAACATCAGGGTGATCGGCCACTATAAAGGCCCAGCGAAGATATTTCACCCCAAGCACGCATCTGCTGACGATTGACGGTTAGGATAGGTGCCTGTTTTGAACTCAGTTTGCCAATGGGAGTGTTCATGAGTGCCGTCACCCGTGCCGCCGTCGAAGGCGTGCTTCGCCAGTACACCGACCCTTATCTGAACCAGGACCCGGTCAGCGCCGGTTGTGTGCGCGCCATCGATATCCAGGGTGACCGGGTCGCCGTGCACCTGCAGTTAGGCTACGCCGCTGGGCTGTTCCGCAATGGCTGGGCGCAGGTGCTGCAGACGGCGATCGAAAACCTCGACGGTGTCGGTTCGGCCCAGGTGTCGATCGATTGCGTGGTCGCGGCGCACAAGGCCCAGGCCCAGGTGCCGAGCATGGCCAACGTCAAGAACATCATCGCCGTGGCTTCGGGCAAGGGCGGCGTCGGCAAATCGACCACCGCCGCCAACCTGGCGCTGGCACTGGCGCGCGAAGGCGCCCGGGTCGGCATCCTCGATGCCGATATCTACGGCCCCAGCCAGGGCGTGATGTTCGGTATCGCCGAAGGCACGCGCCCCCAGATCCGCGAGCAGAAATGGTTCGTGCCGATCCAGGCCCATGGCGTGCAAGTGATGTCCATGGCCTTTCTGACCGACGACAACACGCCGATGGTCTGGCGTGGGCCGATGGTCTCCGGCGCGCTGCTGCAGTTGGTGACCCAGACTGCCTGGGATGACCTCGATTACCTGGTCATCGACATGCCGCCAGGCACCGGCGACATCCAGTTGACCCTGGCCCAGAAGGTCCCGGTGGTTGGCTCGGTGATCGTCACCACACCCCAGGACCTGGCCCTGCTCGATGCCAGAAAGGGCGTGGAAATGTTCCGCAAGGTCAACATTCCGGTGCTGGGCGTAGTGGAAAACATGGCCGTGCATATCTGCTCGAACTGCGGTCATGCCGAACACCTGTTCGGCGCAGGCGGGGGCGAGAAGCTTGCGGCTCAGTATGGGGTCGAGCTGCTGGCTTCGTTGCCGCTGTCGATGCTGATCCGCGAGCAGGCCGACAACGGCAAGCCGACGGCCATCGCCGAGCCTGAGAGCCAGATCGCCATGGTCTACCAGGAGTTGGCGCGCCAGGTCGGTGCGCGCATCGTCCAGCAGGAGGCGGCGGCACCCGCCATGCCCAGCATTACCGTCAGCGACGACTGACAGCTACCGCGCGCCGCTGGGCGGCGGGTCCGCCCGCTTGCCCAGTGGCTGGCCTGGTGCAATCACCAGGCATAAAAAAACCCGCCAGGAGGCGGGTTTTTTTGAAGCGAGGAAGCGAGATCGACTTAGGCGATCTGGACTTCTTCAGCCTGCATGCCTTTCTGGCCGCGGGTAGCGACGAAAGTAACAGCCTGGCCTTCTTTCAGGGTCTTGAAGCCGTCAGCTTGGATGGCTTTGAAATGCACGAACAGGTCGTCGCCCGACTGAGGGGTGATGAAGCCGTAGCCTTTCTCATCGTTGAACCACTTGACGGTACCGGATTGACGGTTGGACACTTTTCTGTCTCCTTGGACAAAGTTGATGGCGGCCAGGAAAAGCCCCAGCCGTGAACTGAGTGCAAAGGAGCAGAAGGAGTCTTGCAGATGGGCCGATGTGAATCGTGCATCAAACAGATCTTCGGTGTCGCGTGCAGCACAGTGGCGTCACCTTAACCCACTTTCACTGACCTGCCAATAACCGGTGAAAGGTTTGTCGAAATTCAGATCGGCGGATACTCCAGGCCGCAGCCGACGCGGGGTGTGGGTTGGAACTTTAACCCAGGCGCCGGGACCGGTAAGATGCACGCCTGGATTTTCCCCTCGCAACTCTTCAGGACACCCCGCCATGAGCATCAAATCGGACAAGTGGATTCGCCGCATGGCGCAGGAACACGGCATGATCGAGCCCTTCGTCGAGCGCCAGGTGCGCGGCGAGCACGACAGCCGGGTCATCTCTTTCGGCGTTTCCAGCTATGGCTACGACGTGCGCTGCGCCGATGAATTCAAGGTGTTCACCAACATCAACTCGGCCACCGTCGATCCGAAGAACTTCGACGCTGGCAGCTTCGTCGACATCAAGAGCGACGTTTGCATCATCCCACCGAACTCTTTCGCCCTGGCCCGCACCGTGGAGTACTTCCGGATTCCGCGCAATGTGCTGACCATCTGCCTGGGCAAGAGCACGTATGCCCGCTGCGGCATCATCGTCAACGTCACGCCCCTCGAGCCTGAGTGGGAAGGTCACGTGACGCTGGAGTTCTCCAATACCACGACGCTGCCCGCCAAGATTTACGCCAACGAGGGCGTGGCGCAGATGCTCTTCCTCGAGTCCGACGAAGAATGTGAAGTGTCGTACAAGGATCGTGGCGGCAAGTACCAGGGGCAACGCGGCGTTACCCTGCCGCGCACCTGATCCGACGAGCGCGGGGAATTAGTTTCCCGAACGGCACTCCAACACAGTGAACAGCGCCGACTCGCATGAAGCGAGACGGCCCTCGTCTGGAGGTGCCAATGAAACTCAACCCCACCATCAGTGAGAAGCTGGCCGTGCTGCAGCCCAATCAGATCGGTCTGTTGGCGTGGTCACTGCTGGCACAGCCCCTGCCGATGCAGCTTGGCGGCGTGCCAGGGCAGCCGGGTCCGGATACGCCGCAGCCGGGCGATCAGCCGCCGACCGAACCGGGTGAGCCGACCATTCCCGACGAGCCGCCTCCCTCACCTGTCGCCTGACGGCAGGGCCAGTGCCCAGACCTGCTCGGCGCCTGCGACGAATACGCGGGTGCTGTTGGCAGGCTCCACGTTCCAGCCACCGGTGAACTCGCCGAATGCCGGCAGCAGGCTGACCTGCTGATCCAGCAGGAAACAGGGCAGGCGCAGCCGTTGCCGTCCCCGACCGCGCAGCACGTAGACCGGATGCACATGGCCCGCCAGTACAGGAAAGCCAGGGTGTGCCTCGGGTTCATGCTTGAGCGCGAACGGCGCCAGCAGCAGCGGCTCATCCACCACCGCGATGCCCAGTTCCGCAGGCGGATCGCCGGCGTGCTTGTCATGGTTGCCGCGTACCAGGATCACCTTCAGCCCTGGATGCCGATTTTTCCACGCCTGCAACGCGGCCAGCGTTGCAGGGGTCCGAGCCGTGCGGGCGTGCAGGAAATCGCCGAGCACGATCAGCTGTTCGCAGGCATAGCGAAGCAGCAATTCATCCAGGCGTGCCAACGTCGCCGTGGTCGTGCCCCGTGGAACCGGCTGATGCAACGCGCGGTAGCTCGCAGCCTTGCCGATGTGGACGTCGGCGACCAGCAGCGCCCTGCGCGCTGGCCAGTAGATGGCTTTGTCGGGCAGCAGCCATAGGGTCTGGCCGCAGTGTTCGATACTCAAATGCACAGTCATGTCCGGTTCGCTGCTTTTTCCAGGTCTGCCACCATCCGCGCGATGCGGTCGGCCAGTTTTTCCGTGCTCAGGGTTTCGCGCATGCCCTCGACGAGCAAGGCGAAGGCCAGCGGCCCGGGCCGTTGCAGGACGCGCAGGTCCAGGCGCAACCCCTGCATTTTCAGCAGCTGCTGATGCAGCCGCTCGATCTCCAGCTCTTCACTCAACACTTCGTCTCGCGCCTGCCCGAGCAGCAGGTTATCGGCATCGTGCTTGCGAAACACTTCATAAAAGAGGCCGCTGGACGCCTGGATCTGTCGGGTGCTTTTCTGCGCAGCCGGGTAGCCGCCAAACACCAGGCCGGCGATCTGCGCGATTTCGCGAAAGCGCCGCAAGGCCATTTCCCCGGCGTTGAGGCTGGCCAATACGTCTTCAAGCAAATCTTGCCCCGACAGTGCCTCTGGCAAGCAGCCTGCCCAGTCCACAGTGCTGGGGCTGAGCAGCTCGAAGCCGTAGTCGTTGACCGCGATCGATACCGACAGCGGTTGCACCCGGCTCACTCGCCAGGCGATCAGATTGGCCAGGCCAAGGTTGGCCATGCGCCCGGCAAACGGATACAGAAACAGGTGCGAGCCCTGGCGCGAGCTCATGGTTTCAGCGAGCAGGGTCGTGCGGGTGGGCAGCGCCGACCACTGTGCCTGCACCTCCAGCAGGGGCCGTACTGCCTGCAATTCCGGAGCCTGATAGCGGCCATGAGCGGCGCCATCGAGTTGTTCGACCAAAGCATCCGCCAGCTCGCTGGACAGCGGCATGCGCCCGCCATTCCAGCGCGCGACGGCAGCCTTGCGTGCGGTGCTGCGGCGTACGTAGGCGGTCATGCCCTCGACCCGCACCAATTCCAGCACGCGACCTGCGAACACCAAGGTGTCGCCTGGACGCAGGCGGGCGATGAAGGCTTCTTCGACGCTGCCCAGGTGCTTGCCGCCGCCGCCTTTGCTCCAGTACTTGAGCTGCAGACTGGCCTCGCTGACGATGGTGCCGATGCCCATGCGGTGACGCCTGGCCAAGCGCTCGCTGGCGACCCGCCAGAGGCCGTCCGGGTGCGCTTCGACCCGTTGGTAATCCGGATAGGCGGTCAGGGAAAGGCCACCATGATTGACGAAGTCCAGCGCCCATTGCCACTGGCTGTCGCGCAGGTCGCGAAAGGCCCAGGTGCTGCGCACTTCCTCAAGCAATTGATCGGGACGGAAGCCGCTGCCCAGTGCCATGCTCACCAGATGCTGCACCAACACATCCATGCTCAGCCGTGGCGAGCGGCGGGCCTCGATGTGCCCGGCAGCCAATGCCGCTCGCGCGGCAGCAGCCTCAACCAGTTCCAGGCTGTGGGTGGGCACCAGGGTGATGCGCGAGCGCCGCCCCGGCGCGTGGCCCGAACGACCGGCGCGTTGCATGAGCCGGGCAATGCCTTTGGCCGAGCCAATCTGCAAGACTCGCTCGACCGGCAGAAAGTCCACGCCAAGGTCCAGGCTCGAGGTGCAGATCACGGCTTTGAGAGTGCCTTGCTTGAGGCTCTGCTCAACCCAGTCGCGGGTTGCCCTGGCCAGCGAGGCGTGGTGCAAGGCGATCAGCCCGGCCCACTCGGGGCGGGCATCGAGTAGGGCCTGGTACCACAGCTCTGCTTGGGCGCGGGTATTGGTGAACACCAGGCTGCTGGTGCTGACATCGAGTTCATGGGCCACCTGATCGAGCATCTTCAGACCCATGTGCCCGGCCCAGGGAAAGCGTTCGATGGCCTTGGGCAGCAGCGTGTCGACCAGCAGTTGCTTGTCCTGGCGGCCCTTGACCAATTGGCCGCCTGTTGGCAGCAGCACGTCCAGGGCATGTGGCAGGTTGCCCAGTGTGGCCGACAGGCCCCAGGTCACCAGCGCCGGTTGCCAGCGGCGCAGGCGCGCCAGCGCCAATTGCAACTGCACCCCGCGTTTGTTGCCGAGCAGCTCGTGCCATTCATCCACCACCACCATGCGCAGGCTGGCGAAGTCTTCGGCCGCCTGGGCGCGGGTCAGCAGCAACGTGAGGCTTTCGGGGGTGGTGATCAGCACGCTGGGTAGGCGCCGCGCCTGGCGCGCCCGTTCGGCGCTGCTGGTGTCGCCGCTGCGTACACCCACGGTCCAGTTCAGGCCGAGTTCATCGACCGGTGCCTGCAAGGCCCGCGCGGTGTCGGCAGCCAGGGCGCGCATGGGCGTGATCCACAGCACCTGCAAGGGCGCCGGCTGGCGGGCGTTGGCGGTTTTGGCGAAGGCGCGCAAGGCTGCCAGCCACACTGCATAGGTTTTGCCTGCGCCGGTGCTGGCATGCAGCAGACCGGATTCGCCGCGCTCCACCGCTGCCCAGACCTGGCGCTGGAATGCGAATGGTTTCCAGCCGAGGGCGGCAAACCAGGCGTTGGCAAGATCGGAGGGCATGCGTGGGCGCGGTCCTGAAGGGCTGTGTTCTACAGACCACCGGTCGCGCCCATTGGTTTTACTCGATCAGTTGGCCAGCAGGTAGCCGCTGCGACATACCTCGGTGCCGGCGACATGGGCGATGACCATGCCAGCGGTGGCCATGCGCCGCACACCGCGCGCATATAACAGGCCTGGCTGGCGATTGCGTACCTCGCCGACCTGATCGCTGAGCGGGTCGATGATTTCGGCGACCAACTGCCCGGCTTGCAAGTAGTCGCCGGGGCGTGCGTGATAGACCAGCAGGCCGCCCGAGCTGGCCACCAGCGGCTCGACAGCTGCCAGTGGGGTGGCCGCCCGCGGCAGGGGTGGCAGCGCAGGGCTGGAGCCGCTGATGGCACCGGCGTGGGTCAGGTAGCCGACGATGGCGTTGCAGTCTTTGCTCGCCAGTTCGTGGTTGACGTCGGCCTGACCGCGCAGTTCGATGGTCACCGCGACACTGCCCAGCGGGATGGGGAAGCGCTTGGCGAAGCGCTGCTGCAACTGCCACCAGACCAGGCTGAAGCACTCGTCGAACGACTGTCCGCCGCTGTCGGTGGCCAGCAGGCTGGCCTGCGCGCCCAGCAAGCGTGCCAGCGGCTCGACCTGGGGCCAGGCTTCCGGCGTGGTGTACAGGTGCTCGACCGCCTCGAAGTCACAGTGCAGGTCCAGGACCAGATCGGCATCGCAGGCCAGCCGTTGCAGGGCCAGGCGTTGCGACTGCAGGGGCGTGTGCGCCGGGTGTGCGGCCAGGCCACGGCGCAGGTGGTCGCGGATCAACGCCAGGTTATGGGCCGGATCCTGGGTCAGCAGGCCTTCGACCTGATCGCCGATGCTGTCGGACAAGTCGACGAAGTTGCGATTGAAGTTCTCACCGCTCTGTAGCTCGAAGCGGCCCAGCGGCGCGTCCAGCATGACCTGCTCCAGGCCTACGGGGTTGGCCACCGGCACCAGGACGATTTCGCGCTGCAGGCGCCCTTGTCGCTCCAGCTCGGCCAGACGCCGCTTGAGGTGCCAGGCCACCAGCATGCCAGGTAGTTCGTCCGCATGCAGCGACGCCTGAATGTACACCTTGGCGCCGCTCCGGGGGCCAAAGTGGAAGCTGTGCAATTGCCGGGTGACGCCCGGCACGGGGGAGAGCAAATCGTGAGTCGAGTGGTGCATGGTGGTCCTGGCTGCGTGACGAAAAACGGACTGCGACACGTGTCGGCCCACAGATAGAAGCATAGTTTGCCCGTTTTCGCCTGCTCTTCAGGCCAGCAGCGCCTGCAAGGTGGCCAGGTCGTCAGCCTCGTCCACAGGCTTGTCCAGACGCCAGCGCAGCATGCGCGGGAAGCGCACGGCAATGCCGCTCTTGTGCCGTTTGGACAGCGCGATACCCTCGAAACCCAGCTCGAAGACCAAGGTTGGCGTGACACTGCGCACCGGCCCGAAGGTTTCCACGGTGGTCTTGCGCACGATCGCATCGACCTTGCGCATCTCGGCATCGCTCAGGCCCGAATAGGCTTTGGCGAAGGGGACCAAGGCCCGATCGGGCGTGCCGGGGGGCGCATTCCACACGGCGAAGGTGTAGTCGCTGTACAGGCTGGCCCGGCGGCCATGACCGCGCTGCGCATAGATCAGCACGGCATCGACACTGAACGGGTCGATCTTCCATTTCCACCACAGGCCCATGTCCTTGGTGCGGCCCACGCCGTACAGGGCGTCGCGTTGCTTGAGCATCAACCCTTCGACGCCCAGGTTGCGCGACTGTTCACGCTGTTCGGCCAAGGCCTCCCAGCTGTCACCCTCCAACAGCGGCGACAGCAACAAGGGGGCCAGGGGATGCGCCTGCACCAGCCGCTCCAGCTGCGCGCGGCGTTCATGCTGGGCACGGTTGCGCCAATCCTCGCCTTGCCACTCCAGCAAGTCGTAGGCCTGCAGCACCACCGGGGCATCGGCCAGGACCTTCTTGCCGAGGGTCTTGCGGCCGATGCGTTGCTGCAGCAGGGCGAATGGCTGAACGGCGGGCTTGGCGGCATCGGCGCCGGGCTTCCAGACCAGGATCTCGCCATCGATCACTACGCCGTCGGGCAGGCTTTCGGCCATGCCGTGCAGTTCGGGAAAGCGATCGGTCACCAGCTCCTCGCCACGGGACCAGATCCACAGCTGACCCTCGCGCTTGACCACCTGGGCGCGGATGCCATCCCATTTCCATTCGATCTGCCAATTGCTGGGCGGGCCCAGCAAGGTATCGAATTGCTCGGTCGGTGCTTGCAGGGCGTGGGCGAGAAAGAATGGGTAGGGCTGGCCACCGCGCTGGCTGTGCTCGTCCGCCGACTCCTCGGCAATCAGCTTCTGATAGCTGGCGGCTGTCGGCCGGTGGCTGATGTCGGTGTAGCCGACCAGCCGTTGCGCCACACGTTTGGCGTCCAGCTCCGCCAGTTGCGCCAGGGCGCGGGTGACCAGCAACTTGGACACGCCAACGCGGAAGCTGCCGGTGATCAGTTTCAAGCACAGCATCAGGCTGGGGCGATCCAGTTGCGCCCAGAGCTGGGGCAAGCGTTGCTGGATCTCCTCGGCCGGCAGCCCACGCAGTGGCAGCAGGTGCACCTCGACCCAGTGCGCCAGGCCCTCGTCGCTGGCATGCGCCGATTCCGGCAGCAGCAGGGAGATGGCCTCGGCCAGGTCGCCGACGGCCTGATAGCTTTCCTCGAACAACCATTCCGGCAAGCCCGCCATCGCTGTGGCCAGCTCGCGCAGTACGCGGGTCGGGACCAACTGGCGCGGGCGGCCGCCGGCGAGGAAGTACACCGCCCAGGCCGCGTCGGCCGCCGGCGCGCTGGCGAAGTAGTCGCGCAAGGCTTGCAGCTTGGCGTTGCTCGAGGTGGTGGCGTCCAGGCGCAGGTAGAGCTGGGCAAAGGCTTTCATGCGTCGGCCTGCGTTGAGTGAGTGTCGTCTTCGTCGCCATATTCGGTGACGAAGGCGCGGGCATCCAGGCCCAGTTCGGTGAGGTAGCGCACCAGCACGTTGACCGAGCCATGGGTCACCATCACCCGCTGCGCTTCAGTCTCTCGGATGGCCCACAGCAGGCCTGGCCAGTCGGCATGGTCGGACAGCACGAAACCGCGATCGACACCGCGCCGGCGCCGCGTGCCGCGCAGCAACATCCAGCCGCTGGCGAAGGCATCGCTGTAATCGCCGAAGCGGCGCATCCAGCTGCTGCCGCCAGCGGACGGCGGCGCCAGGACCAGGGCCTGGCGCATGAGCGGGTCGTTGCGCGCTACATCGCCGGCATAGCGGGTTTGCGGCAAGTACACGCCGCCTTCGCGGTATACCCGGTTCAGTGGCTCGACGGCGCCATGGACCAGGATCGGGCCGATGTCCGGGTCCAGACCATGCAGGATGCGCTGAGCTTTGCCGAAGGCGTAGCAGAACAGCACGCTGGCCTTGCCCTGGTCACGGTTGCTGCGCCACCACTGGTTGATCCCGGCGAAGATCTCGGCCTGGCTCGGCCAGCGGTAGATCGGCAAGCCGAAGGTCGATTCGGTGATGAAGGTATGGCAGCGCACCGGCTCGAAGGCGGCGCAGGTGCCATCGGGTTCGACCTTGTAGTCGCCGGACGCGACCCAGACCTCACCTTGATATTCCAGGCGCACCTGCGCCGAGCCCAGCACATGACCGGCCGGGTGCAGGCTCAAGGTGACGCCGTGGTGCTGGATGCGTTCGCCATAGGCCAAGGTCTGCAGGTCGATGTCCTGGCCCAGGCGACTGCGCAGGATGCCGGCGCCTGGGGCGGCGGTGAGGTAATGGCGATTACCGGTACGGGCATGGTCGCCGTGACCATGGGTGATCACCGCGCGGTCGACCGGGCGCCAAGGGTCGATGTAGAAGTCGCCGGGTGGGCAGTACAGGCCTTCGGGGCGGGCGATCACAAGGTCCATGGCGGTGCCTGTGCTGGTCGGGATTACCAGTTAGGAGCCGCCATGGACAGCGGAAGTTCGGCTGCGATGCGCGCGGCGGGTCGCTTAGCGCCCCGGCACCAAGGTCAGGCGCTGGTTGCCGTAGGCCTTGGCGAAGTGCTGCGGTTGCAGCGGCAGGCTCATGAACCGACCCTTGAACCAGGCATCCAGGGCGTCCTGGTAATGACCACTGTCCGGATTGCCGGACTGGCCGCTGCTGGTCAGCACCTGCAACGGCTCGGCCTGGCCGAAGTCGACGATCATGCGTGCCGAGGCAGGCAGGTAGGTGTCGAAGTCATTGCCCCACGCGTAGGGGGTCATGGCCAAGGTGCTGAAGTCGCCACCGGTAGCGATCGGTGCACGGCGCAGTGCATCGCCCAAGCCGTGGTAGCTCGGCGCTGGCCATCGGTACTGGTGCAGCGTGCCCCACTGCCAGGCGCGGCGGTCAGCGCCCAGCAAGGCGCTGCCGGTGTCGATGGCGCCGGCCAGGCTGCGGGCGAGGATGGTCGGCTTGTCTTCTTTGTGCGGCGTGCTGCGATCGTCCCAGAACGGGCTGTCATCGCGGCCGAGCAGATGGTCGGCCTGGGCCGAATACGACAGCCGTGCATTGCCGACGAAGGCCCGCCAGGCCGGACTTGAGGCCGGGCCCAGGTCATCGAGGAAGGTCTGGCGCGTCACCTCTTGCAGGAACAGTTCGTACAGCGCGGCATCGGCTGACGTCGGGCTCAGGCGCCCATCGAAGGCCTGCAACCGCGCCAGGGCTTCGCGGGCCTTGTCCCGCTGGGCTGGCGCCAGAGCGGCGATGGCCTGGTCGAGCGGGCCGGCCATGCCGGGGGCGTTGAACATCTGCTTGAGCTTGCCGGCCAGCAATGTCACCTGGTCGTTCTGCAGCGCCATCAGGCTGCGGCTGTCGTGCCGGCCATTGCCAGCCAACTGGCCAAGACGCTCGGCGCGCTCGGGGTAATACCACGTGCTCGACAGCTGCATGCCATAGCCGCGTGGCAAGCTGCGCTGGTTGGCGTGGCCGATCCAGCCAGCCGGCGGATCCTGATCGTACGGGTGCAGCATGGGGTCGGCATAGCCGTCCCAGTCATAGCGCCCGTCCCAGCCAGGTGAGGGCAGCAGGCCCTGGCCTTCGCGGCGGTTGGGGTAACGGCCGCTGACCTGCCAGCCGATGTGCTCAGGTTCGGCGAAGACGAAATTCAACGCTGCGCTGGCGACCTCGCGCGTGCTGTCGAAAGCGCGCTCGAGATTCTGCGCGCGGGTCAGGTCGAACAAGGCGTCGAGGCTGCGCTCGCCTTGCAGCTGCGGCAGGCTCAGGGCCAAGCCCAGGCTGGCGCCCCGGGTGTCGCCCAGCAGGGTGCCGTGACGGGTGTCGTACATGACCTCACGCTGCGGACGCTGACCGCGGACCAGGAAGGTTTCGTTGCGCGCGCGCGCGGCCAACCACTTGCCGTCGGCCAGGTAACTGACCTGGTTGCCGGCATGGCGCAGTTGCTCCAGGTACAGGTCCTGGTTGTCTGCCATGACCGCGCTGCTGCTCCAGGCCAGCTTGCCGTTATAGCCGGCCAGCACGATGGGCAAGCCCGGCAGTGACAGCCCGGCGACCTGATATCTGGCAGTGTGGATCTGCACCGGGCTCAGCGCCCAGCTGGCACGGCTGTCGCTGGCCAGCAGGCTTTTGCCGCTGCGGCTGCGCTGCGGGCCGAGCGCCAGGTTGGCCGAGCCTGGGCTGCCGAGCAGGCCCAGATCGGCCAACTGCTGGCTGGCTGCGGCCAGCTCGCTCAGCCCGGGCAACTGACGGGCCAGGTTCAGGCCCTTGAGTTTTTCTGGCTCGGCATCGGCCAGCGGTTCATCCGGGGCGCCGGGCAGCAGCCAGGCCAGCTTATCGCTGCCCACCTGCTGCGCCAGGACCAGGGCGCTGAGCTCTTCGTGCACATTCACCGATTGGCTGAAAGCGTACAGGCTGAAGATCAGCGCCGAATCTTCGGCTTTCCAGTACTCGGGTCGGTAGCCGCTGCTGGCCAGCTCGCCCGGCAGCCGGTCGCGGTAGCGGAACAGGTAGGCATTGACCCCGCGGGCGTAGACCTCGAAGAAGCGCTTGAGGCGCGGCGAGGCATCGGCGTACTGCTGGGCTGCGCGTTGCTTGAGGTTGGCTGCACGCATCAGGCGGTCGATGGGCAGCGCCTGACTGCCGGCAAGTTCGGCGAGCCGGCCCTGGGCCAGCAGGCGCATGGCGACCATCTGTTCCAGGCGATCGCTGGCATGCACGTAACCCAGGCTGAACAGCGCATCATGGAAGTTGCTGCTTTCGATCAGTGGCGCGCCCAGCGCATTGCGCCGTACCGAAACGTTCTGCGCCAGCCCCTTGAGCGCTTGCACGCCGGTGGTCGGCGGCACACTGTCCCGCACGCCGCCGGTCTGGCAGCCGGCAAGCCCGAGCATGCCGAGCAGCGTAGCGGCGGCGGTGAACCGCAGGCGGAAAGGTGGAAGCACGGGGGCGGCCATGACGAAGGCTCCTGGGGGGCGTGGCGAGGAATAGGGGGCAGAGGGGTAAAGGTAGCATGCAGCCACGGTCAGGCGCCGATCAGGCCGCGCGCCTGACCGGCTCAAGGCGTGGCGATCAGGCGCCGTGGCACTTCTTGAACTTCTTCTGGCTGCCGCATGGGCACGGATCGTTGCGGCCGACGTCCTTCAGGGCGTTGCGCACCGGTTCCTGGTGGCCGTGGTTGCAGTGCGGGCCGTGGACATGGCCGTGATCGTGGTCATGATCGTGACCATGGTTGCAGTCGGGGCCATGAACATGGGGTTGCTGGGTCATTGCAGGGTCACTCCGGTATGAAAGTGCCGGGGATTATCTCACCACTGCGCGTGATATGCAGGTCCCGATGGATGATCAAACCGCTGCGCAGTTCACCCTGCAGGCGGTAGTGCAACGGCGCGTCGCTTTTGAGCAACTTGGCCAGCGGCTTGAGCTGGCGCCACAGGTTGGTCCGCGCGGTGATCTTGAAGGTGCGTCGGGCGTGCGCGCCGACACTGCGCCACAGGCTGACCTCGTCCTCGGCCAGCAGCACATCGCCCAGCCACACCGAGTAGGTGAGGTTGCGAATGAACAGGCGGCTGTCGTCTGGGTTGTCGATACGCAGGTGCAAGAGAAATTCCTGCTGCAGCAGCCGCGCCTTGACCGTTTCAACACGTGTCAGGTGCACCTCGGGCGGGCGCCAGTCGTCCCCACCCCAACTCGCGCAGCCGGCGAGCCCCGCTAGCAGGGCAGCAAGCAGCAGCAGGCGGGCGGCGGCGATCATCGTCAGTTACCGACGTAGCTGGCGCAGCATTTCTTGAATTTCTGCCCACTGGCGCAGGGGCAGGGATCGTTGCGCCCGGCGCGCAGGGTGACCGTGGGGTCGATGAAGTACCAACGCCCCGCGTGTTGCACGAAGGCTGAGCGCTCGCGGTGCTGATGGTCGCCGTGCGCATCGTGCCAGCGCGCAGTGAAGGTCACGAAGCCATGTTCGGGTTGGCCGCCCAAGACCTCGGCGCTCTCCACCTCAAGGCCCAGCCAGGTGCTCTGGGCGCTCCAGGCTGCCATGGCGGCGCTGTCCAGTGCGGCTTGCTGCGCGGGCAGGGTGGTGCCGACCAGGTAGTCGACCAGTCCCAATACGTAGGCGCTGTAGCGCGAGCGCATCAGTGTCTGCGCATCAGGCGCCGGCGTACCGGCATGGTAGTGCCCGCAGCAGGCGTCCAGCAGGTTGCCGCTGCCACAAGGGCAAACCGAGACACTCATCATCACCACCAGTACTTGCCGAAGTTTTCAGGGTTGGCCCAAAACTTGGCGTTGAGCCAGTCGGGGACCTGCTTGTAATCATGTAGATCATAGGTGAACAAGCTCAGGACCTGCTCGCCTCGGCTGAATTTCTCGCTGGCCGACAACGCCAGGGCGAAGAAATCGGTGTCGTGCCAGCCGCAGACGGGCAGGTCGGCCAGCACTGCGACCCGGCTGGCATTGAGGTTGCGAATGCCGCCCAGCAGGTGCAGGCCGGTGCGCTTGGGCAGATGCTCGAGGCAGTCGACCAGCAGCGCCAGGTCGAAGCGCTGCGCGGCCAGCGCCGGTGGCAGAGGGCCTGGTGCGCAGGTTTCGATGATCACCTGCGGGTGGGCCTGGGCAAAGGCCTCCAGGGCAGGGAAACGTGTGCCCACCAGCAGCAGGCGTTGCGGGGTGAAGCGCTCGAGCAGAGCAGCCAAGGCTTGCTGCGGCGTGCGCTGGGAAGAACCATCGGTCATTGCCATTCCTCGTTCAGGTGCTGCAAGACTAGCGGGCTGCGGGCCGCCGGCATAGAGGCCGCTCGCAGCGTCATGGCGCATTGCTGGCAGGGATGGACGACGCGGTCTTTACTGGCAGGGATCGGCCTGACGCCGATTCCCATGGAGAGACTGAGAATATGAGCATAGTACGCGCAGCGTTACCCTTGGTTCTATTCAGCAGTGTGCTGACCGGTTGTGCCGGTCTGCAAAAGACCGACTGGCCGAAGTGCGCTGCCGTCGGGGGTGTCGGCGGCGCCGCCCTGGGTGCCTTCGAAAGTACCAGCTGGGCCGGTTGGGGCGCCTTGCTCGGCGGTGGTCTGGCCGCGGGCTACTGCTGGGCGCATGGCGACGGTGACGAGGATGGCGACGGCGTACCGGACAGCCGCGACAAGTGCCCTGGCACGCCGCGCGGGGTGCAGGTCGATGCCAACGGTTGCCCGCCGCAGGTCGAGGAAGTGGCGGTGGTCGAGGAAGTGGTGGTGGTCAAGGAGGAAGTCATCGTCATTCGCGACGTGCACTTCGAATTCAACTCAGCCGGGCTCACGCCTGCCGACCGCGAACGCCTGAGCAGCGTCGCCACGCGCTTGAAACAGGAAGCGCCCAGCGCCCGCCTGAGCGTGACCGGCCACACCGACAGCGTCGGTTCCGATAGCTACAACCAGAAGCTCTCAGAGCGCCGTGCCCAGTCGGTGACCCGCTATCTGATCGAAAGCGGCGTCCCGCGCGCCAGCTTCGTCTCGGTCATGGGGGCCGGCGAAACCCAGCCAGTGGCCGACAACGCCACCGCCGAAGGACGCGCCATGAACCGTCGCACCGAGATCAAGATCCAGCGTTGAGCCGCAAGCGCCTGCGTCACCCTCTTGCAGGCGCGTGTTCGACTGGCGAAGGCCTGGCCGAGTAGGTAGTGTTGGCTGGGTCGCTCGCTGCAGCGGGTACGCCGGGATAACTATAAATAGACACAAGGGGAGCAGGGCATGAAATTCATCCTGGGCCTGGGCAAGGTCCTGACGGTGGCGTTCTGGGGGGTGGTGCTGTTCAATCTGCTCATGCCGCAACCGTTGCCGCTGAATCTGTTGATCAATGCCGTAGGCGTCTTCGTGTTCGGCCTGCATCTGCTCGAAGTGCTGTTGTTCAACACCAGCTTGCGCGGGCGCAGCCATCGGTGGTTCGACCGTTTGCAGATTCTGCTTACCGGTATCTTTCATGTCATGTCCATTCCCCGTCCGCAGGAGGCGCCTCGCCATGCGTAAGATGATGTTGCTGGCGCTGTTCGTGGCCCCGCAGGTGCTGGCTCAGAGCCTGGAAGTCGCTCCGCATTCGATGCTGCGCTTGCCGAGCAAGTCGGCCAGCGTGCACCTTGAGCAGCTGCGCGTGGCAGACTCGGCGACCTTGCTGTTGCCGGCCAGCCTGACCGAGCTGAAGATCGATGACCTGCACTTGGGCCGTGAAGCACGCATTGCCATTGCCCCCGCCGAGTCGGCCTTGGCCATCGACGTGCGCCGTGCGGTGCTGGGCGAGGGTAGCGAAATCAGCGCGCCTGGCGCTGCAGGCAGCTACGAACGGGCGGCGCGCTCAGGGCGCAGCCTTGAACTGACGCTGGCCGAACTGGACGCCGAGCGCCTGGCCATCGATGCCCGAGGCGGCGCCGGAGCGCCGGGCTACGTCGGTCTGGATGGTGCCAATGGCCAGGCTGGTGGCTGCACCTGGGGCCAGGCAAGCCGTGGAGCCAATGGCGACGACGGCGGCAATGGGCATGACGGCGCACCCGGCGGGCGAATCCGCCTGCATGTGCCCCGAGACTTTCCCGAAGAGCGCATCGTCGTGCGCCTGGACGGCGGTGCGCCCGGCAAGCCCGGCGCGGCCGGCAAGGCGGGCAAGGGCGGGGCGAGCAAGGGTTGCCTGGTCTACCGTACCGACAAAGGCGCCAATGGCCGGCCGGGTCAGGAGGGCCAGCCCGGGCTGGCTGGCGCTCAAGGTGAGCTGATCCTGCAACGCTTGTGAGGCTTCACTCCGAGCGCGGCGTGCCGGGCGTTCGGGGTCAACGTTCGATCAGATCGGCAGGCGGGCACTGGCCACGGCGACGATGGCCAGGCCCAGCAACAAGTTGGCGCCCACCAGGCGCCGAATCCGCGCCAACGCCGCGGCTGCGGCCGGCCAGTTCTCGGCCTGCACCGCCGCCTTCAGCTCTGGCAGCAACAAGGCCTGGATGCGCATGAACAGCGCGAACATGGCGATCGCCCCACCGATCATCACCTGCACGTACCTGGGCGCGGTTTCGAAGCCGCTGAAGCGCAGGTGCAGCATGCCAATACCACTGATCGCCAAAATCGCCACGGCCAGCCAGACCCAGACGAAGAAGCGTCGGAAAACTTCCAGCCACAGGCGTAGCCGCGCGGGCCCCTCCAGCGCTGAAACCGTTGCCGGACGCAGCACCAGCCAGGCGAAGAACATGCCGCCCACCCACACCAGGGCGGCAAGAACATGCAGTGTGTAAGGCAAGGCAAAGGCAAGCATCCGGATCTCCATGCGGCACAATGGGCAATAGCGGGGTATGATAGCCGCCCCATGCGCAACACTGAAAATATATCCAGCCCTACGGGCGCCTGCAGACCATGATCAGCAACGAACTCAAAGCCACCATCCAGGGCGCCTACTCGCGTTTTCTCGAAGCCAAGAGCCTCAAGCCACGCTACGGCCAGCGCCTGATGATCGCCGAAGTGGCCAAGGTGCTCGGCGACATCGCCTGCGACGACGAAGGTCGCCGCAGCGGTGAGCCTGCGGTGGTCGCGGTGGAAGCGGGCACCGGTACCGGCAAGACGGTCGCCTACAGCATGGCCGCGATTCCAGCGGCCAAGGCTGCCGGCAAACGCCTGGTGATCGCGACTGCGACCGTGGCCCTGCAGGAGCAGATCGTCTTCAAGGACTTGCCCGACCTGATGCGCAACAGCGGCCTGAATTTCAGCTTCGCCCTGGCCAAGGGTCGCGGCCGTTACCTGTGCCTGTCCAAGCTCGACATCCTGCTGCAGGAGGGCCATGCGCAATCGGCTACCGCTCAGCTGTTCGAGGAAGAGGGCTTTCACATCGAGGTCGACGAGCGCAGCCAGAAGCTTTTCAACAGCATGATCGAGAAGCTCGCCGGCAACCGTTGGGACGGTGATCGTGACAGCTGGTCAGAGGCCATCGACGACCAGGATTGGGCGCGCCTTACCACCGACCATAGCCAGTGCACGGGCCGCCATTGCCCGAATTTCCAACAGTGCGTGTTCTACAAGGCCCGCGAAGGCATGGGCAAGGTCGATGTGATCGTCACCAACCATGACATGGTCCTGGCCGACCTGGCCCTGGGCGGCGGCGCCGTGCTGCCCGATCCGCGCGACACGGTCTACGTGTTCGACGAAGGTCATCACCTGCCCGACAAGGCCATCGGCCACTTCGCCCACTATTCCCGCCTGCGCTCGACGGCCGATTGGCTCGAGCAAACCGCCAAGAACCTCACCAAGCTGCTGGCCCAGCACCCACTGCCGGGCGACCTGGGCAAGTACATCGAGCAGGTACCTGAGCTGGCCCGCGAGGTGCGTACCCAGCAGCAATTCATGTTCACCCTGTGCGAGCAAGTCGCCGATTTTCGTCCAAGCGAAGATACCGAGGGCCGTGAGCGGCCACGCTACCGTTTCGAAGGCGGCGTGGTGCCGGAGCAGATCCGCGAAGTCGGCATCGAACTCAAGAAAGGCTTCGCCCGCCTCAATGACCTGTTCACCCGGCTGGCTGACCTGCTCAAGGAGGGCATGGATGGCGAGGTCAACATCGGCATCGCCAGCCACCAGGCCGAAGAATGGTACCCGCTGTTCGGCAGCCTGGTGACCCGCGCCCAGGGCAATTGGGAGCTGTGGACCGCCTTTACCGCCGAGGACCCGCAGGACAGCCCGCCCATGGCGCGCTGGCTGACCCTGGCCGAGAGCGGCGCGCTGTTCGACATCGAAGTCAACGCAAGCCCCATCCTGGCCGCCGAAATGCTGCGGCGCAGCCTCTGGAGCGTCGCCCATGGCGCATTGGTGACCTCCGCAACCTTGACCGCACTGGGCAAGTTCGACCGTTTCCGCATGCGCTCGGGGTTGCCGCGCGATGCCGTAACCTGCGTGGTACCCAGCCCGTTCGTGCACGGCGATGCCGGGCTGCTGCGGGTTCCGGACCTCAAGGCCGATCCGCGTGATGCAGCGGCGCACACCGCCGCGATCATCCGCGAGCTGCCGAACATCGTCGAAGATGCTCGCGGCGCGCTGGTGCTGTTCTCTTCGCGCAAGCAGATGCAAGAGGTGTTCGACGGCCTGGACCGCGACTGGCGCAAGCTGGTGCTCATCCAGGGCAATCTGTCCAAGCAGGAAACCTTGAACAAGCACAAGGCCCGGGTCGACGATGGGCAGCACAGCGTGCTGTTCGGCCTGGCCAGCTTCGCCGAAGGTGTCGATCTACCCGGTGCCTACTGCGAACACGTGGTGATCGCCAAGATCCCCTTCGCCGTGCCCGATGACCCGGTCGAGGCGGCATTGGCCGAATGGATCGAGGCGCGAGGCGGCAACCCGTTCATGGAAATTGCCGTGCCCGACGCCTCCCTGCGCCTGATCCAGGCGTGCGGACGGTTGCTGCGTACCGAGCAGGACCGCGGCGTCATCACCTTGCTCGACCGGCGTCTGGTCACTCAGCGCTATGGCAAAGCTATTCTCAACGCGCTACCGCCGTTCCGGCGAGAGATTTCCTGACGGCCGGCGCACGATGCGCCGGCCTGTTGTCCATACTCAGTCGCGGGCTCATGAGGGTCCGGAAGGAGAGCCCCAGCCCTATGATCCGCCGCAGCTTGCCCGTGGTACTCACCTTGTTGTTCAGCACGCCGTCGCTGGCTGGGCAACAGACGCTGTTCAGCTTCGTGCGCCCAACTTCGCAGGTCAGCGTGGCAACCGAGAACAGCGGCATGCCCCAGTACAATGCGGAGCAGACGGCCGAGGGCGAAGTGCTCAGGCGCGTGGTGTTCAACCCTGTCGAACGCCCGACCTTGCGCCTGAGCCCGCAGGCCGGCGTATGGGACTGGTCGGCTGGGCAGTTTCTGACCCTGCGCATGCAGAGCGCCCAGGACTGGGCCTTGACCGTCGATGTCACGGTGCTCGGCAGCGATGGCCGCAGCCTCACCAGCCGCGTCGACCTGCCGGCAGGCCCTGCGCAAACCGTCATGGTGCCGCTCAAGGCCATGTCGCCGCTGAGCCAAGGCATGCGTGCGGGGCCGCCAATGCCTTGGATGCACCAGGGGCAGCGGGTGCTGCTGACCAGCAGCGCTGGGGCACTGGACCTCAAGCAGGTGGCTTCGGTCAGCCTGAGCATTGCGAATCCGAACGTTGCACAGAACCTGTTGATCGAGAAAGTCGGCATTCAGGATGACGACCAGGCTTATCAAGCCGCTTATCGCGACTTGATCGACGCCTACGGCCAGTTCTCCCGAGGCCGCTGGCCGGAGAAGATCACCAGCGACGAGCAGCTCAAGGCGGCGGAGCTGCGCGATCAGCAGCAGCTCAAGGGCTGGCTTGCCGAGCGCCAGCAGTTGCGCCTGGACAGCTACGGCGGCGTGGTGGCCGGGCCGGCTTTCGAAGCCAAAGGGTTCTTCCGCACCCACAAGCGCGACGGCCGTTGGTACCTGGTGACGCCGGAAGGCCATCCGTTTTTCTCGCTGGGCGTCAATGCCGTCGCCGCCGATGGCGGGCGCACCTATGTCGCCGGGCGCGAAGCCATGTTCCAGGCCTTGCCTGCAGAAGGCGATGCGCTGTCGGCATTCTATGGCCAGGGCAACAATGACGATGGCAATGCCTCCTCGCAGGGACGTGCCTTCAAGCAGGGCCGCTGGTTCGACTTCTATGCCGCGAACCTTCAACGCAGTCACGGCACGCCGTGCGCGCCTGCGGTCGAAGGGCAGGCTGCAGCGCCGTGCCCCACCCCGATGCTCGATGCAGCCCGCTGGCAGGCGCATACCCTGGATCGCCTTCAGGCCTGGGGCTTCAACACCCTCGGCAACTGGAGCGACCCGGCCCTGGGTCAAGCGCGGCGCATGCCCTATACCTTGCCGCTGTCAATCGTGGGCGACTATGCCAGCATCAGCACCGGCATGGACTGGTGGGGGCGCATGCCCGATCCGTTCGACCCGCGCTTTGCCATGGCCACCGAGCGCGCCGTTGCCATCGCCGCGCGTGACCACCGCGACGACCCGTGGTTAATCGGTTACTTCGCCGACAACGAACTGGCCTGGGCCGCCCCCGGTAACGATCCCAAAGCCCGCTATGGCCTGGCCTATGGCACCCTGCGCCTGACCACCGACGTGCCGGCCAAGCGCGCCTTTCTCAAGCAGCTGCGCGACAAGTACCGCAATCAGGAGGGCCTGTCCAAGGCCTGGGGCATCGAGCTGCCGGCCTGGGAGCTCATGGAAGATCCAGGCTTCGAAGCGCCGCTGCCCGACCCGCAGCACCCGGAGATCGAGCGTGATTATCAGTACTTCCAGCAGGTATTTGCCGAAACCTACTTCAAGACCATCGCCGATGCGCTGAACTGGCATGCGCCCAACCACCTGCTGCTCGGCGGACGCTACGCCGTGAGTACCCCGGAAGCGGTGAAGGCGTGCGCCGAGTTCTGCGATGTCCTGAGTTTCAACTTCTATACCCTCAAGCCCGAAGATGGCTACGACTTCGCTCGCCTGGCCGAGCTGGACAAACCGGTGTTGGTGTCGGAGTTTCAGTTCGGTTCGCGCGACCGCGGGCCGTTCTGGCCTGGCCCGGTGGAAGTCGCCCGGGAAGAGCAGCGCGGGCCGGCCTATGGCAATTTTCTCGACGCGGCCCTGGCCCAACCGGTGATCGTCGGTGCGCACTGGTTCCAGTACCTCGACCAGCCGGCCAGTGGGCGTCTGCTCGACGGCGAGAACGGTCACCTGGGGCTGGTGGCGATTACCGATGTGCCGTACCCAGGCTTCGTCGAGGCTGTGCGCAAGCATAATGTGCAGTTGCTTGGGCAATTGCGTAAGAAGCTTGAGCCAAAGGCCCCTTGACGCTCGGCAGTTGGCGACCATCGAGCGACAGCCAGTTTGCAAAACAGCCAACTACTGAAACAATGCACCCCTTTTCAGCCATGTCGTATGGAGAATAGCGGGTGCAGATCCAGGGCCATTACGAGCTGCAGTTCGAAGCGGTACGCGACGCCTTCGCCGCATTGTTCGAAGATCCCCAGGAGCGCGGCGCCGCGCTGTGTGTTCAGGTCGGTGGGCAGACTGTGCTCGATCTGTGGGCCGGCAGCGCCGACAAGGACGCTCAGCACGCCTGGCACAGCGACACCATCGCCAACCTGTTCTCCTGCACCAAGCCCTTCACCGCCGTCACGGCGCTGCAGCTGGTCGGCGAGGGCAAGTTGGCATTGGACGTACCGGTAGCCCACTACTGGCCCGAATTCGCCCAAGCTGGCAAACAACACGTCACCCTGCGCCAGTTGCTCAGCCATCGCGCCGGGTTGCCGGCGATCCGCGAGCTGCTGCCGGCCGAGGCGTTGTATGACTGGCAGGCCATGGTCGATGCCCTGGCCGCCGAAACTCCGTGGTGGACGCCTGGCACCGAGCATGGCTATGCCGCCATCACCTATGGCTGGCTGATCGGCGAGTTGATCCGGCGGGCCGACGGCCGCAGCCCTGGGCAGTCGATCGTCGACCGTACGGCCCGGCCATTGGGCTTGGACTTTCACGTCGGCCTGGCCGACGAGCAGTTCCATCGGGTCGCGCATATCGCGCGCGGCAAGGGCAACCTTGGGGATGCGGCCGCCCAGCGCCTGCTGCAGGTCACCCTGCGCGAGCCCGAAGCGCTGTCTACCCGTGCCTTCACCAACCCGCCAGCGATCCTTACCAGCACCAACAAGCCTGAGTGGCGGCGCATGGAGCAGCCAGCGGCCAACGGCCATGGCAATGCACGTAGCCTCGCCGGTTTCTATGCCGGTCTGCTCGACGGCAGCCTGCTGGAGTCCGAACTGCTCGATGAGTTGACCCGCGAGCACAGCCTCGGCCAGGATCGCACCTTGTTGACCCAGACCCGCTTTGGCCTCGGTTGCATGCTCGATCAGCCCGAGGTCGCCAATGCCACCTTTGGCCTCGGCGCCCGCGCGTTCGGGCATCCTGGCGCGGGCGGCTCGGTGGGGTTTGCCGACCCTGAGCGCGATGTCGCATTCGGCTTCGTGGTCAACACCCTCGGCCCTTATGTGCTCATGGACCCGCGCGCCCAGCAGCTGGTGCGCGTGCTGGGGACTTGCCTTTGATCGGGTAATGCGGGTATTACGCGAACCCTTTGACTATCCTCAATACCAACGCCTGGTTGCCTGGGCAAAATCTCTTTCAATTTCATGGTGTATCGCTGATGTCTTCACATAAAACCTTAGCTCTTGCCCTGTGCTTGGCCGCCATGACCGGCTGCGCCAGCCATTCCCAGGATGCCGCCAACGAAGGCGTCAGCAGCTGGTGGCCATTCGGTTCGGACAAGGTCGCCGACAAGGAAGTGAAAGAGGCGGTCACCGAGAAGGTCGCCAAGGCCGACGCCAAGTCCGAGAGCGCCAGCCGCTGGTGGTGGCCATTCGGCAATGAAGAGAAACAGGCCCAGGCACCCGCTGTACCGAAGATCGATGAAAAGGCCACTCAAGCCTGGCTCGACCAGTACGAGCCGAAGCTGCGTGAAGCGGTCAAGGACAGCAAGCTTGAGGTGGAGCGCCGCGACAACGTACTGGTCGTGACCATTCCAGTGGACAGCTCCTACAACCCCGACCGCCCGAACATGTTGCTGCCCATGACCCTCGGCCCGATCACCCGGGTCGCCAAGGCTGTCGAGGGCGACAACAAGACCGCCGTGCTGGTGCTTGGCCACGCCGATACCAGTGGCGCTGCAGCTTTGAATCAGAAGCTCAGCCTGGAGCGTGCAGCGTCGGTTTCGGCCATCTTCCGCCTCAGCGGCCTGCAGCGTGATCGCCTGTCGCTCAAGGGCATGGGTTCGGAAATGCCGCGTGCGGCCAATGACAGCCCAGAAGGTCGCTCGCTCAACCGCCGCGTGGAAATGCTGCTGACGCCGCAGAACACCATGCTCGCATTGATGGCCAAATACCAGCGCGCCGTTCCGGTGTCGGCGCCAGCGTCGATGGTTGCCGTGCAGGACAGCAAGGCACCGGCTGCCGCAGCCGCACCTGTGGCCAAGCCTGCTGCCAAAGCCGCAGCCAAGCCGGCTGCGAAAAAAGCTGCGACCAAGCCTGCGGCCAAGACCACCGCCAAGGCCAGCGCCAAGAAAAAAGCGGCGCCGGCCAAGCCTGCCGCCAAGAAGGCTGCCGCCGCCGACAAGAAAGTAGCTGCCAACAGCCCTGCGAAGACCAACTGATCGTCAAGGAAACGCAGTCATGACCCAATCCCTGGCCGATATGCGCCGCGACTACACCCGAGATGGCCTGGCCGAAACCCAGGCCCCGGATGAGCCGTTCGCGTTGTTCCAGCAGTGGTTCGGCGATGCGGTGAAAACCGAGCAGCCGCCGGTGGAGGCCAACGCCCTGACCCTGGCCACCGTCGATGCCGACGGTCGCCCGCACTGCCGGGTGTTGCTGCTCAAGGGTCTGGACGCGCGCGGTTTCACCTTCTTCACCAACTACGACAGCGCCAAGGGCCAACAATTGGAGGCCAACCCGTTCGCGGCGATGACTTTCTTTTGGCCAGCATTGGAGCGGCAGGTGCGTATCGAAGGCCGGGTGGAGAAGGTCAGCGCCCGGGAATCGGACGAATACTACCAGGTGCGCCCCTTGGGCAGCCGCCTGGGTGCCTGGGCTTCGCCTCAAAGCCAGGTGATTGCCAGCCGCGAAGAACTCGAGGGCATGGTCAAGGCCACCGAGGCACGTTTCAGCGACACCCAGCCTCACTGCCCGGAGCATTGGGGCGGCTACCGCCTGCTGCCGGAGCGCATCGAGTTCTGGCAGGGCCGGCCAAGCCGCCTGCACGATCGCCTCAACTACCGCTTGGTCGACGGCCAATGGCAGCGGGAACGGCTGGCGCCGTGATGCTTGCACAAGGGCCGCACTGCGGCCCTTTTTCTTGATACCGGGCCGGGCGATGCAGCAATCGGCGGCCAGCGCTTGTCTTAGCCTGAAAGGTGCCTGTACCGGCGCTGAACGAAATCATTTTTATTACATGTGCGTCGTGACAGCGCGCAGCACGAAGCGTCTAATGGACACATAACCTTTTGGAGACCGTACCCATGCGTAAATCTGCTTTGCTGGTGGCGACCTTTACCACTGCGTCGCTACTGCTGGGCGGCTGTGCCTCGAGCCTGACCGGCGACAGCTACTCCCGTGATGAGGCCCGCCGCGTGCAAACCGTGCGCATGGGGACCATCGAATCCCTGCGCCCGGTCAAGATCGAGGGTACCAAGACCCCAATCGGCGGTGGCGCCGGTGCCATTGTCGGTGGTGTCGCCGGCAGCGCCGTCGGCGGTGGCCGTGGCAGTGTGGTGGCTGCGGTGATCGGAGCCTTGGCTGGCGGCCTGGCAGGGTCTGCAGCCGAAGAAGGCATCACCCGCACCCAAGGTGTCGAGATTACCGTGCGCGAAGATGACGGCAGCATGCGTTCCTATGTACAGGCTGTCCAAGAGAATGAAATCTTCCGCGTTGGCGAGCGGGTCCGAATCATGACCGTCGACGGCACCAGCCGCGTCACCCACTGATCCTCAGCCATAAAAACCCCGAAGCGGCGTGGCCGCTTCGGGGTTTTTTAATGGGTGTCTCAGAGACCGAGGATATCGCGCGCCACGGCTTCGGCAATGCGGATGCCATCCACGCCCGCCGATAGAATGCCACCGGCGTAACCGGCACCCTCACCGGCCGGGAACAGGCCCTTCATGTTCAAGCTCTGCAAGTCGGCGCCACGGGTGATGCGCAGGGGCGAGGAGGTACGCGTCTCGATTCCGGTCAGCACTGCATCGTGCAGGTTGTAGCCCTTGATCTGCCGGTCGAAAGCCGGCAGTGCCTCACGGATTGCCTCGATGGCGAAGTCGGGCAGCGCCGGCGCCAGATCGCCCAAAGTGACACCCGGTTTGTAGGATGGCTCGACGCTGCCCAAGGCGGTCGTCGGCCGACCTGCGACGAAGTCGCCCACCAGCTGTGCCGGCGCCTGGTAGTTGCTACCGCCCATGACATAGGCATGGGCTTCCAGGCGCTCCTGCAACTCGATACCGGCCAGCGGCCCGCCCGGATAATCGCGCTCCGGGTCGATGCCCACGACGATGCCGGAGTTGGCGTTGCGTTCGTTACGCGAGTACTGGCTCATGCCGTTGGTGACCACACGCCCTGGCTCGCTGGTGGCGGCCACTACGGTGCCGCCTGGGCACATGCAGAAGCTGTAGACCGAGCGACCGTTCTTGGCGTGATACACCAACTTGTAGTCGGCCGCACCGAGTTTCGGGTGCCCGGCATACTTGCCCAGGCGCGCCTTGTCGATCAATGACTGCGGATGCTCGATGCGAAAGCCCACCGAGAACGGCTTGGCTTCCATGTACACGCCCCGGGCGTGGAGCATGCGGAAGGTATCGCGGGCACTGTGGCCCAATGCCAGGACCACGTGGCGCGAATGCAGTTGCTCACCGCTTTCGAGCACCACGCCGGTCAGTTGGCCATTATCGCTGAGCAGGTCGGTGACCTTCGCCTCGAAGCGTACTTCAGCACCCAAAGCGATCATGTCCTGACGCATCTGCTCGACCATGCCAGTCAGGCGGAAGGTGCCGATATGGGGTTTGTTGATGTAGAGAATCTCGTCCGGCGCGCCGGCCTTGACGAACTCTTCCAGCACCTTGCGCCCGTGGTGGTTTGGGTCCTTGATCTGGCTGTAGAGCTTGCCATCGGAGAAGGTTCCGGCGCCGCCTTCGCCGAACTGCACGTTGGATTCGGGGTTGAGCACACTCTTGCGCCACAGACCCCAGGTGTCCTTGGTGCGCTGGCGCACTTCCTTGCCACGCTCGAGGATGATCGGCTTGAAGCCCATCTGCGCCAGCAGCAAGCCGGCGAAGATTCCGCACGGGCCGAGGCCGACCACGATAGGACGCTCCTGTAGATCGGCCGGCGCCTGGCCGACGTATTTGTAGGTTACGTCCGGCGCCACGCCGATATTGCGATCGTCGGCGAACTTGCGCAGCAGCTCGGCTTCGTTGCTGGCGTGCAGGTCGATGGTATAGATGAACAACAGTTCGCTGTTCTTCTTGCGCGCATCGTAGCTGCGCTTGAACAGGTTGAAGCTCAGCAGTTGCGCGTCGTCGATGCCCAGGCGCTGGACGATGGCTTCACGCAGGGCCTCGTCGGGATGGTCCAGGGGCAGCTTGAGTTCGGTGATTCGTAGCATGACAGGGTCCAATATCCCGGCCATGGGCGGCCGGCGGCTTTACACAAACCGCCAAGTATAAGCTGTTAGCCACCCTGACTGGCAGGATAAAAGCGCCCGGCCATCAGTTGTCGCGGGCACCGCCGTAGTAGCCGCAGCCGTGCAGGGTCTGACCATCGATGCGCAGTTCGGCGCGCAGATGGCGCACGGCGCCGCTGGCGGCATCGACGCAGCGCTGCGGGGCGACCCACAATTCGACGTGTTGGCCGTTGGCTTCGCTGCTCAGGGTCAGACCGCCGCCTGGGACCTCTTCCTCGAGAAACGGCAACGGCAGCGGCTCCTTGCCCGCGCGATCGAGCACCATGCCCCGGCCACTGGCCTGCACCTGCCACTCAGGCGCATGACCGTCGGCACGCAGGGTCAGTTGCTTGAAGTTGGGGTCGTCGCAACCCTGGCGCGATGGCTCCAGACGGTACAGGCGGCTGACCTCGAGCTGACCGTCGTTGTCGGCCTGCTTGGCACCGGTCAGACGGCCACGGACATCGGCAAACAGCTTGGCATTGGCGTCCTTGGCCAGGCTTGCCGACTCTTGCAGGATGCCCGTGGCGGCTACGTCATTGATCACGAAACGTCGCGCTTCGCTGCACGGCTTGAACAGCAGTCGGCCACCCCCGGCGCTGAGCTCGCCCTGCATGCGCGTGGTGCCGATGTTCGGATCACGGGGCTGCTCGGCCAGCAGCTGGCAGCCAGCGAAAAAAGGCAACAAGGCGCTGAGCAGCAGGGTAGGGGTGAGGCGCATCGGGCGGGCTCCGCAAATCGGGTTCAAAGAGCTGGCCACGTTACGCAGGGTGAGCGGGTATCACAAGTGTTTGCTGGCGCGGTACGGCTTGCCTCGCGCAAAGAGAAAAGGGCCCGTAGGCCCTTTGCTCATTCAGCCGCCCAGGTAGGCGTCGCGCACCTTGGGGTCGGTCAGCAGCGCTTCACCGGTCCCCTGCATCACCACCCGGCCGTTTTCCAGCACGTAGGCCCGGTCGGCGATCTTCAACGCCTGGTTGGCATTTTGCTCGACCAGGAACACCGTCACGCCATCGCGGCGCAGTTGCTCGATGATGTCGAAGATCTGCTGGATGATGATCGGTGCCAGGCCCAGCGAAGGCTCGTCGAGCAGCAGCAGCTTGGGTTTGCTCATCAGGGCGCGGCCGATCGCCAGCATTTGCTGCTCGCCACCAGACATGGTGCCGCCACGCTGGATGTAGCGCTCCTTGAGGCGCGGGAACAGCTGCAGGACCTTGTCCAGCTGCGCTTCGTAGTCGCCCTTGTCGGTGAAAAAGCCACCCATGGCCAGGTTTTCTTCCACCGTCAGGCGGGCGAACACACGGCGGCCTTCGGGCACCACGGCGATGCTCTTGCGCATGATGTGCGACGACGGCTGGCCCACCAGCTCTTCGCCCAGGTACTTGATGCTACCGCTGTGCGCCTGCGGCGAGCCGCACAGCGTCATCAGCAGGGTCGACTTGCCGGCGCCGTTGGCACCGATGAGGGTGACGATCTCGCCCTGGTTGATTTCCACGTTGACGCTGTGCAATGCCTGGATCTTGCCGTAGAAAGTGGAAACGTTCTCGAACTTCAGCATTTACGCTTCCCCCAGGTAGGCTTTGATCACATCAGGGTTGTCGCGAATCTCCTCCGGCGTGCCATGGGCCAGCGGCGTGCCCTGGTTGATCACGACGATGTGGTCGGAGATGCTCATCACCAGCTTCATGTCGTGCTCGATCAGCAGCACGGTGACGTTGTGCGACTCGCGCAGGTAGCCAATCAGCGCCTTGAGGTCCTCGGTTTCCTTGGGGTTCAGGCCCGCAGCCGGTTCGTCGAGCATGATGATGCGCGGCTGGGTCATCATGCAGCGGGCGATTTCCAGGCGTCGTTGCTGGCCGTAGGCCAAGGTGCCGGCAGTACGGTTGGCGAACTCGGTCAGGTTGACCTTATCCAGCCAATACTGCGCGCGCTCCATCGCTTCTTGTTCGCTGCGGCGGAACCCTGGGGTCTTGAACAGGCCAGCGAAGAAGTTGGTGTTCAGGTGGCGGTGCTGAGCGATCAGCAAGTTTTCCAGCGCGGTCATTTCCTTGAACAGGCGCACGTTCTGGAACGTGCGCACCACGCCCTTGCGGGCGATCTGATGGCCCGCCAAGCCTTGGATCGGCTGACCGTCCAGCAGGATGGTGCCGCCGCTTGGCTTGTAGAAGCCGGTCAGGCAGTTGAACACCGTGGTCTTGCCGGCACCGTTGGGGCCGATCAGCGCCACGACCTGTTTTTCCTTGACGGTCAGGGCGACGCCGTTGACCGCCAACAAGCCGCCGAAGCGCATGCTCAGGCCGCTGACTTGCAGAATTTCGCGGCTCATCGACGCAGCTCCAGGTGAGGACGTTGCATAGGCAGCAGGCCTTGCGGACGCCAGATCATCATCAACACCATCAGCGCACCGAACATCAACATGCGGTATTCGCTGAACTCACGCATCAACTCAGGCAACAAGATCATCACGATGGCCGCCAGAATCACGCCCAATTGAGAACCCATGCCGCCCAGGACCACGATGGCGAGGATGATCGCCGACTCGATGAAGGTGAACGACTCAGGCGTCACCAGGCCTTGGCGAGCGGCGAAGAAGCTGCCGGCAAAACCTGCGAAGGCGGCGCCCAAGGTGAACGCCGAGAGCTTGATCACGGTGGGGTTCAGTCCCAAGGCACGGCAGGCGATCTCGTCTTCGCGCAGCGCTTCCCACGCCCGGCCGATCGGCATGCGCAGCAGGCGGTTGATGACGAACAACGCCAGCAGTGCCAGGAGCAGGGCGACCAGGTAAAGGAAGATGACCTTGTTGATCGAGTTGTAAGGCAGCCCGAAGAACTCATGGAAGGTCTGCATGCCTTCGGCTGCGCGACGTTCGAAGGTCAGGCCGAACAGCTCTGGCTTGGGGATGTTGCTGATGCCGTTGGGGCCGCCGGTCCAGTCGGTGAGGTTGCGCAGGAACAGGCGGATGATCTCGCCAAAGCCCAAGGTCACGATCGCCAGGTAGTCTCCACGCAAGCGCAGTACCGGGAAGCCGAGGAGGAAACCGAAGGTCGCCGCCATGAGGCCCGCGATCGGCAGGCAGACCCAAAAACTCCAGCCCAGATAATGCGAGAGCATCGCGTAGCTGTAGGCGCCAACGGCGTAGAAGCCGACATAACCCAGGTCGAGCAGGCCGGCCAGCCCCACCACGATGTTCAAGCCCAAGCCCAGCAGCACGTAGATCAGGATCAGCGTGGCGATGTCGACCGCCCCACGTGAGCCGAAAAACGGCCACACCAAGGCGGCGACGATCAGGCCCATGATCACGTAACGCTGGGTTTTCGGCAGGGTCAGGTAGTTGCTGACAGCCGGCGGGATCAGCTTGCGATCCGAACGGCGGCCCATCACCGCATTCCACTGGCGGTCGAAGAGCACGCGCAGGAACATCAATACCGAACACACGGCGATGATGCTGATGGTGAACGAACCTTGGCTGTGCACCACAAGGCTGATGCCATCGATGCTCAGCTTCAGGCCCAGCACCGGAAATGCCACGGCCCAGACCAGCAAGGCGCTGAAGAACGCCTGTTTGAGATTTCTGTTCATACTTTTTCAACCTCCGGGCGGCCGAGAATGCCGGTCGGCCGGAACAGCAAGACAAGAACCAACAAGCCGAATGCCACCACATCCTTGTACTGGTCGCCGAAGATGTCGGCGCCGAAGGCCTCGGCCACGCCCAGCACCAGCCCGCCGAGCATGGCGCCCGGAATGCTGCCGATGCCGCCCAGTACCGCCGCGGTGAAGGCCTTCAGGCCCACCAGGAAGCCGGCGTTGGGGTTGATCACGCCGTACTGCATGCTCAGCAGCACGGCCGCCACCGCAGCCAATGCGGCGCCGATGACGAAGGTGAGGGCGATGATGTTGTTGGTGTTGATGCCCAGCAGGTTGGCCATCTTGATGTCCTCGGCGCAGGCACGGCAGGCGCGCCCGAGGCGGGAACGGGAGATGAACAGGGTGAGGCAGGTCATGGCTACCAGCGTGACCACGAAGACCAGGATCTGCATGTAGCTGACCAGGACCTCCTCGGCGCCGCCTGGCCCGAACGAGAAGCTGCCAGGGATCAGGTTGGGGATGGACTTGTCCTTGGAGTCTTGCGAGAGCAAGACCGTGTTCTGCAGGAAGATCGACATGCCGATAGCGGAAATCAGCGGGATCAGCCGGTTGCTGTTGCGCAAGGGGCGGTAGGCAACCCGTTCGATGCTGTAGCCGTAGGCACTGGTGACGCAGATCGTCGCGACGAAGGCGACGGTCATCAGGATCGGTAACGAGTGGATACCCATCATGGCCAGGCCTGCCAAGGCGATGAAGGCCACGTAGGAACCGATCATGTAGACCTCGCCGTGGGCGAAGTTGATCATGCCGATGATGCCGTACACCATGGTGTAGCCAATGGCGATCAAGGCGTAGGTGCTGCCGATGGTCAATCCATTAACCAGTTGTTGGAAGAAATGGTAGATCTCAGGCATTACAGCGCTCCTAAAAACCTGATTTGCATTTCGCTGGCAGGGGTACGGCCAGGAAACCGCGGGTGACGGTTTTAAGATTTTCAGGTGGGCACGCCCCCGGATCGCGGGGATCAGGCCCATGAACCTCGTAAAACAAAGCCCACTGCTCGCACAGTGGGCTTCAACGGTCAGCTATTAGTCACGCAGTTACTGAGGGGAGACTTCGGTCTTCGGCTTGCCGAAGTGCCATTCGTAGACCACGAACTTGAAGTCTTTCAGGTCGCCTTTCTCGTCGTACGACAGGGTGCCGGTCGGGGTCTTGAACGAGCCCTTGTGAATGGCCTCGGCCACCTTGTCGGTGTCTTCGGACTTGGCCGCTTCGATGCCTTTGGCGATCAGCTCCACAGCAGAATAGGCCGGGAACACGAACGGGCCGCTTGGGTCCTTGCCATCGGCTTTGATGGCGTCGACGATGGCCTTGTTTTCCGGATCGGCATCGAACGACTTGGGCAGGGTCACCAGCAGGCCTTCGGAGGCGTTCTGGGCGATCTGCGAAATGGAGTCGTTACCCACGCCTTCCGGGCCCATGAACTTGGCTTTCAGGCCTTTTTCCTGGGCTTGGCGCAGGATCAGGCCCAGCTCTGGGTGGTAGCCGCCGTAGTAGACGAAGTCGACGTTGTTCTGCTTGAGCTTCTGGATGATCGAGGAGAAGTCCTTGTCACCGGCGTTCAGGCCTTCGAAGACCGCAACCTTGGTGCCTTTCTTCTCCAGGGTTTGCTTGACCGCGGTGGCGATGCCTTCACCGTATTGCTGCTTGTCGTGCAGAACGGCAACGACCTTCGGTTTTACGTGGTCGGCGATGTAGTTGCCGGCAGCCGGGCCTTGGGCGCTGTCCAGACCGATGGTGCGGAAGATCAGCTTGTAGCCGCGGGAGGTGATTTCCGGCGAGGTGGCGGCGGGGGTGATCATGATCACGCCTTCGTCTTCGTAGATGTCGGACGCAGGCTGAGTAGAGCTGGAGCACAGGTGGCCAATCACGAACTTGACGCCATCGTTGACCACTTTGTTGGCGACCGCCACGGCCTGTTTAGGGTCGCAGGCGTCGTCGTATTCCTTGGCTTCGAGCATTTTGCCATCGACGCCGCCCTTGGCGTTGATGTCCTTGATGGCTTGCTTGGCGCCGATGAACTGCATGTCGCCGTACTGGGTCACAGGACCGGTCTTGGGACCTGCGATCCCGATCTTGATGGTATCGGCGGCAAACGAATGGCTGGCTACCCCGGCCAGTACCATTGCGGCGAACAGCTTGGAAATCTTGATCATAGTGCTCCACTCATTCTGTTGTAATTCTTATAGTCCTGGCGGCCAGGGCTACAGACTGGGCGGGATTTGCGGCATGGTCACGCCACGCTGCATGCCCACCTTCCCCCGGAACATGTCCCGGAACTGTACCGGTACAGTGTAGAGCGCTGTCTGCGCGCTTGAAAAGCCGGCAAAAAGTGCCTAGATCGCGGGTTGTCGCATGATCGACAGAAAGATACAGAAAAGCGCCATCACTTTGCCTGCATCTACGGCCCCACCCCACAAGTTCGGGGCCAATCGACCAAATTACATATTTGAAACCGGGTTTTTCTGCAAAAATGCCGACCTTTTTTCATTGGCTATTTTTGCGGATAAAGACCCATGACTGATCAAACAAGCACCCTCTATGCCAAATTGCTCGGCGAGACGGCGATCATCGAGTGGAAAGCTTTGGAGCGTTTCTGGGCCAAGGGTGACCTGATTTGGGTCGAGCCCTCTCTCGACCTGATCGAAGTCGCTGCTGCAATGGCGGAAAATCGCAGCGAGATGGTTGCCAAATGGCGCAACGATGGCACTGTCGGGCCGGTGACCGCCGAGCAGGCGAGCGATCTGCAAAGCCGCGATCCAGAGATCTGGGCGGTGGTGGTTTCGCCGTTCATCGTCATCCAAACCAAAGCCCGTGGGTAAGCGAGATCCGTTTCAGTGCACGCAAATGCACAAGCGCACCTAAAGCGTGCGCGTTGACGCGCACGTAAGGTGGAAGTTGGTAACAGTCGCTTGGCGATTCGGCGGGGCGGTAACAGTTTACGCACAGCGTAATTACCGCTCGCCAGGTTGCCTAGTAGTCGATCCGTCCGGTGTGGTTGTTCAGGGAAATGACCCGGGTCTTGCCGATGCGGTGACGAAAGATCTCGCGCAGGTACTTGATGGCCTTCTTCACGCACTCGCTCGACAGGCGGATATCGTTGATCGAGACGAAACGGCCTTTGTCACTGATCAGCTCACGGTACTTTTTTTCGTACATGGGCTTGATCGCATACCAATTGGTATCAAGAATTTTCGCCGGGTTTTCGAACTCATTGAGCAGCTGATCAATGCGTTCCTCCTGGAAGTGCTCGCTGGTGATGAAGTCGAGCATGGCATTGTCCAGGGTGTCGTCGAAGCGGTACGGCGGCCTGGCGAAGCAGCGCTTGATGAAGGCTACGATCAAGGTCAGGAAATCGTCCGACAGGCATGGACTCTTGGCGATCAGGGTGGTCAGCGACAGGTTGGCCGAGGCCCCGATCACCAGGGCATAGCGCTTGAGCGTGGTGTTGGGAAACAGGCTGTTGAGGTGGGTCTTGAGCCGGTTCAGGTCCATGTAAGAGAGCTTGTAGTCCTTGGGCAGCGAGACGATCGACACCACCGACGAGCAGTTTTTGAAGAAATGCAGGTCGTGCAAGGCAGCGGCGTCGAAGCCAGAAGCCTGATACTGCTCCAGAGCTGCGCGGTAGCGTTGCGACTCGATCGGCAGCAGGCTGATGCCTTCGATGGCCTGGGTCTGCTTGTTGAAATGCGGCAGGTCGATCGAGCGCAGAAACAGGTCGTCGATGTCCATGCGCGGTGTGTCGCGTTCGAAGACCTTGAACTTGTCGGAGCTCGGCGTCGGCGCTTCGGGCACGACCGACTCGGCATAGGCGATCGCTACAGGCCCGGCGAGGCTCATGAACAGGTCGTTGGCATCCAGGCGGATGGTTTCGCCGATGTCGATGCCGGCACGGCGGAAATAATTCTGGTCGTAGTCGGTGGTCACCGCCTGGGCGGTCAGGATGTTGAAGATCTGCTGGGAGATATACTGGTTGGCGTGTTTCTCCATGGCATTGACGTCGATGTTGTGAATCGTGCCATCGTCGCTCTGCTCGGCATAGCGCATGATGTCGTTGGAAATCAGCATCATCGCGTTCCACGGGCGGATGCGCCCCATCACGCTGGCCTCGCCGCTGTCCTCATTGGCGAAGTTGTATGAAAAATCCCACTCCTCGCTCAGGTACTTGCACAGCAGCCGCCCGGCATTGATGTGCAAGGCTTCGGACATTTCACTGCGGTTGTCAGACGCATTGGGAAGCACGCAAATGCCGCTGGTGAAGATCGGTTCGAACACGAACGAGTGACCGCTCTTGCCGTCGTTGTCTTCGACGGGTTTGGTGTCGAAGGTCTTGTTCATGTAGGCGTACTGCTGGGCCAGGCCGAACTCCGAGGCCATGCCTGAGCCAGTGCCGCCGCCGGCGCTGAAAATGTAGAAGTACAAGCGCGACTGGTTGGCCTTGATGCCGCAGGAGTCGATCAGGTAGGAATGCACCAGCTTCCACTCGGCGCTGGAGAAGCGCTGGGTTTCGCGGTTGAGGATGATCCTGGCCAAGTACTGGCCCAGAATCGGCGCGTTGCCGGCACCGCCAGCGTGGACCTCGGACAGGTCCATGATCTTCATCTTGCTGTAGTCGCGCAGAAAGCCGCCGCGCTCACCCTTGCGCGAAAAACGAATGCGCCCGGCAATGTCCTTGTCGAGGTCGCCGAGCATGACCAGCGGCTCGACCAGAAAGACCGGTTTGGCGCCTTTGTTCTGCACCAGCCGCAGGTTTTGCCGTATCCACCGCGCCGGGCTGTAGTCGGGCTCGCCCCTGGGACGGTCTTCATTGTTGAACTCATTGAGGAAAAACGTGCGCGCGTTGTACACCAGCTCCGCCACGTCCAGGGCGATATTCGAACCGCAGCGACCCAGGCCGATCAGGCACACCGATGGAAACTGCTGCTCCAGGCGCAAGGCGTCTTCGTCTTCGGCGTGCAGGGTGCTGGGAAATACCAGATCACGCAGGCCGTCGAGGTTGTCGAGAATGCTCTGGATGTCCTGTTCGGTGAAGTACAGGTACTGCTGGGGGAGCGGGCGCGAGACGCTGGCGGGCGACCGCGGATCGCTGCTGCTCGGCGCGGCTGGCAAGGCTGAAGACTCATGGGCCGCATTGGCAGAATTGTTCGCAGAGGTCATAGTGCGCCGTTTGCCTTCTAGATGGGATCGTGAGGGTTATGCCACATGGCCAGTACGGGTATAGCGCGACTGTAGCAACGGACTCTTCGGCCATGCGATAGGGGTTTCCCTTACGAGTTCTAAGGTTTTTACGCTGAATTGGCACCTGCACACCCGCTGGTGCGGGTTCTTCGATTTGCTGCCTGGAGTTGCTCATGAGTAAAGCATTGCCTTCGCTGGGGTTTGCCGGAATTGGCCTGATGGGCCTGCCGATGTGTCAACGCCTGTTGGCCGCTGGCTATCCCCTGACGGTATGGAACCGCAGCCCGGACAAATGCGCGTCGTTGCTCGCGGCCGGTGCGCGCCTGGCCAGCCATCCGGCCGAGCTGTGCCGCAGCAGCGACATGGTAGTGCTGTGCCTGGCCGATACCGCCGTCGTGCGTGAGGTGGTGTTCGGCGCGCAGGGCATCGCACAAGGCGGACGCAGCGGCCAACTGCTGATCGATTGCTCGAGCCTGGAAGCTACCGCCACCCGGGAAATGGCTGCGGAACTGGCAGCCCGGTGCGGCATGGCGTGGCTGGATGCGCCGGTCTCCGGCGGCGTCGCGGGCGCGCAAGCCGGTAGCCTGGCCATCATGGTGGGCGGCGAAGCCGCTGATCTGCAGCGTGCTCGCCCAGTGCTGCAGGTGCTCGGCCAGCGGGTTACGCACATGGGCGGGGTAGGGGCAGGGCAGGTGACCAAGACGTGCAACCAGATGATCGTGGCCTGCAATGCCCTGGTCATCGCCGAAGTGGTGGCATTGGCCGAGCGCTCAGGGGTGGACGCCAGCCTGCTGGCCGACGCCCTGGCCGGTGGTTTCGCCGACTCCAAGCCGCTGCAGATCCTTGCACCGCAGATGGCCAAGCGCCAGTTCGAACCGGTCAGATGGCACGTGCGCACGTTGCTCAAGGACTTGGACGGTGCGGTCAAGCTGTCTCGCGAACACGGCGCCGCAACGCCCGTCAGTGGCCTGGCTGCGCAGTTGATGCGCTTGCACGGTGGCCAGGGTTATCTGGAAAAGGATCCGGCGACCCTGGTGGAGCTTTATCGCAGCGAGGAGTAAGCGCCCAGGCTTGGCTGTCGAGCCGCTCGAGCAGGGCGCGCAGATCGCCCATCGGCAGTGGACGACTGAGCAGGTAGCCTTGCAGGTAGTCGCAGCCGCTACTGGCCAGAAAGTGATGCTGATCGGGCGTCTCCACGCCCTCGCTGACCACCTTCAGGTGCAGGGTGTGGGCCATCGCGATGATGGCCTGGACGATCTGCCGGTCCTTGGAGTTGGTGGGCACATCGTGCAGGAACGTGCGGTCGATCTTCAGCACGTCCAGGGGTAGACGCTTGAGGTAGGCCAACGATGAGTAGCCAGTACCGAAATCATCGATTGACAGGCCAACGCCCTGGCTACGCACGCGCTTGAGCAGGTTGACGGTGTGCTGGATATCGCCCATCAATGCATGTTCGGTGACTTCCAGTTCCAAGTACCTCGGCGCCAGGCCCGCCTGGTCCAGCGCCATCGCCACTTCGTTGGGCAGGGACTCGTGGCCCAGGGTCACCGCCGAGCAATTGACCGTGATCCTGAGGTTGGCATGGCCATGCTGGTGCAGGCGAGCCAGATCCTGACAGGCGTGGCGCAGCACCCACAAGTCGAGGTCGACGATCAGGCCATTGGTTTCGGCGACGCCGATGAACCGGTCAGGCCCCATCAAGCCATGCAGCGGGTGCTGCCAGCGCACCAGGGCTTCGAGCTTGGCCACCTGGCCGCTGGCAGCGTCGAAGATCGGTTGGTAATGCACGCACAGACCGCGCTCCTCGAGCAAAGCGATGCGCAGCTCCTCCTCCAACTGCAGGGCCAGGCTGGCCCGGCTTTTCAGCGAGCTGTTGAAAAAATGCAGGCTGTTGCGCCCGTTGCCTTTGGACTGGTAAAGGGCAAGGTCGGCGTGCTTGAGCAGCTCTTCTGCTGTCAGCCCGTCATCGGGATACAGGCTGATGCCGATGCTGGTGGTCATGACCATGCGCCGTCCACCCAGGTCGATCGGATCTTTCATCCGTTGCATGATGCGCTGGGCCAGATGACGCGCATCGTCCCGGTTGTTGAGGCTGGTCACCACACAGAATTCGTCGCCCCCCAGGCGCGCCACCAGGTCCTGGCTACGCGTCGCGGCGCTAATGTGCTCGGCGATCGCCTTGAGCAGTTCATCGCCTGCGTCATGCCCAAGGCTGTCGTTGATCCGTTTGAAGTGGTCGATGTCGAGGAACATCACCGCCAGACGACTGTGATTGGCATCCTGCTCGGCCAGACGCTCGGCGAACAGCTGGTTGAAGCCGCGGCGATTGACCAGGTTGGTCAAGGCATCGTAATGGGCAGCTTGCTGCAACGAGGCGCGGGCTTGATCCAGTTGGCTGAGCAGGACGCCGTAGCGACGCAGGTCTTCTTCCTTGCTCTGCAGCTTTTTGTCGGCCAGCGCAGCACTGATGCTGCTGCCGCTGATGAGCAAGGTGATGAAGGCCACCGTCAGGCTCAGTTGCAGGCTGTTGTCAGCAGAAGGCAGGGTAAGTGCGGTGTCGGCAGGTATGACCAGGGTCATGGCAGCCATGCCGGTGAAATGGGTAGCGACGATGCCGCTGGCCATCAATAGGCTGGCGCCATACTTCATCGCTTGATGCACGACGCCGCTGCCGTTGCGAAAAAAGCGCGCCAGCAACAGGGCACCCAGGCTGGTGATCACCGCGATGGCCGCGCTGGCCAGCAGCAGGCTGGTCTGGTAGTACTGCTGCGCGCCGGTCTGCATCGCCGCCATGCCGACGAAATGCATGAGGATGATGCCCACGCCGATCAGCACCGCGCTTTGCACATAATGATGCGCGCGCATGTCGCTGCGATCGAGGCTGGTCATGGCCAGCCACGCCGCAGCCAGTGCGATCAGCAAGGACAGGCCAGTGAGGGTGGCGTCGTAGTGCATTTCCAGCGGCGCCTGGAAGGCCAGCATGCTGATGAAATGCATGGCCCAGATGCCGCCGGCCAGGCAGCAGGCGCCCAGTAGGCGCCATTGGCGCTGGGCGGCGGCGTGGCGGCTGTGGGATTGGCGCTCGGCCATGTCGAGGGTAGCAAAGCACGCCGCGCTGGCCACGGCAAAGGCGATCACGATCAATAACGGCTCGTGGCGGCAGTCCATGACGATCTGCCCGTGTGCCGGCAGTCCGGCGAACAGTTGCAACCCCAGCCATTCCATAGCATGCCCTTTGTTCGAGTTCGCCAGATCGTCGTCGTCAACCGCGTGGGCGGTCCCGAGGCAGTATAGAAAGACGCGTCGAAAGCTTCCTCAATAATGGCACTTTGACTTCAATGATTTGGTTATGGACCAAATAGCGGCGTCGCATAACGAAAAAACCCCGCGCACCTTGCAAGGATGCGCGGGGTTCCGGGGCCAGCGAATCCAGTGCTAGCCGGCTACCAGCACGCGGATGGCTTCGAGCCGCAGGGCGGCCTTGTCCAACATGGCCAGACCTTGCTCGCGCTGCTTGCGCAGGGCGTCGATCTCGCTGTCACGCACGCTTGGGTTGACGGCCTTGAGCGCGGTGAGGCGCGCCAACTCCTCGTCAGCCTCCGCTGCCAGGCGCCGCTGGGCTTCGGCGACACGTTCGACATGGGTCGGCATGATCTTCGCTTCGCCGCCGCTGATGCGCTGGGCGAGCACGTCGCGCTGGGCCTGGATGAACTTGTTGGCGCTGGCGCGCGGTACGCTTTCAAGCTGATCGTTGAGGGTCTCGAAGGCCACGCGCGAGGCCAGGTCGTTGCCATTGGCATCGAGCAGGCAGCGCAGCGCTGCCGGGGGCAGGTAGCGACCCAGCTGCAGGCTGCGCGGGGCTACTACCTCGCTGACGAACAGCAGTTCGAGCAGTACCGTGCCGGGCTTGAGCGCCTTGTTCTTGATCAGCGCGACCGCGGTGTTGCCCATGGAACCGGACAGCACCAGGTCCATGCCGCCTTGCACCATGGGATGCTCCCAGGTCAGGAACTGCATGTCTTCGCGCGACAGTGCCTGGGCGCGATCGTAGGTGATGGTCACGCCCTCGTCATCGCCCAGCGGGAAGCTGGCATCGAGCATCTTCTCGCTTGGCTTGAGGATCAGGGCGTTCTCCGAATGGTCCTCGCTGTCGATGCCGAACGCGTCGAACAGGGTTTCCATATAGATCGGCAGGGCGAACTGATCGTCTTGCTCAAGAATCGCCTCGACCAGGGCCTGGCCTTCACCGGCGCCGCCGGAGTTGAGTTCGAGCAGGCGGTCGCGACCGCTGTGCAGCTCGGCCTCCAGGCGCTCTCGCTGTGCGCGGGCTTCGCTGACCAAGGCAGTCCAGGCCTTGGCCTCACCGCCAGCGAGCTGCGCCAGCAAGCGTGAACCGAACTGATGCTGCAGGGCGTTGCCGGTCGGGCAGGTATTGAGGAAGGCATTGAGGCCTTCGTGGTACCACTGGAACAGGCGTTCTTGGGGGCTGTCCTGCAGATAGGGCACGTGCAGCTCGATGATGTGCTGCTGACCGATACGGTCAAGACGACCGATACGCTGTTCGAGCAGGTCGGGGTGCGCCGGCAGATCGAACATCACCAGATGGTGGGCGAACTGGAAGTTACGGCCCTCGCTGCCGATCTCGGAGCAGATCAGCACTTGCGCGCCGAACTCTTCATCGGCGAAGTAGGCGGCTGCCCGATCGCGCTCGAGGATGCTCATGCCTTCGTGGAATACGCTGGCCGGAATGCCCGAGCGCACGCGCAGGGCGTCTTCCAGGTCCATGGCAGTTTCGGCATGGGCGCAGATCACCAGCACTTTGGTGCGCTTGAGCATCTTCAGGGTGTCGATCAGCCAGTCGACACGTGGATCGAAGCGCCACCAACGTTGCTCATCGGCCGTCTCGCCCTGGGCCTGGAAGGCGACTTCCGGATACAGTTCGGCGCGCTCGCCAGCGGGCAGCGCCTGGTATTGCTCCGGGTTGGCCAGCGGGTACGGGTGCAGTTGACGCTCGGGGAAGCCTTGCACCGCCGCCCGGGTATTGCGGAACAGCACACGGCCGGTGCCATGGCGATCGAGCAGCTCACGAATCAGGCGCGCGCTGGCCTGGGTGTCGCCATCGCTGACCGCTGCCAGCAGGGCTTCGCCCTCGGCGCCGAGGAACCCTTCGATGGTCGCGTGGGCCTCGGGCGACAGGCGACCTTGATCGAGCAGCTCCTGCACCGCTTCGGCCACCGGGCGATAGTTTTCGCTCTCGGCGCGGAAAGCGGCCAGGTCATGGAAGCGGTTAGGGTCGAGCAGACGCAGGCGCGCGAAGTGGCTGTCCTGGCCAAGCTGCTCAGGGGTAGCGGTCAGCAGCAGCACACCAGGAATCACTTCGGCCAATTGCTCGACCAGGGCGTATTCGGCGCTGACCTGGTCTTCATGCCATACCAGGTGGTGCGCTTCGTCGACCACCAGCAGGTCCCAACCGGCAGCGAACAGCGCGTCCTGGGCCTTTTCGTCCTCGACCAGCCACTCCAGCGCCACCAGTGCCAGTTGCGCATCCTCGAACGGGTTGCTGGCATCGCTCTCGATGAACCGCTCGGCGTCGAACAAGGCTACTTGCAGGTTGAAGCGCCGGCGCATTTCCACCAGCCACTGGTGCTGCAGGTTCTCCGGCACCAGGATCAGCACGCGGCTGGCGCGGCCAGAGAGCAGCTGGCGGTGAATCACCAGGCCGGCTTCGATGGTCTTGCCCAGGCCCACTTCGTCGGCCAGCAGAACACGTGGGGCGCTGCGGTCGGCCACTTCACGGGCAATGTGCAGCTGGTGTGCGATCGGTTGCGCGCGGCAGCCGCCCAACCCCCACAGTGCCGACTGCATCTGCTTGCTGGTGTGGTGCAGGGTGTTGTAGCGCAGGCTAAACCACGACAGCGGGTCGATCTGCCCGGCGAACAGGCGATCGCTGGCCAGGCGGAACTGGATGAAGTTCGACAGCTGGGTTTCCGGCAGGGTGCGTGGCTGGTTCTGAGCATCCAGGCCGTGGTACACCATCAGCCCGTCGATGTCCTCGACTTCACGCACGGTCAGCTTCCAGCCCTCGAAATGGGTGATCTGGTCGCCCGGCGAGAAGCGCACGCGGGTCAACGGCGCATTGCGCAGGGAATACTGGCGGGTATCGCCAGTGGCGGGATAGAGCACGGTCAGCAGGCGGCCATCCTGGGCCAGGATTGTCCCAAGGCCAAGCTCCGCTTCGCTGTCACTGATCCAGCGTTGCCCCGGTTGATACTGCTGCGCCATACTGCCTGAACTCCCGCGATGAAAAGCCGGCTATGTTAACGGATCAGGGGGGCGGACCATACCCCAGAAGTCGATCAGTCTAGCTGTTTCATCGCAGAACACCGTCTCGCTGACAAGGGTTGCGCGCCGTTATGTCGTTCACGCACCGCTGGTTGCACACCTGTATGGCCATCGGCAGCTTGTCGTTGCTGGCTGCCTGTGAACAGAAAAGCTTTGAAACCCTGCCTGCCATACCGGTCGAGCAACTCGAAGTGCTGGGTGTGCAGACGCCGCTCAAGAGCGTGCATTTTCGCGATCACGACGGCGAGGGCTTGTTGGTACTGAGCCGCAGCGACGGGCAGGCGGTGGATGCCGAGTCGGAGCAGGAAGTCGACCGGGTGGTGCTCAAGGCCACGCTCTATGGGCGTGCCGCCGAGCGCGATGCGTTTGTTCCGCGCTGGCAGATCGAACAGGAAACCACCTGCCCAGGGCTCGACCTGGACGCCGACTTCTATACCGATGTCAGCGACGTCACCGACCTGAACAAGGACGGTGTCGCCGAAGTGACCGTCGCCAGTCATGCCTACTGTGGCGGTGGCATCGACCCGCATGACATCTCCATCGAAATGCGTGAAGGGCAGAAGGTCTACACCATCACCGGCCAATCGCTGATCAGCCCGGCCGGGGAGCAGCCGATCGGCGGTGAGCGCGAAGACAGCGCCTCGCTCAAGACCGCCCCCGCGGTGCTGCGCGAGCACCTTGATGGGCTGTGGCAGCAAGTCTACAAGCGGCCCTGGAGCGAGGTCAGCGCGCCGCCAGACGATGACCCCGAGGACGATCTGCAGTAACCGCTGTCTACCTAGGCACGCTGCGTACCGATCCGCCACGCTCAAGCCGGCCTGGGGTCGGCCGATACAGGGGTACAGGAGAACTTGCATGCTGCCGCCGATCATCCCGCTCAGTGCCGCGCCCGTGACTTCGCAACAGGACCCGGTCAAACAGACCCCCGACATCAAGCCGGTGGTCCCCGTGCAGCCGTCGTCCAGCGAAAGCGCGATCGACCTCAAGCACCAGCGCGATCCGCAGGAGCAGGTATTGCTCTTGCGTGAGGAGCAGCGTCGCCAGCAAAAGCGCCGCAACCCGCGTGAAGACGAGCTCTACAGTGCTGTGCCGGGTGATGAGCTCAACGCCGACAACACCGTGCCGGTGGCACCGTTGATGGGCGAAACCCCGCGCCAGGGTCTGCTGGTGGACATCGAAGTCTGAGCGGGGGCTGGTCAGCGCGGCTAGCCGGCGGCATGATGCAGGTTCTGTAGACGGTCGAGCCCACCCATGAGCCAAGACAACCTCATCGACTTCGATGCCGAGCGCGCCAAGCGCATCCATGACCTCAAGGAAAAACGCCTGAACGAGGTGCGCCAGGCGTTCGAGCAGGCCATGCCATTGGCAGGCGCCAAGAAAAAGAAGCCCAAAGGCAAACCCAAGAAGCGCTGAAATTTGACGCAGGTCATCCCTGCGCCCGCCTCGTGAGCCCAGTTCTGGGCGAAGTTGACCCTGATCAATTTTCTCCCCCGCCAGATTGGTTACCTTGCATCCATCGGACGACGGCAAACCTATCAGGAGGCCAGCATGTTTCTCGACAACGTGGTTATCGCGGGGGTGGTAACGGTCGGGTTGATGTTCGCCTTCTTTGCCGGTCTGGGCATTTTCATCTGGAAGGACGCCAACAAGCGCAAGCCGCGCTGAGGTTCCGGATTCACGAGCACGCAAGGCATTTAGGGCGACTTCGGTCGCCCATTTTTTTGTGCGCGTGGTTTATATAGATGATTAGCTAGCTAATTAAAAAGTCGCGCATTATGCTATCTGCCGTTGTCTATCGTGTAACTAGCCACCGCGCATAAGGTTCGTCCGTGCCCATCACCCTCCAGGCGCTTTTCGCACCCAGCAGCCTTGCCATCAAATTCGCCCTCAAGACCTTGCTTGGGGGAGCCCTGGCGCTGTGGCTGGCCATGCGCTGGGGGTTGGAGCAGCCGGCGTGGGCGTTGATGACCGCGTTCATCGTCGCCCAGCCGTTGTCCGGCATGGTTGTGCAGAAGGGCTTGGCACGCCTGGCCGGCACCCTGGTGGGCACGGTCATGTCGGTGTTGTTCATCGGCCTGTTCGCGCAGACGCCGTGGTTGTTCCTGCTGGCCTTGGCCCTGTGGCTGGCGCTGTGCACCGCCGCTTCCACGCAGCTGCGCAGCGCCTGGGCCTACGCCTTCGTGCTGGCCGGCTACACCGCCGCGATCATCGCCTTGCCGGCGATCGGCAACCCGTTGCAGGTATTCGACCAGGCTGTGGCGCGCTGCACCGAGATCTCCCTGGGGATCGTTTGCGCCACTGCCAGCAGCGCCTTGATCTGGCCGCTGCGTGTCGAGCAGCAATTGACCGGGCAGGCGCGCCAGGCCTGGACCAACGGGCTGCAGGCGGCTAGCGCCATGCTCGGCGGCGAAGACGAGGCGCGCAAAGGGCTGCTCGACAGCCTCGGGCGCATCGTCGCCATCGACACCCAGCGTGAACACGCCTGGTTCGAGGGGCAGCGCGGCCGGCAGCGGGCCAGAGCGATTCGCAGCTTGAGCCACACGCTCATGGTGCTGCTGCGCATCGCCCGCTCGGTGCGCCGGCAGTGGCTGCAACTCGATGCGCATGAAGCTGCGCGGCTTGCGCCGTGGCTCGAGCAGTTGCGCACGCAGTTGCTCGACTCCGATCAAGCAGGCTTGCTGCTGTTGCGCCAGCGTCTGTGGGATGCAGCCCACGATCAGCAGATCAGCCCGGCCGAGCACTATTGCCTGGCGCGCATGACGTTGCTCCTGGATAACGCCATGGCCGCGCGCCAGTCGTTGACCGATGTCGAAGCCGGGAGGGCAGGGCGGAGCTCCGCCCAGGGGCTGGCCGTGCACCGCGACTGGTCGCTGGCCTTGCTGTTTGGCTCACGCAGTGCCCTGGCATTTCTGGCCATGAGCAGTTTCTGGCTGGCAACCGCATGGCCGTCGGCACTCGGCGGGCTGGTCTTGACCTGCGTGGTCTGCAGCTTGTTCGCCAGCCGTGAAAACGGCGCGCAGATCGGCCTGAGCTTTCTGCGCGGGATCTTGCTGGCGATCCCGGTTGCACTGTTGGTAGGGCAGATACTCCTCCCGCAGTGGAGCAGCTTCGCCATGCTGTGCCTGGGCATGGGCGTGCCGCTGGGTTTCGGCGCGCTCGGCATGGCGCATCCGCGTACCGGAGCGACGGCGACCTCCTACTGTTTGCATTTCATCGTCCTGGTAGCACCGCTCAATGCCATGACCTTCGGGGTGGCGAGCATGCTCAACAGTGCCTTAGCCATGTTGGTTGGCGTGGGCGCGGCGGTGATGGCGTTCCGTCTGCTGGTGTTTCGCCACCCTGCGTGGCTGGGGCGACGCCTGCGCGCGGCGACCATCAACGACCTGGTGCGCTTGACCCGCCGGGATTTGCGCGGCGCCGACACCTGGTTCGGCGGGCGTATGGCTGATCGGCTGATGCAACTGGCGCGGCATGCGGGCGAGTTGTCGAACCACCGGCGCAAGCGCTGGGACGATGGCCTGCATGGCTTGGACCTGGGCGATGAGCTGGTGCATCTGCGCATGTGCCTGGCGTTGGCCCAGGTGCCGTTGGCGGGTGCTGATCGCGACTACTTGCGCCAGGTCGAGGCGGTATTGGCGCAAGGGCCAGCGGCCGGCCGCGAACATCGTCTGGACAGCGCCAGCGCACGGTTCATCGAAGCGCTGCAGCAGGCGCCGGCCAGCGACCCGTTGCGCCTGGCGCAAGGTGCGGTGCTGCAGTTGAACAACAGCTGGCGCAGATGGTGCCGCTCGCAGGAGGATGCCGATGGGCTTGCGTGAATGGGCGCTGGGCGGGGTGTTGCTCAGCCCGTTTCTGATCTATGTGTTAATGGCACTGGCGTTGACCGCCGTGCTGCGCTTGTTGGTGCAGGCAACGCCGCTCGGGCGTTGGATCTGGCACGAAGCGCTGTTCGATGCGGCCTTGTTCGTGTGTGTGCTGTATCTGGTGGTGCGTCTGCTTGGGCCTTTGTGAGGAGTGATTGAATGCGTGCTGTGGTTCGCGTACTGGTGACTTTGTGCGTGGTTGCCGTCGCCGTTCTGGCGGGTTATCAACTCTGGCAGTACTACATGCTCACGCCGTGGACCCGCGATGCGCGGGTGCGTGCCGATGTGGTGGTGATCGCTCCAGACGTCTCGGGCTGGGTGCGCGAGCTGAAGGTCGAGGACAACCAGCAGGTCAAGACCGGTGATGTGCTGATGAGCATCGATCGCGAGCGGTTTCAGGCGGCGTTCGAGCAGGCCAGCGCCGTGGCTGAAACCCGCGCCCAGCAATTGCACCTGCGCGAGCGTGAGGCTGCGCGGCGCACGGCGCTGGGCCCGGAGGCGATAAGCGCGGAGCTGCGTGAAAACGCCCAGATCAACGCGGCTATCGCCCGCGGCGAGCTGCACGAGGCGCAGGCGCAATTACAGGTGGCCAAGATCAACCTGGTGCGTAGCGAGGTGCGCGCCCCGCGCAGCGGGCATATCACCAATCTGCGCCTGGCCCAGGGCAACTACGTCAATGCCGGGCAGGCGGTGATGGCGCTGGTGGACGACTCGACCTTCTATATTCAGGCGTATTTCGAGGAAACCAAGCTGCCGCGCATACGCGTGGGCGATCGCGTCAGCGTCTGGCTCATGGGCGCAGGTGAGGCCATGCAGGGCCATGTACAAAGCATCAGCCGTGGCATTACCGACAGCAACAGCAACCCCGACGGTCAACTGTTACCGGTGGTCGAGCCGACTTTCAACTGGGTACGCCTGGCGCAACGCATTCCGGTCCGCATTAAGCTCGATAGCATTCCCCAGGGCGTGCACCTGAGTGCGGGGATGACCGCCAGCGTGCAGGTCCATGAGGATCAGTCGCGGCGCTGATCGGCGCTTGCAATTTGCCACGAAAATCCTTCGCCGCACCCGCTGGGCATGCGCTAGTCTGGCGGCTGTGAGTCGTCCAGTAGAGGCGACCGCGGGCCTTGCGTGCGTTCTTTCGTTCAATTGCGAGGTTACCTCATGGCCATCACTTCTCAAGATATCTGCAGCGCAGCGGACCAACTCAAAGGCTTCGTCGGCTTTCATGGCAAGCGCGGCGAGCATATCGTGCGCTTTTCCGAAGACGCCTTCGGCATGGACGTGGCAGACGACAGCATCACCCCGTGCAGCGAATTCGTCTGGCGGGCGCAGCAGGGTACGCGCATGGCCCTGTGTCGCGAGCGCCTGGCACTGCTGCTGAGCCAGCACGTCGATGACCGGCTCAATATTGCCGAGCCACTGCGCATCTATATGCAGCGCGAGGATCTGCCGGAGATCGTGGCCGAGCGGTCATTGCGCTGAGCAGGCAGCGAACTATGCTCCACGCCAGGCAAGCCTGAGCACGGCTTATCAGGCCATTTACGGTTGATGTGATCCCGGTGGGGTAACATGAAGCCTTCGTTGTTGCTTGGAGTGTTGCTGCTTATGGCTCCCTTGGCGAGTTCCGGCGACCCCGTCGCCCCTCAGCGTGACGGGCGTTTTCACAATCAGGCCAGCCTGCCCCAGGACGGCTTCCTGAAAAAGCTGCGCATTGGCCTCAAATACCTGTTGCTGCGCAAGCCGCCAGAGACGCGGCCGGCGGGTGCGATCAGGGTGCAGGCGATGAGCCGTCAGCAGGTGCTCGATGCGCCTGACCACAGCCTGTGGCGCCTGGGCCACTCGACGGTATTGCTCAAACTGCGTGGGCGCTACTTCATCACCGACCCGGTATTCGCCGAACGGGCATCGCCGGTGCAGTGGGCCGGGCCGCTGCGCTTTCATGCCCCGTCACTGGGGCTCGATGACTTGCCGCCACTGGCTGCGGTGGTGCTCTCGCACGATCACTTCGATCACCTGGACGAACAGGCGATTCGCCGCCTGGCTTCGCGCGCCGAGCGTTTCCTGGCGCCGCTGGGCGTGGGTGACCTGTTGGTCGAGTGGGGGGTGCCGGCGGCCAAGGTCACCCAGCTTGACTGGTGGCAAGAGACCGAGGTGCACGGGGTGCGCTTTGTCGCGACACCTGCACAGCACTTCTCCGGCCGCGGGCTGTTGGACAGCAACCGCACCCTATGGGCGTCCTGGGTAATCGTCGATGAGCAAACGCGACTGTTCTTCAGTGGCGACACCGGTTACTTCGCGGGCTTTGCGCAGATTGGCGAGCGCTATGGGCCGTTCGATCTGACCTTGATCGAGACCGGTGCCTACAACGTCGCCTGGCCCAATGTGCACATGCAGCCCGAGCAGAGCCTGCAGGCGCATGTGGATCTGCGTGGGCGGTGGCTGCTGCCGATCCATAACGGCACGTTCGATCTGGCCCTGCATGCCTGGCAAGAGCCGTTCGAACGCATCGTCGCGCTGGCAGCCCAGGCCCAGGTGAAGCTCAGCACGCCGCAAATGGGAGAGCGAGTGAGCATCGATATGCCCCATGAAGGGCCGCGCTGGTGGCAACCGCACCCATCGCGCCAGGGCGAGAGCACGGTTGAGCGGTCAGTGGCGCAGCGCTGATTCAATCGCGCTCGCGCTGTTCCTGCTTGTCGTCGCTCAGCAGCTTGGACGGTGACTTGCCGCTGTCGCTGCGCACCTGGGCGTGGCTGATCAGCGCGAAGATGAAGCTGCCGCCAACGATATTGCCGGCCAAGGTCGGCAAGGCGAAGTGTAGCCAGAAGCGGCTCCAGGTCTCTTCACCGGCCCATACCAGGTAGGACACTTCCACCGAGCCCACGACGATATGGGTGAAGTCGCCCAGCGCCATCAGGTAGGTGATCATCAGGATGATCCAGATCTTGGCGTGCTCCATGGACGGAATCATCCAGACCATGGTGGCGATCATCCAGCCCGATACGATGCCCTTGGCGAACATCTGGCTCATATCGTTTTCCATGACCTTGCGCCCGACTTCCAGGAAGGCGACGTCGGTCTTGCTGTCGAAGATAGGCAGTTCCAGCATGACCCACGCCACCAGCAAGGTCCCGGCAAGGTTACCCAGCAGCACCACCCCCCACAGTCGCAGGAGGCGGCCGAGGTTACCCAGGGTAGGGGTGGTCATGACCGGCAGCACGGCAGTCAGGGTGTTCTCAGTGAACAATTGCTGGCGGGCCAGGATCACCGCCAGGAAACCCGCGCTATAGCCAAGGGCGGCGATGACCTGGGAACTTTCGCCATCGGGCAGGCGTGAATACAACAGCCCCATGGCCATCAGCGACAGGCCCATGGTCAATCCGGCGGCCAGGGCCGACCACCACAGCGCGGCCAGGGTGCGTTCCAGTTCATGGTCGCCCTGGGTACGGATGATCTCGTGCAGCACCGCGGCGCGCGGGGGCTGGTTGTCATCGATTTCCTTCTCTTCATCTGCCGACAGGCCGGGGGTCTTTTCGCTTTGCGCATCGCTCATTGCCAGTACGCTCCTAGGGGGTTTCTCTACAGAGCGGTGCTGCATGCATTTAGTTGCCGGTCAGGCGCAGGGGACGAAAATAAGTTTTTTAGATCAAGGTGTTGACTCTGATTTCAAAGCGCGTATTATTCGCCTCCTCGCAGCGTTGAACGCAACGAGGCAAGCGGTAAGTTGTTGAAGTTGAACGCTTTCGTAAGAAAGCCGCTTCGAAAAAACTTCAAAATA
>NZ_JBKGGV010000012.1:0-166971 GCF_052041965.1 Pseudomonas sp. SMSB3 | reverse complement strand
GTTAATTTGATTAAATGCAGATATCGCTGAAAAACAAAGCGGGGTGGCCTTGCGGCCACCCCGCTTCTATATAGCTAAATCACCCGGCGCTTACTCGGCTTTCAAGGTAACCCGGCCGAACGACTTCTTCCCAGCCTGGCACACATGGGTCGCGCCGAGCGCAAACAGGAAGTCCTTGTCAACGACGGCGCCATCCACTTTGACGGCGCCACCACTCAGCAAGTCGCGGGCCTGTGCAGAATTCTTCACCAGGCCAGCCCGATTGAGAACGGCAGCGATCGGCAGATCTTCAGTTGCTGCCACTTCGATTTCTGGCAGGTCCTCCGGCAGCTCCCCTTCCTTCATGCGGTTGCCCGCAGCGCGGTGAGCACTGGCCGCCGCCTCTTCACCATGGAAGCGTGCGACGATTTCTTCGGCCAGCTTGATCTTGATGTCACGCGGGTTCGCCCCATTGGCGACGTCGACGCGCAGCTGCTCGATCTCTTCCATCGAACGGAAGCTCAGCAGCTCGAAATAGCGCCACATCAAGGTATCCGGAATCGACACCAGCTTGCTGTACATTACACCTGGCGCCTCCTGGATACCCACATAGTTACCCAGCGACTTGGACATCTTCTTCACACCGTCCAAACCTTCGAGCAGCGGCATGGTCACGATGTTCTGTGCTTCCTGACCATAGGCGCGCTGCAACTCGCGCCCCATCAGCAGGTTGAATTTCTGGTCGGTCCCGCCCAGTTCGACATCTGCGTGCAAGGCGACCGAGTCGTAGCCCTGCACCAATGGGTAAAGGAATTCGTGGATGGCGATCGGCTGGTTGGTGGTGTAGCGCTTGTCGAAGTCATCCCGCTCGAGCATGCGTGCGACGGTGTACTGCGATGCCAGGCGAATGAAGTCGGCCGGCGTGAGCTGGTCCATCCAGGTAGAGTTGAACGCGACTTCGGTCTTGGCCGGATCGAGAATCTTGAACACCTGCTGCTTATACGTCTCGGCGTTGTCCAGTACCTGCTCGCGGGTCAGCGGCGGACGCGTGGCGCTCTTGCCGCTGGGATCGCCGATCATGCCGGTGAAATCACCGATCAGGAAGATCACCTGATGCCCTAGCTCCTGGAACTGGCGCAGCTTGTTGATCAGCACCGTGTGGCCCAGGTGCAGGTCAGGCGCGGTCGGATCGAAGCCTGCCTTGATACGCAGAGGCTGGCCGCGCTTGAGCTTCTCGACCAGTTCCGACTCGACCAACACCTCTTCCGCACCGCGCTTGATAAGCGCCAGCTGCTCTTCAACCGACTTCATAGACAGACCCGCAAGGCTCAGATTCAAAGGGAGCCAACCATACAAGATCGGCCATCAATTACAAGTTTCGAAATGAAATGTGACCCGACCGTAGCGTCACAGCGTCTACGCGCCCTTGCGCGAAAATAGATTTGGTTATATTTTATACAGTTATTTCATCTTCATCATGTCATTCATCTTTTCCATATTCACTTTTCTTCAAAGTCTCCTTACCTATGACCAACGAAACGCCTAAAGCGCCTCCGCTTTATCCGAAAAGCCATCTGTTGGCCGCTAGCGGTATCGCCGCCCTGCTCAGCCTGGCCCTTCTAGTCTTCCCAACCAGCGACGTCGAAGCGAAAAAAACCACCCTTAGCCTGGAGCTCGAAAGCCCGGCCGAGCAATTGAAGGACGAAGCCGGCACCGCCCCGCTGGTCCAATCGCAAGCCGGTCAAGGCTCGCCCTTTGCACAGATCGAGGACGCCCAAGCCGATACCGAGCAGGCCGCCCAGCAAGCGCCTGCCGCCGACGACAACACCACCGCCAAGCTCCCCGGCCACCGCGAAGTCACCGTGGCCCGCGGCGACACCCTGTCCACCCTGTTCGCCAAGGTTGGCCTGCCGGCCAATGCGGTCCACGATGTACTGGCCAGCGGCAAGCAAGCCAAGCAGTTCAGCCAGCTCAAGCATGGCCAGGTGCTGCAGTTCGAACTCGACAAGGATGGCCAGCTCGCCAGCCTGCACAGCAAGGTCAGCAACCTCGAAACCATCCGCCTGAGCAAGACCGCCAAGGGCTATGCCTTCGATCGCGAGATCGTCAAACCCGTAGTACGCACTGCCTATGCCCACGGCGTGATCAAGAGCTCGCTGTCAGCCTCCGCGCAGCGTGCCGGCCTTTCGCACAGCATGACCATGGACATGGCCAAGGTGCTGGGCTACGACATCGACTTCGCCCAGGACATCCGTCCAGGCGACGAATTCGATGTGGTCTACGAGCAGAAAGTCATGGACGGCAAGGTCGTCGGCACCGGCAATATCCTTTCTGCCCGTTTCACCAACCGCGGCAAAACCTACACGGCGGTGCGCTACACCAACAAGCAGGGCAACACCAGCTACTACACCGCCGATGGCAACAGCCTGCGCAAGGCGTTCATCCGTACGCCTGTAGACTTCGCACGCATCAGCTCGCGCTTCTCTGCAGGCCGCAAGCACCCCATTCTGAACAAGATCCGCGCCCACAAGGGTGTGGACTACGCCGCCCCACGTGGTACGCCCATCAAGGCTGCTGGGGACGGGCGCATCGAACTGGCAGGCCGCCGCGGCGGCTACGGCAACACTGTGATCATCGCCCACGGCAATCGCTACAAGACCCTCTACGGTCATATGCAGGGCTTCGCCAAAGGCATCAAGAACGGCAGCAACGTCAAGCAAGGCCAGATCATTGGCTACATTGGCACCACTGGCCTGTCCACCGGCCCGCACCTGCACTATGAGTTCCAGGTCAACGGTGTTCACGTCGACCCACTGAGCCAGAAGGTGCCCATGTCCGACCCGATCGCCAAGAACGAGCGCCAGCGCTTCCTGCAGCAGAGCCAACCTTTGATCGCACGCATGGACCAGGAAAAGGCCACCATGCTCGCGGCGAACAAGCGCTGAGCATGGCGCTTTATCTAGGGCTGATGTCCGGCACCAGCCTCGATGGGCTGGACATCGCGTTGATCGAGCAAGGTGCCCAATTGCGCTTGCTCGCAACGCATTACGTGCCCATGCCCACCGACTTGCGCCAGGAATTGCTCAGCCTGTGCAGCAGCGGCGCTGATGAAATCGCTCGCGCGGCCCTTGCCGAAAACCGCTGGGCCACCCTGGCGGGTGAAGGTGTGCATGCTTTGCTGGCCAGCCAGCAGCTGCCTGCCAGCGCCGTCCGCGCGATCGGCAGCCATGGCCAGACCATCCGCCACGAGCCAGCCCGCGGCTTCACCGTGCAAATCGGTAACCCGGCGCTACTGGCGGAGCTCACAGGCATCAGCGTGGTGGCTGATTTTCGCCGCCGCGACGTGGCGGCTGGCGGCCAGGGCGCGCCACTGGTTCCGGCGTTTCACGAGCACTTGTTCGGCCACCTTGGCCAACGCCTGGCGATTCTCAACATCGGCGGATTCAGCAACCTCAGCCTGATCGAGCACGACAAGCCCGTGCACGGCTTCGACTGCGGCCCTGGCAACGTCTTGCTGGATGCCTGGATCGAGCGTCAGCTGGGCCAGACCTACGATGCCAACGGCCGCTGGGCTGCCAGCGGTCAGGTCCAGGCGGACTTGCTGTCGCGCCTGCTCAGTGATGACTTTTTTGCCGGCAGCGGCCCGAAAAGTACGGGCCGTGAGGTGTTCAACCTGGCCTGGCTGGATCGCCACCTGGCTCAGCTGCCTGCCTATTCGATCCAGGACGTACAGGCTACGTTGCTGGAATTGACTGCGCGCAGCATCATCGACGCCTTGCAGAACGCTCAACACGGCACCGAGGCTTTATTGGTCTGCGGTGGCGGCGCGCGCAATGGTGCGCTGATGGCCCGTCTTGGGCAACTGCTGCCCGCTGCCACAGTCAGCAGTACCGGCAGCCACGGCATCGATCCCGACTGGGTCGAGGCCATGGCGTTCGCTTGGCTGGCCCACTGCTGCCTGGAGGGCATCGCGGCCAACCGCCCAAGCGTGACCGCAGCCCAAGGCCTGCGAGTGCTTGGCGCCATCTACCCAGCCTGACCTGAGCCCACAGGGTAAAACGCCGCGCAATTGCGCGGCGTTTTTGCATCTAGCCGGGTTCAGATGGAGAACGAGGAACCGCAGCCGCAGGTGGTAGCGGCGTTCGGGTTCTTGATCACGAAGCGCGAACCTTCCAGGCCTTCCTGGTAATCCACTTCGGCGCCAGCCAAATATTGGAAGCTCATTGGATCGACCACCAACGAAACGCCTTCGCGCTCGACGATGGTGTCGTCTTCGGCAACATCTTCATCGAAGGTGAAGCCGTACTGGAAGCCCGAGCAGCCGCCGCCAGTGACGAAAACGCGCAGTTTCAGACGGTCATTGCCTTCTTCGGAAACCAGGTTCTTCACCTTTTGCGCAGCGCCATGGGTGAATTCCAAAGCCGTAGGGGTGAAGGTTTCGACGCTCATGTTGACTCTCCCGGCGTAATCGCCGCCATAAAACTCGATGACGCGTATTATCCGCTTCTCCGAGAAAATCGGTCAACAATACGTAAGCTGCAAGCGGCGCCAGGCGCGCGCCTGCAGCTCGACGCGGCTCGCTCAGGGCAGCAGGCCAGCGTGAGACAACCCCATGCGCTCGTCCAGGCCAAACAGGATATTGAGGTTCTGCACCGCCTGGCCCGAGGCGCCCTTGACCAGGTTGTCGATCACCGACAACACCACTACCAGGTCACCGCCTTGCGGGCGATGCACGGCGATACGGCAGACGTTGGCGCCGCGTACGCTACGGGTTTCCGGATGGCTGCCGGCCGGCATTACGTCGACGAACGGTTCATCGGCATAGCGTTTCTCGAACAGCGCCTGCAGGTCGACCGAGGTATCGACCACGGTCGCGTAAAGCGTTGCATGGATGCCGCGGATCATGGGCGTCAGGTGCGGTACGAAGGTAAGGCCGATATCTCCGCCAGCAGCCTGACGCAGGCCTTGGCTGATTTCCGGCAGATGGCGGTGACCTTTGACGGCATAAGCCTTCATGCTTTCACCCGCCTCACAGAACAACGAGCCCACTGCTGCGCCGCGACCAGCACCACTGACGCCGGACTTGCAGTCGGCGATCAGCCGCGAGGGATCGGCCAGGCCCGCTTCGAGCAGTGGCAGGAAGCCCAGCTGGGTGGCAGTCGGGTAGCAACCCGGCACGGCGATCAGGCGTGCTTGGCGAATGCGCTCGCGGTTGACCTCGGGCAGGCCGTATACGGCGTCCTTGAGCAGCTCCGGCGCGCCGTGCGGCTGACCGTACCACGTGCCCCATTCCACCGCGTCCTGCAGGCGAAAGTCAGCGGAGAGGTCGATGACCTTGGTCCCGGCAGCCAGCAGCTCGCCGGCCAGGGCGTGGGCGACGCCGTGCGGAGTGGCGAAGAACACCACGTCACAAGCGGCCAGGGTCTTGCTGTCGGGCACGCTGAAGGCCAGGCCATCGTAGTGGCCGCGCAAGTTCGGGTACATGTCGGCAACAGCCATCCCCGCTTCGGAGCGCGAGGTGATGACCGCTACCTCGGCCTGAGGGTGCTGCGCCAGCAAACGCAGCAATTCGACACCGGTGTACCCTGTGCCGCCGACGATACCGACCTTGATCATAACGCTTGCCCCTTATCAACGAGCCGTCTGGAAAGCGCACGATGATAGGGGCGCAAGCCGTCTGTAACAACTCTTGGGGTGCCTCTTCGGGCGCTTGGCCTCTACTATCTGACGACCGTGATCACTTGAAGGAACTTCCCCATGCTTTACCTATGGATCAAAGCGCTGCACATCGTCAGCGTGGTCTGCTGGTTCGCCGGCCTCTTCTATCTGCCCAGGTTGTTCGTCTACCACGCGCAGAGCCAGGACGGCATCAGCCAGGAACGCTTCATCACCATGGAACGCAAATTGTACCGCGGCATCATGAACCCGGCGATGATCGCCACCTACGTCTTCGGTGCCTGGATGCTCTACCTGACCCCCGGCTGGTTGAGCCAGGGCTGGTTGCACGCCAAGCTGACCCTGGTCATCGTGCTGACCGGCTACCATCACATCTGCGGCGCCCAGCGCAAACGCTTCGCTGCAGGCACCAATACTCGTAGCCATGTGTACTACCGCTGGTTCAACGAAGTACCGGTGCTCTTGTTGCTGGGCATCGTCATCCTGGTGGTGGTCAAACCGTTCTGATCGCCCTCTAGCACTGGAGCCCGCCCATGTCATTGCCCGCATCCCTTGAGCAACGCCTGCGCTTGCCAATCGTCGCCGCGCCGATGTTTCTCATTTCCAACCCTCAGATGGTGCTGAGCTGCTGCGCCAGCGGCGTGGTGGGCAGTTTCCCGGCCCTGAACCAGCGCGACAGCGCTGGCTTCAAGGCCTGGCTCGAGGAGATCGAGGCGGGCTTGGCCGCGCTGAAGGCGCCTGCGCCCTACGCGGTAAACCTGATCGTTCACCCGAGCAACCCGCGCTTGCAGGCAGACCTTGCATTGTGCGTGGCGCATCGCGTGCCGATCGTCATCACCAGCCTGGGCGCGGTGAAAGAAGTAATAGACGCCGTACACGGCTATGGCGGCCTGGTATTCCACGATGTCACCACCCGCCGTCACGCTGAAAAAGCCGCCCAGGCCGGCGTCGATGGCTTGATCGCTGTGGCTGCAGGTGCCGGCGGCCACGCCGGAACTTGCAGCCCATTTGCCCTGGCTGCCGAGATTCGCCAGTTCTTCGACAAGACATTACTGCTGGCAGGCTGTATCAACCACGGCCACGAAGTGCTTGCGGCCCAACTGTTGGGAGCCGACCTGGCCTACATGGGTACCCGCTTGATCGCCACGCAGGAGAGCCAGGCCCAGGATGGCTATAAACAGATGCTGCTGAGCGCCGAGGCTGCCGACATCATCCATACCCCTGCCGTGTCGGGCATCCCTGCCAATTTCCTGCGCCCTAGCCTGGAACAGGCCGGCTACGACATGGCCTCACTCGAATCCGGGCATGAACAGGGCAAGCTCAAGCCGATCGACGACGAGGCCAAGGCGTGGAAAACGGTCTGGTCAGCAGGTCAAGGCGTCGGCGATATCCATGATCTGCCCAGTGTCGCTCGCTTGATCGAACGCTTGCACAGTGAGTACCACGCTGCCCTGGCACGCGCCGATGCGTTACGCGCCAAAGCCCCGTAGCAAAAGGCAACAACTCGCTCGGGCAAGCTGTACACTGTGCGCCCCTTCCGCCCCCAGGAGCCATGCATGACCCGTTACGCCATGATTACCGGTGCTTCCAGCGGCGTGGGACTGGCCCTGGCGGAAGCGCTGGCGCGGCGCGGGCGTAACTTGATACTGGTGGCACGTCATCGAGAAACCCTCGAACCCATCGCGCTCGAGCTGGCCCAGCGCTTCGGCGTCGAAGTGCTGCTGCGCGCTTGTGACCTCAGTCAGCCGCTGCGGCTCTCGGGCTTCGTTCTGGAGCTCGAAGAAGGCGAGCGACGCATCGACCTGTTGGTGAACGCTGCCGGGCAACGCACCTATGGGCCGTTCCTGGCCCATGAGTGGGCAGACGAGCAAGACTTGCTCGAGGTCAACATTCTTGCCGTTAGCCGGCTGTGCCATGCCATCGGTAACCTGATGGCAGTTCAAGGCGGCGGACAGATCCTCACCATCGCCGGCCTGGCCGCCGTTGCGCCGGGCCCCGGCATGGCCACTTACGCCGCCAGCAAGGCCTACGTGATGAGTTTCAGCGAGGCCCTGCGTGAAGAGCTCAAACCGGCTGGTATCAAAGTATCGGTGCTGTGCCCGGGCCCGGTTCGTTCGCCGCGCCGGCGCATTCCCAGGCTCGAAGGCAGCAAGCGCTGCCTGAGCCCTGAAGAAGTGGCGCTGTACACGGTACGAGCCCTCGCCAAAAACCGCGCGGTGATCATGCCGCAGCGCCGCAACCGCTGGCTGGCAAGTCTTGCGCGTCTTTTGCCGCGCTGGGCGACGCGCAAGCTGGCCGGCTTGATTCACCGCCGTTACTGTCCGCTCGGTATGGAATAGCCACTGGGCGAGTGACGCCAGGCTGAGTACACTCGGGCCGGTCACTCACCCTGGAGCAAGTGCTGTGGACGATTTATTCATCAAGATCATCAACCGGGAAATTCCCGCCAAGATCATTTACGAAGACGACCAGGTCCTGGCGTTTCATGACATCGCGCCACAGGCGCCCGTGCATTTCCTGGTCATTCCTAAAAAGCACATCCGCACCCTCAACGACCTCACTGAAGAAGATAAGGGCCTGGCGGGCCACATTCTTTTCACCGCCCAGCGACTGGCCAAGGAACTGGGCTGCGCAGACGGCTTCCGCGTGGTCATGAACTGCAACGAACAAGGCGGTCAGACCGTCTACCACATCCACATGCACGTGCTCGGCCAGCGCCAGATGAACTGGCCGCCCGGCTGACCCAAGGCAAGCCCCATGTGGGCGATTGAGGTAGACTGTCGGGCATCACTTCAGCGGAGGTGCCCGATGGCTACCGAACGTCACTACTCGCCGCTCGACCGCTTGTTGCTGCAGGCCGATACCGCCATGCGCACCTTGCTGCCCTTCAGCGGCCAACCGTCCCGCCCGTCGCCGGCGATCATTCAACCCGATGCCCAGCTCGATGAGCAGCAGACCCGCCACGTCGCCGGCCTCATGCGCATCAACCACACCGGTGAAGTCTGCGCCCAGGCGCTTTACCAAGGCCAAGCCCTGACCGCCAAGCTGCCGCAGGTGCGCAAGGCCATGGAGCACGCCGCCGACGAAGAAATCGACCATCTGGCCTGGTGCGAACAACGTATCCGTCAACTGGGCAGTCACCCCAGCGTGCTCAATCCGCTGTTCTACGGCATGTCATTCGGTATTGGTGCCGTGGCGGGTCTGGTCAGCGACAAGGTCAGCCTGGGTTTCGTCGCCGCCACCGAGCATCAGGTGTGCAAACACCTGGACGAGCACTTGCAACAGCTCCCCGAACAGGACGAGAAATCCCGCGCCATCCTCGAACAGATGCGTGTCGATGAGGCCGAGCATGCCGATTCCGCCCTCGAGGCAGGCGGCTACCGCTTCCCGATGCCCGTACGGTTTGGCATGAGCCTGTTGGCCAAGGTCATGACCAAGAGCACTTACCGCATCTGAAGGCGCAACCATGACGGATCGAATCGACGCCAAGGACCTGGCGCGCGCCGTGCAAGCCGGGGTTCTGCAGCCGGGTCAGGACCAGGCCCTGCTGGCCTTTCTGCGCAGCCAGTCCCCGTCCCAAGGCAATGTTCAACTGGCCCACACGGCATTCTACTTCGGTGCGCTGCTGATCATGGGCGCCATGGGCTGGTTACTGACCGAAGCGTGGATGCGCATCGGCGATGGCGCCCTGCTCGCGGTGGCCGCCTTGTACATCGTGTCACTCACCGCACTTGCGCTGTATTGGCAGCGGCGTCAGCAACCCATCGCGGCGGGCGTACTGGCGGCGGTGGCGGTCAGTATCGTGCCGTTGCTGGTCTTTGCCATCGAACGGCTCGCCGGATGGTGGCCAATGGACGATACGCAGGCTGACTATCATCAGTACTACACCTACGTACAAGGGGGGTGGCTGCTGATGGAGGCCGCCACCGTTGTCGCGGGGCTGCTGATGTTGCGGCTGGTGCCCTACCCCTTCATCGTGATGCCGATCGCCGTAGCGCTGTGGTTCATGTCCATGGACCTGAGCGAATGGATCTATGGCTCACCGTTCAGCTGGGACCAGCGGCGCACGGTATCGCTGTGGTTCGGCCTAGCCACGCTCATGGCATTTCTGATCATCGATGGCCGCACGCGCGGCGATTATGCGCGTTGGGGTTACCTGGCCGGGCTGGCGGCGTTCTGGGGCGGGCTTACCATGACGGAAAGCGCCAGCGAGCTGGGCAAGGCGCTGTATTGTTTGATCAACCTGGGCCTGATGGGCATCGCTGTGCTCTTGCGCCGGCCAGTGTTCATGGTATTCGGGGCCATGGGGGTGGCCGCTTATTTGGGCTACCTGTCTTACGAGGTATTCGCCGCTTCGTTGTTGTTCCCCGTGGTGCTGAGCTTTATCGGCCTTGGGGTGATCGGCCTTGGCCTGCTTTACCAGAAGCGCCGGGAGCGCTTGAGCCAGGCAGTGCGCAGCAACCTTCCCGACTGGTTGGTGGCGGCGCTTCCCGCGCTGCGCGACTGAAACGAGGCGGGGCCGCGCGCCGCCCCGTCAGGCTCAGCCCAGCTCGACGATTTCGTAACCATGGGTGATTTCGACGTTGGCCCGTTCGAGCATGATCGAAGCCGAGCAATACTTTTCGGCCGATAGCTCTACCGCGCGCTTGACCTGGGCTTCTTTCAAACCGCGGCCCTTGACCACGAAATTCATGTGGATCTTGGTGAACACCTTTGGGTCTTCACTGGCCCGCTCGGCTTCGAGAAACGCCTCGCAGCTTTCCACGGCCTGGCGCGATTTCTTCAAGATGCTGACCACATCGAAACTGCTGCAGCCGCCCAGGCCGAGCAGGAGCATTTCCATCGGGCGTACGCCCAGGTTCCGCCCACCGGCTTCGGGCGGACCGTCCATCACCACGACATGACCGCTCCCGGACTCGCCGAGAAACATGGCTTCGCCGGCCCATTGGATGCGTGCCTTCATCTGTCTGTACTCCTGGAATTCGCAAAAGGGTGTCAGCTTAAGCCTTGGATGCCTGTCGGAAAAGCTCAATGCACTGCGCTTTAGTGTCAAAACTGCCGGCCGTGTCTGATAAGCTGGCGCCAATTGACTGGCGCTTCGCGTCAGCCGATGACTAACAAGAGCCTATGCGTCGCATCGAACAGGATTTCGTGATGGTTGCCTCAGCCCTACCCGCCAAGATCAAGAACATCGACAAGCTGTTAGCCCACTGCCAGCGCCGCCGCTATACCGCCAAGAGCAACATCATCTGCGCCGGGGATCGGGCCGATACGCTGTCGTTCATCATCAAGGGCTCGGTCACCATCTTGATCGAAGACGACGAAGGCCACGAGATGATCATCGCCTACCTCAACAACGGCGACTTCTTCGGCGAGTTGGGATTGTTCGAGCCCAATGGCGGCGAACACCAGCGCAGCGCCTGGGTACGGGCCAAGACAGAATGCGAAGTGGCGGAAATCAGCTACGACCGATTTCGTGAAGTGACCAGGCAAGATCCGGACATTCTCTATGCCCTGGGCAGCCAGATGGCCCAGCGCCTGCGCAATACCACGCGCAAAGTGGGTGACCTGGCCTTCTTTGACGTGACCGGTCGCGTGGCCCGATGCCTGCTTGAATTGTGCAAGCAACCCGATGCCATGACTCACCCTGACGGCATGCAGATCAAGATCACCCGCCAGGAGATCGGGCGGATCGTCGGTTGCTCCCGGGAGATGGTCGGCCGCGTCCTCAAGGACCTGGAAGAACGCAGCCTGGTGCAAGTCAAAGGCAAGACCATGGTGGTCTACGGTACGCGTTAGTCTTTGGACAATGCCGCCAGCACATCGTCATAGGCTTTGGCCAAACGCTCGAACCAGGGTGCCTCGGGCGCTACTTCATGCAGGGCGATGTGACTGTCGGCGCAGCAGCGCTGCTCAAGTTCGCAACATTCGTTGAAGCGGTTGACGGCAGCGACCATCGACTCCCGTTCGTTGTCCAGCAACAGGGCACCGTGCACCAGCACCACCGGCCGTTTGCCACCCAGGCCCTGGCGCCAGCGCTGGGCCGTGCCGACCAGCTTGCGGCCATTGAGGTTGACGTTATAGCGCCCATCGCAAAAAGCCCCGTCGATCTCACCCACCGAGGCCACACCGCCCCACTCGCGCAATACCTCGCATAACGGCAGGCACAAACGCTCGTAGGCGTTCTCGATTCGGCCGTGGTCGCCTTCGCTGCGTGGCGCCACGTACACCAGGGCGATATTCACCGTCGCAGGCGATTGCGGGACCGGCTCGCCACCGGTTTCGCGAAGCAGCACCGGCCATCCGGCAATGGCCAACTCTGCACAGGCGGCTTCAAAGTGCTCGAGGCGGCTCATGCGCCGCGGCATGACCAATGCACGATCAGTCGGGCGCCAGAACAACACGGCGCATTCGCGATCACCGCGACATACCTCAGCCAACAGCGCCTGTTCGGCCTGCAGGCCTGCCTCAACAGTGATCGCAAGCGGTTGCTCAGTCATGGTTGTACCTTCGGTAGGGTGGCGCCGCCAAGGCTCGCTGGTCGCAACACAACGGCCGCGCGTGCAGGCAGAAAAAAGCCGGCAGTGCGCCGGCTTGTCTGCTCTCAGTCCAGTTGCTGAACGGTTTTCTTCACCTGATCCGGGAAGAACAGCCGCTGCAGTTCGAGCCCGGGCTGTTCGGCGCGCATGAATGCTTCACCGACCAGGAACGAATACACGTTGTTGATTGCCATCAACTGCACGTCTTCGCGATTGAGTATTCCGCTCTCGGTGATGGCCAGGCGGTCGCGCGGGATCCGTGGCAGCAGGTCGAGCGTAGTCTCCAGGCTGACCTCGAAGGTGTGCAGGTTGCGATTGTTCACCCCAACCAGTGGCGTATCGAGCGTATTCAAGGCGCGCTCCAATTCATCGCCATCATGCACTTCGACCAGCACGTCGAGCCCAACGTCCTTGGCGACCGCCGCCAATTCAGCCATCTTCACGTCGTCGAGCGCCGAAACGATCAACAACACACAGTCGGCGCCCAACGCCCGGGCCTCGACGATCTGGTACGGATCGACCATGAAGTCCTTGCGGATCACCGGCAGTGAGACTGCGCCACGGGCCTCTTGCAGGTAGTGGTCGGCGCCCTGGAAGTAATCGACGTCCGTCAGCACCGACAGGCAGGTGGCGCCGCCTTTTTCGTAACTGACGGCAATTTCGCCAGGAACAAAGTGTTCGCGGATCACGCCTTTGCTCGGCGAGGCCTTCTTAATTTCGGCGATCACCGCCGGCTGCTTGCGCGCGGCCTGCTCGATCAGGGCCTTGGCGAAGCCGCGCGGGGCATCTGCTGTCTTGGCCAGGCGCTCCAGCTCAGCCAGGCTGACCCGCGCACTGCGCTCGGCCACTTCCTGAAACTTGCGGGCGATGATCCGCTCCAGCACCGTTGGCACACTCATGCTTCGTTCTCCACCTTGAATACCGCAGTAAAGGCGCCCAGCTCTTGCAGCTTCTCCCAGGCCAGGCCGGTGTGCAGCACGTCGTGGGCCAGTTCCACACCCGACCTGAGGCTCATGGCGTGGTCTGCGGCATACAGCGCAGCCCCTGCATTGAGCACGATCATTTCCGCGGCCTTCTGACCGTTTTCGGTCTTGCGCCGGCTCAGCGCATCGCGAATCAGCGCCAGCGACGCTTGTGGATTCTCCACTGCCAGGCCGTGCAAGCTCTGGCTTTTCATGCCGAGGTCTTCCGGCTCGACCCAGTACTCGCTGATCTGGTCGTTCTTCAACTCTGCGACGAACGTGGGAGCCGCCAGGCTGAATTCATCCAGGCCGTCCTTGGAGTGCACGACCAGGACATGCTTGCTGCCCAGGCGCTGCAGCACCTCGGCGAGCGGGCGGCACAGCGCCTGGGTGAACACCCCGACCACCTGGTGCTTCACGCCGGCCGGATTCGTAAGCGGGCCGAGCATGTTGAACAAGGTCCGCAGCCCCAGGTCGCGACGCGGGCCAGCGGCATGTTTCATGGCGCTGTGGTGGCTCTGGGCGAACATGAAGCCGATGCCCAGGCTATCGATGCAACGCGCGACCTGGGTCGGCGTCAGGTTCAGGTAGATACCGGCAGCTTCGAGCAGGTCAGCGCTGCCGCTCTTGCCGGACACGGCACGGTTACCGTGCTTGGCGACCGGGCAGCCGGCTGCGGCGAGCACGAACGACGAGGCGGTGGACACGTTGAAGATATTCGCGCCATCACCGCCGGTGCCGACGATGTCGACCACGCCATCGAGGCTATGCAACTCGACCTTGTCAGCCAGCTCGCGCATCACCGACACCGCCCCGACGATCTCGTCGATGCTTTCGCTTTTCATGCGCATGCCCATCAGGAAGGCGCCGATCTGCGCCTCGCTGCACTGGCCGGTCATGATCTGGCGCATCACATCGCGCATCTCATCGGTGCTCAAGTCCAGGTGGCCGACGATGCGGCTCAACGCGCTTTTGATATCCATGATCGATCCTTAGCGGCGGCCGCCGGTCTGCTTGAGGAAGTTGGCGAACAGCTCGTGGCCCTGCTCGGTGAGTATGGACTCGGGATGGAATTGCACCCCTTCGATCTGCAAGGTCTTGTGACGCAGACCCATGATCTCGTCGACCGAACCGTCTGCATGGGTGGTCCATGCGGTGACTTCCAGGCAATCGGGCAGGGTTTCGCGCTTGACCACCAGCGAATGGTAGCGGGTCACGGTAAGCGGGTTGTTGAGCCCGGCGAACACGCCCAGATCGCGATGGTGAACCGGGCTGGTCTTGCCGTGCATCACCTGGCGGGCGCGCACTACCTCACCGCCAAAGGCCTGGCCGATCGACTGGTGCCCCAGGCATACGCCCAAGATCGGCAGCTTGCCGGCGAAGTGCAGGATGGCCTCGATGGAAACGCCTGCTTCGCTCGGGGTACAAGGGCCGGGAGAGACGACGATGCGCTCGGGGTTGAGGGCCTCGATCTGGGCAATGGTCATCTCGTCATTGCGAATGACCTTGACCTCGGCACCCAACTCGCCAAGGTATTGGACGACGTTGTAAGTGAATGAGTCGTAGTTGTCGATCATCAGTAACATCGGGCTAAACCTCTTGAATCTACTGACTTCATAATCTGAACCTTCCTACACGATTCACAGACGCAGCTTTGCCATAAGGCAAACGTGAACGGACAGGAAGGCAAACGGGGGCGGGCCGGACAGGCCGGCAGGAGATAAAGTCAGGCGCGCCAACGCCAACGGGCGTGGGCCTTGATTACGCGCATCAAGAGTTTGCTGACGATCAACACAGGGTAGGTCTCGCACATACTTGCACGCACAGTAGCCTACCGGGGCGGCGGGCGCAATATGCCCCAAACACTGGGAAACGAATGGACTTAGAAGGGATGCCCGGCGATTTGCTATGGTCGTGCGGCTAGTCCTCATAAAAACAACGAAAAGGATGTTGAACGATGCGAAAAGCACCGCTGATACGCTTCACCCTCGCTTCCCTGGCACTGGCTTGCAGCCAGGCCTTTGCTGCCCCTTCGCCCTACTCCAGCTTGATCGTGTTCGGCGACAGCCTGAGCGATGCCGGGCAATTCCCCGACCTGACCGGCGGCACCTTGGGCATGCGCTTCACCAACCGCGACGCCGCAGGCAATTTTGCGCCGGTCTCGCCGATGATCCTGGGCAGCCAACTGGGCGTCAGCCCGACCGAACTGGGCCCTTCGACCTCGCCCACCTATCGCGCGCTCGGCTTGGCAGACGGCAACAACTGGGCCGTGGGCGGCTACACCACCCAGCAGATTCTCGAGTCGATCACCACCACCTCGAAGACCGTGCTGCCGCCCAATACACCGCTGTTCCCAGGCCTGGTGCTGCGCGACAAGCCCGGCTACCTGGCCAATGGCCTGCGGGCAGACCCCAATGCGCTGTATTACCTGACTGGCGGCGGTAACGACTTCCTCCAAGGCCTGGTCAACAGCCCCGCCACCGCTGCTGCGGCCGGCGCCCGGTTGGCGGCCAGCGCCCAGGCCCTGCAGCAAGGCGGCGCGCGCTACATCATGGTCTGGCTGCTGCCCGATCTCGGGCAAACCCCGAACTTCAGCGGCACCCCCCAACAAAACGCCCTGAGCCAGCTGTCCGGCGTGTTCAACCAGGCGCTTACCAGCCAGCTGCGCCAGATCGACGCCCAGATCATCCCGCTGAATATCCCCGTGCTGCTGAGCGAAGCCCTGGCCAGCCCGACGCAGTTCGGTCTGGCGGCAGGACAGGACTTGGTCGGCACCTGCTTCAGCGGTGACAGCTGCGTGGAAAATCCGCTCTACGGGCTCAACAGCAGCAATCCCGACCCGACCAAGCTGCTGTTCAACGACTCGGTGCACCCCACCATCGCTGGCCAGCAATTGATCGCCGACTACGCCTACTCGATCATCGCCGCACCGTGGGAGCTGACGTTGCTGCCGGAAATGGCCCATGCCAGCCTGCGCGCCCACCAGGATGAACTGCGCAGCCAATGGCAAACACCTTGGCAGCCGGTTGGGCAATGGCAGGCGTTCGTCAGCACCGGCGCCCAGGATCTCGACTTCGATGACCAAGGCAGCGCCGCCAGTGCCGACGGGCGCGGCTACAACCTGACCGTAGGCGGCAGTTATCGGTTGAACGACGCCTGGCGCCTTGGCCTTGCTGGCGGCGTCTACCGGCAGAAACTGGAAGCGGGCGCGCAGGATTCGGACTACAAACTCGACAGCTACCTGGCCAGCGCCTTCGCCCAGTTCAGGCAGGATCGCTGGTGGGCCGATGCGGCGCTTAGCGCCGGGCACCTGGATTACCGGGACCTCAAGCGCACCTTCGCCCTGGGCACCAACGCGCGCAGCGAAAAAGGCGATACCGATGGCGAAGCCTGGGCCATGACCGCGCGACTGGGTTACAACCTGGCAGCTGACAGCAGCCGCTGGCAACTGGCTCCGTTCATCAGCGCCGATTACGCGCGAGTCAAGGTCGACGGCTACGCGGAAAAGAGCGGCCGGGCAACAGCCCTGGGCGTCGATGATCAGGAACGCACGTCACGGCGTCTGGGCGTGGGCCTGCTCGGCAGCGTGCAACTGGTGCCCAGCACTCTCCTGTTCGCCGAGGTGGCGCAGGAGCATGAGTTCGAGGATGACCAGCAGGATGTGACACTGCACCTGACCAGCCTACCCGCCAATGATTTCACCTTGACCGGCTATACACCGCACAGCGACCTGACTCGCGCGAGCCTGGGCATCAGCCATGAGCTGGTGGCGGGGGTGCACCTGCGCGGCAACTACAACTGGCGCAGGAGTGACGAGCTGACCCAGCAAGGGGTCAGCCTGGGCGTCAGCATCGACTTCTGAGATCGCCGGGGCCGCGCGAGCGGCCCCATCCCACTCACTTGGCGCAGGTCTGCTCGGCCAGCGCCACCGCGCGGAACATGGCCCGGCGCTTGTTGATGGTCTCTTCCCATTCCAACGCCGGCACCGAGTCCGCGACGATGCCGCCACCGGCCTGAACGTGCAGCTCACCGTCCTTGATCACGGCAGTACGAATGGCGATCGCGGTGTCCATGTTGCCGTTCCAGGCAAAATAGCCCACGGCGCCGCCATACACGCCACGCTTGACCGGCTCGAGCTCGTCGATGATTTCCATGGCGCGGATCTTCGGCGCCCCGGATAGGGTCCCGGCCGGCAGAATGGCACGCAGCGCATCCATCGCCGTCAGCCCTTCGCGCAGCTGCCCGGTGACGTTGGAGACGATGTGCATCACATTGGAGTAGCGCTCGATGACCATTTTTTCAGTCAAGCGCACGCTACCGGTCGAAGACACGCGGCCCACATCGTTGCGGCCCAGGTCGATCAGCATCAGGTGCTCGGCGATTTCCTTGTCATCGGACAGCAGGTCATCTTCCAGCGCCCGGTCGGCTTCTTCGGTTGCACCACGTGGGCGAGTGCCGGCAATTGGCCGGACGGTCACCAGGTTGTCCTCGACCCGCACCAGCACTTCAGGCGAACTGCCAACCACGTGGAAATCGCCAAAGTTGAAGAAGTACATGTAGGGCGTCGGGTTGAAGCAGCGCAGCGCCCGGTACAAGTCGATAGGCGCCGCCTTGAAGTCGATCGACATGCGCTGCGACGGCACCACCTGCATGCAATCGCCGGCCAGGATGTACTCCTTGATCCGGCCAACCGCCTCTTCATAGTCGTCACGGGTATAGCTTGAGCGAAACTCCGGCTCTGCGGCCATCGGCCCGCTGAGGTCAAGGCCACGCCGTGGCGTGATCGGCTGGCGCAGGGTTTCCAGCAGCGCCTGCAAGCGCGCCTGGCCGTGTTGGTAGGCCTGCTCCTCGGCCGGATCGACCAGCACGATGGCGTGCATCTTGCCCGCCAGGTTGTCGAACACCACCACGGCGTCAGACACCATCAGCAGAATATCGGGCACCCCCAAAGGATCGGGGTTGGGGCTGGCACCCAGGCGTTTTTCCACGTAGCGCACGCAGTCATAGCCGAAGTAACCGACCAGGCCGCCGTTGAAGCGCGGCAAGCCAGGGATGTCAGCGACCTTGTAGCGGTCCTTGAACTGCTCGACGAAGGCCAGTGGGTCTTCGACCTCATGGCTTTCGACTTCCACATCGTCCTGCAGAATGCTCACGCGGTAGCCATGGACGCGCATCACCGTGCGCGACGGCAGGCCGATCATCGAGTAACGGCCCCACTTTTCGCCGCCTTGCACCGACTCGAGCAGGTAGGAGTTGGCCTGATCGGCCAGCTTGAGGTAGATCGACAGCGGTGTGTCGAAGTCAGCCAGGGTTTCACAGGCCAGGGGAATGCGGTTGTAGCCGGCAGCGGCCAGGCGCAGGAATTCTTCGCGGGTCATCAGTAGCCTCGTGGCAAGCAGCAGTAGGGTCGGGCAAGCGGACGGGCCGGCGGGCGCCGGCGGGCAGGAGTCAGGCGCGCCAGCGCCAACGGGCCAGGGCCTTGATGACTTTCATCCACAATTTGCCAGTGACCGCCACGGGAGACTCTCTGTCTGGGGAGGCTTGAAGGTCCGCCAACGTTATCCCAGTGGCCGGGTCTGCGCAACCGGGCAGCAGCGCGCGCAGATCATCGACCACCAGGCTGGGCGTTTCATCGCTGATCGGCCGGCCATGGTTGTAGCCGTAGGTCAGGCCCACGCACTGCACGCCGGCCGCCTTCGCCGCCTGCACATCGCTGCGCGAATCGCCGACGAACAATGCCTGCTGGGGGCTGACCCCGGCCATCTGCATGACGAACAACAGCGCTGCCGGGTCTGGCTTTTTCTGCGGCAAGGTATCGCCGCCGATGATCCAGCGGAAATACCGGCCAATCTTCATCTGGTCCAACAGCGGCGCGACGAAACGCTCGGGCTTGTTGGTGATCAGCGCCATCTCCACACCCTGCTTCTGCAACCAGCGCAGGGTGTCCTTGACCCCAGGGTAGACCACGGTGAGCTCATGGCTTTGCGCGTAGGCTTCCATGAACAGCGCCAGGCCCTGCTCGGCCAGCGCGTCGTCCACCTGATCATGCTCCAGGCCGCCGGCCAGGGCACGGCGCACCAGCACCGGCGCACCGTTGCCCACCCACTGGCGCACAGCCTCGAGGCCTGCCGGTGGGCGGCCGAGTTCGAACAGCATGCGGTCCACGGCGGCAGCCAGGTCGGGCACCGAGTCGATCAGGGTACCGTCCAGATCGAACATCACCAACTTGGGCAGCGTCCCTGGGAACAGCTGCTCGAAGCCGCTCATGGGCGGGCCTGGGCCAGTTCGGCGCGCATCTTGGCGATCACTTGCTGATAGTCCGGCGCATTGAAGATCGCCGAGCCGGCAACGAAGGTATCGGCGCCAGCGGCGGCGATGTCACGGATGTTGTTGACGTTGACGCCGCCGTCGATTTCCAGGCGGATGTTGCGGCCACTGGCATCGATCAGGGCGCGGGCTTCGCGCAGTTTGTCGAGGGTGCCGGGGATGAACTTCTGCCCGCCAAAGCCTGGGTTGACGCTCATCAGCAGCACCATGTCGACTTTGTCCATCACGTACTTCAGGGCATCCAGGCTGGTGGCCGGGTTGAACACCAGGCCGGCCTTGCAACCGCCGTCCTTGATCAGCTGCAGCGAACGGTCGACATGCTGCGAGGCTTCGGGATGGAAGGTGATGTAGGTGGCGCCGGCCTCGATGAAGTCGCCGATGATGCGGTCGACCGGGCTGACCATCAGGTGCACGTCGATTGGCGCAGTCACACCGTATTTGCGCAACGCGCTGCACACCATCGGGCCAATGGTCAGGTTCGGTACATAGTGGTTGTCCATCACATCGAAGTGAACGATGTCGGCGCCTGCGGCCAGGACTTTGTCGACATCCTCGCCCAAACGGGCGAAATCGGCAGAGAGAATGGAGGGGGCAATAGCGTAGGGCTGCATGGCGCACCTGTTGGCAGAATCACGGTGGCGCGCATTGTAACTCAGGCAAACGCCTCGGGGCTGATTGGTATCAACCCCGATGGCGTCCGCGCATCAGCCAGGTTGTTGGGTGCGCAGCTTTTCGCTGCGTCCGCGCAACCACTCCAGGGTCAGCAACAGCACGACCGAGAATGCGATCAGCAAGGTCGCCGCGGCGGCAATGGTCGGGCTGAGGTTTTCACGGATGCCGCTGAACATCTGCCGCGGCAAGGTGGCCTGTTCAGGCCCGGCGAGAAACAGCGTCACCACCACCTCGTCGAACGAAGTCGCAAAGGCGAACAAAGCGCCGGAGATGACGCCTGGGGCGATCAAGGGCAGGGTCACCCGACGGAAGGTCAGCAGCGGCGAGGCCCCGAGACTGGCGGCTGCCCGTACCAGGTTGTAGTTGAAGCCCTGCAAGGTCGCCGACACGGTGATGATGACGAACGGCACGCCCAGCACCGCATGCACCACAATCAACGAAACGAAGCTGTTACCCAGGCCCAGCGGCGCGAAAAACAGGTAGCTGGCCACACCAATGATCACCACCGGTACCACCATGGGCGAAATCACCAGCGCCATCACCAGCGGCTTGCCGGGAAAATCGCCGCGGGTCAGGCCAATGGCCGCCAAGGTACCGAACACCATGGCCAGCACGGTGGCCGCTGGGGCGACGATGACGCTGTTCTTCAATGCCCTCATCCACTCAGCCGAGGCGAAGAAATCCTGATACCACTGCAGTGAGAAACCCTGCAGCGGATAGACCAGGAAACTGCCGCTGTTGAATGACAAAGGCACGATGACCAGTACCGGCAGCACCAGAAACAACAGGATCAGGCCGCAGAGAATGCGCAGGCTGTAGAACCATACCCGTTCGACGGGCGACATGTAGGGGCTCAGCATCTGATGGGTCCTCAGCTTAGGCGCAGGCGGCTGGCACCGACCAGCCAGCTATAGATCAGGTACAACAGCACGGTCGCCAGCAACAGCAAGCCTCCCAGGGCCGTGGCCATGCCCCAGTTGATGCTGGTGTTGGTGTAGAAGGCGACGAAGTAGCTGACCATCTGGTCGTTGGGGCTGCCGAGCAGCGCCGGGGTGATGTAGTAGCCGATAGCCAGAATGAACACCAGCAGGCAACCGGCGCCCACCCCTGCGTAGGTCTGCGGGAAATACACCCGCCAAAAGCTGGCGAACGGATGGCAGCCCAGGGAAATTGCCGCCCGCATGTAGCTCGGCGAGATGCCTTTCATCACGCTGTACAACGGCAGGATCATGAACGGCAGCAGGATATGCACCATCGAGATGTACACCCCGGTGCGGTTGAACACCAACTCCAGCGGCTGATCGATGATACCCATCGCCATCAGCGCACTGTTGATCAAGCCACCGGACTGCAACAGCACGATCCAGGCCGCCACCCGCACCAGAATCGAGGTCCAGAACGGCAACAGCACCAGGATCATCAGCAAGTTGCTTTGCCGGGTCGGCAGGTTGGCCAGCAGGTAGGCCAGTGGATAGGCCAGCACCAGGCAGATGGCGGTGATCACCACGCCCATCCACAGGGTGCGGGCAAAGATATCCAGGTAGATGGCCTGGTCGGGCGTGGCCTTGGCCAGCTCGCCAAGGTCATCGATACGGTGATCCAGCGAGGCGAGCAGGTAGAACGAGGTGGTCGCGCTGGTGTTGCGGCGGATCGCCTGCCAATAGGCCGGGTCTCCCCAACGCTCGTCGAGCGCCTGCAGGGCCTCCTTGTACGAGCTCGGCTCGGCCTTGAACGGCAGCGCCCGTGCAGTCTTGGCCAGCAAGCTGCGGTAGCCAGCCAGCTCCATGTTCAGGCGCTTGGAAAGGTCACCCAAGGTCTGCTGCTTGCGCGATTCGGCCAAGTCCTGGCTCAAGGCTTTGTAGACGTCTTCGCCAGGCAGGCTCTTGCCATCCCATTGGCTGATCAGCTCGACGGTACGCGGCAGGCCATTGACCACTTCAGGGTTGGCCACGCTCTTGTACAGCAGCGCCGCGATCGGCACCAGAAACACCAGCAACAGAAACAGCGCCAGCGGCGCGATCAACGCCTGCGCTTTCCAGCGGTTGACCCGCTCGGCACGCTTGAGGCGCTGCTTGAGACTTGGACCTGCGCCTTCATTGAGGGGCACTGCGATGGCCATGGCGAACTCCGCGAAACAGGCTGAGATGGGGCTGCCTGGCAGCCCCGCTTCCCGGTGGTATTACTTCTTCGCCGCCCAGGCGTTGAAGCGTTGCTCCAGCTGCTCGCTGTTATCGGCCCAGAAGGCCACGTCGATCTGCACCTGGTTGGCGATGTTCTCAGGTGTGGTCGGCATGTCTTTCTTCACCGCATCATCCAGCAGGGGCACGGCCTTGGCGTTGGCCGGGCCGTAGGCGATGTTCTGCGAGTAGGTCTTCTGTTGCTCAGGCTGCACGGTGTAGGCGATGAACTGCTTGGCCTGCTCGGCATCCTTGGCACCCTTGGGAATCGCCCAGGCGTCGAAGTCGTAGATGCCGCCGTTCCACACCACCTTGAGGTTGCTTTCCTTTTGCACGGCGGCGATGCGGCCGTTGTAGGCCGAGCTCATGACCACGTCACCGGAGGCCAGGTATTGCGGCGGCTGGGCGCCCGCTTCCCACCACTGAATGCTCGGCTTTAGCTCATCGAGTTTCTTGAAGGCGCGGTCCACGCCCTCCTTGGTGGCGAGTACCTGGTAGACATCCTTGGGTGCCACGCCATCGGCCATCAAGGCGAATTCCAGGGTGTACTTGGCGCCCTTGCGCAGGCCGCGTTTGCCCGGGAATTGCTTGGTGTCCCAGAAGTCCGCCCAACTGGTAGGCGCCGTCTTGAGCTTGTCAGCGTTGTAGGCGAGCACCGTGGACCAGACGAAGAAGCCAACACCGCACGGCTGGATGGCACCTTTGACGTAGTCGGCCTCGTTACCGAACAGCGCCGGGTCGAGCTCTTCGAACAGGCCTTCGTCACAGCCCCTGGCCAGCTCGGGCGATTCAACCTCCACCAGGTTCCACGACACGCTCTTGGTGTCGACCATGGCCTTGATCTTGGCCATCTCGCCGTTGTATTCGCCAGCGACGATCTTGCCTTTGCCGGCCTTTTCCCACGGCTCATAGAACGCCTTGACCTGGGCTGCCTTGTTGGCCCCGCCGAAAGACACCACGGTCAGGTCCGCCGCCATGCTTTGGCCGGCGGCGCACAGGCCGAGGGCCAGGGCGGTCAGTTTCAACTGCTTGCGCATTATTGTTTTCTCCACAGTTCAGGGTTGGTGAAGCAATCGATCAATGGGCCTCGGCGATCGGATCAAGCGCGCGCGCGTGCTCCACCTCCCAGCCCAGCGGAACCACATCGCCCACCGCCAGGGCCGGGTCGAGTTCGGCGATCGGCTGTTTGACGAAGAAGTCGGTCTTGCCGCACACCTCAAGGCGCACGCGCACGTGGTCACCCAGGTAGATGAACTCGGCCACCCGACCGGAGAAGCGGTTCACGCAGCGCTCGCTGTGGCCGTTGAGGCGCACACGCTCGGGGCGTATCGACAGGGTCACCGGTTCGCCCGCCTGGCCGACGTTCACCGCCAGGGCCTCGACGCGCTCACCGCGGGCCAACTGCACCTGGCAGCGCTTGCCGTCACTGGCCAGCAGCGTGCCGTTGAGGCGGTTGTTCTCGCCGATGAAGTTGGCGACGAAGGTGTTGCGTGGTTCTTCATAAAGCGTGCGCGGGTCAGCAATCTGCTGGATCTCGCCCTGATGGAACACCGCCACCCGATCGGACATGGTCAGGGCTTCGCCCTGGTCATGGGTGACGTAGACCACGGTCACGCCCAGGCGCTGGTGGATGTGCTTGATTTCCATCTGCATGTGTTCGCGCAGTTGCTTGTCGAGGGCGCCCAGCGGCTCGTCCATCAGCACCAACTGCGGCTCGAACACCAGTGCCCGGGCCAGCGCGACGCGCTGCTGCTGGCCACCGGAAAGCTGGCCGGGATAGCGTTGGGCGAAGGCATCGAGCTGGACCATGTTGAGCACCCGCTTGACCCGCTCGCTGATGTCGGTCTTGCTCAGGTTGCGCACGCTCAAGGGGAAGGCCAGGTTCTCGGCCACGGTCATGTGCGGAAACAATGCGTAGTTCTGGAACACCATGCCGATGTCACGCTTGTGCGGCGGCACGTTGTTGATCGAGCGCCCCGCCAGCTGAATTTCGCCGGCAGTGGGGGTTTCGAAGCCGGCCAGCATCATCAGGCTGGTGGTCTTGCCCGACCCGGAAGGGCCGAGCAAGGTGAGAAATTCACCTTTGCGAATGTCCAGGTTGAGGTCTTTGACGATCAGCGATTCGCCGTCGTAGCTCTTCTGCACACCACGGAAGCTGACCAGCGTCTCGCCGCTGGCAGCGTTCGAATTGGCCTCGCTCATGCCTGCACCTTCTTCTTGGAATGACTGCGTAGGCACAAGATTAGAAGAGCCAGGGACGCCCGAAAATCGGCGCTGCTGAGAGAATCGCTTGGTCCATCTGGAAGATTTGCTGTAGGGATTGCCCTACAGCAGCACCGTCAAATCAGCTTGTGCTCCATGGCGTACTTGACCAGTTCGGCCAACGAGTTGACCTTGAGCTTCTGCATCAACCGCGCCTTGTGGGTGCTGATGGTCTTGCTCGACAGCGCCAGCTGCTGGGCGATGTCGTTGACGTTGGCGCCCTGGGCCAGGCGCTCGAACACGGAAAATTCCCGCTCCGACAACAGCGTATGCAACGGCCGGCTTTCGGTCAGCCCCACCTCGAAGACCATGCGGTCGGCCAGCGCCGGGTCGATGTAGCGCCCGCCACCGGCCACCCGGCGAATCGCCGTCAGCAACAGCGCAGGGTCGCTGTCCTTGGTGGCATAGCCAGCGGCGCCGGCCTTCAGCGCGCGGGCAGCCATCTGCGCCTCGTTGTGCATCGACAGCATCAGGATCGCCGGTGCATCGTGCAGCGCACGGATCCGTGGAATCGCCTCCAGACCATTGACCCCCGGCATCGAAATATCCAGCAGCACCACTTCACACGGCGTATGGCGCAACGCCTCGAGCAACTGCTCGCCATTTCCGGCCTCACCCACCACCTGCAGGTCCTTGGCCAGGCCGATCAATTGCTTGATGCCTTCCCGGACAATGGTGTGGTCTTCAGCCACCAGCACTCGTATCACGCTTGCTCTCCTACTCCAAGGGAATGGTCACGCTCAGGCGAGTGCCCTCGCCCGGTTCGCTGTGCAGCGCCATGCTGCCGCCGAGCATCAGCACCCGCTCGCGCACACCCACCAGGCCAAACGAGGCAGGCCGGGGCTGAGCCTGGCTGAAACCTGCACCATCATCGCTGATGCTCAGGCGCAGGTGCGCTTGCTCGCGCACCAGCTCGATTTCCACGCTGTGCGCCTGGGCATGGCGCATCACATTGGTCAGCGCCTCCTGCAGGATGCGGAACAGGCCTGTGGCTTTCGCATCGCTCAATGCTGGCAGATTGTCCGGCACCTGGACCAGACAGGGAATCTGCGTACGCGCCTCGAACCGCCGCGCCTGCCATTCGACCGCCGAGGCGATGCCCGCGTCGAGGATCGGCGGACGCAGTGCGCTGGCCACGTCTCGAACCAGTTGAAACAGCTGGGCGATCGAACGCTTCATGCTGTCAAGGCGCTCGCGTAGCGCCGGGTCGAGGTCGGCGAATGCCAGCTCGCACATCGACACTTCCAGCTTGAGCACCGTGAGCATCTGCCCCAGTTCATCGTGCACTTCACGGGCGATACGGGCTTTTTCTTCTTCGCGAACGCTTTCCAGGTGCGCCGACAGCTCGCGCAGTTGTTCCTGAGAGCGGGCCAAGGCCAGCTCGGCGCGCTTGCCCTGGGTGATGTCCCAGACGATACCGTCCCACACCACCCGGCCGCTGGCCAGGCGGCGGGCACTGGCCTTGATGTCGGCCCAGCGCAGCTCGCCCTGACGGGTGAGCATGCGGCCTTGCCAGGACCAGTCCTGATGACGGGCGATGGCCAGGTCCTGGACCTGATGGTAGTCAGCCCGGTCGTCAGGGTGCACGAGATTGCGCAGGCCCATCTGCGGGTGCTGGATCTGTGCTGGGGTATAGTCGACCAGCGCCTCGCTGCCTTCACTGATATAGGGAAACTCCGGCTCGCCCTCGGCCGGCGCTGGCTCCAGGCGAAACACCAGGCCCGGCACGTTGCCAGCAATCCCCTTCAGGCGCGCCTCGCTTTCACGCAGTGCTGCCAGGGCGCGATGGCGCTCGGTGACGTCGGCCAGGTACACCACCAGGTATTCGGCATCGCGAAACCGCAGGAAGCTCAATGACAGCTCGACCGGTAGCAACACACCGTCGGCGCGCCGGCAGTGGCTTTCGAAGCGGCGCGCGCCACTGACGCCCGCGCGGGCATCCTTCCACAGCTCGAGCCAGCGATCCATGCTCAGGTTCGGCTCGAAATCGCCCAATGGCCGCTCCAGCAACTGGCCTTCGGCATAGCCGAGCATCGCTTGCGCCGCCTGGTTGGCATAGCGCACGTGGCTGTCCCAGTTGACCCAGAGAATGCCCACGGTGCTCTGGTCGATGGCGAACTGGCTCAAGCGCAGCGCCTCTTCACGGCCCTGCCGCTCGCGCAGATTCTCGCGCGCGGTCAGCAGCCTGTGCTCGAGCTGCAGTTGCTGACGGCGCTGCCACACTAGCGTTGCCAGGGCGCAGAGCAGCAACAGGCCAAACAGCAAGGCGAGGTTCTGCCAGAACCCAGGCGACTCACTCAGGCGCGGGTATTTGGGTTGCAGCCAGCGTTGGTGCAATTGCTCCAGCTGCTTGGCGGGCACCGCTTGCAGCGCGCGCCCGAGCACTTCAGCCAGCACTGGCCAGTCGCGCCGTGAGGCGATGCGCAGCAACTGTGGCAGGCCGATGTCACCGACCACCACCAACTCGGCGAACTCGCTTTCGCGAGACAACCGGCTCAACTGCGCTTCATCGAGCACTGCGTAACTGGCCTGGCCACCGAGCACCGCCTGCAAGGCCTCGCGCTCGCTGGGCACCCCTTGCAGATTCAGCCCGCTGTAGTTGCCGCGCAGGTAATCGGCCAGGCCGCTGGGCATGCGCACCGCCACACGGGTTTGCCCATCGAGTTTTTCCAACTCCACCGCCATCGCCCCGGTACGCGGCCCCACCACCAGTTGCGGTACCCGCATGTACGGGTCGCTGAATAGCCACAAGCGCAAGCTGGACGGGGTCTGGGTAAGGCCTGGAGCGAAGTCGATCTCACCCGCCTGCAGGGCATGTTCAAGGCTCGCCTGGTCGGCGAAGTTGCGCCAGGTCAGGTCCAGCTTCAGCGCCTGCGCCAGCCAGTTGACCAGTTCGACGTTGGCCCCATAGAGCTGCTGCAGGCGGCGGTCGAACTGCACGTAAGGCGCCTGCAGCACCACGCCGACCCGCAAGCTGCGGTGGCTGTCGAGCCACCGTTGCTGGGCAGGTTCCAGGACCACAGGCGCGGGCCCTTCTGCCCTGGCCAGGGCGATCAAGGGCAGGCACAACCAGCCGATAACCACAAGGCGACGCAATCGCTTCATCCACACGCTCGTCTGGCAAGGACGGCCATGCAGCATGGCCGTCGCGGGCAAATACTATTAGGCTGCCGGTATCATTCTGGCCTTGGGTTGATTCATGTTGACACTTTATCGCACGACGCTGGCAATGTGCTGCCTGGCCTCGCTACTGCCGCTCGGCGCGCTGGCCGCCGATGCCGAAACACCGGAAGCGGCCGCTGAAGCCACCGCTCCCGCTACCCGCCCGCCGCTGCTCGAGCGCAGCCAGGAAGACGCCAAGGCCTTGGAGAGACGCTTGCCCAAAGCCGAGCAGCAAACCCTGCAAGCCGGCGCGGAGCCTTTTCTCGCGCTGTGGAAGCCGGCCAACGACAGCGATCCCCAGGGCGCGGTGATCATCGTGCCCGGCGCTGGCGAAAATGCCGACTGGCCCGATGCGGTCGGCCCGCTGCGACGCAAATTCCCTGACTTCGGCTGGCACAGCCTGAGCGTGAGCCTGCCCGATCTGCTCGCCGACGCGCCGCAGGCGCGCGTGGAAGCCACACCTGCCGCTGCGCCCGAGCCGGCCGCGGGCGAGAGCGCGCCGGTCAAGGACACGCCGGCCGATGCCAACGCCAATGTCGCCCAGGCCACCGCCGCCGATGCCGAGGTCGCACAAGGCACCGACGCCGAGCAGGCCAGCGAGCAGAATGATCAGGCCGACGCCGAGCGTATCTTCGCCCGCCTCGACGCCGCGGTGGCCTACGCCCAGCAACACAATGCCCGCAGTATCGTGTTGATCGGCCATGGCAGCGGGGCTTACTGGGCCGCCCGTTACCTGAGCGAGAAACAACCGCCGCAGGTACAGAAACTGGTGATGATCGCGGCGCAAACGCCAGCGCGGGTCGAGCACGACCTGCTGAGCCTGACCCCTACCCTGAAGGTCCCTACGGCCGATTTGTACTTCGCCACTCGCACCGTCGACCGGCATGCAGCCATGCAGCGCTTGCAAGCCAGCAAACGCCAGAAAGACAGCCACTACAAACAGTTGTCGCTGATCGCCATGCCGGCCAACAAGGCCGGCGAGCAGGAACAGCTGTTTCGCCGGGTCAGGGGCTGGATGAGCCCGCAGCAGTAAGACGGCCGGCGGGGTTTACAGGCCCCGCCGCTTGCGCACCAGGGCATAGGCCTGGTGCAGCTCGCGGGTGCGCTCGGTGGCTTCACGCACCTGCGCCTCGGTCGCGCCGCTGCCAGCCAGTTTGTCCGGGTGATGGCGGCTTACCAAGCGTCGATACGCCTGCTTGAGCTGGTCGATCTCGGTGTCGGCCTGGACCCCGAGCAAGCGCAGCGCGCTGGCGTAGGTCATCACGCCCGCCGTCAGCGGGACCTTGCGCGGCTCATACTCCTGCGACATCGCCTGCACCTGGCGCCGGCTCAGGCCCAGGGCGTGCCCCCAATCCAACAGCAGCTCACGTTCATGCCGACCGGCCTTGCCATCGGCCCAGGCCATGCGCCAACAAGCACGCAAGGTGCCCTCGGCCGCATGCGGCTGTTGACGGATCCGCCGCAAGTGCCCGCTGAGCCGATCTTTACCGGCCTTGCCGCGGTTGAACGCAGCAATCGCTCGCAGTCGCGCCGCTTCGGCCATGTCCAGGCGCAGCATTTCCTGGCGGGCCTGCTGGATATGCTGCTCGACAACCCGGCCGTCGCTCTTGGCCAGCCGCCCCAGCAGCACGAAGAGCAGCTCATCGTCAGCCAGCGCCGGACGCCCACTGAGGCGCTCGCGCAGGTCAGTCCAGCCCTGCACGCGCAGGCGCCGGTCCATGGCCTGGCCGAGCAGGCCACCGAGCAACGCGCCCGGGATACTGGCGACAGCGAAGCCTGCGCCGAGTCCGATTAGCGTGCCTGGCCACCACATCTCAGGCGCGCTCGCCGATCAAGCGCTCGGCTTCGGCCAGGCGCTCCACGGTGCCGACATCGACCCACTGCCCACGGTAGTGTTCGCCACTGACCTGACCGCCAGCCATCGCCTGACGCAACAGCGGCGCGAGCTTGAAGGCCCCCGCCTGGCAGCCTTCGAACAGCGCCGGGTGCAGCACGGACAGGCCGCTGAAGGTCAAGGTGCCAGAGGCTTGATCGCCATCGCTGACCTGCCCGCCCTGCAGGCGAAAATCGCCGCGCCCATGATGGCCAGGGTTGTCCACCAGCACCAGGTGCGCCAGGCCCTGCAAGGGCGCACGCAACCGGGCCAGATCGTAATCGGTCCACACGTCGCCGTTGATCAGGGCGAAGGGTTGCTCGCCCAGCAGCGGCAATGCCTGGAAAATGCCGCCGCCAGTTTCCAGCGGCTCCCCTTCGGGCGAATAACGGATGTGCAGGCCAAAACGGCTGCCGTCGCCCAAGTGCGCCTCGATCTGCTGACCCAGCCAGGCATGATTGATCACCACCTCCTGGAAGCCGGCAGCGGCCAGCGCCCGCAGGTGGTATTCGATCAGCGGCTGGCCGGCCACCGGCAGCAGGGGTTTGGGGGTATGCAAGGTCAGCGGGCGCATGCGCTCGCCTTTGCCTGCCGCAAGAATCATCGCCTTCATTCATGCACTCCGGCTTGCAACTCGGCAATCAGCTGGCCGAGCTCGGCAAGCTCGGGACGACGGCTGATCACTTCATCTATATAGGCGAAGAAACGCGGGACGTCGGCCACATAGCGTGGTTTTCCGTCGCGGTGGCAAATCCGCGCAAAGATGCCGATGACCTTCAAATGGCGCTGCACGCCCATCAGGTCGCTGGCACGCTGGAACGCCTCGAACGACGCCTGGACCGGGATACCGGCGCTGCGCGCCTGGTCCCAATAACTGCGCAGCCAGGTTTCGACCCGCGTTTGCGGCCAGCTGAGGAACGCGTCCTTGAACAGACAGGTGATGTCGTAGGTGACCGGGCCGTAGACCGCGTCCTGGAAATCCAGCACGCCAGGGTTGGGCGCACTGTGCATCAGGTTGCGCGGCATGTAGTCGCGATGCACCAGCACCTTGGGCTGGGCCAGGGCGCTGTCGATCAGCAGTTGGGTGACGCGCTGCCAGCTGGCCTGTTGCGCCGCGGTGAAGGTGCGGCCGAGTTCATGCTCGACATACCACTGCGGGAACAGCTCGACCTCGCGGCGCAGCAGGGCTTCGTCGTAGCTGGGCAATGGCCCGTCCAGCGGCAGGCGCTGCAGGGCTAGCAGCGCCTCGATAGCGTCGGCGAACAGGGCGTCGGCGTTGTCGTCCTGGATGATGTCCAGGTAGGTCTGGTGGCCCAGGTCGCCCAACAGCAGGAAGCCGCGCTCCAGGTCCTGGGCATGGATGTACGGGACATGCACGCCGCCGCTGGCGAGTAGATGATCGATGGCGACGAACGGTCGGCAGTTTTCCTGGGGCGGCGGCGCGTCCATGATCACGAAACTGCGCCCGGCACCCTGCCAACGGAAGTAACGGCGGAAACTGGCGTCGCTGCTGGCGGCGGTCAGACTGCCTGCGGGCACGGCGCCCCAGGCGTTGTCGCGGTAAAGCTGATCGAGCTGCTCGTCGAGCCAGACCGTCAGGTGTTGCAGGCGTACATCGTGTTCAGGCATTACAAGGGTCTCCGACGGCCCTAGCCGTCAAGCGGGTCATGCTTTATTATCCAGCATCTTTTTCAGACCATCGAGAGGCGTGCGGCCCCCACACGCGGGCAGATGGCACGCAGGAAGCCCGGACTAATAAGATGGCATTGAAATCCCCCGCGTTTCGTAGAAAGTTCCCGTTGCTGGTAACCGGCGGTCTGCTGGCCCTGCAACCTCTGGCCACCTCTTACGTGGTGGCAGCCGAGCAGTTCGACTGCCAAGTGTCCGCCTCCGGTGGTTGGGACTGCAAGCCCAAGGCACCCGTGAACAACCTGCCTCCGCGCCCGGTACATGACGGTGCGGCACTTGCGTCGGGCAGCGAAGCTGCGCCCGCCGAAGCCGAAAGCGCTGACAAGCCGATGCTGGTCACCGAGGCCAAGGGCCGCGGCCTGAAGTCGCGCAGCGAAGACTACAGCCACCTCGACTGGGTACCACGGGACAAGCTCACTGCCGCGCAGCTGGCCGAAACCGGCCCGTACTGCGGCGGTGCCTATATTGAGCCGACCCGCCCAGGCATGGCCGACAACACGCCCAAGGACGAGTCGCCCACCTACATCAACGCCAAGGTGTCCAAGTACCAGCAGGAGCAGCAGATCGCTACCCTGGCCGGTGACGTGGTCATGCGCCAGGGCAGCATGCAGGCCGAGGCCGACGAGGCCAACCTGTACCAGACCGAAAACCGCGGCGAGCTCAAGGGCAATGTGCGCATTCGCGACAACGGCTCGCTGGTCGTCGGTGACCAGGCGCAAATTCAGCTCGACACGGGCGAGGCCCAGGTCGACAACGCCGAATACGTGATGCACAAGTCGCACATCCGCGGCAACGCCCTGTACGCCAAGCGTGGCGAAAACGCCATCATCCGCTTGAAGGACGGTACGTACACCACGTGCGAACCTGGCAGCAACGCCTGGCAGCTCAAGGGCAACAACATCACCTTGAACCCGGCCACCGGCTTCGGTACGGCGACCAACGTCACCCTGCGGGTCAAGGATTTCCCGGTGTTCTACACACCGTACATCTACTTCCCGATCGACGACCGTCGCCAGTCCGGTTTCCTGCCGCCGTCGTTCAGCAGCACCAGCGACACCGGCTTCATGCTGGTGACGCCGTACTACTTCAACCTGGCCCCGAACTACGACGCCACGTTGTACCCGCGCTACATGACCAAGCGCGGCATGCTGATGGAAGGCGAGTTCCGCTACCTGACCGAAAGCAGCGAAGGTCAGTTCGGCGGTGCGTACCTCAACGACAAGAGCGACGACCGCAAAGATCAGACCGACTACGAGAAACAGCGTTGGATGATCAACTGGCAGCACAAAGGCGGCCTGGATTCGCGCCTGCTGACCGAAGTCGACTACACCGACATCAGCGACCCGTTCTACTTCCAGGACCTGGAAACCGACCAGCTCGGGGTCAAGAGCCAGGATGTGGTCAACCAGCAAGGCGCCCTGACCTGGCGTGGCGATAGCTACACCGCCCGCTTGAACGCGCAGGCGTACGAGATGGCGACGCTGTCGCAGATCACTCCGTACAACAAGCTGCCGCAGATCACCCTCGACGGCGTGCTGCCGTTCCAGCCGGGCGGTCTGAATTTTGCGTACGAGACTGAAGCGGTACGCTTTGATCGTGATCTCAAAGACGATCTGGTGTTCGACAAGGATGGTAACCCCGACTTTACTGCCGGCGTGGTCCGCGATGCCAACGGCAATGTGCTTGGCGGCAAGCGTCTGGACGACAACATCAGCGGTATTGCCCGCGCCAACGGTACGCGCCTGAACTTCGCCCCTTCGATGAGCCTGCCGATGACCGCAAGCTACGGCTACATCACGCCGAAGCTCAAGTACGCCTACACGCACTACGACCTTGACCTGGATAGTCAGGGCAAGGCGCAGGCCATCGCACAGTCGGCCAATCCTGCTTATGGCAGCTACAACAGCACCCTGAACCGCGATATCCCGATCGCCTCGATCGACAGCGGCCTGTACTTCGACCGCAACACCTCGTTGTTCGGCACCAACTATCGCCAGACCCTCGAACCGCGCCTGTTCTACCTCTACGTCCCGTACAAGGACCAGAAAGACATTCCGCTGTTCGACTCGGGCGAAACGCTGTTCAGCTACGATTCGCTGTTCCGCGACAACCGCTTCTCCGGCACCGACCGCATCGGCGACGAGAACAAGCTGTCGCTGGGTGTGACCACCCGCTGGATCGAGGAAAACGGCTTCGAGCGGCAGAACTTCAGCATCGGCCAGGCTTACTACTTCAAGGACCGCAAGGTCCAGTTGCCAGGCATCGACTACCGTGACCGCAACGATGCGCAGTCGGACGTGTCGCCGTACGCCCTGGTGTACAACTACTACTTCAACCGCGACTGGCGCTTCAATTCGGACTTCAACTGGGATCCGGACAGCAGCAGCACCCGTTCGGCCAGTGCGATGTTCCACTACCAGCCGGAAGACAACCCGAACAAGGTGGTCAACCTCGGTTATCGCTACCGCAACGACACCATCGCCTACGACTCCACCACCGGCACCTGGAAAGTGGGCGGCGGCGACTACGGCACGCCGGGCGATGCGAACTACATCAAGGATTACTACAAGATCCAGCAGCACGACTTCTCGGTCATCTGGCCGATCGTGCCGCAGTGGAGCGTGATCGCACGCTGGCAGCATGACTACAACCGTAACCGCACCCTGGAGGCCATGGGCGGTTTCGAGTACGACAACTGCTGCTGGAAGCTTCGCTTGATCAACCGTTACTGGATCGACTACGACGACTTCAGCCAGGCCACGCCACAGAACGAAAAAGGCGACCACGGCATCTTCCTGCAGATCGTGCTCAAAGGCCTCGGCGGCGTTGTGGGCAATAAAGTCGAATCGTTCCTCGACCAAGGCATTCAAGGTTATCGTACACGTGAAGACCAAGCTTATTGATCGACTGCGCCCGGTGTTGCTGGGCGCTGCATTGCTGAGTGGCGCGGTGCATGCCGCGGTACAACCCCTCGACCGCGTGGTGGCCATCGTCGACAACGACGTGGTCATGCAGAGCCAACTGGACCAGCGCGTCCACGAGGTGCAGCAGACCATCGCCAAGCGCGGCGGCGGCGTACCGCCGACCGGCGCACTGGAGCAGCAGGTGCTGGAACGCCTGATCGTCGAGAACCTGCAGCTGCAGATCGGCGAACGTTCGGGCATCCGCATCACCGACGAGGAACTGAACCAGGCCCTTGGCACCATTGCCCAGCGCAATGGCATGTCCCTGGAGCAGTTCCGCGCCGCTCTGTCCCGTGACGGCCTGTCGTTCGACGACGCCCGCGAGCAGGTCAAGCGCGAGATGATCATCAGCCGCGTGCGCCAGCGTCGCGTGGCCGAGCGCATTCAGGTGTCGGAGCAGGAGGTGAAGAACTTCCTCGCTTCCGACCTCGGCAAGATGCAGATGTCGGAAGACTATCGCCTGGCCAACATCCTGATCCCGACCCCGGAAGCCGCCAACTCCGACGACATTCAGAAGGCCGCGCGCAAGATCGGTGATCTCTACCAGCAACTGCGTCAGGGCGCTGACTTCGCGCAGCTGGCGATCGCCAACTCGGCGAGCGAGAACGCACTCGAAGGCGGTGAGATGGGCTGGCGTAAAGCCGCTCAGCTGCCACCTGATTTCGCCAAGATGCTCAGCAGCATGCCAGTCGGTGAAATCACCCAGCCCATCCGTATCCCCAACGGCTTCATCATCCTCAAGCTCGAGGAGAAGCGCGGTGGCGGCGAGAACGTGCTGCGTGACGAAGTCCACGTGCGTCATATCCTGATCAAGCCGAGCGAGATCCGCAGCGAAGCGGCGACCGAGCAGCTGGCCGAGCGCCTGTATGAGCGCATCCAGAATGGCGAAGACTTCGCCGAACTGGCGAAAAGCTTCTCGGAAGACCCAGGTTCGGCGCTCAACGGCGGCGACCTCAATTGGGTCGACCCGAACAGCCTGGTGCCGGAGTTCCGCGAGCAAATGGCCAACGCCCAACAAGGCGTGGTGACCAAGCCGTTCAAGACCCAGTATGGCTGGCACGTCCTGGAAGTACTCGGCCGTCGCGCCACCGACAGCACCGAGCAGGCGCGTGAACAACAAGCACTGAACGTGTTGCGCAACCGCAAGTACGACGAAGAGCTGCAGACCTGGCTGCGCCAGATCCGCGACGAAGCCTACGTTGAAATCAAGCTGCCTGGCGCCGACCAGGCTGCACAGTGAAGCCCCTGCGCTTCGCCGTCACTCCCGGTGAACCAGCCGGCATAGGCCCCGACCTGTGCCTGCTGCTCGCCGCAGACGCCCAGCCCCATCCCCTGATCGCCATCACCAGCCGTGACCTGCTCGCCGAGCGGGCCACGCAGCTGGGGCTGGACGTCAGCCTGCTGCCGGTCGGCCCGGGCCAGTGGCCTGATCAGCCGGCCCCTGCTGGCGGCCTGTACGTCTGGGATACCCCGCTGGCAGTGCCCGTGGTGGCCGGACAACTGGCCAGCGCCAACGCCGCATTCGTGCTGCAGACCCTGACCCGCGCCGGGCAAGGTTGCCTGGATGGCGATTTCGCCGGGATGATCACCGCACCGGTGCACAAAGGCGTGATCAACGAAAGTGGCATCGCGTTTTCCGGCCATACCGAGTTTCTTGCCGAACTCACCGGCACCGCCCAGGTGGTGATGATGCTGGCCACCCACGGTCTGCGCGTGGCCCTGGTGACCACGCACCTGCCGCTGCGTGACATCGCCGAAGCGATCACTGCCGAGCGCGTGGAACGCGTGACCCGCATCCTGCATGCTGACATGCGCGACAAGTTCGGCATCGCCAATCCGCGCATCCTGGTCTGCGGCCTCAATCCGCATGCCGGGGAAGGCGGCCATCTCGGCCGCGAAGAAATCGACATCATCGAGCCGACACTGGCCCGTCTGCGCCGCGAGGGCATGGACCTGCGCGGCCCGCTGCCGGCCGATACCCTGTTTACCCCCAAATATCTGGAGCACTGCGACGCAGTGCTGGCGATGTATCACGACCAAGGCTTGCCGGTCCTCAAGTACAAGGGTTTCGGCGCGGCCGTGAACGTGACCTTGGGCTTGCCGATCATCCGCACCTCGGTCGACCACGGCACCGCATTGGACCTGGCCGGCAGCGGCAAGGTCGACACCGGCAGCCTGCGCGTCGCCTTGCAAACCGCCTACCAGATGGCCGAGAACCGACCATGAACGAGCACTACCAACACCGGGCGCGCAAGCGCTTCGGTCAGAACTTCCTGCACGACGCAGGCATCATCGACCGCATTCTGCGGGCGATCAACGCCAAGGCAGGCGAACACCTGCTGGAAATCGGCCCCGGCCAGGGCGCCCTCACCGAAGGCTTGCTCGGCAGCGGCGCGCAGCTCGACGTGGTGGAGCTGGACAAGGACCTGGTGCCTATCCTGCAGCACAAGTTTGCCGGGCGCGGCAATTTTCGCCTGCACCAGGGCGATGCGCTGAAGTTCGACTTCAACCAGCTGGAAGTGCCCGCACGCAGCCTCAAGGTGGTCGGCAACCTGCCCTACAACATTTCCACCCCGCTGATTTTTCATCTGCTCAGCCACGCCGGCCTGATTCGCGACATGCACTTCATGCTGCAGAAGGAAGTGGTCGAGCGCATGGCTGCCGGCCCAGGCGGTGGCGACTGGGGCCGTCTATCGATCATGGTGCAGTACCACTGCCGCGTCGAACACCTGTTCAACGTCGGCCCTGGAGCCTTCAACCCACCGCCGAAGGTCGACTCGGCGATCGTGCGCCTGGTACCTCACGAGGTGCTGCCGCACCCGGCCAAGGATGCCCGCTTGCTCGAACAGGTGGTGCGCGAAGCGTTCAACCAGCGCCGCAAGACCCTGCGCAACACCCTCAAGGGCCTGCTCGACAGCGCAGCCATCGAGGCTGCCGGTGTCGATGGCAGCCTGCGCCCCGAACAGCTCGACCTGGCCGCCTTCGTGCGCCTGGCCGATCAGCTGGCCGATCAGCAAGGCTGACCAGCTCTGCCCTGCCTCTTCGCCTGAAGGCCGGATCCGCGATCCGGCCTTCGCGCATCCCAGCCTGATACCTGCGCTGGCTATACGTCACCCAAGCCCCACACCGCTGGCCCTGCGCCCTCTCAATGGCCTAGACTGCATCATTGCGTCAGTTCGCCCAAGGCCCTTGCATGTCCGACCCCCGCTATCAGATCGACGTCAGCGTCGTGACCCGTTATTTGAAAGATCAATCCGACCCCGAAAGCAGTCGCTATGCCTTCGCCTACACCATCACCGTGCAAAACAACGGCTCGGTCAAAGCCAAGCTGTTGTCGCGCCACTGGCTGATCACCAACGGTGACGGCGAAGTCGAAGAAGTACGCGGTGCCGGCGTGGTCGGCAAGCAACCGACGATCGAGCCTGGCATGAGCCACACCTACAGCAGTGGCGCTGTGATCAGCACGCGCGTCGGCACCATGCAGGGCAGCTACGAAATGTTCGCCGAAGACGGCAAACGCTTCGAAGCCGAAATCGCCCCGTTCCGCCTCGCCGTCCCTGGGGCGCTGCACTGATGGCTACCTACGCCGTCGGTGATCTGCAAGGTTGCCTGCAGCCGCTCAAATGCCTGCTCGCCGAGGTCAACTTCGACCCGGCCGTGGACCGCCTGTGGCTGGTCGGCGACCTGGTCAATCGTGGTCCGGAATCGCTGGAAACCCTGCGTTACCTGTATTCGATCCGCCACGCCCTGGTGTGCGTACTGGGCAATCATGACCTGCACCTGCTGGCCGCCTGGCATAACGTCGAACGGCTCAAGAAAAGCGACACCCTGCGCGAAATCATCGAGGCGCCCGACGCCGATCAGCTGTTCGACTGGTTGCGCCAGCAGAAGCTGCTGCATTACGACGAACCGCGCGGCATCGCCTTGGTACATGCCGGTATCCCGCCGCAGTGGACCCTGGGCCAAGCGCTCAAGCTGGCTGCCGAAGTCGAGCAGGTACTGCGCGACGACAACCGGCTGAAGCTTTATCTGGACGGCATGTACGGCAACGAGCCGAACAAGTGGAGCAAGCAGCTGAGCGGTGTCGAGCGCTTGCGCGTGATCACCAACTACTTCACGCGCATGCGCTTCTGCACCGCCACCGGCAAGCTCGACCTCAAGAGTAAAGAAGGTCTCGACAGCGCGCCCAAGGGCTACAAGCCCTGGTATGCGCACAAGGATCGCCGCTCACGCCATGTCACCATCATCTTCGGCCATTGGGCCGCACTGGAGGGCAAGGTCGACGAACCCGGGGTCATCGCCCTCGATACCGGCTGCGTCTGGGGCGGGGCCATGACCCTGTACAACGTCGACACCGGCGCCTACCACCGCTGCGACTGCGCCGATGGCGGCAGCGTGCGCCAGCTGGCGCCAACCTCTACACTCAACGATCAGACCTGAAGGAAAGCCCAGCCATGAGCGAATTCAAACGCATCCCTCCCGAGCAGGCCTTGGCCTTGCGCGCGCAAGGTGCGGTGGTCGTCGACATTCGCGACCCGCAAGCCTACGCCGCCGGCCACATCACCGGGGCCCAGCACCTGGACAACCACTCGGTGGCCGATTTCATCCGCAATGCCGACCTGGACGCGCCGACCCTGGTGGTCTGCTATCACGGCAATTCGAGCCAGAGCGCTGCAGCCTACTTGGTCGGGCAAGGGTTTTCCGACGTCTACAGCGTCGATGGCGGCTTCGAGCTATGGCGCGCCACCTACCCTGCAGAAACCGCCCAAGGGCCTGCCGAATAATTTTTTCATCTTGACTGCAGCCCGCGCCCCACGCGGGCTGGCACCCTACCTGACGAACGGTAGCAGGCAACTTCTTCCCCGCTCGCCCTTGACCTTGCAGATAACCAACTATCCTTAAGCGCAGGCCATCCAAAAAAGGGGAGAGCCGGTACACCGGCGTGCGGGTCATCGGTAGCGTTCCAAGGTGTTCTGGGGGGTATACAGCAGTCGGTCCAAGCCGATTGCATGCCAGCATCAGCTGACTGATCCGGCGTCGTCTCCATGTATCGAGCGAGGTGACGTCATGAGTATTTTTAGCCACTTCCAAAACCGCTTCGAATCAACGCGTCAGGAAGAACTCACGCTGCAGGAGTACCTCGAGCTGTGCAAAGAGGATCGCAGCGCCTACGCATCGGCGGCTGAGCGGCTGCTGCTCGCCATCGGTGAGCCAGAGCTGATCGACACCTCCACCAACTCCAGGCTGTCGCGAATCTTCTCCAACAAGGTGATTCGCCGGTATCCGGCCTTTGCCGACTTCCATGGCATGGAAGAGTGCATCGACCAGATCGTTTCCTACTTCCGCCACGCCGCCCAAGGCCTGGAAGAGAAGAAACAGATCCTCTATCTGCTGGGCCCGGTAGGCGGCGGCAAGTCGTCGCTGGCCGAAAAACTCAAGCAGCTGATGGAAAAGGTGCCGTTCTACGCGATCAAGGACTCGCCAGTATTCGAATCGCCGCTGGGTCTGTTCAACGCCACCGAAGACGGCGCCATCCTCGAAGAGGAATACGGTATTTCGCGTCGCTACCTGAACACCATCATGTCCCCGTGGGCCACCAAGCGCCTGCAGGAATTCGGCGGTGACATCAGCAAGTTCAAAGTGGTCAAGCTCTACCCTTCGATCCTCAACCAGACCGCCATCGCCAAGACCGAGCCTGGCGACGAGAACAACCAGGACATCTCGGCCCTGGTGGGTAAGGTCGATATCCGCAAACTCGAGGAATTTCCACAAAACGACGCCGACGCCTACAGCTATTCGGGCGCACTGTGCCGGGCCAACCAGGGCCTGATGGAATTCGTCGAGATGTTCAAGGCGCCGATCAAGGTCCTGCACCCGCTGCTCACTGCCACCCAGGAAGGTAACTACAACAGCACCGAAGGCCTGGGCGCGATCCCCTACTCCGGGATCCTCCTGGCGCACTCCAACGAATCGGAGTGGCACACCTTCCGCAACAACAAGAACAACGAGGCATTCATCGACCGGATCTACATCGTCAAGGTGCCGTACTGCCTGCGCGTCAGCGACGAAATCAAGATCTACGACAAACTGCTGATCAACAGTTCGCTGTCCAAGGCGCACTGCGCGCCAGACACACTCAAGATGCTCGCCCAGTTCACCGTGCTGTCGCGCCTCAAGGAGCCGGAAAACTCGAACATCTACTCCAAGATGCGCGTGTACGACGGTGAGAATCTCAAAGACACCGACCCCAAGGCCAAGTCGATCCAGGAGTATCGCGACTCAGCAGGCGTGGACGAAGGCATGAACGGCCTGTCGACCCGCTTCGCGTTCAAGATTCTGTCCAAGGTGTTCAACTTCGACCCGCATGAGGTCGCCGCCAACCCGGTGCACCTGTTGTATGTGCTCGAGCAGCAGATCGAGCAGGAACAATTCCCTGCCGAAGTGCGTGAACGCTATCTGCGCTACCTCAAGGAATACCTGGCACCGCGCTACATCGAATTCATCGGCAAGGAAATTCAAACTGCCTACCTGGAATCCTACAGCGAGTACGGCCAGAACATCTTCGACCGGTATGTGCTCTACGCTGACTTCTGGATCCAGGACCAGGAGTACCGCGACCCGGAAACCGGCGAAATCCTCAACCGGATCGCCCTCAACGAAGAGCTCGAGAAAATCGAGAAGCCTGCAGGCATCAGCAATCCGAAGGATTTCCGCAACGAAATCGTCAACTTCGTCCTGCGTGCCCGCGCCAACAACAACGGCAAGAATCCGAGCTGGCTCAGCTATGAAAAACTGCGGGTGGTGATCGAGAAGAAAATGTTCTCCAACACCGAGGACCTGCTGCCGGTCATCAGCTTCAACGCCAAGGCCAGCAAGGAAGATCAACAGAAACACAACGACTTCGTCACGCGGATGGTGGAGCGTGGCTATACCGACAAACAGGTGCGCCTGCTGTCGGAATGGTACCTGCGGGTCAGGAAATCGCAATAAAGAGGCGAGCTACTAGCGGCAAGCCACAAGCTGTCAGCGCCGAGCTCACGCCCGGCGCCAGTATCTGCAGCAGCGATGACTGCGCTTACCTGCAGCTTGAAGCTTGCCGCTTGAAGCTTATGGCCTGTGGCTTGCAGCTGCTCCAGCTACCGGAGGGACCATGAGCTACGTTATCGACCGACGCCTTAATGGCAAGAACAAAAGTACGGTCAATCGCCAGCGCTTCTTGCGGCGTTACCGTGAACACATCAAGAAGGCCGTCGAAGAAGCTGTCAGCCGCCGCTCCATCATGGACATGGAACATGGCGAGCAGATCAGCATTCCGGGACGCGACATCGACGAACCGGTGCTGCACCATGGCCGCGGTGGCAAGCAGACCATCGTCCACCCTGGCAACAAGGAATTCACGGCGGGCGAGCATATCGCCAGGCCGCAGGGCGGCGGCGGCGGCGGCGGCCGGGGCAAAGCCGGCAATTCCGGCGATGGCATGGACGACTTCGTCTTTCAGATCACCCAGGAAGAATTCCTGGAGTTCATGTTCGAAGACCTGGAACTGCCCAACCTGGTCAAGCGTCACCTGACCGGAGCCGACACGTTCAAGACCGTGCGCGCTGGCATTGCCAACGAGGGCAACCCGTCGCGCATCAACATCGTACGCACCCTGCGTTCGGCGCATGCACGGCGTATCGCCCTGACCGGCAGCAGCCGCGCTCTGCTGCGCCAGGCCCAGAAGGAGCTGGCGCGCCTGAAGGTCGAGGAGCCAGACAACTTCAGCGACATTCAGGAAGTCGAGCAGGAGATCGAGCGGCTCAAGGCGCGGATCAACCGCCTGCCCTTCCTCGATACCTTTGACCTCAAATACAACTTGCTGGTCAAGCAACCCAATCCCAGCTCCAAGGCGGTGATGTTCTGCCTGATGGATGTGTCCGGGTCGATGACCCAGGCCACCAAGGACATCGCCAAGCGTTTCTTCATCCTGCTTTACCTGTTCCTCAAGCGAAACTACGACCGCATCGAGGTGGTTTTCATCCGCCATCACACCAGCGCCCGGGAAGTCGACGAGGAAGAGTTCTTCTACTCGCGCGAAACCGGCGGCACCATCGTGTCCAGCGCGCTGAAGATGATGCAGGAAATCATGGCCGAACGGTATCCGGCGGCCGACTGGAACATCTACGCCGCCCAGGCCTCCGACGGCGACAACTGGAACGATGACTCGCCGATCTGTCGCGATATCCTGGCCAAGCAGATCATGCCTCACGTGCAGTACTACACTTACGTCGAGATCACCCCCCGCGAGCATCAGGCCTTGTGGTACGAGTACGAGCGGATCGGCGAAGCCTTCCCTGACACGTTCGCCCAGCAGCAGTTAGTCTCGGCCGGAGATATTTATCCGGTCTTCCGTGAACTCTTCCAGCGCAGGTTAGCCACATGACCGCCAGAGCACAGAGACGCCAACCCATTTCAACCGGCTCGGAGTGGACGTTCGAGCTCATCCAGACCTACGACCGCGAAATCAGCCGCCTGGCCGAGCGCTACGCCCTGGACACCTATCCCAATCAGATCGAGGTGATCACTGCCGAGCAGATGATGGATGCCTACGCCTCGGTGGGCATGCCGCTGGGCTATCATCACTGGTCCTATGGCAAGCAGTTTCTCAGTACCGAGAAATCCTACAGCCGCGGGCAGATGGGCCTGGCGTACGAAATCGTCATCAACTCCGACCCGTGCATCGCCTATCTCATGGAAGAGAACACCATGTGCATGCAGGCACTGGTGATCGCGCACGCCTGCTACGGCCACAACAGCTTCTTCAAAGGCAATTACCTGTTCCGGACCTGGACCGATGCTACCTCGATCATCGATTACCTGGTGTTTGCCAAGCAGTACATCGCCCAGTGCGAAGAGCGCCATGGCATCGATGCCGTCGAGGACCTGATCGACTCCTGCCACGCCCTGATGAACTACGGTGTCGACCGTTACAAGCGGCCCTACCCCATCTCTGCCGAGGAGGAACGCCGCCGGCAAAAGGACCGCGAGGAGCACCTGCAGCGGCAGATCAACGACCTCTGGCGCACCATCCCCAAGAGCGCCGACAAGGGCGGCGAGCGTGATGACGCGCGTTTCCCGGCCGAACCCCAGGAAAACATCCTCTACTTCATCGAGAAAAACGCGCCACTGCTGGAGCCTTGGCAGCGGGAGGTGGTGCGCATCGTGCGCAAGATCGCCCAGTACTTCTACCCACAGCGGCAAACCCAAGTAATGAACGAGGGTTGGGCGACCTTCTGGCACTACACCCTGATGAACGATCTGTACGACGAGGGCTTGATCACCGAAGGCTTCATGATGGAGTTCTTGCAGTCGCACACCAGCGTGGTATTCCAACCCGGCTTCGACAGCCCCTACTACAACGGCATCAACCCGTATGCGCTGGGCTTCGCCATGTACATGGACATTCGTCGCATGTGCGAAAACCCAACCGAGGAGGACCGTCGCTGGTTCCCGGACATTGCGGGGGCCGACTGGCTGTCGACCGTCAAGTTTGCGATGAGCAGCTTCAAGGATGAGAGCTTCATCTTGCAGTACCTGTCACCCAAAGTGATCCGCGACTTGAAGCTGTTCAGCATCCTCGATGACGACCAACGCGACGATCTGCTGGTGCCGGCGATTCATGACGAGGCCGGTTACCGTACCATTCGCGAACAGTTGGCGGCCCAGTACAACCTCGGCAACCGCGAGCCCAATGTGCAGATCTGGAGCATCGACCGGCGCGGCGATCGCTCGCTGACCCTGCGCCATCAACAACACAACCGCAAACCGTTGGGCGAATCCACCGAAGAAGTCCTCAAGCACCTGCACCGCTTGTGGGGCTTCGATATTCACCTGGAAACCGTCCAGGGCGACCAGGTGGTCAAGACCCATCACATGCCCCCACGCGGCGAGCATGGCGAAGGCGCCGACTATGGGCGCATGGACCTCGCCGTGATCCATCACCTCTGATGCACTGCCATTACTGTCGACAAGGTATGCTGTCGGCAGTAATGGAGGCTGCATATGCAAATTTACAAAGTTGGTGGTGCCGTGCGCGATCGCCTGCTCGGGCTGCCAGTCAGCGACGTCGATTGGCTGGTCGTGGGTGCCACGGTCGAGCAGATGCACGACGAGGGCTTTCGTCCGGTCGGCGCTGACTTTCCGGTATTCCTGCACCCCAAGACCGGCGAGGAGTACGCCCTGGCGCGCACCGAGCGCAAGAGCGGGCGTGGCTATGGCGGCTTCACCTTTCACGCCAGCCCTGAGGTGACCCTCGAACAGGACCTGACACGCCGCGACCTGACCATCAATGCGATGGCCGAGGATCTGCACGGGGTGATCCATGATCCCTACCACGGCCAGGCCGATCTGCAGCGGCGGATTCTGCGGCATGTTTCGCCGGCGTTTGCCGAAGATCCCCTACGGGTGCTGCGCGTTGCCCGCTTCGCCGCGCGCTACGCGGGCCTGGGCTTCAAGGTTGCCGAAGAAACCCTCGCACTGATGCGCCAGATCGCCGAATCAGGCGAGCTGCAGGCACTGACCGCAGAGCGCAGCTGGAAGGAAATCGAACGGGCCTTGATGGAAGATCAACCGCAGGTATTCATCGAAGTCCTGCAGGCCTGCGGCGCCCTGGCGCAGTTGATGCCCGAGCTGCCGGACAATCTGCCCACCCTGGCGGCATTGCGCCGGGCTGCGCAGTCACAGCAGCCCCTGCCGGTGCGCTGGGCATGCCTGTTGCGTGGATTGCCAGCGGCAGCAATCAAGGCTCTCAATCAGCGCTTCAAGGTTCCCCGCGAGTGCCAGGAGCTGGCTGTGCTGGTGGGAGAATACGCCGATCAGGCCGACCAGGCATTGCAGCTCCCTGCCGACACGTTGCTGGAGCTATTGCAGAAGTTCGACGTCTATCGGCGCCCGCAGCGCTTCGAAATGTTCGTCGCCACCTGTCAGATGAGCCAGCCAGCGGCCTATTCACAGGCTGGCTTTCTGCTCGGTGCGGCGGCAGCAGCGCGGGCAGTCGCAGTGCAGCCACTGGTGGCAGCGGGGCTGGCCGGCATGGCCTTGGGCGCGGCGCTCAAGGGTGAGCGATGCAAAGCGCTTGAAGCCTACATCCGCGGCTGAGCGCAGCGCTGGGTCACACCGGCGTCAACTGCAACCCGCGCCACTCGAAGGGAACCGGCGCCAGGACCTGCTCGATCTGCGCCTGCTGCCACAACTGCGCCATGCTTTTGCCCACGCCTGGATGCATCAGTGTCGGGGCCAACAGTGACAGTGGCCAGAGCACGAAGGCGTTCTTCAGGATTTCGGCCCGCGGCAGCACCAACCCGTCGAAGGTGCCATGCAGATCGTCGTACATCAGCACATCGATGTCCAGCGGCAGGCCCTTGCGCTCAGGCGCATAGCGACCATTGTCCGCCTCGATGAACTTGAGCCGGCGATCGAGCTCGAGCAGCGGCAAATCGGTTTTGCCGGTCACCACGAAGTTGATGAATGGCCCACTCTTGATACCGACCGCCTGACTCTCGAAGGCCGGCGAGCAGTGCATGTCGCTGAGGATCGCCGCCAACGCGTCCAGCCCGGCACACAGATGCCGATGGCGGTCGATGTTGCTGCCAAGGCCCAGATAAACCGTGCTCAGAGACATCCGCGCTCGATCTCCACGCCGACACCGCCACGGGCCGCGGGTACCGCGCCCGGCTTGGTCAGCTTCAACCGCACCCAGGGAATGTGAAACTCCTGCATCAAGGTCGCCACCAGACGCTCGGCGAAGGTCTCGACCAATTCGAAGCGCGCCTGCTCGGCAAACGCCTGGATGCGCGCCGATACGCTGGCGTAATCCAGAGCCAGATTCAGGTCATCGCCGGCTGCCGCTGGGCGGTTGTCCCAGGCGAAACTCAGGTCCAGGCGCAGGCACTGGCGAATATCGCGCTCCCAGTCATAGGCACCGATCACGGTATCGACTTCCAGGCCTTCGATGAACACTCTGTCCAAGCACTTCTCTCCACGACACGACAAGGGCGACTGGCGCCGTTAGAATCAGGGCGTCCTCGCCCGGAATAGTTAGCATGTTTTGGTTATTGGCACTGCTCGCCTACCTGCTCGGCTCACTGTCCTTCGCCATTGTCCTGAGCCGCCTGACCGGTAGCCCAGACCCGCGTTGCAGTGGCTCGGGCAATGCCGGCGCCACCAACATGCTACGCCTGGCGGGCCGCAAGATGGCGATCCTGACGCTGCTGGGCGACCTGTGCAAGGGCTTGTTGCCGGTTCTGTTGGCCCGCGCTGCCGGCCTGGGCCTGCAGGAGCAGGCCTGGATCGGCATGTGCGCGGTGCTCGGCCACCTGTTTCCGCTGTACTTCCGCTTCCGCGGCGGCAAGGGCGTTGCCACTGCCGCTGGCATGCTCATGGGGCTGTACCTGCCGGCTGCCTTGCTGGCCATGGCCGCCTGGCTACTGACCTTCTACCTGACCCGAACCAGCTCGCTGGCAGCGCTGGTCGCCACGCCCCTGACCCTGCCACTGCTGGCCTGGCGCGAGCCCGAGGCGTTGCTGCCGATCGCCGTGCTGACGGTGATGATCGTCTGGCGTCACCGCAACAACCTGCGCGACCTGCTGGCCGGGCGCGAACGCCACTTCTGACCTGGCAAGCGCTCAGACCGGCGGCAGCTGCTCCATCGGCCAACGGGCCTGCACACTGATCGCCAGGTCCTGCTGCTGACCGGCCAGCAGGCGCTGGCAGCCGGCATAGGCGATCATGGCGCCATTGTCGGTACAGAACTGCGGGCGCGCGTAGTAGACATTGCCCTTGATGCTGGCCAGCATGTCTTCCAGCGAAGCCCGCAGTGCCTTGTTGGCGCTCACGCCACCGGCGATCACCAGGCGCTTGAGGCCGGTCTGTTTGAGGGCGCGCTTGCACTTGATGGTCAGAGTCTCCACCACAGCCTGCTGGAATGCCAGGGACAGGTCGCAACGGGTTTGCTCGCTGTCGTCGCCAGCATGCTTGCATTGCTGCCAGGTGTTCAGGGCAAAGGTCTTGAGGCCGCTGAAGCTGAATTCCAGACCCGGACGATCGGTCATCGGCCGCGGGAACACGAACCGCCCAGCTACGCCCTGCTCGGCCAGACGCGCGATCTCCGGCCCGCCGGGGTAATTGAGGCCGATCAGCTTGGCGGTCTTGTCGAAGGCTTCGCCAGCCGCATCATCGAGGCTTTCGCCGAGCAACTCGTAGTGGCCGATACCATCGACCCGCACCAGCTGCGTATGGCCACCGGAGACCAACAAAGCGACGAACGGGAACTGTGGCGGATTTTCCTCGAGCATCGGCGCCAACAGATGGCCTTCCATATGGTGCACGCCGATTGCCGGGATATCCCAGGCAAAAGCCAATGCCTGCGCGCACGAGGCGCCGACCAGCAGCGCCCCGACCAGGCCTGGGCCTGCGGTATAGGCGATGGCGTCGATTTCGGTAGCGACACAGCCGGCCTCGTCCAGCACCTGGCGGATGAGCGGCAGCATGCGCTTGACGTGATCGCGTGAGGCAAGCTCGGGCACCACGCCGCCGAACACGCGGTGCAGGTCGATCTGGCTGAACAGCGCGTCGGCCAACAAACCGCGCTCGCTGTCGTATAATGCGACGCCGGTTTCGTCGCAGGATGTTTCTAATCCCAGTACTAGCATGGGCTCGTCCCTTGTGGGGGCTGAATTCGAAGCCGCGCATGATAGTCCCCGTGCCGGGTGCCGACCAGCGGTTTTCGATCAGAGGCTTTGCATTCCGGCGTACTAAGGGTTAACATCCGCAACCCTTGAAAACCGACGTTCTCCAGCACACCTTTGTTTTGCCAGGAGCACGTCTACCCCGGTAATGAATTAAGGTAGCCCTGGATGCCAGCCGTCAAAGTTAAAGAGAACGAACCCTTCGACGTAGCTCTGCGTCGTTTCAAGCGCTCCTGCGAAAAAGCCGGTGTACTGGCTGAAGTTCGTAGCCGCGAGTTTTACGAGAAGCCGACCGCCGAGCGTAAGCGTAAAGCAGCTGCTGCTGTTAAGCGTCACGCCAAGAAAGTTCAGCGCGAGCAGCGCCGCGCCGTTCGTCTGTACTAATACAGACGTTCTACGCAAAAAGCTTCTGCCCTGCCCGGCTCTCCGCCGGGCCGATGGCAGCGGTTTGGTTACACACCTTGAGCAGCTAGCCCAAGGCGCCCGTCGCAACCTGCAGTGGGCACAGCAGTAAAGTGTCAGTGCTGGCTTCGGCCAGGCGTGCACGTCATGACTGACGAGCCCTTGCGGCTGCCGACGAGCACATTTTTCCTCGCATTTTCCCTGTCAGCCTTCGCCCTTGTCGTCGCGGTAGCGATTAGACTTGCCAGCTGCCAGATGACGAGATTGCCATGGCCGGGCTCATTCCCCAAAGCTTCATCGACGACCTGATCAACCGCCTCGACATCGTCGACGTGGTGAGTTCACGTGTCCAACTGAAAAAGACCGGCAAGAACTACTCCGCCTGCTGCCCGTTCCACAAGGAAAAAACCCCTTCCTTCACGGTCAGCCCCGACAAGCAGTTCTATTACTGCTTTGGCTGCGGCGCCGGCGGCAATGCCCTTGGCTTCGTCATGGACCACGACAACCTGGACTTCCCCCAGGCCGTCGAGGAGCTGGCCCGCGCAGCCGGCATGGAAGTGCCCCGTGAACAGGGCCGGCGCGACAACAAGCCGCGTCAGCCGACCGACTCGCCGCTCTACCCGCTGCTCGATGCCGCCGCAGAGTTCTATCGCCAGGCGCTGCGCAGTCACCCGACCCGCAAGGCGGCTGTGGACTACCTCAAGGGCCGCGGCCTGTCGGGCGAAATCGCCCGTGACTTCGGCCTGGGCTTTGCCCCGCCAGGCTGGGATAACCTGCTCAAGCACCTGGGTGCCGACACCCTGCAGCAGAAGGTCATGATCGATGCCGGCCTGCTGATCGAAAATGCCGAGAGCGGCAAGCGCTACGATCGTTTTCGCGACCGGGTCATGTTCCCGATCCGCGACAGTCGCGGGCGCATCATCGCGTTCGGTGGCCGGGTGCTGGGCGATGACAAACCCAAGTACCTCAACTCTCCGGAAACCCCGGTGTTCCACAAGGGCCAGGAGCTCTACGGGCTCTACGAAGCGCGCAAGCACAACCGCAACCTCGACGAGATCATCGTCGTCGAGGGTTACATGGATGTCATCGCCCTGGCACAACAAGGCCTGCGCAACGCCGTGGCGACCCTCGGTACCGCCACCAGCGAAGAGCACCTCAAGCGCCTGTTCCGCGTAGTGCCCAGCGTGCTGTTCTGTTTCGACGGCGACCAGGCTGGGCGCAAGGCTGCCTGGCGCGCCCTTGAATCGACCCTCTCGGCCTTGCAGGACGGGCGTCGCGCGCGCTTTTTGTTCCTGCCCGAAGGCGAAGACCCGGATAGCCTGGTGCGCGCCGAAGGCACCGACGCGTTTCAGGCACGCATCAACCAGCACGCACAACCGCTGGCTGACTATTTCTTCGAGCAACTGAGCAACGAAGCCGACCCGCGCTCCCTGGAAGGCAAGGCGCACATGGCGACCTTGGCAGCACCGTTGATCGAAAAGATCCCCGGCGCCAACCTGCGGCAACTGATGCGTAACCGTCTGCGCGAGATCACCGGCCTCGATCCGCAGCAAGTCGAGCAACTGGCGCAACAAGCGCCTGCGCCGAGCAGCGTGCCGGACTACGATCCAGGCTATGACTATGACGCCATGGCCAGTTACAGCCCCGACTATGGCGACATGCCGCAGCTCGATTACGCACCCGCGCCACAGGAGCAGGCATGGAAGCCGAACAAAGGTGGCGGCAAGAAACAGTGGAGCGACAAGCCCTGGGACAAGAATCGCAAGGGTGGCAAGCCGTGGCAGCGTGACGAGGCACCGCCGCGCGTGCCGGCACCGGTCGAGCCGCCCACCCTGGCCGCGCTGCGCACATTGCTGCATCACCCGCTATTGGCTGGCAAGGTCGAAGACGCCAGCCATTTCGCCGACGAAGAGCACCTGTATAGCCAGCTGCTGGTGGCGCTGATCGAAGCCGCGCAGAAAAATCCTGGGCTAAGCTCAATGCAGCTGATCGCACGCTGGCACGGTACCGAACAGGGCCGCCTGCTGCGCGCACTGGCGGAAAAGGAATGGCTGATCGTCGCCGACAGCCTTGAACAACAGTTTTTCGACACCATTACTAGCTTGTCCGCCCGCCAACGCGAGCGAAGTCTGGAACAACTGCTCAGGAAATCACGTCAAAGCGAATTGACCAGCGAGGAAAAATCGCAGCTTCTCGCGCTGCTGAGCCGGAATGTTCCCGCACAAACGCCGACCTCATCTGGCGCGTGAGGCCCATGCTCGGGTATAATCCTCGGCTTGTTTTTTGCCCGCCAAGACCTTCAGTGGATAGGGTGTTATGTCCGGAAAAGCGCAACAGCAGTCTCGTATCAAAGAGTTGATCACCCGCGGTCGTGAGCAGGGCTACCTGACTTACGCGGAGGTCAACGACCACCTGCCTGAGGATATTTCAGATCCGGAGCAGGTGGAAGACATCATCCGCATGATCAACGACATGGGGATCAACGTATTCGAGAGTGCTCCGGATGCGGATGCCCTTCTGTTGGCGGAAGCCGACACCGACGAAGCCGCGGCCGAAGAAGCCGCAGCTGCGTTGGCGGCCGTTGAAACCGATATTGGCCGCACGACCGACCCGGTGCGCATGTACATGCGCGAAATGGGTACTGTCGAGCTGCTGACCCGCGAAGGCGAGATCGAAATCGCCAAGCGTATCGAGGAAGGCATCCGTGAAGTCATGGGCGCCATCGCTCACTTCCCGGGTACCGTCGACTACATCCTCGGCGAATACGACCGCGTGACCACCGAAGGTGGCCGCCTGTCGGACGTACTCAGTGGTTACATCGACCCTGATGACAACATCGCTGCCCCGACCGAAGAAGTTCCGGTACCGGGCGCCAAGGCGCCTGCGGCCAAGGAAGAATCCGAGGACGAGGAAGAAGAAAGCGACAGCGACGACGAAGAAGAGACCGAAAGCGGTCCCGATCCGGTCGTTGCTGCCCAGCGCTTCGGCGCTGTGGCCGACCAACTCCAAGCCACTGCCAAGGTTCTCAAGAAGAACGGCCGTGATGCCAAGGAAAGCGTCGAAGCCCTGCAGGCCCTGGCTGATCTGTTCATGCCGATCAAGCTGGTGCCCAAGCAGTTCGACGTTCTGGTCGAGCGTGTGCGCGATGCCCTGAGCCGTCTGCGTCAGCAAGAGCGCGCGATCATGCAGTTGTGCGTACGTGATGCGCGCATGCCACGTGCCGACTTCCTGCGCCTGTTCCCGAGCAACGAAACCGACCAGACCTGGTCGGGCGACCTGGCCAAGCGCAGCACCAAGTGGGCTGCTGCCCTGGGTGAAAAGGACGCGGCCATCGTTGCCTGCCAGCAGAAGCTGATCGACCTCGAGAACGAAACCGGCCTGACCGTGGCCGAGATCAAGGAAATCAACCGTCGCATGTCCATCGGCGAGGCGAAAGCCCGTCGGGCCAAGAAGGAAATGGTCGAGGCCAACCTGCGTCTGGTGATCTCCATCGCCAAGAAGTACACCAACCGCGGTCTGCAGTTCCTCGACCTGATCCAGGAAGGTAACATCGGCCTGATGAAGGCGGTGGACAAGTTCGAATACCGTCGGGGCTACAAGTTCTCGACCTATGCCACCTGGTGGATTCGCCAGGCGATCACCCGCTCCATCGCGGATCAGGCGCGCACCATCCGTATTCCGGTGCACATGATCGAAACGATCAACAAGCTCAACCGGATTTCCCGCCAGATGCTGCAGGAAATGGGCCGCGAGCCGACCCCGGAAGAGCTGGGTGAGCGCATGGAAATGCCTGAGGACAAGATCCGCAAGGTATTGAAGATCGCCAAAGAGCCGATCTCCATGGAAACCCCGATCGGTGATGACGAAGATTCGCACCTGGGCGATTTCATCGAGGACTCGACCATGCAGTCGCCGATCGATGTGGCCACGGTCGAAAGCCTCAAGGAAGCCACCCGTGACGTGCTCTCGGGCCTGACCGCACGCGAAGCCAAGGTGCTGCGCATGCGTTTCGGTATCGACATGAACACCGACCACACTCTCGAAGAGGTCGGCAAGCAGTTCGACGTGACCCGCGAGCGGATCCGTCAGATCGAAGCGAAGGCGTTGCGCAAACTGCGCCACCCGACCCGCAGCGAGCACCTGCGTTCATTCCTCGACGAGTGACGATCAAACCCCGGCCCAGGCCGGGGTTTTTCTTATCCGACAAATAGTTGTGGACGGCTAGTCGACTGGCCATTTGCCCGTCTACACTCGAGTTCAGACCCACTGAACGCGAGAGTGCTATGCAGCCGATGCCGGCCATCCTGTTGTTGCTCCTGATCTTGTGGAACACAACGGCCGGCGCCCTGACCCTGACAGACGAAGAAAAAACCTGGCTTGCTGAGCATCCACAGCTGAAGCTGGGCGTCTACGCCTCCCGGCCACCGTTCGAGTTTCGTGACCAGGAGGGCCGGTACCAGGGATTGGCCGCCGATTACATCAGCTCGCTCCAGGAACGTCTTGGGGTGAACATGACGCCGGTCGAGCCCAGCAGCTGGAACGACGTGCTGCAGCAGGCGCGCGAAGGGCGTATCGATTTGCTGCCCGGCATCATGTCCACGCCCGAGCGTCAGGATTACCTGGCGTTCACCCGCCCGTACCTGGACTTCCCCATCGTCATACTGGCCCACAAGGGCGGCCCGCAACCGCGCACGATCAACGACCTGTACGGGTTGAAGGTAGCGGTGGTCGAGAACTACGCGCCGCATGAGCTGATGCGTGCCCATCACCCGGACCTCAACCTGGTGAGAATGCCCAACCTCACCTCGGCACTCCAGGCCTTGGCCACCGACACGGTGGACGCGGTGGTCGGCGACCTCGCCTCGAGCGTGTGGAGCCTGCGCCAGCTCAAGCTCGAAGGGCTGTACGTCAGCGGCGAGACGCCCTACCGCTATCAGCTGGCCATGGCCGCACCGCGCAGCGAACACGTGCTGATCGGCATCCTCGACAAGGCGATGGCTGACATGTCCAGCGCCGAAATCGCCGACATTCAGCAACGCTGGGTCGGCAATGTCGTGGACCAACGCAGTTTCTGGCGCGACATGTTGCTGTATGGCCTGCCGGCGGTGTTGCTGCTGGTGGCGATCCTGGCCGTGGTCATTCGGATCAATCGCCGGCTCAGCTCCGAAATATCCCGCCGAATTGCCCTGGAGCAAGAACTACGCAGCAGCGAATACCATTATCGCGGCCTGATCGAGAGCCTGTCGGCCATCGCCTGGGAAGCCGACGCCAACGACTTCACCTACCGCTATGTCTCCCCTCACGCCGAAGACCTGTTGGGCTATCCGCTGCACGACTGGCTCAAACCGGGCTTCTGGCGCAGCATCGTGCACCCCGACGACGCGCTCTGGGCCCAGGCTTTCTGCGAAAGCGAAACTGCAGCTGGGCGCGATCATAGCCTCGACTACCGCGTGTTGCGCGCCGATGGCCAGCCGCTTTGGGTGCGCAACATCGTCAGTATGATCGAGCACGGCCACCGCCCGGTGATGCGTGGCCTGATGATCGACATCAGTGAAACCAAGCGCACCGAGGACGCCCTGCGCCTGTCGGAGCAGAAGTTCGCCTCGGTCTTCGAGCAGTGCCCGGACATCCTGCTGATTGCCCGGCACAGCGATGGCGTGCTGCTGGAGGTCAACGAAGCGTTCGAAGAGCAGATCGGCCTGAGCCCGGGCGAAGCGCTCGGCCGCACCGCCACCGAACTCAACCTGTGGGCCGACGAAGGCATGGGGCCCAAACTGTTGCAGCGTCTGCATGAAGGCGGCATCCGCAACCTGGAAATGAGCTTTCGCCGCAGCAATGGCCAGCTATTCACAGGCCTGACCTCGGCCGAGACCTTCGAGCTCGATGGCACCCTGGCGCTGGTCGTGGCAGTTCGCGACATCAGTCAACTCAAGGAAACCCAGCAGCAACTGCAAACCTCGGAAGAAAAGTTTGCCAAAGCTTTCCATGCCTCCCCGGACGGTTTGCTGCTGTCACGCCAGAGCGACGGCCTGCTGCTTGAGGTCAACGAAGGCTTTTGCCGCCTGACCGGTTATGAGTTCCGCCAGCCGATCGACCAGACCTCGTTCGACCTGGGCATCTGGGTCGATCTGAACGAGCGCAAGCGCCTGGTCGAACGCCTGGGCCGGGATGGCTTCGTGCGCGACTTCAGTTGCCACCTGCGGCGCAGCGACGGGCAGATTCGCCTGTGCGAGCTGTCGGCCAGGCCGCTGCCGATCGCGGGCGTCGACTGCATGCTGACCATCGCCCGCGATATCACCGAACGCCACTTGATGCAGGAAAAACTGCAGCTGGCGGCCACCGTGTTCGAGAACACCGCCGAAGGCGTGTTGATCACTGATACCGACCAGCGCATCAGCGCCGTCAACCGCGCCTTCAGTGAAATTACCGGCTACAGCGAGATCGAGGCGCTTGGCCAAACCCCGCGCCTGCTGGCCTCCGGCCAACATGACAGCGCCTTCTACGCGGCCATGTGGCACCAGCTGACTGCAGAAGGCCATTGGCAAGGCGAGATCTTCAACAAGCGCAAGAATGGCGAGCTCTACCCTGGTTGGTTGACCATCAGCGCCGTGCGCAACAGCGAGCGCGAAATCACCCATTTCGTGGCGGTGTTCGCCGATATCTCAAGCCTCAAGCACGCCCAGGCCAAGCTCGACTACCAGGCCCACCATGACCCGCTGACCGGCCTGCCGAACCGCGCCCTGTTCGAGAATCGCCTGCAGGCGGTGTTGACCTGCGCGCAGGTGTCCAACCGCCAGGGCGCGGTGCTGTTCCTCGACCTGGACCGCTTCAAGCACATCAACGACAGCCTCGGTCACCCGGTGGGCGACTTGCTGCTCAAAGGCATTGCCCAGCGCCTCAAGGAGCAGGTGCGCGACGTCGATACCGTGGCGCGTCTGGGCGGCGATGAGTTCATCATTCTGCTGCCAGGCCTGCATAAGCCCAGCGATGCCGACGCCATCGCCAACAAGCTGCTGGCGTGCTTCGCCGCGCCATTCCAGGCTGGCGAGCACGAGTTCTTCACCAGTGCCAGCATTGGTTCGAGCCTCTACCCGCAGGACGGCACCGACGTCGCCACGTTGATTCGCAACGCCGATGCCGCCATGTACCGCTCCAAGGCCAAAGGCCGTAACCGCGTCGAAGCCTATACCCGCGACCTGACCGTGCAGGCCAGCGAGCGCATCGCCATGGAGCACGAGCTGCGCCGCGCCATCGAGCGCAACGAAATGAGCCTCAACTTCCAGCCCAAGCTCAGCCTCAAGACGCAAACCCTGGTCGGCGCCGAAGCCCTGATCCGCTGGAGCCACCCGACCTTTGGCGAAGTGCCACCAGAGCACTTCATTCACCTGGCCGAAGAGAACGGCACCATCCTGCAGCTGGGCGACTGGGTGCTGGAGCAGGCGTGCCAGCAGATGCACAGCTGGAAGAAGCGCTACCAAGCCTTCGGCCCGTTGTCGATCAACCTCGCCGGTGCGCAACTGCGCCACCCGAACCTGGCCCAGCGCATCGAGCACCTGTTGAAGGTCTACCAGCTCAAGGCCGGCGACCTGCAGCTGGAGATCACCGAAAACTTCATCATGAGCCAGGCCGAGGAAGCCCTGGCCGTGCTGCACGAGCTCAAGCAACTGGGCGTGCAGCTGGCCATCGACGATTTCGGCACCGGCTATTCGTCGCTCAGTTACCTCAAGCGTCTGCCGCTGGACATCCTCAAGATCGACAAGTCGTTCATCCGCGGCCTGCCCGACGATCCCCACGATGCCGCCATCGCCCGCGCCATCATCGCCCTGGGCCGCAGCATGCAGCTGACGATCATCGCCGAGGGCGTGGAAAACCAGGCGCAGCAACGCTTTTTGGCGGCTGAGGGATGCGAGCAGATACAAGGCTACATCGTCAGCCTGCCGCTGCCGCCTGAGGAATTTGCCGCAGCGTTCCTTCGCATAGCACTAACCGATCTTTCGGATGGCACGCTATCGAAACCCTCGTTATAATCCCGCCACTTACTGAGGGCCTATAGCTCAGTTGGTTAGAGCAGAGGACTCATAATCCTTTGGTCCACGGTTCGAGTCCGTGTGGGCCCACCAGATCTGCCGAAAGCCGCGCACCCGCGCGGCTTTTTCATGCCTGCGCGATAACCCTGCGGCAGGGCTTGCCCTGCCTGTCCATGCCTGACTAGGCTAACGGACTTAACGCAGAGGCTCGTCATGTCGAACGCCCTTCCCATCTCCCTCGACGAAATCGATCGCAAGTTGATCGCGCAGTTGCAGATCAACGCACGTGAGAGCGTCGCCACCCTCGCCCGGCAACTGGGTATCGCCCGCACCACGGTCAATTCACGGCTGGAGCGCTTGGAAAAACACAAGGTCATCACCGGCTACGGTGTGCGCCTGGGCCAGCGCGTGATCGGGGGCGGATTGCAGGCGTATGTCGGGATCAAAGTTCAGCCACGCTCCGGCAAGGACGTGGTGCGTCGGCTGAGCGCCATGGGCCAGGTGCAGCAGCTGTGCGCCGTCAGCGGCGAGTTCGACTATGTGGCCTGGCTGCGCAGTGACTCGCCCGAGCAACTCGATGACCTGCTGGATCAGATTGGCAGTGTCGAAGGCGTCGAGAAGACCACCACGTCGATCATCTTGAGCAACAAGGTCGATCGAGGACAGCCGCTGTGACGAGTTCGTCATAACTGTTCAATCGAGAGTCATAGTGACGAACATGCGTTCATAAAGTCTCCACTCTGCGCCTTAATTACGATCCGCCCACTCCCTAAAATGACTTCCAGCCATCTCCTATACTCAGGCTCCGCCCCTCGCGCAGCCGCTCTGGCAAGGTCATTACATGAACAACAACAACCGCCACCCCGCCGACGGCAAGCCACCGATCACCATCTTCGGCCCGGACTTTCCCTTTGCTTTCGATGACTGGCTGGCGCACCCGGCCGGGCTAGGCCGCATTCCTGCCGAGCGCCATGGCGAAGAAGTCGCCATTGTCGGTGCCGGTATCGCCGGCTTGGTGGCGGCCTACGAGTTGATGAAGCTCGGGCTCAAGCCCGTGGTGTACGAGGCGTCCAAGCTTGGTGGGCGCCTGCGCTCGCAGGCCTTCAATGGTGCTGATGGCATCGTCGCGGAGCTCGGTGGCATGCGCTTTCCGGTGTCTTCCACAGCGTTCTACCACTATGTCGACAAGCTTGGCTTGCAAACCAAGCCGTTTCCCAACCCACTGACCGGCGCCTCCGGCAGCACCGTGATCGACCTGGAAGGCCAGACCTACTACGCGCAAAAGCCCAGTGACTTGCCCGATCTTTTCCACGAGGTGGCCGACGCCTGGGCCGATGCGCTGGAAAGCGGCGCGCAGTTCGCCGATATCCAGCAAGCCATCCGTGATCGCGACGTCACGCGCCTCAAAGCGCTGTGGAACAAGCTGGTGCCGCTGTGGGACGATCGCACCTTCTATGACTTCGTCGCCACCTCGCGCTCGTTCGCCAAGTTGAGCTTCCAGCACCGCGAAGTGTTCGGCCAGGTCGGCTTTGGCACCGGGGGCTGGGATTCGGACTTCCCCAACTCGATGCTGGAAATCTTCCGCGTGGTCATGACCAATTGCGATGACCATCAGCACCTGGTCGTCGGTGGCGTGGAGCAGGTGCCGCAGGGTATCTGGCGGCACGTGCCGGAGCGCTGCGAGCACTGGCCGGCAGGCACCAGCTTGAGCGCGTTGCACGGCGGCGCGCCGCGGGCCGGGGTCAAGCGCATTGCCCGGGCCTCCGATGGCCAGCTGGCGGTGACCGATAACTGGGGCAACGCCCGCCATTATGCGGCGGTGCTGGTTACCTGCCAGAGCTGGCTGCTGACCACGCAGATCGACTGCGAAGAATCGCTGTTCTCGCAAAAGATGTGGATGGCCCTGGACCGCACACGCTACATGCAGTCGTCGAAGACCTTCGTCATGGTCGACCGGCCGTTCTGGAAAGACAAGGACCCGGAAACCGGGCGCGACCTGATGAGCATGACCCTCACCGACCGCCTGACCCGCGGGACCTACCTGTTCGACAACGGTGACGACAAGCCGGGGGTGATCTGCCTGTCCTACGCCTGGATGAGCGATGCCCTGAAGATGCTGCCGCACCCGGTGGAAAAGCGCGTGCAGCTGGCGCTCGATGCGCTGAAGAAGATCTACCCGAAAACCGACATCGCCGGCCATATCATCGGCGACCCGATCACTGTGTCCTGGGAGGCCGATCCGTACTTCCTCGGCGCGTTCAAAGGTGCGCTGCCGGGGCATTACCGCTACAACCAACGCATGTACGCGCACTTCATGCAGAAGGACATGCCCGTCGAACAGCGCGGCATGTTCATCGCCGGTGACGACGTGTCGTGGACCCCGGCCTGGGTCGAGGGCGCCGTGCAGACCTCGCTCAACGCGGTGTGGGGTATCATCAATCACTTCGGGGGCCATAGCCATCCGGACAACCCAGGCCCAGGCGATGTGTTCGACGAAATCGGCCCGATCGCCCTGGCTGACTGAACCCAAGGAGGCCGCATGCGTATCGCTCTGTACCAGGGCACACCTCACCCGCTGGATGTAGCCGGCAACGTGCAACGCCTGCGCGAGCAGGCACAACGGGCGGCAGAGGGCGGTGCACGGGTGCTGGTGTGCCCGGAGATGTTCCTGAGCGGCTACAACATCGGCCTGAGCAACGTGCGGCGGCTTGCCGAAGCCAACGACGGCCCCTCGGCCATGGCGGTGGCCGAGATCGCCCAGGCGCACGCGCTCGCCATCGTCTATGGCTACCCCGAGCGGGCCGCGGACGGGGCGATCCATAACAGCGTGCAACTGATCGATCAGCACGGCCGCAGCCTGTGCAACTACCGCAAGACGCACCTGTTCGGCGAGCTGGACCGGGCCATGTTCAGTGCCGGCGCCGATCACTTTCCGGTGGTGGAGTTGGAGGGCTGGAAGATCGGCCTGCTGATCTGCTACGACATCGAGTTCCCGGAAAACGCCCGGCGCCTGGCGCTGGCCGGTGCCGAACTGATCCTGGTGCCGACCGCCAACATGGAGCCCTACGATTTCGTCTGCCAGGTAACCGTGCGCTCGCGGGCCCAGGAGAACCAGTGCTACCTGGTGTACGCCAACTATTGCGGTGCCGAGGGCGATATCCACTACTGCGGGCAGAGCAGTATCGTCGGGCCAGACGGCAGCCTGCTGGCCATGGCCGGGCGGGACGAATGCCAGTTGCTCGCGCAGCTCGAACACGAACAGGTCCGGCGCGGCCGCGAGGCGTTTCCCTATCTCACTGACCTGCGCCGCGAGCTGCACTGGCTGAAAAACTGACCGCTGCCCCAGGCGCACCTGGCAAATGGGTTAGCATGAACGCCTGCCCTGGAGTTGCCATGCCCGACCCTACCCGCCACCTCATCCTGCCCAACGGCCTGACGCTGAAGCTGCGTCAGGCCTCGCGACTCAAGCGCTCGGCGGCAGCCCTGCGGGTGCAGGCTGGCAGCCACGACGCTTCGCCCCGCTGGCCGGGCCTGGCGCACTTCCTCGAGCACCTGTTCTTTCTCGGCACCGAGCGCTTCCCGCTGCACGACGGCCTGATGCGCTATGTGCAGGCGCTTGGCGGCCAGGTCAACGCCAGTACCCGCGAACGCACCACCGACTTTTTCTTCGAAACGCCGCCTGCAGCATTGGCCGGCGGCCTGGAGCGCTTGTGTCAGATGCTGGCCGAGCCCGACCTGGGCATCGCGCGTCAACGTCGCGAACGGGAGGTGATCCACGCGGAGTTCATTGCCTGGTCGCGCAACCCGCAGGCTCAGCAGCAGTTCGCGCTGTTGCAGGCGTTGACGGGCGAGCATCCGCTGCGGGCGTTTCACGCGGGTAACCGGTATTCGTTGCCGCTGAACAATGAGGCGTTCCAGCAAGCCCTGAACGGCTTTCACCAGCGCTTTTATCAGGCTGGCCAGATCACCCTGAGCCTGTGCGGGCCGCAATCGCTGGATGAGTTGGAGCAACTTGGCAGGCAGTACGGCGGCAGGTTCGAGGCGGGTACCAGGCGGCCGCAAAGCGTGCCACCGCCATTAGCTTGCTCGCAGCCATGGTCATTCGCCCACGAAGGCTTGCCCGATGGCGCGGAACAGGCACTTGAACTGCTGCTGGCGAACCTGCGCGACACCCGACCCGGCAGTTGGCTGGATGCCCTGCAGCGCCGCGGCTGGCTGAGAGGGTTCGCGATAGAAAAACTGTACGCCTTCGCCGGGCAGCTGTACTGGCATATCGATCTGAAGCTGAGCCCGCAGGCCGATGCTGAAGAGGCGTCGAGGCTGTTGCAGGGTTGGTTCGACTATCTGCGCCAAGTTCCAGTGGAGCTTCTTGCCAACGCCTTCGCCAGCCTGCAGCAACGCCACGAACGCAGCGCCACCGCCCTGGACCTGGCCCGCCGCGACTGCGCCGGTCTGCCATTTGCCGCACTGGATGCTCAAGGCCGCAACGCGCTCTGCCTACTGCTCGAACAGCTGCCCCGATCGACTTATGGCAGCTGGCAGTTGCCAGACGCCGACCCGCTGATGCTCGACCCTCTGCCCGCTGCGCGCAGGGTGCACAAGCCGCATGGGCTGTGGATCAGTGACCTGCTGCCGGCTACCCGGCAGTTCGCTGCGCTGTACCTGCGCTGGCAACTGCCGGCAGCGGACCATCGGCTGCAGGCTATGCTGGCGCAAGCCTTGCAGCCCTTGCAGGCGCGCTGTGAACAAGCCTCGGTACACCTGCGATTCAGTGCGATCGGCGACTTCTGGCAATTGCGCTGTGCCGGCCATCCGGCAGCGGTGCTACGGGCCACGCAAGAAGCCCTGGCCGTGGTGCAGGCGCCGAACAGCTGGCAGCAACCGGCAAACGATGACCCCGCTCTGATACCGATCAGAGCACTGCTCGAGCGCTTGCCGGACGCCGTGCTTGGCGCTGCCCCGCTGGCCAACCCGCCGGGGCCGCTCGACCAGGCACTGCTCGACGGTACCTGGCGACACAGCCGCTGGCAGGGTTTGGCCGTGGGCTTCGACCCCAGCGCCGTCCAGGCACTGAGCGCAGTGCTGCAAAACTGTCCCGGCCACGCGGGCGCGCCTTCGCCTGCGCCCCGCTGGCCGGGTCGCCGTTGGCAGCATGCCCACGTGCCCGGCAGTGAAAACGCCCTGCTGCTGTTCTGCGCCCTGCCCCCCGCTGTGCAAGGCAGTGGTCGCCTGCTCGCGCAACACTTGCAAGGGCCGGTCTACCAACGCCTGCGGGTCGAGCTGCAACTGGGCTACGCCGTTTTCAGTGCTTTTCGTCAGGTCGAGGGTGTCGACGGTCTGCTGTTTGGCGTGCAATCCCCGCACGCCGGTCAGGTCGAGATCCTCGATCATCTGTGCGCCTTGCTGGGCCAAGGCGTGACGCTAGATGTTCAGGCACGCCAGCAACTGGCCGAGCAGTTCGCCGAGCCGGCGATGGCCAATCCAGAGGTCGCGGAATGGGCTTGGCAATGCCACCTGGGCTCGCAGCCCGCCGACCTTCCCGCGCTGCAGCAGACTATCCTGAATACCCAGCAAGCTGACCTGGATGGCCTGCTAAGCTACCTGCAGAGCGAGCACTGCGCCTGGCTGTGTCTGGCCAACTGCGCCGCGCCCGACCCTGCATGGCACTGACGACAGGTCGATTGTTACGTTTGGCGCAAGGGCGCTTATCAAACAATTAACCTTTCGGTACAAAAATTTCTTGTAAGATAACGCTATCTCCGCCAAGGGAACCTACCGTTCCAGGCGGCGCCCAATGCTTAGTTGAACCCCCCATCCAGCAAGAAGGAGAACGCCCATGTGGACCAAACCTGCCTACACTGACCTGCGTATCGGCTTCGAAGTGACCATGTACTTCGCCAACCGCTAAGCCCTGCTTGCGGTTCGACGCCTCGGCTCGCCGGGGCGTCGTCGTTTTCATCTTCGGTATTTCGCACACGGAGCGGCCATGTACATCCAGATTCTCGGTTCCGCCGCCGGTGGTGGTTTCCCGCAGTGGAACTGCAACTGCGTCAACTGCAAGGGCTATCGCGACGGCACCTTGCGCGCCACGGCACGCACCCAGTCCTCCATTGCCCTGTCCGACGACGGCGAGCACTGGATACTGTGCAACGCATCGCCCGATATCCGCGCCCAGCTCCAGGCGTTCGCCCCCATGCAGCCGGCCCGTGGCCTGCGCGACACGGGTATCGATGCGATCGTCCTGCTCGACAGCCAGATCGACCACACCACGGGCCTGCTCAGCCTGCGTGAGGGCTGCCCGCACCCGGTGTGGTGCACCGACATGGTCCATCAGGACCTGACCACAGGTTTCCCGCTGTTCACCATGCTCAGCCACTGGAACGGTGGCTTGCAGTGGAACCGCATCGAGCTCGAAGGCAGTTTCGTCATCCCCGCCTGCCCGAACCTCAGGTTCACCCCATTCCCGCTGCGCAGCGCCGCGCCGCCTTATTCGCCGCACCGTTTCGACCCGCATCCGGGCGACAACCTCGGCCTGCTGGTCGAAGACACGCGCACCGGTGGCAAGCTGTTCTATGCCCCAGGGCTCGGCCAGGTCGATGACGCGCTGCTGCAGATGATGCACGACGCCGACTGCCTGCTGGTCGACGGCACGCTCTGGGAAGATGATGAAATGCAGCGCCGGGGTGTCGGTACACGTACCGGCCGGGAAATGGGCCACCTGGCGCAGAACGGCGCGGGCGGCATGCTCGAAGTGCTGGACGGCTTCGCGCGCCAGCGCAAAGTGCTCATCCACATCAACAACACCAATCCGATCCTCGATGAAGACTCCCTCGAACGCGCCGAAGTCGAGCGCCGCGGCGTCGAAGTGGCCTTCGACGGCATGAGCATCGAGTTGTAAGGAGGCGCCGTGAGCGACGCACTGCCGATGTCCCCTGCCGAGTTCGAGCAGGCCCTGCGCGCCAAAGGCGCCTTTTATCACATTCATCATCCGTATCATGTGGCGATGTACGAGGGGCGTGCGACCCGCGAGCAGATCCAGGGTTGGGTCGCCAATCGCTTCTACTATCAGGTCAACATCCCGCTCAAGGATGCCGCGATTCTCGCCAACTGCCCGGACCGTGAAGTGCGCCGGGAGTGGATTCAACGCCTGCTCGACCACGACGGCGCGCCGGGTGAAGATGGCGGCATCGAAGCCTGGTTGCGCCTCGGCCAGGCCGTGGGCCTCGAGCCTGAGCAGCTGCGCTCGCAAGAACTGGTATTGCCAGGCGTGCGCTTTGCCGTGGACGCCTATGTCAACTTCGCCCGTCGCGCCAATTGGCAGGAAGCGGCCAGCAGCTCGCTGACCGAGCTGTTCGCGCCGCAAATCCACCAGTCGCGCCTGGACAGCTGGCCGCAACACTATCCGTGGATCGACCCTGCCGGCTACGAGTACTTCCGCACCCGCCTGGGCCAGGCGCGGCGTGACGTCGAGCACGGCCTGGCGATCACCTTGCAGCACTACACCACCCGCGCCGGCCAGGAGCGTATGCTGGAGATCCTGCAGTTCAAGCTGGATATTCTCTGGAGCATGCTCGATGCCATGAGCATGGCCTACGAACTGCACCGCCCGCCTTATCACACCGTCACCCAGCAACGGGTATGGCACAAGGGGATTGCGCTATGAGCTTCGACCGTAAACAAGTGCCGAGCTGGCGCCCCGGCTACCGCTTTCAGTACGAGCCGGCGCAGCAAGGCCATGTGCTGCTGTACCCCGAGGGCATGATCAAGCTCAACGACAGCGCCGGCCTGATCGGTGGGCTGATCGACGGCAAGCGCGACGTGGCGGCGATCATCGCCGACCTGCAAGGGCAGTTCCCCGAGGTGCCGGAAGTCGCTGACGACATCGAGCAATTCATGGAGGTGGCCCGTGCCGAGCACTGGATCACCCTCGCCTGAGGTTCCGGTCGGCCTGCCGCTGTGGCTGCTGGCCGAGCTGACCTACCGCTGCCCGCTGCAGTGCCCGTATTGCTCCAACCCGCTGGACTTCGCCGCCCAGGGCCAGGAGCTGAGCACCGCGCAGTGGTTCAAGGTGATGGCCGAAGCCCGCGAAATGGGCGCGGCGCAGATTGGCTTCTCGGGGGGCGAGCCGCTGGTGCGCCAGGACCTTGCCGAGTTGATCGGCGAAGCCCGCCGCCTGGGTTTCTACACCAATCTGATCACCTCGGGGATCGGCCTCACCGAAGCGCGCATCGCCGACTTCAAGGCGGCCGGGCTGGACCATATCCAGATCAGCTTCCAGGCCAGCGACGAGCAGGTCAACAACCTGCTGGCCGGCTCGAAGAAGGCCTTCGCGCAGAAGCTGGCCATGGCCCGGGCGGTGAAAGCCCACGGTTACCCCATGGTGCTGAACTTCGTCACCCATCGGCACAACATCGACAAGATCGACCGCATCATCGAGCTGTGCATCGCCCTCGAAGCGGATTTCGTCGAACTCGCCACCTGCCAGTTCTACGGCTGGGCGCATCTCAATCGCCTGGGCCTGCTGCCCACCCGCGAGCAGCTCGAGCGCGCCGAGCAGGTCACCAACGAGTACCGTGCCAAGCTCAAGGCAGCGGGCAGCCCTTGCAAGTTGATCTTCGTCACCCCCGACTACTACGAGGAACGCCCCAAGGCCTGCATGAACGGCTGGGGCAGTCTGTTCCTGACCATCACCCCCGACGGCACCGCCCTGCCCTGCCACGGCGCGCGCCAGTTGCCGGTGCAGTTTCCCAACGTCCGTGATCATGATCTGCGGCACATCTGGTACGACTCGTTCGGTTTCAACCGTTTCCGCGGTTATGACTGGATGCCCGAGCCGTGCCGCTCGTGCGACGAAAAGGAAAAGGACTTCGGCGGTTGCCGCTGTCAGGCCTTCATGCTCACCGGCGATGCCAGCAAGGCCGACCCGGTGTGCGCCAAGTCGCCCGACCACGGCATCATCCTTGAGGCTCGCGAGCAGGCGCAAACCGCCGATCTCGCCATTGAACAGATGACCTTCCGCAATGAGCGAAACTCCCGTGTCATCGCCCGCGGCTGAGTTCAGCGCCGCCCAGGCCGTCGCTGCCGGCACCGACTTCGCCGAGCTCAAGCTCAGTGCCGATGGCCTGTTCTGGGTCGAATTCCGACCTGCCGACGGCGCCTGTCGCATCTGGCACTGGCAGCAGCAGCAGGCGCGCTGCCTGACCCCTGACGGCTTCAGTGTGCGCAGCCGCGTCTATGAATACGGCGGCGGCAGCTTCTGCCTGGGTGGCGTTGGGGTAGTGTTCGTCAACGAAAGTGACCAACAGCTCTACACTCAGCCGCTCGACGGCGCACCGCCACGCGCACTGACCGCGCGCAGCGACTGCCGCTACGGCGATGTGCAATGGCACGACGGCAGGGTTCTAGCCGTGGAGGAGTGCCATGGCGAGCAGGTCGAGCATCGCCTGGTGGCCATCGCTCAAGGGGCCCGTGAGGTGCTGGCCGAGGGCGCCGACTTCTACGCGGCACCGACCGTCAGCAGCGATGGCCAGCGCCTGGCCTGGATCGAATGGGACCGCCCGGCGCAGCCCTGGACCGTGACCCGGCTAATGTGCCGGCTGCGCGATAGCCATGGGCGCTGGGGTGCCAGCGAGTGCATCGCGGCTGCCGACGAGTCCCTGCAGCAGCCGCGCTTCGACCACGAGAGCCGGTTGTATTGCCTGTCGGACCGCAACGGCTTTTGGCAGCCATGGGGCGAGGTCGACGGCCGCTGGCAAGCGCTGCCTGCCGAGCTCGCCGACCACGCCGCGGCGCCTTGGCAAATGGGCGCGAGCACTTGGCTGGCAGCAGGTCCGCGAGACTACCTGGCCACGTGGTTCGTCGATGGCGTGGGGCAGCTGGGGCTGCGCGACGCCGACGGACGCGTGGTGCAGTACGCCAGCGCCTACACTCGCTTTCGCAGCCTGGCGGCCGATGACGCGCATATCTACGCCATCGCCGCATCGCCGATCAGCCCGCCGGCAGTCATCCGCATCGGCCGTGCTAGCCACGAAGTCAGCGTCCTTGCCGGTGGCGCCGAGGTGCTGCCCGCCGGCCGCATCAGCCTGCCGCAGCCGCTGTGCTACCCAAGCGCAGGCGCCTTGGCACACGGTTTCTTCTACCCCGCAGCGGCCAGCGACGGCCCCACGCCCTTGGTGGTGTTCATCCATGGGGGCCCGACCTCAGCCTGTTACCCGGTGCTCGATCCACGCATCCAGTTCTGGACCCAACGCGGCTTCGCCGTCGCTGATCTGAATTACCGCGGCAGCACTGGCTATGGACGAGACTATCGCCAGGCGCTGCACCTGCAGTGGGGTGTGAGCGATGTCGAGGATGCGTGCGCCGTGGTCGAGCACCTGGGCGCACGGGGGTTGATCGACCCAAGCAAAGCCTTCGTTCGCGGTGGCAGTGCTGGCGGTTACACCACCCTGTGCGCCCTTGCCTTCAGCCAGGTATTTAGCGCTGGTGCCAGCCTGTACGGGGTCAGCGATCCACTTTCCCTGGCCAAGGCTACACACAAGTTCGAAGGGGATTACCTGGACTGGCTGATCGGCGACCCGCAGCAGGATGCCGAGCGCTATCGTCAGCGCACGCCGCTGCTGCATGCAGCGCGGATCCAGGTGCCGGTGATTTTCTTCCAAGGTGAGTTGGACGCAGTGGTAGTCCCTGAGCAGACCCGCTCGATGCTGACGGCGTTGCAGGCCAATGGCATCGAGGCAGAAGGGCATTTCTACCCGGAGGAGCGCCATGGCTTTCGCAAGGCCGTGAACCTGGCCGATGCGCTGGAACGGGAATGGAAGTTCTATTGCCGCGCGCTGCGCCAGTAAGGTAGCGGGCAAGCCAGCCTGCCCGCTACCGGTCAAACCCAGATCTAGCGTTTGGCGATGATGTACACCGCATGGATGATGCCTGGGATATAGCCCAGCAAGGTCAGCAGAATATTCAGCCAGAAGGCCCCGCCAAACCCTACCTGCAGAAACACGCCCAATGGCGGAAGAATGATGGCGATGATGATGCGAATGAAGTCCATGGGGCTCTCTCCTGTAGGGGTTACAACAGAGACTCGCCGCGCCGTGCAGAGGTTCCACAGGCAAAAAAACGCCCCTGGCCGAATGAAACAGGCCAGGGGCGATGCGCAATAACGCCAGACGGTTCGTAGAAAGCTTTGATCAGGCCGGCATGTCGCGCCGGGCCTGTTGCAGGGTGTGCAGCCGGGCGAAGGCACGGGCCAGGCGCAGCAGCATCTCGTCGATGTTGCCCTTGCTCACCGTCAACGCCGGTGAGAAACGCAGTACGTCGGGCTGCACGGCATTGAGCAGCAGGCCTTCGTGCATGGCTGCATCGACCAGGGCGGGGGCCAGGTTGTCCTGAAGCTGCATTGCCCACAGCAGGCCCTGGCCGCGTACCTCGCCCTGGCCGTAGCGGCCGGCCAGACGGCTCAAGCCGTCACGCAAATGGCGGCCGCTGTCCTGCACGCGCTCGAAGAAGCCTGGCTCGAGAACCGTGTCCAGCACTGCCAGGCCCGCAGCGCTCATCAGAGCATTGCCATGGTGGCTGCCCTGCAGCTCGCCAGGCTCGGCGCAGCAGGCGTTGCCGCGGGCCAGCAGGGCCGCCAGCGGCACGCCACCGCCCAAGCCCTTGCCGAGGGTGATGATGTCGGCCCGCACGCCGTAGCTATGCTCGGCCAGCAGCGCACCGCAACGGCCGATAGCGGTCTGCACTTCATCGAGGATCAACAGGATGCCCAATTCGCGGCAGAGCTTTGCCACCCCCTGAAGGTACTCGCGGGTCGCTGGAATCACGCCGGCTTCGCCCTGGATCGGTTCGAGCATGATCGCCACGGTACGCGAGTCGACCTCGGCATGCAGCGCTGCCAGGTCATTGAACGGCACCTTGCTGAAGCCCGGCAAGCCAGGCTCGCAGCGCTTGCACGGCAGCGGATCGGAGGCCGAGAGCGCACCCAGGCTGCGGCCATGGCAGGCTTGGCTGGCGGTGATGATGTGATAGGCGCCGTTGCGGTGCAGTTGGCCCCACTTGCGCGCCAGCTTTATTGCCCCTTCGCAAGCCTCGGCGCCGCTGTTGAGCAGGTAGGCCTGATCGCTGCCGGTGCTTTGGCAGAGGCGCTCGACCAAGGTCAGCAGCTCGCGGTTGAGGTAGCCGGCGCCAGGGTTGATCAACGCCTGGGCTTGCTCGCTCAACGCCTTGCTCAGTACGGCCGGGCTGTGGCCAAGGCTGTTGACGGCGCCGCCCTGATTGAAATCCAGATAAGCATGCCCGGCATCGTCCCACAACCACGAGCCCTGACCGCGTACGAACACCTGCGCTTGGCGCTCGGCGCCGGCCAGCAGGCGCTGGGCCGGGTGTGACGGCGTCGCCACGGGGCTCACAGGCGCGCGCCGAGCCTCGGCCACGGTAACGGCAGCCGAACGGCGCAGTTTGAACAGGTTCATCGAGGCTCCAAACTCACGGTAGGGGTAACCAAGGCCCGGTCTTGGCGCCGGCGCTGATTAATTCTGTCTTGCCTATCAAAAGAGCGTTGTCGAATCGGTAACGAACAGCCGGGTCTAACGCTGTAACCCATTGGAATACGGCGATAGACTAGGGCGCAGCGGCTCACGCGGCCATTTCGATTTCCCAGCTTTTTCAATAAGTATCAGTTATGGATTTCCGCCAACTGCGTTATTTCGTCGCGGTTTATGAAGAAGGCCACGTCGGCCGTGCCGCCGAGCGCCTATCACTGTCGCAACCAGCGCTTTCACAACAGATCCGCCAGCTGGAACATGGGTTGGACCTCAGCCTCTTCGAGCGCAGCAACAAGCGCCTGTTACCGACCTTGGCGGCCCATACCCTGTACAACCACGCGGTGCCTCTGCTCGATGGCCTGCAACGTGCCCATGAAGCCATGCGCAACTTCAAGGGCCAGTCACTGCGCACCCTGGCCATCGGCGTGCTGCAAACGGTAAGGCCGAGCCTGGTGCCGCAGTTACTTGAACGCGTGCGCAAGGCGCAACCGCATCTGGTGGTGCAGATCTACGAGTTGTCGGGGCTTGAAATCGAACGGCGCCTGCTCAGCGGCAACCTCGACATCGGCATCAGTTACCTGCCCCCGCGCCAGCCGGGGCTGCATGGACTGCTGCTGTACGAAGACGAGTTGCAGCTGGTCATCCCCGACGGTCATCCCTTGAAGGACTTCAAAAAGGTCTCGATTCGCCAGGCGGCCGAATTGCCGATGTTGATGCTGGGCGAGGAATTTCAGATCCGGCAGATCTGGAAAGAACAGCTGGCCAGCCAGGGCCGACGGCCACAGGTGCAGGCAGAGATGAACAACATGGCAGGTATTCTCGACAGCCTGTCGCATACGGCGCTGGCGACTATCCTGCCCGGCCGGGCCAAGGATGCCGCTGAAGATGACCAGGGCTTGTTGTGGAAACCGCTGAGCGAGCCGCGCGTGCCGCTGCAAGTGGGCTTGGTGTTTCGTGACGCACAGCGTCAGCAGGCCTCGGTCGAGTTGCTGCGCACCTTGCTGGAGGAAGAAACCCACACCCGGTCGCCCAGTGCGCCAGCGCGCGACGTGCCTGGCTGAAGCGCAGACGAAGAAAACCCCGCCGAAGCGGGGTTCTCTAGACTGTTTCCCTATGACATCCCTATCGCCCCGCCTTCCTGGCAGGAAATCCTTCGTTGTCCCTGTTCTGTCCTTTGCGCTTCCTGCGCAACGTCCATGTGAGAAAGATTAACCGTGGATCCAATCTGACACCAGTGGCGAAAAGTCACCACGCAGTGTAGGAAAAAGCTTACAAACAGCAGCCATTCACAAACGCCTTCAGAACTGCTCGGCCGCTAGCAGATACAGCGACTCGCTGCCTGCCTGTACCGATGCGGCCAAGGACGTCACGCGCGGCAACAGGCGCGCGTAATAGAACCGTGCCGTGCCCAATTTGGCCGAGTAGAACGCCTCATCGCCCTGGCCAGCCAATGCGGCGCGTGCCATCAATGCCCACATGTAGGCGTAAGCCACATAGCCGAAGGCGTGCAGGTATTCCACCGAGGCCGCGCCGATTTCGTTCGGGTTGCCCTTGGCCTGCTCCAGTACCCATTCGGTCAAACCGTCGAGCTGATCGAGATAGCGGCCCAGGGGCGTTGCGAACTCCGTCATATCGCCATGGCAGGCGGCGATGAACTGGCGAATCTCGTCAGAGAACAGCCGGTAGAACGCACCACCGGAGGCCACCACCTTGCGCCCCATCAGGTCGAGCGCCTGGATGCCGTTGGTGCCTTCGTAGATCTGGGTGATACGCACATCGCGCACCAGTTGTTCCTGGCCCCACTCGCGGATGTAACCATGACCGCCGAACACCTGCTGGCCGTGGACGGTGCATTCCAGGCCCAGGTCGGTGAGAAACGCCTTGGCCACGGGGGTCAACAGTGCCACCAGCTCCTCGCTGCGCTTGCGCGTGGTGGCGTCTTCACTGAACTTGGCGCTGTCGAGCTGCATGGCGACATAGGTGGAAAACGCCCGACCGCCTTCGGTGAGCGCCTTCATGGTCAACAGCATGCGCCGTACATCCGGGTGCACGATGATCGGGTCGGCAGCTTTTTCCTTGGCCTGTGGGCCGGTCGGTGCGCGGCTCTGCAAGCGCTCGCGGGCGTACTCCACCGCGTTCTGATAAGAGCGCTCGGCCGACGCCAGGCCTTGAATGCCAACCCCCAGGCGCTCGTAGTTCATCATGGTGAACATCGCCGCCAGGCCCTTGTTCGGCTCGCCCACCAGGTAGCCGACCGCGTCGTCGAAGTTCATCACGCAGGTGGCCGAGGCCTGGATACCCATCTTGTGCTCGATCGAGCCGCAAGTCGCCGGGTTGCGTGCACCGAGGCTGCCATCATCATTGACGTGGAATTTCGGCACCAGGAACAGCGAGATGCCTTTGGGGCCAGCCGGTGCATCCGGCAGCTTGGCCAGCACCAGGTGGATGATGTTCTCGGTCAGGTCGTGCTCGCCGCCGGTGATGAAGATCTTGGTTCCCGTCACCTTGTAGCTGCCATCGGCCTGGGGTTCGGCTTTGGTGCGGATGATGCCCAGGTCGGTGCCCGCGTGCGGCTCGGTCAGGCACATGGAGCCGGCCCAGACACCGGCATACATGTTGGGCAGGTATTTTTCCTTCAGCGCCTCACTCCCATGGGCATTGATCGACAAGCAGGCGCCCGCCGTCAGCATCGGGTACAGGCCAAAAGCCAGGCTGGCAGCGTTGACCATTTCCTCGACCTGGGCAGAAACCGCCTTGGGCATGCCCATGCCGCCGAACTGCGGATCACCGCCCACACCCACCCAACCGCCTTCGGCGTAAGTGGTGTAGGCCTCGATGAAGCCAGCCGGCGTGCGCACGGCGCCATTGTCCCAGTGGCAGCCTTCTTCGTCGGCCGCGCGGCTCAACGGCGCGATGCTTTTGCTGGTGACCTTGCCGGCTTCTTCGAGCACCGCCAGGGCGGTTTCCACGTCGACCGCCTCAGCCAGCGCAGGCAACTGCGCCCACAGCTCGGCCACGTTGAAGACTTCATTCAGTACGAAGCGCATGTCGCGCAGGGGCGCTTTATAGTCAGCCATGACAACCTCTCGCTGGTCGGGTCAGGCGGTCGATGGACCGCAGCACTGGGCAGGGGCTCGGGTCGCTGACCCGGCATTGAATCCAGTGTAACCGAACAACTTTTGCGAGACATAGGGTCATCACGTGACCTATCAGTCAAGCCCGGTCACGCCATCCGTACCGCTCCGCGCTGGGCTTGGCGGCCGTGAACCATGACGCAATTGCGCCCCGCGCTCTTGGCGCTGTACAGCGCCTGGTCGGCGGATTTGAGCACTTGCTCGGGATTGCGATGGTCCGACTGCCGCTCGGCGACGCCAATGCTGATGGTGACCGAAACCGTACCGCTGGCGCTGCCGCTGCGGCGCTGGCGGCCGGCGCTGTCATCTTGCGGGCGGCTGTTCTGGTCGCGCAGGTGCATGGTGTAGTTGGCGATCATCTCGCGCACCGCTTCGACATGCGGCACGCACTCCTCAGCCGTCTTGCCGGCGAACACCAGGGCGAACTCCTCGCCGCCGTAACGGTAGGCGCGCCCGCCGCCGGTGACCTTGGACAGGCGGCTGGCGACCAGGCGCAGCACTTGGTCGCCGACATCATGGCCATGGGTATCGTTGAATTTCTTGAAGTGGTCGACATCGGTCATGGCGATCACATAGTTGCGCCCCAATCGCTGCATGCGTTCGTTTAGGGCGCGGCGGCCGGGCAAGCCGGTCAACTCGTCACGAAACGCCATCTGGTAGGCCTCATGGGACACCGCCGCCGCGATCATCAGCATGACCTGGCTGCACATGATGTTCAGGGTGAACGGCAGGATGAAGGTCTTGGGCAACATCCAGAAGATCCCGACCAGGCCGATCAACTGTGCCGCATGCAACGGCCGGGGTTCGCGCAGGTACTGCACGATCAGCAGGACGAAGATCAGCAGAAACAGCGGGTAGGCCATCTGGATCAGGCTCATCCACTGGCCGTGCAGGGACGGCCAGCGAATCTCGGCCAGCCAGGCCAGCAACGCATCCGGGTAGCTCTGCTCGAGCGCCACGGCCACCCCGCCGACGGCGAACAGTACAGCGAAGCGGGCGAGCAGGTCCTGAGCCAGGTGGGTGCGTTCCTGCCAGGCGCCGAACAGGCCGTAGAGCGCGGGCAACAGCAGGCAGACCAGATGAAAGATCACCGCCGCATCCTCGCGCACACGGCCATTGTCGCGATAGAAATCGGTCTGGGTGTCGAGCAGGAAGTAAGCGATGTACACCGTGACCATCAAGAACAGTTCGCGCTGGCGGCGGTACACGGCGCAGTAGGCACCGCCCAACAGCAGCACCAAGGTCGGCAAGACATTGAACAGTGACGTGAAGAAGACGTTGAGGTCCCTCACGTAAGCCGCCGCAAGCCCGGCCAGCAGCAGAATCAGCGACGGCAGGAAGTGGCTTGCGCGTACAGCGTTTAGACGAAACAAGGGTAATCTCCGACCCTGTAGATCAATAATAGCATTGTGCCTCTACTTCATCGGCAGCACACGTGAATAGATGAGTGCATGGCTGGGTTAACGGCCGTCAACCCGTCTCGCTTGAGCTTTGTTGCGTGCAAAAAAAAACGCCGCTCACAAGGAGCGGCGTTGATTCGAAGCCAACCTGCCGGGCTTAGTAGCCCAGGGCGAAGTCTTCTTCCTTCATGTCCATCAGGTTGTTTGCACCCGACAGCATGGTCGCCACATGGGCGCGGGTACGCGGCAGGATGCGCTGGAAGTAGAAGCGCGCGGTCTGCAGCTTGGCGGTGTAGAACGCTTCTTCGCTGGTGCCGGCCGCCAGTTTCTCGGCCGCCAGGCGCGCGATGTCGGCCCAGAAGTAGGCCAGGCAGGCGTAGCCGGAGTACATCACGTAATCCACCGAGGCCGCGCCCACTTCTTCGCGGTCTTTCATGGCCGCCATGCCCACTTTCATGGTCAGCTCGCCCCACTCCTTGTTCAGGGCGTTGAGCGGCGTGACAAATTCTCTGAGCGCCTCGTTGCCTTCCTGCGCCTGGCAGAACTTGTGCACGATCTTGGTGAAGCCCTTGAGCGCTTCACCCTGGGTCATCAGCACCTTGCGGCCGAGCAGGTCCAGCGCCTGGATGCCGGTCGTGCCTTCGTACAGCATGGAGATGCGGCTGTCGCGCACGTTCTGCTCCATGCCCCACTCGGCAATGAAACCATGGCCGCCATAGATCTGCACGCCGTGGTTGGCGGCTTCGAAGCCCACTTCGGTCATGAACGCCTTGGCGATCGGGGTGAGGAAGGCCAGCAGCGCGTCGGCTTTCTTGCGCTCTTCTTCATCCTGGCTGTACTTGACGATATCGACCTGCTTGGCAGTGAAGTACACCATGGCCCGATTACCTTCGGCGAAGGCTTTCATGGTCAGCAGCATACGGCGCACGTCGGGGTGGACGATGATCGGGTCGGCGGCCTTGTCCGGGGCCTTGGGGCCGGTCAGCGAACGCATCTGCAAGCGATCGCGGGCATATTTCAAGCCGCCCTGGAAGGCCACTTCGGCGTGGGCCAGGCCCTGCAGGGCAGTACCCAGGCGCGCCGTGTTCATGAAGGTGAACATGCAGTTCAGGCCTTTGTTGGCTGGGCCAATCAGATAGCCGGTGGCAGCGTCGAAGTTCATCACGCAGGTCGCGTTGCCGTGGATGCCCATCTTGTGCTCGATCGAGCCACAGGTCACGCCATTGCGCTCACCTACGCCGCCTTCGGCATTGGGCAGGAACTTCGGCACGATGAACAGTGAGATCCCTTTGGTACCTGCCGGTGCATCGGGCAGGCGCGCCAGCACGATGTGCACGATATTGTCGGCCATGTCGTGTTCACCGGCCGAGATGAAGATCTTGGTGCCGGTAACCTTGTAGCTGCCGTCGGCCTGCGGCTCGGCCTTGGTACGCAGCATGCCGAGATCGGTGCCGCAGTGTGGCTCGGTCAGGCACATCGTGCCGGTCCACTCGCCGGAAACCAGCTTGGTCAGGTAGGTGTGCTGCTGTTCGTCGGTACCGTGGGCGGAGATGGTGTTCATCGCGCCATGGGACAAACCTGGGTACATGCCCCACGACCAGTTCGAGCCGCCGACCATTTCGCTCAGGGCCAGGCCCAGCGACTCTGGCAGGCCTTGGCCGCCATGCTCGACGTCATGGGCCAGGCTTGGCCAGCCACCCTCGACGAACTGCTGGTAGGCCTCCTTGAAGCCGGTAGGGGTTTTCACCCCCGACTCGCTCCAGGTGCAGCCTTCCTGGTCACCGACACGGTTCAGTGGCGCCAGCACCTGCTCACAGAATTTCGCGCCTTCTTCCAGGATGGCGTCAACCATGTCGGGGGTGGCGTCCTGACAACCCGGCAGGCTCTGATAATGCGCCTCGTAGCCGAGCAGCTCGTCGCGCACGAAACGAATATCACGCAAGGGGGCTTTGTAATCAGGCATTGCGATGAACCTCTGTGATGAGTTCGGTAAGGGGCCGCTGATACCGACCAGCTCTTGAGTGGCTTTCGGTCAAACAGTTGTTTGAAACTTACGTTTAGCACCGCCCGATGTCAAGCAGGGACTATGGTGCCATTTATGCTGCGCAAGAGGGCATTTCTGCCAGCGTCGCCAAGCGGCCGGCAATAGCTAGAGATGAGCGCGCTCGCCGGCAAACGCCTCGGCGCAAGACGCCATCGGCATCCGTGCTAGGGCATTTACAGGCAAACGCGCTGCGGCAAGAGAAACTGAGAGCTGAGCGGGTTCAGGCGTAGGTGTCGATGAAACGACCGAGCATTTCGTCGGAAGCCTTGGCAGCTTTGACACCAATCTCTACCTGGGCTTTACCCAAGGCCAGCTCGACGGTGCTGGTGGCAAGGTCCATCTGCTGGCTGCGGTCGACACCGCGCAGGCGTTCTGCCTGGAAGTCGCTGGACTGGCTGGTGGCGGCGCGTTCGACCGACGCGTTGGCGATCTGGCCGGCGGCCTGATCGACGCGGTTCTGGCCGTTGTAGATCGCGTTGAGGCCCGCGTGATACGCGGTGCTGCCGGTGATTTCCATGTCACAACTCCAATGCATCTGGATGGGAACAGGAGCCAATTAAAACAGGCCTGGGTCGAAAAGGCCCGTTTAAATCTCTAATGGCACCTTGCCACCTGATAGGCCACAGGTATTTCTGCGCTGCTCAATCGAGCAGGTCGAGTTGCAGGTATGCCGCCACGGCGTCTGCCGATGCTTGTCTGAGCTTGGGCACACGACCCAGGCACGGCGCCGGCAGCCGCTCTGCCAAGCTGGCCAGGTTCTCTTCAAGGCGCGAGGTTTTCGGTTCGATGATGTTCGCCACCCAACCGGCCAATTGCAGCCCGTCGCGAGCAATCGCCTCGGCGCTGAGCAGCGCATGGTTGATACAGCCAAGGCGCACGCCCACCACCAGAATCACCGGTAGCTGCAAGGCAATGGCGAGGTCCGACAGATTGGCATGATTGGACAGCGGTACACGCCAACCGCCTGCGCCTTCGATCAGGGTGAAGTCCGCTTGCTGTGCGAGCACGTGCACCATGGCCTTGGCCAGCGCCGCGACCTCCAGCGCGATACCGGCTTCGCGGGCTGCCACGTGGGGCGCGATGGCCGGCTCGAAGGCGAACGGGTTGATCTGTTCGTAGCTCAGCTTGATCGAGCTTTCATCGATCAATGCCTGGGCATCGCTGTTGCGCAGTCCCTTGGCGGTCATCGTGCAACCCGAGGCCACCGGCTTGGCGCCCAGGGTGCTGAGCCCTTGAACGCGTGCGGCATGCAGCAGCCCGGCGGCGATGGTGGTCTTGCCCACGTCGGTGTCGGTCCCGGCGATGAAATAGGCCTGGCTCATGTCGCTCCTCTCATGCCTGTGGCTTGCGCAGCACACCATAGACCACTTGATAGGTAGCCGGCAGCCCCTGGGGCTGGCGAAACGCTTCGTAGGCTTGCATCAGGCCCAGCATGCGCGCCCGGCCGGTCAGACCCGCCGGCCGGCCAGGGTTGAGGTTGTGAGCGCCGAGGGCCTTGAGTTCATGGGTCAGGCTGCGCACGTCGGGGTAGTAAAGCACCTGCGCCTCACGCCGCAGAACGAGCGTCTGCAAGCCACTGGCCGCGCACAGGCGCTGATAGTCTTCGAAGCGGCGGAAACGATTGACATGCACCAGGCCATCGACCGCCTGCCAACTGGCCCGCAGTTCATCCAGGGTACCGACACACAGGCTGCTGAATGCCAGTACCCCACCTGGACGCAAGACCCGTTGGGCTTCGTCGAGCACTGCCGCGAGCTGGTCGCACCATTGCACGGCCAGGCTGCTGAACACCAGGTCGACGCAGGCTGCCCGCAGCGGCAGACGCTCGGCGTCGCCGGCCACATGGTGGCGAGCGCCGCCGCGCCGGTTGCGGGCGTGATGCAACATGCCCTCGGCGATGTCTAGCGCAACGCCGCAGGCCTGGTCGAAGCGCTCGTCCAGTACGCGGCTGAAATGCCCGGTGCCGCTGCCCAGGTCGAGCCAGCGCTGCGGTGCCAGGTCGCCAGGCAACTGCTCCAGCAGGCTGATACCGACCGCGCGCTGCAAGGCGGCGACGCTGTCATAACTGGCGGCTGCCCGGGAAAACGAAGCCGCCACCTGGCGCTTGTCCGGCAGGCTGCCAGGCAGGGTCGGACGGGATAGATCAGTCATCGCCACTCTCATGCAGGAAATTCTTGATGCCCGCCGCCAGCTCCTGGGGATACTCCAACAGGAAAGCGTGGGAACTGTCTTCGACCAGCCCGACCTCGACGTCCGGCAGCAGCTCGCTCAAGGCCTTGGCCGCCTCCGCCGGCACCAGCGCGTCGCTGCCGGCAAACAGATGCAACTGCGGCCCGGCATAGGCCTGCAAGGCCTCTCGGGTGTCGAGCATGGCCAGCACCTCGAGCCCCGTGCCAAGGTACAGCGGGTCGGTGTCGGGCACCCCGATGCCCAACTGACGCAGGAGCGTGCGCGGTTGCAAGGCGCCGTCGCTGCACAAACTGCGAAAACGCTTGAGGGTCACTGAGGTATGGCTGCGGCAGCCGTCGACAAACGTGCCGAAGGTATCTTCGGCCATGCCGTGCGGCCAGTCGCTGCGGGCAACGAAGCTCGGGTTGCTGGCCAGGGTGAGCAGGCCGCAGCAATGATCGCCACGCTTGCGTGCCAGCTCGCTGGCCAGCATGCCGCCGAACGACCAGCCGCCCAGCCAGGCATCGCTGGGCAACTTGCGGTCCAGGTAGTCGACCCACGCCTGCACATCGGCGTCGGCCAGTTCCGGCAACGCCGCCAGCTCGACCTGCAGGCGCGGATCTTGTGCGCGCAAGCTGGCGGCCAATGGCTCGAGGGCGGCGCTGCCCAGTCCCCAGCCGGGTAGAAGGATCAAACGATTACGCATCGGCGGCCTCCAGTTGTGGATAACACTCGGCCAATGCATTCAACAATAGCTGCACCTGCGCCTCGCTGTGCGCTGCACTGAGGGTCACGCGCAAACGCGCACCACCAACCGGCACGGTCGGCGGACGAATGGCGGTCACCAGCAGCCCGCGCTTGCGCAGCAACTGCGAGAGCTTCAGGGCCTTGGCGCTGTCACCGATCAGGATCGGCTGGATCGCCGTCGGGCTGTCCATCAGCGCAAGCCCCAGGCGCGCCGCGCCCTCGCGAAATTGCCCGATCAACCCGGCCAGATGCTCGCGGCGCCAGGTTTCGCGGCGCAGCAGCTCGAGGCTCTTGAGGGTGGCGCAGGCCAGCGCCGGCGGTTGGCTGGTGGTATAGATGTACGGCCGGGCGAATTGCACCAGCGCCTCGATCAGCTCTTCGCTGCCGGCGACGAAGGCGCCAGCGGTGCCACACGCCTTGCCCAGGGTGCCGATCAGCACCGGCACGTCATCGATACCCAGGCCGAAGTGCTCGACGATGCCCGCGCCCTGCGCACCCAGGGTGCCGAAGCCGTGAGCGTCGTCGACCATCAGCCAGGCACCACGCGCTCGCGCCACAGCAGCCAAGCCCGGCAGGTCGGCCAGATCGCCGTCCATGCTGAACACCCCATCGCTCACCACCAGGGTATTGCCGCAGGCTTTTTCCAGACGCTTGGCCAGGCTGCTCGGGTCATTGTGCAGGTAGCGGCTGAACCGCGCGCCGCTGAGCAATCCGCCGTCGAGCAGCGAGGCATGATTCAGGCGATCCTGCAGCACCGTATCGCCCTGCCCCAGCAGGGCAGTGATCGCGCCGATGTTGGCCATGTAGCCGGTGGAAAACAGCAGCGCACGGGGGCGTCCGGTGAGCTCGGCCAGGGCTTCTTCCACGGCGTGGTGCGGCGCGCTGTGACCGATCACCAGATGCGACGCGCCGCCACCGACGCCCCAGCGCGCGGCACCGTCCTGCCAGGCCGCGATCACCTGCGGGTGGTTGGCCAGGCCCAGGTAGTCGTTGCTGCAAAACGCCAACAACGCCTGGCCATCGACCACCACCTCGGGGCCTTGCGGGCTCTGCAGCAGCGGTCGCTGCCGGTACAGGTCAGCCGCGCGCCGTTCGGCCAGGCGCGCGGCCAGATCGAAGGCCATCTCAGGCCGATGCTGCGTCGTAGAACAGGGCGGTGCTGCGCTGCTCCACCACGGCCTGCTCGATGGCCGCCTGATGCACTTCGTCGGCATGCTCTTCACGCGCTTCGGGCTTGATGCCCAGGCGGGCGAACAGTTGCATGTCTTTGTCGGCTTGCGGGTTGGCGGTGGTCAGCAGCTTCTCGCCGTAGAAAATCGAGTTGGCCCCGGCCATGAAGGCCAGCGCCTGCATCTGCTCGTTCATTTGCTCACGGCCAGCCGACAGCCGCACGTGCGACTTGGGCATCAGGATGCGAGCCACGGCCAGCATGCGAATGAAGTCGAAGGGGTCGACATCCTGCTCGTTGGCCAGGGGCGTGCCGGCGACTTTCACCAGCATGTTGATCGGCACCGATTCGGGGTGTTCGGGCAGATTGGCCAACTGGATCAGCAAGCCTGCGCGATCGTCCAGCGACTCACCCATGCCGAGGATGCCACCGGAGCAGATTTTCATGCCGGCTTCACGCACATAAGCGAGGGTCTGCAGACGCTCGCTGTAGGTCCGCGTGGTGATGATGCTGGTGTAGAACTCAGGTGAGGTGTCGAGGTTGTGGTTGTAGTAATCCAATCCGGCGTCAGCCAGGGCCAGGGTCTGCTCCTGGTCGAGCTTGCCGAGGGTCATGCAGGTTTCCAGGCCCATGGCTTTGACGCCCTTGACCATTTCCAGCACGTACGGCATGTCCTTGGCAGAGGGGTGTTTCCAGGCAGCGCCCATGCAGAAGCGCGTCGAGCCGATGGCTTTGGCCCGGGCCGCCTCTTCGAGCACCTTCTGCACTTCCATCAGCTTCTGCTTTTCCAGACCGGTGTTGTAGTGGCCGGACTGTGGACAATATTTGCAATCTTCAGGACAGGCACCGGTCTTGATCGACAGCAGCGTCGACACCTGCACGCGATTGGCATCGAAGTGCGCGCGGTGCACGGTCTGCGCCTGGAACAACAGGTCGTTGAAGGGCTGCTGGAATAGCGCCTTGACCTCGGCCAGGGACCAGTCGTGACGTGTTGTTGCAGTTGTGCTGGCGCTCATCGGTGTTTCCTTGTTTAGGCTGTAGCTGGCGCCGAGCAGCAATGCCGTTCAGCGCATCACGGATTGCTCGCATAGTCATGGAAGGCTTATGAACTGTCAACCTTGGTTAAAGTCGCTGGTTTACAAGTGTTTAAATATTAACCACTCATGTTTGTTGTGCGGCGAATCCGCCCAGCAGCCTTACCCGCTGTGCGTAGCCTGCGAACAGGAACTGCCCTGGCTCGATGAGTATTGCCTGCGCTGCGCCCTGCCCCTGCCGATGGCAGGCCTGACCTGTGGGCAATGCAGCCGCCGGCCGCCGGCCTTCGAGCAGGTCGTGGCGCCCTGGCGCTATGGCTTCGCCCTGGACACCATGATCAGCCGTTTCAAGCACCGCAGCCAGTGGCCGCTGGGCCGCCTGTTGGCAGAACTGCTGGGCCTGAATCTGCGGCACCGCTATGCGGAAGGCCTGGCCAGGCCGCAACTGTTGATACCCGTGCCACTGTCGAGACGGCGCCTGCGCGAGCGGGGTTTCAATCAGGCTGGCATGCTGGCCCGCTGGCTGGCCAAGGCCGTGCAGATCGACTGCAAAGAGCAGTGGCTGCTGCGTTCCCGTGACACGCCTGCGCAACAGCGGCTGAACGCCAAGGCTCGGCGCGGCAATCTGCGCCAGGCCTTCGCCCTGAGCGGCGAAGCTGAATTTGCGGATCGGCATGTGGCCATCGTCGATGACGTGATGACCACCGGAGCCACTGCGCAAACCATTGCACAGCTGTTGCGTGAGGCCGGCGCGCGCAGGGTCGATGTGTATTGCCTGGCACGCACGGCAAAACCGGGGCAAGCTTGATGGGTCAGTTTCAGATAGGCGCCATCATGTCCCTGCCCGCCCCGCTTACCCAGCATATCGCCCGCCGCCCGCAGCGCATCGCGCTGCTCCAGCACATCGCCGAGCAAGGCTCGATCACCCGCGCCGCCAAGGCTGCTGGTATCAGCTACAAGGCGGCGTGGGATGCCATCGACGAGCTCAACAACCTCGCCAATCAGGCCTTGGTCGAACGCAGCACTGGAGGACGCGGCGGCGGCGGTGCGAGATTGTCGGACGAGGGGCAGCGGGTGCTGCGTCTGTATCAAAAGATCCAGGCACTGCAGGCGCAGATCCTCGATGCCGCCGAGCACGCCAGCGATCTCGATCTGCTCGGCCGCTTGATGCTGCGCACCAGCGCCCGCAACCAGTTGCAGGGCCAGGTGATCGCCATCGAGCACCAAGGGCGGTATGACCGCATCAGCCTGGCGCTGGCCGGTGGCCTGCAGATAGCAGCCTTGATCACCCCAGACAGCACTGCGCGTCTGGAACTGCACTGCGGTCGCACGGTGGTGGCGCTGCTCAAGGCCGGTTGGGTGCATCTGCTGATGGCGCAGGACGGCGCAACAACGGACGCCAACCTGCTCGACGCCACGGTCGCGGCAATTGCCACTGATGCAGAAGGCCAAGGCGAAGTACGGGTGCTGCTGGAAAACGGCCAGACACTCTGTGCGTTCGCCGATGCACAGTGGCTGGCGCAACGTGACATCAATGAAGGCGCCAGGCTCAAGGTGCAATTTCACCCTGACGCCGTGTTGCTGGGCGTGCCGGTCTAGGTGCTGGCGTCGGGCTGCCAGCCGTACTACGCCACATGCGGTACCATGCCTGAATGCCGCCATTTTCCGGAGCTTCCATGTCTCACCCCTTCGCTACCTTGACCCCCGACCTGGTGCTCGACGCCGTCGAGAGCCTGGGCTTTCTCAGTGACGCCCGTGTGCTGGCGCTGAACAGTTACGAGAACCGCGTGTATCAGGTGGGTATCGAAGGCGCTCAGCCACTGATCGCCAAATTCTACCGGCCCGGTCGTTGGAGCGATGCGGCGATCGGCGAAGAGCATCAGTTCACCGCCGAGCTGGCCGAGTGCGAGGTCCCGGTAGTAGCACCGTTGCAGCATGCCGGGCAGTCACTGTTCGAACACAAGGGCTTTCGCTTCGCGCTGTTTCCCCGGCGCGGCGGGCATGCGCCGGAACCGGGCAACCTCGATCAACTGTACCGCCTTGGCCAACTGCTCGGCCGCCTGCATGCGGTAGGCGCGGCGCGCCCGTTCCAGCACCGCGAGGCACTGGCTGTGGACAACTTTGGCCATGCTTCGCTCGACACCTTGCTCGAAGGCGGGTTCGTGCCCAAGGAGCTGCTGCCTGCCTTCGAGTCGGTAGCCCGCGATCTGCTCAAGCGCGTTGAAGCGGCCTACGCGCGCACGCCGCACCAGATCATCCGCCTGCACGGCGACCTGCACCCGGGCAACCTCATGCACCGCGACGAGGTGTATCACGTGGTCGATCTCGACGACTGCCGCATGGGCCCTGCCGTGCAGGACCTGTGGATGATGCTCGCCGGCAGCCGCGAGGAGCGCCTGGGGCAGTTGGCCGAGCTGATCGATGGCTACAACGAGTTTCACGACTTCGACCCACGCGAACTGGCCTTGATCGAACCGCTGCGCGCCCTGCGTCAGTTGCACTACAGCGCCTGGCTGGCCCGGCGTTGGGACGATCCGGCATTCCCGCCGAGCTTTCCGTGGTTCGGCCAGCCGCGCTATTGGGGCGACCAGATCCTGGCCCTGCGCGAACAGTTGGCAGCGCTGGATGAAGAACCGCTGAAATTGTTCTAGAAGCAGGTGCGGCTCTGTCTACAATAGGCCTCGCTTCACTGAGCAAGGACTCTTCATGCAAGCTGCAAACCTGCGCCGCGGGTATCTCCTGGGCCTGAGCGCCTACATCATCTGGGGCTTGTTCCCCCTTTACTTCAAAGCGATTCAGAGCGTTCCGGCGGTCGAGATCATCGTTCACCGGGTGCTTTGGTCGGCACTGTTCGGCTCCTTGCTGCTGTTGCTGTGGAAGCACCCCGGCTGGTGGCGCGAGTTGCGCGACAACCCGCGCAGGCTGGGTATCCTGGCCCTGAGCGGCACGCTGATCGCCGGCAACTGGCTGACCTATGTCTGGTCGGTGAACAACGGGCGCATGCTCGAGGCGAGCCTGGGCTACTACATCAATCCGTTGATCAATGTGCTGTTAGGCATGCTGCTGCTCGGTGAACGCTTGCGCCGCTTGCAATGGCTGGCAGTGGCCATGGCAGCGGTTGGCGTGGCCCAGCAGGTGTGGCAGGTAGGGAGCTTGCCATGGGTGTCCCTGGCGCTGGCACTGAGCTTTGGCTTTTATGGCCTGATTCGCAAGAAGGCGCCAGTTGCAGCCCTGCCGGGCTTGGTCGTGGAAACCTGGATGCTGGTGCCGCTGGCGCTCGGCTGGTTGCTGCTGCATCCGGCTGCGATGAGCGCACAAGGCGCCTTCTATGGCAGCAGCGAGGCGCTCTGGCTGATCGCAGCAGGCCCGGTGACGCTGGTTCCGCTGGTGTGTTTCAACGCGGCAGCGCGGCATTTGCCCTACACCACCTTGGGCTTCCTCCAGTACCTGGCGCCGACTCTGGTGTTGTTGCAGGCAGTGCTGCTGTTCGATGAGCATTTGTCCCAGAGCAGCCTGATGGCCTTCATCTGTATTTGGGCAGGGCTGGCGGTGTACAGCGTCGATGCCTGGCTGAATTTACGCAAACGCGCCTGATCAAAAGATGATCAAACAGCTGCAGGCCAGGTATCGCAGGGCCTGCAGCAACATCTCCAGAGGTTATCCACACCCTCGTCCCCGCGCTTTGTGCAAAAGCCAAGCAGTATTGTGCAGTTTTTGATCAAACCTCTGCAGGTCCCATGGAATATGGGGTGGCGGCTTGGACCCCCAGGTTATCCACAGGGCCTTCCCCGTAAAAGCGGGATAACCCAGGCGGGCGCTGGGCTCATTCTTCAGAGCGCCATTGCAGCTCCACCATCAAATCATCGGCCAAGCCCTCCAGGCGCCGCTGCAACTCATCCAGCGACAGGGTCAGCGGTAGCGCGAGCAGGGCGTCGGCGCGGAACAACGCCTCATTGCTCATGGGGGCCGGGGTAACTTCGGTGCTCAGACGCTCCACATTCACCCCCTGCTCTGCCAACAGCCGCGTGATATCGCGGACGATGCCAGGGCGGTCGGTACCGACCAGCTCCATGCTGATGGGCTTGCGATCACTGGCAGGCTCCAGGCCGCTTTCAGCGATGAGCACGCGGATGTCTTCTTGCGCCAACCCTTTGAGCGACTTGAGCAATGCTTCATGTCGCGACGCCGGTACTGCGACCCGCAAAATGCCAGCGAACTGCCCCGCCATGCGCAGCATGCGGCTTTCCAGCCAGTTGCCGTCATGTTCGGCAATGCACTGGGCAATCCGCTCGACCTGACCTGCTTTGTCAGGTGCTATAACGGTCAACACTAGATCATCCACTAGCCACCCCCTGCACTGAGCCGCCGACGGCGGCGAAATCGCGTATCGCGTGAGTATAGGCAAGGCGCGGCAACCTGCCGCAGGGCAGAACGGCACACCAATCGTGTACTGTTTCAAGATTTATCTGGAACAATCCACCTCTTTTTTGCGAACATAGCGCGTTCCAGCGTGACCATAAGCGACCAACCGGTCGCAGAACGGCGCTTTTAGTCTGATTTTGCCGCGTCTACCGCTTCATGTAGTATCCCGTGGCGCGGACTACAAAACGTCGTTTGGATGTCTGCCAAGGCGCCTGTGAAAATACGCACACTGTCTGCCAGCCGGTCTGGCAGGCTGCACCCAGCCGCGCTCGGCTCGTTCGCCGAGGGCAAGCACTGGTACGTGTTTAGAGAAGCGCTACAGGCTTAATACAGAAGAGCGAAATAGCTGAGCAGAGTGAGGCAAGCAATGACTGGATACGTTCAAGTCGGTGGCCTTCAGGTCGCCAAGGTCCTGTACGACTTCGTCAACGACGAAGCCATCCCAGGGACCGGCATCGTCGCCGAGCAGTTCTGGGCCGGTGCAGAGAAGATCATCAATGACCTCGCTCCAAAGAACAAAGCCCTGCTCGCCAAGCGCGACGAGCTGCAAGCCAAGATCGACGCCTGGCATCAGGCACGCCAAGGCCAGGCCTTCGATGCCGTAGCCTACAAAGCATTCCTCCAGGAAATCGGCTATCTGCTGCCACAAGCCGAAGATTTCCACGCCACCACCCAGAACGTGGACGAAGAAATCGCCCACATGGCTGGCCCGCAACTGGTGGTGCCGGTCATGAACGCCCGCTTTGCCCTGAACGCCGCCAATGCCCGTTGGGGCTCGCTGTACGACGCGCTGTACGGCACCGACGCCATCAGCGATGAAGGCGGTGCCGAGAAAGGCCAGGGCTACAACAAGGTACGTGGCGACAAGGTCATCGCCTTCGCCCGCGCCTTCCTCGACGAAGCCGCACCACTGGCCGCGGGCTCGCATGTCGATTCCACCGGCTACCGCATCGAAGCGGGCAAGCTGGTCGTCGCACTGAAGGGCGGCAGCAACAGCGGCCTGCGTGATGACGCTCAGCTGATCGGCTTCCATGGCGATGCCGCGGCGCCAACGGCCGTGCTGCTCAAGCACAACGGCCTGCACTTCGAGATCCAGGTCGATGCCAGCACGCCGGTCGGCAGTACCGACGCCGCCGGGGTCAAGGACATCCTGATGGAGTCGGCGCTGACCACCATCATGGACTGCGAAGACTCCGTGGCCGCCGTCGACGCCGACGACAAGGTGGTGGTCTACCGCAACTGGCTGGGCCTGATGAAAGGCGACCTGGCCGAGAACGTCAGCAAGGGTGGCAAGAGCTTCACCCGCACCATGAACCCGGACCGCGAATACGCCGCGCCCAACGGTGGCAGCGTGACCCTGCATGGTCGCTCGCTGTTGTTCGTGCGCAACGTTGGTCACCTGATGACCAACCCGGCGATCCTCGATGCCCAGGGCAACGAGATTCCCGAAGGGATCCAGGACGGCATCTTCACCAACCTGATCGCCCTGCACAACCTCAACGGCAACACCAGCCGCCGCAACACCCGCACCGGCAGCGTCTACATCGTCAAGCCGAAAATGCACGGCCCGGAAGAAGTAGCCTTCGCCGCCGAGATCTTCAGCCGTGTCGAAGACGTGCTGGGCATGCCGCGCAACACCGTCAAGGTCGGCATCATGGATGAAGAACGCCGGACCACGGTCAACCTCAAGTCGTGCATCAAGGCGGCTGCCGAGCGTGTGGTGTTCATCAACACCGGCTTCCTCGACCGCACCGGCGATGAAATCCATACCTCGATGGAAGCCGGCGCCGTCGTGCGCAAGGGCGCGATGAAGAACGAGAAGTGGATCGGCGCCTACGAAAACAACAACGTCGACGTAGGCCTGGCCACCGGGCTGCAGGGCCGGGCGCAGATCGGCAAAGGCATGTGGGCCATGCCCGACTTGATGGCGGCCATGCTCGAGCAGAAGATCGCTCACCCGCTGGCCGGTGCCAACACCGCCTGGGTGCCGTCACCCACCGCCGCCACCTTGCATGCCCTGCACTACCACAAGGTCGACGTGCAGGCACGCCAGCGCGAACTGGCCTCGCGCACCCCAGCGTCGGTCGACGATATCCTGACCATTCCGCTGGCCGCCAATACCCAGTGGTCTGCCGAAGAGATCCGCAGCGAACTGGACAACAATGCCCAGGGCATCCTTGGCTATGTGGTGCGCTGGATCGACCAGGGCGTGGGTTGCTCAAAGGTCCCGGACATTCACGATGTCGGGCTGATGGAGGACCGTGCCACCCTGCGTATTTCGGCGCAATTGCTGGCCAACTGGCTGCGCCATGGCGTGGTCAGCCAAGAGCAGGTGCTGGAAAGCCTCAAGCGCATGGCGGGCGTGGTGGACAAACAGAACGCCGGTGATGCCTCGTACCGGCCGATGGCGCCGCACTTCGATGACAACATCGCCTTCCAGGCCGCTGTCGAGTTGGTGCTCGAAGGTGCCAGGCAGCCCAACGGCTACACCGAGCCGGTGTTGCACCGCCGGCGCCGCGAGTTCAAGGCTCGCAACGGGTTGTAAGGCGCGAGCCACAAAGTAACAAGGGGCGCTGCGGCGCCCCTTTTTGCTAGGCGATTCGTAACTCTGCCTTGACCAGGCTGAGCAACTTGCCCAAGTCCACCGGTTTCAGCAGAAAGTCGACGACGCCCAGGTGCATGACATCCACCGCTTCCTTCACGTCGGTGTCGCCTGAAACCACGATGATCGATAGCGCCGCCCGCTCCGACTCACGGACCTCCTTGATCAGCTCAAGACCATCGGCCGGCTGCATGCGCAGGTCGGTGATCATCAAAGCAATGCGCGGCTCGTAGTGCAGCTTGAGCATCGCCTCCTGCGCACCGTCAGCCGTCATGCACTCGATGCCCCTGCTTTTCAGGTACAGCTTCAAGGCCTCGCTGTTCACCGGATTGTCATCGACAATCAATACCACGGGGCTCGGCGCCAGCGGCGCACTTACCACGGCCAATGCTTCGCGCTCAGCGTCGCTCAGAATGTCGTCATGCTCAGCCATGGTCATCTCGTCAAAAAAATCCCGCTTAAGGTTTAAGACCGCAGAACCGGCGTAACCCGGCTCGCCTTTCGTCGGCTGTTTGACACCGCCATTCATAGACTTACGTCCAATGGGCACCACTGCGTTGTCGGCTGACCATGGATGCCGAGAACAACAAGGCCGGCACCTATATAGATATATATAGTCCGGCGCAGCGATACGGTCAGTGTCATGAGTAAAAAGGACGCCTACAGCCAGGCGGGCAGAACGGCAGTACTGCAGAACATCCAGGGTACCTTGCAGTTCCTCCAGCGCTTCCCGCCGTTCAATCAGATGGAACATGCACACCTGGCGTTTCTGGTGGAGCAGTGCCAGCTGCGCTTCTATGCCCGTGGCGAAAGCATCATCAAGCCGGCCGATGGGCCGGTCGAGCACTTCTATATCGTCAAGCAAGGCCGCGTGGTGGGCGAGCGCCAGCACCTGGTCAAGCCGGGAGTGGAAACCACCTTCGAGATCGCCGGCGGCGAGTGCTTTCCGTTGGCGGCACTGCTCGGCGAACGAGCCACCCGCACCGAACACCTGGCTGGGGAAGATACGTTCTGCCTGGAACTGAACAAGGCGGCGTTCATTCGCATCTTTTCGCTGTCGGAAGTGTTTCGCGATTTTGCCCTGCGCGGTGTCAGCAGCCTGCTCGACCAAGTCAACCAGCAGGTGCGCAACCGCGCCGTGCAGACCCTGGGTATGCAGTACTCGCTCAACACCCCGCTGGGCGAGCTGGCCATGCGCCACCCGGTGGTCTGCGAGCCGCACACACCCTTGCGCGAGGCCGTGCGCCTGATGCACGAACAGCAGGTCGGCAGTATCGTCGTGGTCGACCCGCAGCGTTACCCGATCGGCATTTTCACCCTGCGCGACCTGCGCCAGGTGGTCGCCGCCGCCGACACTGACCTGGCCGCCGCCATCGCGGGGCACATGACCGCCCAGCCCTTTTACCTCAGCCCCCAGGCCAGTGCCTTCGACGCCGCGATCGCCATGACCGAGCGGCACATCGCCCATGTCTGCCTGGTGGATAACCAGCGCTTGTGCGGGGTGGTGTCAGAGCGTGACCTGTTTTCCTTGCAGCGGGTCGATCTGGTGCACCTGGCGCGCACGATCCGCCACGCCCCGCGTCTTGATGCCCTGGTGCAATTGCGCGGCGAGATTGGTCAGCTGGTCGAGCGCATGCTCGCACATGGCGCTTCCTCGACGCAGATCACCCAGATCATCACCCTGCTCAACGATCACACGGTGTGCCGCGTGATCGAACTGGCCCTGGCCGAACGCGGCGACCCCGGGGTGCCGTTCAGCTGGTTGTGCTTCGGCAGCGAAGGGCGCCGTGAGCAGACCCTGCATACCGATCAGGACAACGGCATCCTGTTCGAGGCCAACGACAGCGCCGACGCCGATGCCATTCGCGCGCGCCTGCTGCCATTGGCACAGTACATCAATCAGTGCCTGGCGCAGTGCGGCTTCAGCTTGTGCCAGGGCAACATCATGGCCGGCAACCCCGAGCTATGCCTGTCGCGCAATGAATGGGCCAACCGCTTCGCCGCCTTCGTGCGCGAGGCCAGCCCGGAAAACCTGCTGGCGTCGAGCATCTACTTCGACCTGCGGGTGGTCTGGGGAGATGACAGCGGGTGTGAACAGCTGCGCCGCCAGCTGCTCGAGCAGGTAGCCGACAACCGCATCTTCCAGCGCATGCTGGCCGCCAACGCCTTGCGCCAACGCCCGCCAGTCGGTCGCCTGCGCGAATTCGTGCTCAGCCGCCAGGGCGACGACAAAGCTGCCACCCTCGACCTCAAGGTCCAGGGCCTGACCCCGTTCGTCGATGGCGCCCGCCTATTGGCGTTGGCCAACGGAATCGGCGCGTGCAATACCCTGGAACGCCTGCGCCAGTTGGTCGCCAACGGTGTGATCGATGGCTTCGATGGCGCCGCCTTCGAGGAGGCCTACCACTTTATCCAGCAGACCCGCATGCAACAGCACCAGCGCCAGACCCGTAGCAACCTGCCCTATTCCAACCGTGTCGACCCGGACAGCCTCAACCACCTGGACCGGCGCATCCTGCGCGAGTCGCTGCGCCAGGCGCAACGCCTGCAAAGCAGCCTTTCCTTGCGGTACCAGCTGTGAGCCTGTTCGCCTGGCTGCGCCCCGCCGGGCCACTGCTGGACGATGCCTTGCGCCAGCGCCTGGCCCGCCTGCCGTCGGCACTGCCACTGGGTGTCTGCTCCCTGCGCGAACAGCGCTGGGTGGTGCTCGACCTCGAAACCAGTGGCCTCAACCTCAATCGCGATGAAGTGCTGTCGATCGGTGCCGTTGCCATCGCCGATGGCGCCATCGATTTTTCCCAACAGTTCGAGCGCACCCTGCACCGCCCGCAGGTCAAGACCAGTGCCAGTGTGCTGATTCACGGCCTGGGGCCAAGCGCCCTGGCCGCCGGTTGCGACCCGGCCGAGGCCTTGCTCGATCTGCTCGAGTTCATCGGCAACAGCCCGGTGCTGGCCTTCCATGCGCCCTTCGACCAGCGCATGCTGGCGCGCGCCTTGAAGCACAGCCTCGGGCATCGCTTGCAGGTGCCCTTCATGGACGTCGCCGAACTGGCGCCGATGCTCAACCCCGACACCGTGCTGCGCGAAGCGGGCCTTGACGACTGGGTGGCGCGCTTTGGCCTGCAGGTCGATGAGCGCCACCATGCCAGTGCCGATGCCCAGGTCACGGCTGAACTTGCGCTGATTCTGTTCAGCCAGGCTCGACGCCAGCAGTTGGACAGTCCGCTGCAACTGGAGCAGCGCCTGCGCGATTGGCGTCGCCGCGCGGTGCCGGCCTACGGCTTATGAACGCCCCATCAGCGTCAGTTTTTTCCATGATGGCATTCCGATAAGCGTCCATTGCAAGCGCCCCCGCCCTCTGTAACAATCGCGAATAATTATCGTTAGTTAATGCATTCGCTCCGGGGGGACGCTGCGTGTCTTCTGCCCACAGTCCACATGCCGAGTTGGTCGGCGCGCTGTACCGCGACCATCGTCGCTGGCTGCTGGCCTGGCTGCAGCGCAGCATCGCCTGCCGCCAGCGTGCCGAAGACCTGAGCCAGGACACCTTCGTGCGCCTGCTTGGCCGTGAGCAGCTGGACACCCCCCGCGAACCCCGTGCCTTCCTCGCTTCGGTCGCCAAAGGCCTGCTGTTCGATCATTTCCGCCGCGCCGCATTGGAGCAGGCCTATCTGGCAGAGCTGGCGTCACTGCCCGAAGCCGAACAACCCTCAGCGGAAATCCAGCACCTGATCCTCGAAGACCTCAAGGCCATCGATCGTCTGCTCGGCAAGCTGTCGAGCAAGGCCCGCGCTGCATTCCTGCACAACCGCCTCGATGGCATGAGCCATGCCGCCATTGCCGAGCGCCTGGGCGTCTCGGTGTCGCGGGTGCGCCAGTACATCGCGAAAGGCATGCGCCAGTGCTACGTGGCCTTGTACGGTGAGCCGACGTGAACAGCGCACCGGTTTCCTCACGGGTGTTGGAGGCTGCCATCGCCTGGAAGCTGACCCTCGACGCAGGCTGCGGCACGCCTGAGCAACACAGCGCCTTCAGCCGCTGGCATGCCGCCAGCGAAGAACATGCCCGCGCCTGGCAGCAGCTTGGCGCCCTCGATCAGCGTGTCGGCGCGGCAGCCGGTCCCGCCCGTCAGGCCCTGCTGCAATCACGCGCCGGCCTGCGCCGGCGCATCGGCAAAGCCGGCAGCAGTCTGGCCGGCATGCTGCTGCTGGGCGGTCTGCTGGCCTGGCTCGCCGGGCCTTCGTTGGCACCCAGCTATTGGCTGGCAGATCAACGCACCGCCACCGGCGAACTGCGGACCCTGCGCTTGGCCGACGGCACGCTGCTCAGCCTCAACAGCCACACGGCGGTAGATATCGACTTCGACGGCGAACAGCGTGTGCTGGTGCTGCACCAGGGCGAAATTTCCGTAGAGACCGGTCACGACGATCCGCGTGCCCTGCTGGTGCGCACCGACGACGGCCGCCTGCGGCCACTGGGCACGCGCTTCCTGGTGCGCCGCGAAGCCCAGGGCACACGCCTGGAAGTGCTGCAGTCATCAGTGGCGGCCAAGCCGCACAATCACCTCGAGGAGCAGGTACTGCACGAAGGTCAGCAGGTTTTGATGAGCGCCGATGGCCTGGGCCAGGTGGGCGCGGTAGCGACCGGAGCCGACGCCTGGACCCGCGGCATGCTGGTGGTCGACAACATCCGCCTGGCCGAGCTGCTGAAACAGCTGAGTCCTTATCGCAGTGGCCATCTGGGTGTAGCCGCTGAAGTCGCCGACCTGCGCGTGAGCGGCAGCTTCCCATTGACCGATACCGACCTGGCGCTTGCCTCGCTGCTCCCGGTGCTACCGGTGAAGCTCGAACGGCATGCCCCGTGGTGGGTGACCGTCGTTCCCAAATAGATGATTTAGCGGCGAGCGCCTGCTCGTTACCTGCGACCGGGCGCCGAAGCGCCCGCCTGCGGCTCACCTTCAGAGCCGAATAATTCTCAGTATTTTTCCGATTAGCCCTGTCACTTCTGCAATCTCGCTCGGCAAGGAAGCAATTAGCACTCATCCGTCGAGGAACCGCTGAATGTCCCGTGCCGTTGATCGTGTCTTGCGTCCTAGCCTGTTGGCCTTGGCGGTCGCGTTTTGCCTGCCATTGACCAGCCCCACCCTGCATGCCGCCGAGCAGGCTGCGCTGCGTACCTACAACCTGCCAGGCGCGCCGCTGGCCTCCACCCTCAACCAGATCGCCAGCCAGGCGGGCATCACCCTGGCCATCGACCCGGCCCTGGTCAGCGGCCGCACCGCGGCGCCGGTCAACGGCCAGTACGATGGCCTCGCCGCGCTGCAGGCAGCCTTGGCAGGCACCGGGCTGCAGTTGCAGTCGAGCAGTGCGGGCAGCTATAGCCTGGTGGCCATACCGGACGGTGCGCTGGCCCTGCCAGAAACCGCGATCAATGCCAGCACGGCCTATGAAAGTGCTTGGGGGCCGGTGGACGGCTATCTGGCCAAGCGCACCGCCGCAGGGACCAAGACCGACACCGCGCTGGTAGAGGCGCCGCGCTCGATTTCCATCGCCACGCGCCAGCAGATGAGCGACCGTAGCGTACACAGCCTCGACGACGCCGTGAAATACATGCCGGGCATCGTTTCGGCCAGTTTCGGCAGCGATACCCGTTATGACTGGATGCGCGTGCGTGGCTTCGAGCCGACCCAGTTCCTCGACGGCTTGCCGCTGCCGCGCGGGGTCTACGCCAACCCCAAGGCCGAAACCTGGAACCTCGACCGCCTGGCGCTGCTGCGCGGCCCGGCCTCTTCGGTCTATGGGCAAACGCCTCCCGGCGGCCTGCTGGACATCGTCAGCCGTCGCCCGCAGGCCGAAAGCACGCATGAAATCGAAGTGCAATATGGCAGCGACAACCATCGCCAGCTCAACTTTGCCAGCACCGGCAAGATCGATGAGCAAGGCCAGTTCCTGTACGGCGTCAGCGGCGTGATTCGCGACGGCGGCACGCAGATCGATCACATCGACGACAAGCGCTACAACATCGCCCCGAGCCTGACCTGGAACATCGACGAGGACACTTCGCTGACCTTGCTCAGCCAGTTCACCCGTGACGATACCGGCGCCACCAGCCAGTTCCGACCGATCCAGGGCACCAAGATCGACATGCCGTTCGGCAAGATCTCGCACCACAAGAACCTGGGTGATCCGGATTACGAGTTCTACGACCGTACCTATTACGCGCTGGGTTATGCCTTCGAGCATCGGCTTAATGACGTCTGGCAGTTCCGTCAGAACCTTCGCTACACCAAGTCGGACCTGGCCTTCCAGACCATCACCCCCGGCAGCTATTACCAGCCTGGCGGCCCGGTGCAAGACGACGGCACGGTCAGCCGCATGTCCACCAATACCGACGAGGACATCAGCCAGTTCGCGGTGGACAACAACTTCCAGGCCGACTTCGCCACTGGCGACATCACCCACACCCTGCTGCTGGGCCTGGACCACCAGCGGGTCAACAGCAACTACCTGTCGATCTTCGGCTTCAACGTGCCGAACAGCAACGTGATCGACCCCGTATACGGCGTGCCAATCACCCGCCCCGACCGCTCCACGGCGTTCTACGATTACAACCAGAAGACTCGCCAGACTGGCCTCTATGCGCAGGACCAGATGGCCCTGGGCAACTGGCGTCTGACCTTGGGTGGGCGCGAGGACTGGGTGCACACCAGCACCAAGTTCCTCAACCAGGGCAACGCCACCAATACCCAGCGCGACAAGCAATTCAGCGGCAACGCGGCGCTCAGCTATGTGTTCGACTCAGGCTTTGTGCCGTACATCTCCTATGCCGAGTCGTTCCAGCCCGCCAGCAATGCGGCTGTGTCAGCCTCCGAGTCGTTCAAGCCCACCGAGGGCAAGCAGTGGGAGCTGGGGGTGAAATACCAGCCGCCGGGCTCCAACACGCTGCTGACGGCAGCGGTGTATGACCTGACCCAGAAGAATGTCTCGGTCACCAACAATCAGGGCGGTGTGACCTTCACCAGCCAGACCGGCGAAGTGAAAGTGCGAGGCCTGGAACTCGAAGCGGTGGCTGATGTGTCGGACAACCTCAAGCTGACCGCCGCCTACACCCTCGCCAAATCCGAAGTGCAGGACGGCCTGTACAAGGGCAACCGTCTGCAACTGATGCCCAACCAGCAAGCCTCGCTGTGGGCCGACTACACCTGGCACAGCGGCATCCTCGATGGCTTCGGTATCGGCGGCGGCGCCCGCTACACCGGCAATACCTATGGCGACCAGGCCAACACCTACCTGGGCAAAGCCAACGCCTACACCGTGTTCGACGCCAGCGTGCACTACGACCTCGGCCGCCTGAGCAACAGCCTCAAAGGCGCCTCGGTAGCCGTCAATGCGACCAACCTGCTGGACAAGGACTATCTGTCCACCTGCGATAGCTATTACTGCTACTACGGTGACGAACGCAGCGTGGTAGCCAGTGCTTCCTATCAGTTCTGAAAGAACGGGGGGCTGCTGCGCAGCCCCCAGGTTCGCACAGACCGAATCGGTACTGTCATGAAAAGCCCAACCCTTCGCCGCTGGTCGGTGATTCACACCTGGAGCAGCCTGGTCTGCACCCTGTTCCTGTTGTTATTGGCCCTCACCGGCCTGCCGCTGATCTTCCATCACGAACTCGAACACCTGCTCGGCGATGCCGCAGTGCTGCGCGAGATGCCCGCTGGCACCGCGCACCTGGACCTGCAGCAGCTGGTCAGCAAGGCCGAGCAGCACCGCCCGGGTGAAGTGGTGCAGTATTTCGGCTTCGACAAGGACGAACCAGACGGCGTGCTTGCCATCACTGCCGCCAGCGCCGGCACCGAACCCAACGCGTCGCACACCTTCATGCTCGATGCCCGCACGGGCGAGGCAGTGGCCATGCCAGCCGCCAACGGCGGTGTCATGATGCTGATGCTGCGCCTGCACGTAGACCTGTTCGCAGGCCTGCCCGGCAAGCTGCTGCTGGCCTTCATGGGCCTGCTGTTCATCGTCGCGATAATTTCCGGCACGGTGCTGTACGCGCCGTTCATGCGCCGCCTGGGTTTCGCCAGCGTGCGCCGTGACAAGTCGCGCCGGCTGCGCTGGCTCGACCTGCACAACCTGATCGGCGTGGTCACCCTGACCTGGGCGCTGACCGTGGGCGTGACCGGCGTGATCAGCGCGCTGTCGGATCTGGTGATCGCCGCGTGGCGCAATGACAGCCTGGCGGCGATGGTTGCGCCGTACCAGGACGCGCCGGCGCTGAGCGAGCGCGCCCCGGCCACGCGCCTGCTAGCGATCGCCAGCGAGGCTGCGCCGGGCATGCGTGCAGACTTCATCGCGTTTCCCGGAACGCGTTTCTCCAGCGAACACCACTACGCGGTGTTCATGAACGGTGCCACGCACCTGACCTCGCACCTGTTCACCCCAGTGTTGATCGATGCCCGTACCCTGGAGGTCACCGCAGTCGGCGACCGCCCCTGGTACATGGACGCCATGGGGCTGTCGCAACCCCTGCATTTTGGTGATTACGGCGGGCGTCCCATGCAGATCCTGTGGGCCGTGCTGGATATCCTGACCATCGTCGTGCTCGGCAGCGGTGTCTACCTCTGGCTGGACAAACGCAAGCGCGCCAGGGAGGCCAAGGCATGAGCCACCGCTCTCGTTCCACCGTGCGCGTGTTAGCCTGGCCTGCCCTCATCGCCCTGCTCGGGGCCCTGGGTTTGTTCGCCGCCCTGCTCGGTGACGGCGCCTGGGATCTGCTGGCCTGGCTCGGCCTGGGCATCCCGGCAGCCTTGAGCCTGCGCGCACTCTGGCAAGGCTCAGGGCGAAGATGAGGTAGCAGGCTACACCCAGCCGGCGCACGCCTCACCACACCATGCCCGCTCCCGCCTACAAGGAGCGCCGCATGCTACCTTTGCAACGCATCGATTCGCTTCACGACCAGATAGTGGCATCGCTCGCGGCGATGCCGGTCATCAACACACCGCTGCCTTCACGCCAGCAACTGCACGGCGACCTGGCCGACTATTGGGCCTCGCCGAACAGCCAGGGCCTGTCGCGCCGTGAACAGCTGGCCGAGAGCCGTCGCGCCATGCTCCACGCCGAATCCGCTCTGCGCGTAAGCGACGGCACCTTGAGCGCCGAGCAAGCCGCAGCGTTCAGCGTGCTGCTCGACATGCCGCAGGCCTGGCAACGCCACCATCAGGCGCTGGAGCGCCGCGCCCAGATCTACCGGCCAGTGCTGTCGCGCAGCCGCCCGGCCTGGCGTGCGGCCATACCAGGCCTGTTCGTCATGGTTCTCGGCCAGGCCGAAGGCCGCGACCTCGATCCTCAGCACCCGACTGGGCCAGTGCTGGTGTTCGGGCTGGGTCAGGGACTGGAGAGCTACGACTCACTGCAGGCCCTGCACCAGGAGCTGAGCGAGCGCGTCGACGACCCGATCCAGGGCAGGCAGCTGCTGCAGTTGCTGGTCGAACCAGACAGCCTGGCCAGTGCCCGCCAGGCCGATCAATTGCGTTACCAGTGGTACGCCGATGATCCACTGCTGGCACAAGTCGACAGCTTGATCGAAGCGCAGCGGCTGCGACTGAATCAGGTATGGTCAAGCCCCTCGAGCGACGCCGCGCCAAGCGTCGAGCAACTCCGTCGGGCTCTGCAGCTGGCCGAGGATGCAGGCAGCAAGACGCTGCTGGCCACGCGCTACGCCGCTCTGCTGGAAAAAAACCTGCCTAATTGGATGCGTTCGGCGAGTCCGCAAGCGCTTGCCCACATCATGCAGGGCATGCAGGAACTGGTGGCCGCAGGCGAGCGGGTAGCAGCGCCCGGCATCCTGACCCTACGCCAGTTTCAGCAACAAGACACCCTGCAGCTTTGGGCCCGCCAGCGTGTCGAAGCACGCCTGCGCCATGACCTGGGGCTGGACCTGACCCCCGAGCAGACTTTCGTCACCGTGGTTCACACCCGCCAGACCGGGCCATGGATCTACCCGCTGCAACCCTCGACCCACGTCACCTGGCGGGGCTTTCAGAAGGTCGGCGGCCAACTGATCGAAGCGGTCGCTGTGCGCTATTCGCTGGACGAGCTGGCCAGGCATAACGTGGCATGGTTCGACTACGACTACTGGCTGACTGCACGCGTCAGCGCAAGTGACAGCAGGGCCTTGCCTGCTGGCTTGACGCCTGCCTACATCAAAGCGATGGTCAGAAGCCTGAACGTCGGCGCGAGCTATGCCGATTACCTGCGCACGCAGCTGCTGGACACTGCCGCCGGCCAATGGCGCTTGCGCGCCCACAGCGTGATCAATCGCGCGCGCATGCGTGCCGAAGCCGCCAAGGCGCGTTATGCCGGGCACCTTGCCCAGGACTGGGACGAACGCGACTACCGTTGGGTCGAGCAGGTCATTTCCCAGCCACACAACGCCCTGCGCCCACGTATCGATGGGCATCCGGTAATCGTTCGGCAGCTGCTGATCGAGCAGCACACCGTGCTGGGCGTGCTGCTCTTGAGCAGCGGCTCGCCAAATACAAACGCCTTTGTGCTGTATACCCCCGACGCCCCGGACCGCCGTGCCTGGCGCTCGTTCGCGAGCCCCCGTGCGCTGTTGCGCCTGGTCCGTGCCAAGCCCGCGCTGCGCACCTATCTGGCACAGCGTCTGCCGCTGTTGCCCGCTGAGCAGATTGAGCGCTGGCTGGTCAAAGGACAGCTGGCCAGGCGCTTGCAGACCCCCGCCATCGAGGACGATCTGTTCCACGCCTGCTACATGGCCGAGGTGCGCAGCATGCTGGCACTGGCAGACGCCGACAGCCAGACCACGGCCGAGGCAGACCTCCACCAGGCGGTCACCCTGAGCTGGACACTGCTTGATCTCATCAGCATCTTTCTGCCGATCAAAGTCATGGTGCCGTTGACGCTTGGGCGCATGGTGCTGGAGATCTGGAAAGGCGTGGACGCTTACCGGCACGAAGACCTCAATGGCGTGCTGACCCATGCCTACAATGCCCTGAGCCATGCCAACGACGCCGGCACCAGCCTGGTCAGCACCGGGCTGGTGCGGCGTGTGTTGCGCGGCATACCCAAGCCACCGCCGCTGTTATTGCCACTGCGCTATAGCGTCAAGCCTGACAGCAGCAACCTGCGTTACCACATCAACGGTCTGTACGGGGAACAGGTGCATGAAAAAGCCTCGGCCTTCGAGGGTCTGTCCCAGTACTACGTGCAGGACAGCCATGGCCGCTACTACAAAGTGACGTTCGATGGCAGTCGCTGGGGGGCGATCGACCCGGACCAACCGGACGCCTACCTGACCCAACCGGTCAAACGCCTGGCCAACGGCGATTGGGTAATCGACTCACCGTTGCTCTGGTACGACGGCCTGCCGGATCTGCAGTTGCTGCTCGACAGCTGCCGCTTGCCGGCGCCGTTACAGGGCACCGCGCTGAGCGCAGCCGATGGCCTGCATGATGCGGATGGGCAACTGTACCTGCAGACCGACGCCGGACAGTTGCCGCTGCGCCAGCACATCCTGGCGGGCCGCTACCACCTGCCGATACCTGAGGCTGACACGGCCGGGGTGGTGCCATGGGCGGTCCTGCGCTGGCGAGATGAACAATGGCGCATCCAAGTGCGCCAGGCAGGGCGCAGCAGCGACTGGCTGGCCCTGCCTGCGGCCTATTCGGTGAGTTTGGGCAGCAACTGATCCAGGCGCTGGTACAGCGCGCTGCCGCTCGGCCAGTTGCGCAGCAGCCGCGCCCGGTCCCGGGCGTAGGCTGGCGCAAAGCTGAGCCCAGTGGCGTGCTGGCACATGGCGTCGAGATCGATCAGCCACCATTTGCCATCGGCCCAGAACAGGTTATGCCCCTTGAAGTCGCCATGGCTGATGCGCTCGCGGATCAACTGCTGCATGACCTGAACCAGGGCATCGAGCTGTTCCTGGGGGGCATCACCACTGTCTACATAGGGCGCGAAACACTCGCTCAAGTCCGGCCCGTCGAGGTACTCGGTGACCAGGTAGGCCCGGCTACGCAGCCCCAGCACCCGCTGCTCCAGCACCGCCAAGGGCCGGGGCGTGGCGATGTCGAGAAACATCAGACGCTGGCCTTCGATCCACGAATGCCAGGCCCGGCTAGGGCGCCAGAAGCGCTTGAACCAATGGGCAGTGTTCTTGATGTTGTAGCGCTTGAGGATCAGCGAGCGCCCCTGCACCTCGATGCGCGCCACGCTGGCCGCGCCTCCGGTCTTGTACAGGTGGCCTTGCTCGAGCAACGCATCGGCCTGCTCCAGCACCGCAAGCAGGTCCGGCAGTTGGTCACGTGCAATCCCGCGCAGCCCGGAGAGACTGCGCTCGACGCTGAACAGGCTGCACTCGCGGCCGGCTTTTTCCAGATAGTCCTTCTGCCGCCAGTGGCGCACCTTGTCGACCTGCTTCTGCAGCGCTTCCATCGGCAAGGCGTGCTCGGCGTTGGCCAGCAGGTAGTGCACCAGCAGCTCTTCGATGAAGGGTTCCAGACGCTTGGGCAACTGGGCGAAGAACACCCCGAGGTTTTCCAGCACGCGCGCACGCGTGAGCGGCTGCCCTGGCGTCTCGGCCTTGATGCCGGCGCCATCGATCAAGTACAGCTTGCCGCCATGGCGCAGCAGGTTGTCCAGGTGCAGGTCTTCCTGCCACAGCCCTTGCGCGTGCATCTGCGCAACGGCAGTGAGCGCTTCGGCCAACACCGCCTGCTGCTCGTCAGCCAGCACCGGCATCGCCTCGACCGCCGCCCAGGCATCGGCCAGGCTCTCGGCGCCATCGAGAAACTCGAACAGCAACCAGCCGCCCTCGCCCTCGACAAGCCCATCGGCGAGCAGCTTCGGTGTCGTCAGGTGCTGTTGCGCCAGCAGCCTGACGCCATCGAGTTCACGCTGGAAATGCCGCGCGGCATTACCGCCGACCAGCAGCTTGGCCAGGACCGGCGTGCCGCGCCAGATGGCGGCGCCGACGTAGCGCTGCCCCGGCAGCACGCGCAGCAGGCTGAGCAGTTGCAGATCCGCGCTGCCGGCCGCATCGGCCAGGGTGATGCTCAACGGCAGCGTCGGGCTGCGCCCAGCTGCTTGCAGTTCGGACAAGCGCATCAACGGGCCTCCTTTTCACGACGGCGGTGCATCAGGCGTTGCAGCCAGGTATCGACCAGGGTGCTGGCGGCAGGTTGTTGCAGGTAAGCGGCCAGCAGCTGGCGCACGTCCGCTTCGCTCCAGATCGGTGCACGGCGCAACAATGGCTCTAGGTCGCGCAGGCGATCGCGCATGCCAAACAGCAGTGGCCGGGTTTTTTCCAGGTCGATCAGTTGCGCTTCCCAGCTTTCGCGACGCGGGCGCAGGAAGATGTGCTTGGGATAGAAGCAGCCATGCACCTGGCCGGCCCCGTGCAGCGTGCGCGCCAGCTGCCCGCAGGCGTTGAGAATAGCGATGCGGGCCGCGTCGTCCAGCTCGGGCCACTGGGCCAGCAGGCTGTCAAGATCGTTCCATTGATCCAGCGCGCGGGTCATCAGCATCGCCCGGTGCTGGCCGTTGTGCTTGCGCTCGCCATAGAACACCGCCTGCAGCGCCGGGATGCCCAGCTTCTGGTAACGGCTGATGTTGCGGAACTCGCGGGAGAAGGTCGGTTCGCCGAACGGTCGGTGCAAGCTGCGGGTCAGGTAGTCGCACTGGCGCTTGAGGTAGTAGCCCTTGCCCTCCAGCTCCAGGCGATAGACGCTACTCCAACCGCCACGTGCCGTGTTGGGTTCATCCACCGCGTCCAGCTGCAGCGCCCACAGCGCTTCGAAATCATTCAAGCCATGGCGCTTGAGCAACGCAAGATCGGTACTGGCCAGGTAATCGGTCATTCCCTTCCCTCGAAGAAGCCCAGTACCTGGCGAATCCGGCGCTTGTCCTGCGCACTCAGGCGCTCGCGCTCACGGTACTGCAGGTAGAAGCGCAGGCGCTGGGTCGCCGACAGGTGATACTTGGCCACCTTGTCCAGGCATGCCAAGTCCTTGATCAAGCGATGCCGCCACATGAAGCCACGCCAGAAGTCGCCGGTCGGGCAGTCGATGAAGAACAGCGTACCCTGATCGTCCACCAGCAAGTTGCGCCACTTGAGGTCGTTGTGGGCAAAGCGGTGCTGGTGCATGACCCGGGTGTGGCGAGCCAGTTGGCGGCTCAGCTGATCGACCCAGGCGCGATCGGCCAGGCGCGCGTCGTGCCGTTCGGCCAGCGCCGATAGGTCTTCGGTGTGCGGCAATTCACGGGTGATCATCGCCCCGCGACCAAAGGCCAGACCCTTGCGCTCCAGCCCCCAGGCCACCACCTCGGCCGTCGGGATGCCCCACTTGGCGAACTGCTTGAGGTTCTGCCATTCAGCCTTGATGCGCGGGCGCCCCAGGTAGCGGCGCATGTGTTTGCCAGCGCCGGTATAGCGCTTGACGTAATAATTGACCCCATCGCGCTCGACGCGCACGACCTCGCTGAGCGGGTCGCGCGTGAGGCGCTCGCCCTGCAAGGCGAATACCGCGTCGAGGCTGCCGAAGTCCGCCGCCAGGTGTTGATAGCCTGGCGCCAGTGTCCAACCCGCCATCAGAGTGCATCCCCATAGCGTTGCTTGCGATCGTAGAGTTTCTGCGCCTTGCCCTCGAGCCAGGCGAGCAGGCTCGCCTCTTCGGCCAGCACCTGGCGCAGCGGGCGCTGGAAATAACCGCGCAGGAAGCGCAACTTGTCACGCCGCGTCAGGCCGATGTCCAGGGCCGAGAAGTACAGCGCGGCCAGGTCCTTGTCGCGCCAGCGCCGGCTGATTGTCGCGCGGGTCTGCGCGCGGTGCAGGTCGATCACCGACAGTTTGAAGTCATCCGCCGTCACCGGGCGGTCGGTGTGCAGCAGAAAGTGGCAGATGTAGCAGTCACGGTGATTGACCCCGGCGCGGTGCATGGTGCCGGTCATCTTCGCCACTTCGGCGATCAACGCGCGTTTCAGACGTGGCTGCGGTGGCTGCTGGCGCCAGTCGATGCTGAAATCTTCAAGGCTGATGGTCGGTGCCAGTTCCTCGGTGATGATGAACGAATGCTGGCTGGCCGGGTTGCTGCCGCGCTCGCCGTAGGCCACCGCGGTCATGGTTGGCACGCCGGCCTCATGCAGGCGCTGGATGGCTCGCCATTCCTGGCCGGCACCAAGCACCGGCAATTTCGCGGTGAACAGGTTCTTGAAGATTTCGCCCCAACCGATACCACGGTGAATCTTGACGAAGAAACCTTCGCCAGCGACTTCGGTACGCAAGGTCCGGCGCCCTTCGAGCTCGCGGTATACCTCACCTTGCAAGGCTTCGACGGCCACGAACGGATCGCGCCCGGCCCACAGCCGCTTGAAGGGTTCGGCCACTATCAGCTTCATGCGTTCTCCTGCCCCAGGATCACATCGGCAGCATGCTGCGGCATGCTGTAGAGGTCAGCGCTGTCGGCAAACGCCAGACCATTGCGCGACCAGTCGGCACGGGCGTGCGGGTCTTCGAGCATGCGCTGCAGGTAGCCGTTGAGCTGCTCTTGCTCGAACGGCTCGTCCAGCACCAGGCCACTGTTGGCCTCGGCAATGTAGTGGGCGTAGCCGCAGACCTTGGACACCAGCACCGGCAAACCGGCTACCAGCGCTTCGAGCAGCACGGTGCCGGTGTTTTCGTTGTAGGCCGGGTGGATCAACAGGTCGGCGCCCAGCAGAAAGCGCGGGATATCGCTGCGACCTTTGAGAAACTGCACCTGCTCGCCCAAGCCCAGCGCCGCGCTCTGCAGCTGGAACACCTTGGGATCGTCCTGGCCGATGACCATCAGCCGAGTCCGCTTGCGCAAGGCCGACGGCAGCGCCGCCAATGCCTTGAGGCTGCGGTCGACACCCTTGGTCTTGAAGCCTGAACCGATCTGCACCAGCAACAGGTCATCGGCGCCCAGGTTGAATTCGCGGCGAAAGTCGGCGCGGATCTCGGCAGCGTTGTCCGGCGCCCTGCGGTCCTGGGAAATACCCGGCGGCAACAGGTGGAAACGCTCCACCGGCGTGCCGTAATGCTTGATGAACAACGGCTGCTGCACCTCGGAAATCATCAGGATCTCGGTGCTGGCGTCCTTGGCGAACACGGCGCGCTCGTACTCGGCGAAGTGCCGGTAGCGGCCCCAGCGCCGGTACAGACCGCCGCGCAAGGTCTGCGCCTTGTCTTCGAAACAACCGTCGGCGGCGTAATACACATCCAGCCCCGGCATCTTGTTGAAACCGATCAGCCGATCCACCGGGCGCTTGGCCAGGTCGGCCGCCATCCAGGCGCTGAGTTTCTCGTTACGGCGGTGGTTGAAAACGGCCTTGACCGGCGCCACCAGCACTTCGAAGCCCGGTGGAATGTCGCCTTCCCAGATCAGCGTGTAGACCCGGATCTGGTGGCCGCGCTTCTGGCATTCCAGGGCAATGCGCATGAAGTCGCGCTGCAGTCCGCCAAAAGGGAAGTATTTGTAGAGTACGAAAGCCAGTTGCATCAACGGACATCCTCAGCCAGCAGCAGCGCGCTCAAGCGGCTCGCCACATGCTCGGGATTCAGGCGAGTGAAGCACAATGGCCACTCGCGTTTGAGATCGAACCGGCGCAGGTCCTCGGCGCTCGGCTTATAGGTGCATTTCTTCTGCAGGCAAGGCGCGCAAGACCAGTCGCTGGCCTGGTGTACCTGGGTCCGTCCGTAGGCGCCGGTCAGGCCCGGGTTGGTCGGGCCGAACAGGGAGATGGTCGGCACATCGAGTGCCGCCGCCAGGTGGCCAAGGCCGGTATCGACCGCCACGCAGGCTTTCGCCGCCGCCAGTACGCGAGCGACGCCGACCAGATTCAACTTGGGGAGCACCTGGCAATTGTTCAAGCCTTGGGCGATGCGCTCGGCACGGGCTTTTTCCGCAGTGTTGCCCCAGGGCAGGCGCACCTGCAGCTGGCGTCGGCCCATGCGCTCGGCAAGCTCGCGCCAGTAGGCTTCGGGCCAGTGCTTGGTGGCCCAGGTGGTGCCGTGCAGAAACACCACATAAGGCGCGGCGGGCGGCAATTGCAAACGCTCGAGATCCAGGCCGTAGTGGCCGACGCCTTCGGGCAGGTCATAGGCCAGGGCCATGGCGAACAACTGGCGCACGCGCTCGACCGCATGCTGCCCGGTGGCCACCGACAAGCGCCTGTCGTAGAAGCGACTGGCCCAGCCCTCGCGGGCGCTGTAGCGGTCCAGTCCGGCTACCGGTGCTTTCACGTAGCGGGTCAGCCAGGCGGACTTGACCAAACCCTGGGCATCGATCACCAGGTCATACCGACGCTCGCGCACGCGCTGCTTGAAGGCCTTCCACTCGCCGCTCTTGAGGGTCTGCCAGAGGTTCTTGCGCCAGCGCCGAATCGCCACCGGAATCACCCGGTCGACCGCCGGATGCCAGCCGGGGATCTCGGCGAAACCTTCTTCGACCACCCAGTCGAAGCGGATCCCGGGCACCGCGTGGGCGGCGTCGGTCAACGCCGGCAGGGTGTGGATCACGTCGCCCAGCGACGAGGTCTTGATGATCAGTACCCGCACTTAGTCGACCTCGGCCAGCACGTCGATGATGTTTGGCCCACCCAGCCGGGTGAGCGCGGCGATGACCATGCCGGGTTCGAGCAGGCGCAGGCAGTTGTAATGGCCGAAACGGCAGGTGCGGTCGAAGCACGGGCTGCACTCGATGCCGGTGCGCACCACTTCGACCTGTTCGGCCAGCGGCGGCGTGAAACCGGGCGAGGTCGAGCCATAGACTGCCACCAGCGGGCGATTGAGCGCCGCCGCCACGTGCATCAGGCCAGAATCGTTGGACACCACGGCATCGGCGCAGGACATCAGGTCGATGGCCTCGGCCAGCGAGGTTTCGCCGGCCAGGTTGTACGATTCTTCTCTTAGCCCCGGGATCAGCCGCTCGCGGATCTGCTCGCCGACCGGGTGATCGTTTTTCGAGCCGAACAGCCACACCTGCCAGCCCTGACGAATCATCGCGTCGGCCACGGCGGCGTAATGCTCGGCAGGCCAGCGCTTGGCCTCACCGAACTCGGCGCCTGGACACAGCGCCAGCACAGGGCGGTCCAGGGTCAGGCCGAACTTGGCCTGCGCAGCCTCGCGGCTGTGCGCCTCGATCTGCAGGTGCGGCCGCGGATAGGGCTGCGGCAAATCGGCGTCCGGCGCGTAGGCCAAGGCCATGAAGCGCTCGATCATCAACGGATAACGGGCTTTGTCGAGCTTGCGCACATCGTTGAGCAGGCCAAAGCGCATCTCGCCGCGCCAGCCGGTGCGCTTGGGAATGCCGGCAAAGAACGGCACCAGCGCCGACTTCAGCGAATTGGGCAACAAGATGGCCTGGTCATACTGACCGGCCAGGGATTTGCCGATGCGCCGCCGCGTGGCCAGCTCCAGCGCCCCATGGCCGAGCGGGAAGCTCAAGGCCTGGCGCACTTCGGGCATGCGCTCGAGGATTGGCCGGCTCCACTCGGGGGCCAGCACGTCGATCACGCAGTCGGGGTGCTGCTGTTTCAGGCACTGGAACAGGGTCTGCGCCATCACCATGTCGCCGACCCAGCTGGGGCCAATGATCAGTATTCTCATGCTTAGTCCAGAAACGCTCGGGGAGGCTACAGGCTGCATACCGCCTGGCCTCCCCTCTTTATATTCAGGCTATGTGGCCGACAGTGTACCACTGCCGTCGAGGCAGGCGCCCTGGCGGCGGCTATCTCAGGTCAGCCCCAACTCGCTCCAGATGCGCCGCACCTCGCGACGCTCGTCGGCAAACTGCGCCGCATCGATCACCCCGGCCTGCTTCTGCAGGGCCTGGCGGTGCGACGCCGAGCGGAAGGCCTTGTACACCTCACGCAACAGCACCGCGTCACTGGCCGGCATCAAGCCTGCCTGCTCCAGCTCTTCCAGAATGCGGATGTTATCGGTCCATCGGAGTATGGCCGGGTGCTGGTCAGACCAGGCCAAAGCGGCGTATTGCACCATAAATTCGATATCGACGATACCGCCGGCATCCTGCTTGATATCGAACGCCACACCCGCCTCGTAGGCATTGGCTGCGGTCCCGGCCGCGGTGGCCTTGGTACCCAGGTTGTCACGCATCTTGGCGCGCATCTCGCTGACTTCCACCCGCAGCTTCGCCAGGTCACGCGGCTGGCCGAGCACCCTGGCGCGTACGCCCTCGAACGCCGTGGCCACCTGCGCGCAGCCGACCAGCACGCGGGCACGCACCAGCGCTTGATGCTCCCAGGTCCAGGCCTCGTTCTGCTGATAGCGCTCGAAGGCGCCCAGCGAACTGACCAACAGCCCGGCTGCACCCGAGGGACGCAGGCGCATGTCCACCTCATAGAGCTGCCCGGAGTTGGTATGGGTGGTCAGCAGGTGAATGATGCGTTGGCCCAGGCGGGTGAAGAACTGGGCGCCATCGATCGGCTTGGCGCCGTCGGTTTCAGCATTCGGGTCGCCGTCATGGATGAACACCAGGTCCAGGTCCGAGCCATGGCCCAGTTCCAGGCCGCCGACCTTGCCGTAACCGATGATCACGAAGCCTGGATCGCACACACTGCCGTCACTGCGCTGGGGCTGGCCGTGGCGAGCCACGGTCTGGCGCCAGGCCAAGGCCAGAACCTGGTCGAGAATGGCTTCGGCCAGCCAGGTCAGGTAATCGCTGACCTTCATCAATGGCAGATTGCCGCTGATTTCCGAGGCGGCCACCCGCAGGCTGTGGGCCAGCTTGAAATGCCGCAGCGCCTCCATCTGCTGTTCGAGATCGTCCTCGGGAATACGGGTAAGGCGCTCACGCAGTTCGGCCGCCAACTCTGGCGCCAACGGTGGGCTGAACAGACGCCCTTCGTTGAGCAGCTCATCGAGCAGCAGCGGGTAGCGTGCGATCTGCTCGGCAATCCATGGACTGGCCGCGCACAGGGTCAACAGACGCCGCAAGGCGCCGGGGTTTTCCGTGAGCAGCACCAGGTAGGCCGAGCGCCGCGCGACAGCTTCGACCAGCGGCAGTACGCGTTCGAGCACCAGGTCCGGGTTGTCATGCTCTACCGCCTGGGCCAGCAGGCGCGGAATGAATGCGTCCAGGCGCTCACGGCCAATGCGCTGAATCGAGCGCAGCTGCGGGCTGGCGCGTAACCCGCCCAGCCGGCGCAGGGCCTCGGCTGGTTGCTCGAAGCCAGCCTCGGCCAACTGGCGACCAGCGGCCTCTTCGTCCTGGGCCTGCTCCCACAACGGCGACCATTCGCCGCCCACCACCAGCTCACCCTCGCCTTCGTCGTCGTCGGGGTCGGGGTCGGCGATGACCTGGCGAAAATGCCAGTCGATACGCCCGCGCCAGTGCATCAACTGGGCATGGAACGCCTGCCAGTCGGCGAAGCCGAGCATGAAGGCGATACGCGCGCGGTCCAGGTCGTTGTCCGGCAGCATCTGCGTCTGGCGGTCGGCGATGGCCTGGATGGCATGCTCGGTATAGCGCAGAAACTCATAACCCTCACGCAGTTCGGCAACCACTGCCGGCGGCAGATAACCCTGAGCTTCCAAGGTTGCCAGGACCTTGAGCAGCGGCCGCTGTTGCAGGCTCAAGTCGCGCCCGCCATGAATCAACTGGAACGCCTGGGCGATGAACTCGACTTCGCGAATGCCCCCGGCACCCAGCTTGATATTGTCGGCCATGCCCTTGCGCCGCACCTCCTGCTGGATCAGCTGCTTCATGGTGCGCAGCGCTTCGATGGCGGAGAAATCCAGATAGCGGCGGTAGACGAATGGGCGCAGCATTTCCTGCAATTGCGCCCCGGCGGTTTGATCACCGGCCACCACCCGCGCCTTGATCATGGCGTAGCGCTCCCAGTCGCGCCCCTGGTCCTGGTAATACTGTTCCAGGGCATTGAAGCTCAGCACCAGCGCGCCAGCCGAGCCGTAGGGGCGCAGGCGCATGTCGACGCGAAATACGAAGCCATCGACGGTCACCGGGTCCAGGGCCTTGATCAGACGCTGGCCCAAGCGGGTGAAGAACTCCTGGTTTTCCAGCGAACGCTTGACGCCTTCGGTCTCGCCGCCCTCGGGGAAGCCGAAAATCAGGTCGATGTCCGACGACAGGTTCAGCTCCCCTGCCCCCAGTTTGCCCATGCCCAACACCACCATATGTTGCGGCTGGCCGCTGCGGTTGCCGATCGGCGTGCCGAACTGCTGGCAGTGACGCGGGTACAGCCACTGGTAGGCTTCATCGATGGCGGCGTCAGCGAGGTCCGAAAGGTCGCGACAGGTTTCGCCGAGTGCAGCCTGCCGGGTGATGTCGCGCCAGATGATTCGCAGCTGTTGGCGATTGCGCGCGCGGCGCAGGTGACGCGCCAGTTCTTCCTCGCTTTGCGCGGCCTGGGCCGCTGCAGCGATCTGCGTGCGCAACTCGCCTGGGCCGTAGCGCCGTTCCAGCTCGCCACTGGCGATCAGGCTGAGCAATTGCGCCGGTTCGCGCTGGACCGCAGCGAGCACGAAGTCGCTGGCAGCGGCGACCTGATCGAACTGCTGGCGGTAGGCTGGGGTCAACGCCTGCAGATCGAGGTCGGCATTGCCGGCCACGGCATCGCGCAGAAACTGCTGGTTGCGCACGACCAGCGGTTGCAGGGATTCAGGCAGTTCGGGCGGCAAAGGCAGGCGCATGGGCTATCCTTGATCGGCGTGAAATGGAGGAGGAAAAGCAGCCGCGAGGAATCCGGCACACGGTTGGACTGTCGTACAAAAGTTGGAAATAGCTGAAAAAACCGAATCCCTGGCACTAATCATCAAGATTCGCCCGCTCTCGACACCAAGCCAACCAACATGAACGTTTTTCCTCACAAGCCGAGGTGCGACCAAACGTCGCATTTCTGTAGTTTTACTACTACCCATTGGATGCAAAAGCATGAAATGCCGGAGCAAATGTAGTAAAACTACACGGCGCCGGGAGACACCCCGGTAATCCAAGAATTCACGACGTCTGCCCATAAGGCCAGTCGCAAACTCAGGCCCCCGATTCTGGTGGCCTTTCCGCCCTGGAGCAAGCCATGCAAGACCTCGATCCAATCGAAACCCAGGAATGGCTGGATGCCCTGGAGTCGGTCCTCGACAAAGAAGGCGAAGACCGCGCTCATTACCTGATGACCCGCATGGGCGAGCTGGCCACCCGTAGTGGCTCCCAGCTGCCGTACGCGATCACCACGCCATACCGCAACACCATCCCTGTCACCCACGAAGCACGCATGCCTGGCGACCTGTTCATGGAACGCCGCATTCGCTCGATGGTGCGTTGGAACGCGTTGGCCATGGTGATGCGCACCAACCTCAAGGACTCGGACCTGGGCGGCCACATCTCCAGCTTCGCTTCCAGTGCCACCCTGTACGACATCGGCTTCAACTACTTCTTCCAGGCCCCTACCGAAGAACATGGCGGCGACCTGATCTTCTTCCAGGGCCATGCCTCGCCAGGCGTCTACGCCCGCGCGTTCATGGAAGGCCGCATCAGCGAAGAGCAGATGGACAACTTCCGCCAGGAAGTCGACGGCAAAGGCCTGTCCTCCTACCCGCACCCCTGGCTGATGCCTGATTTCTGGCAGTTCCCCACCGTGTCGATGGGCCTGGGCCCGATCCAGGCGATCTACCAGGCACGCTTCATGAAGTACCTCGAAGCCCGTGGCTTCATCCCGGCCGGCAAGCAGAAGGTCTGGTGCTTCATGGGCGATGGCGAGTGCGACGAGCCGGAATCCCTGGGCGCCATTGCCCTGGCCGGCCGCGAAAAGCTCGACAACCTGATCTTCGTCATCAACTGCAACCTGCAGCGCCTCGATGGCCCGGTACGCGGCAACGGCAAGATCATCCAGGAACTCGAAGGCGTGTTCCGCGGTGGTGGCTGGAACGTCAACAAAGTGGTCTGGGGCCGTTTCTGGGACCCACTGCTGGCCAAGGACACCAACGGTGCCCTGCAGCGCCGCATGGACGAAGTCATCGACGGCGAGTACCAGAACTACAAAGCCAAAGACGGCGCATACGTGCGTGAGAACTTCTTCAACACGCCAGAACTCAAGGCCATGGTCGAAGACCTGTCCGACGACGAGATCTGGAAGCTCAACCGTGGCGGCCACGACCCGTACAAGGTCTATGCGGCCTACCACCAGGCGGTCAACCACAAAGAACAGCCGACCGTCATTCTGGCCAAGACCATCAAGGGTTACGGTACCGGTGCCGGCGAAGCCAAGAACACCGCGCACAACACCAAGAAGGTCGACGTCGACAGCCTGCGTCACTTCCGTGACCGCTTCGACATCCCGGTCAAGGATGCCGACCTCGAGCACCTGCCGTTCTTCAAGCCTGAAGAAGGTTCTGCCGAAGCCAAGTACCTGGCCGAGCGCCGTGCTGCCCTGGGCGGTTTCGTGCCGCAGCGCCGCGCCAAGAGCTTCAGCGTGCCGACTCCGCCACTGGAAACGCTGAAGGCGATTCTGGACGGCTCGGGCGACCGCGAAATCTCCACCACCATGGCCTTCGTGCGCATCCTGGCGCAACTGGTCAAGGACAAGGACATCGGCCAGCGCATCGTGCCGATCATCCCGGACGAAGCCCGTACCTTCGGTATGGAAGGCATGTTCCGCCAGCTGGGCATCTACTCGTCGGTCGGCCAGCTCTACGAGCCAGTCGATAAAGACCAGGTGATGTTCTACCGCGAAGACAAGAAGGGCCAGATCCTCGAGGAAGGCATCAACGAAGCCGGCGCCATGTCGTCGTTCATCGCTGCCGGTACCTCGTACAGCTGCCACAACCAGCCGATGCTGCCGTTCTACATCTTCTACTCGATGTTCGGTTTCCAGCGCATTGGCGACCTGGCCTGGGCCGCTGGCGACAGCCGCACCCGTGGCTTCCTGATCGGCGGTACCGCCGGCCGTACCACCCTCAACGGTGAAGGCCTGCAGCACGAAGACGGTCACAGCCACATGATGGCGGGCACCATCCCGAACTGCCGCACCTACGATCCAACCTACGGCTACGAGCTGGCGGTAATCATCCAGGACGGCATGAAGAAGATGACCGAAGAGCAACAGGACATCTTCTACTACATCACCGTGATGAACGAATCCTACCAGCAGCCTGCCATGCCGGCCGGTGTCGAGGAGGGCATCATCAAGGGCATGTACCTGCTCGAGGAAGACACCCGCGAAGCGGCGCACCACGTCCAGCTGATGGGCTCGGGCACCATCCTGCGCGAAGTCCGCGAAGCGGCGAAGATCCTGCGCGAAGAGTTCAACGTCGGTGCCGACGTGTGGAGCGTCACCAGCTTCAACGAACTGCGTCGCGACGGCCTGGCCGTGGAACGTGCCAACCGCCTCAAGCCTGGCCACAAGCCACAGCAGACCTACGTCGAGCAGTGCCTGGGCGGGCGCAAGGGCCCGGTCATCGCCTCCACCGACTACATGAAGCTGTTCGCCGAGCAGATTCGTCAGTGGGTGCCGAGCAAAGAGTTCAAGGTCCTGGGTACCGACGGTTACGGTCGCAGCGACAGCCGCAAGAAGCTGCGTCACTTCTTCGAAGTCGACCGTCACTTCGTGGTGCTGGCTGCCCTGGAAGCGTTGGCTGACCGTGGCGAGATCGAGCCCAAGGTTGTGGCTGATGCCATCGCCAAGTTCGGCATCGACCCGGACAAGCGCAACCCACTGGACTGCTGAGGAGTATTTTTAAGTGAGCGAACTCATTCGCGTACCTGACATCGGCAGCGGTGAAGGTGAAATCATCGAGCTGTTCGTCAAGGTCGGTGATCGTATCGAGGCTGATCAAAGCCTGCTGACCCTGGAGTCCGACAAGGCCTCCATGGAAATCCCGGCCCCCAAGGCCGGTGTTATAAAGGAACTGAAGGTCAAGCTGGGCGACCGCCTGAAAGAAGGCGACGAACTGCTGGTCCTGGAAGCCGAGGGCGCCGCTGCGGCCCCTGAGGCAGCTGCCCAAGCACCGGCGCAAGCGCCTGAGCCCGCGCCGGCCGCTGAAGCTGCAGCGCCTGCCGAGGCCCCGGCCCCGGCTGCTGGCGCCAGCGTGCAGGACATCCACGTGCCGGACATCGGTTCGTCGGGCAAGGCCAAGATCATCGAAGTGCTGGTCAAGGTTGGCGACACTGTCGAAGCTGACCAGTCGCTGATCACCCTGGAGTCCGACAAGGCCTCCATGGAGATTCCATCGCCGGCTGCCGGCGTGGTCGAAGAAGTGCTGTGCAAGCTCGAAGACGAAGTCGGCACTGGCGACCTGATCTTCAAGCTCAAGGTCGCAGGTGCCGCTGCCCCTGCGGCTGCGCCCGCTCCAGCCAAGGCTGAGGCGGCGCCGGCTGCCGCGCCTGCCGCTGCAGCACCAGCCCCAGCTGCAGCGCCTGCTGCGGCTGCAAGCGCACCGGCTGCGGCAAGCAACGCCAAGGTCCATGCAGGCCCTGCAGTGCGTCAGTTGGCCCGCGAATTCGGTGTCGAGCTGGGCGCTGTCGCCGCCACTGGCCCGCACGGCCGTATCCTCAAGGAAGACGTGCAGGTCTACGTCAAGGCGATGATGCAGAAGGCCAAGGAAGCCCCGGCTGCTGCCGGCGCGACCGGTGGTGCTGGCATTCCGCCGATCCCTGCAGTGGACTTCAGCAAGTTCGGTGAAGTCGAGGAAGTGGCCCTGACCCGCCTGATGCAGGTCGGTGCTGCCAACCTGCACCGCAGCTGGCTGAACGTGCCGCACGTGACCCAGTTCGACTCCGCCGATATCACCGAGCTGGAAGCTTTCCGCGTCGCGCAGAAAGCCGTGGCCGAGAAGGCCGGCGTCAAGCTGACCGTGCTGCCGTTGCTGCTCAAGGCCTGCGCCTTCCTGCTCAAGGAACTGCCGGATTTCAACAGCTCGCTGGCACCAAGCGGCAAGGCCATCATCCGCAAGAAGTACGTGAACATCGGCTTCGCCGTGGATACCCCGGACGGCCTGCTGGTCCCTGTGATCAAGAACGTCGACCAGAAGAGCCTGCTGCAACTGGCTGCCGAAGCCGCTGCGCTGGCTGAAAAAGCCCGCAGCAAAAAGCTCTCGGCCGACGACATGCAAGGCGCGTGCTTCACCATTTCCAGCCTCGGTCACATTGGCGGCACCGGCTTCACGCCGATCGTCAACGCGCCGGAAGTTGCGATCCTGGGCGTCTCCAAGGCGACCATGCAGCCTGTCTGGGATGGCAAGGCCTTCCAGCCGAAGCTGATGCTGCCGCTGTCGCTGTCCTACGATCACCGTGTGATCAACGGCGCCGCCGCCGCGCGCTTCACCAAGCGTCTGGGCGACGTGCTGGGCGACATCCGCACCATGCTGCTGTAAGGCAGCCCGCTGCCCCCGTACGCGGGGGCAGCAACGTTTTCGAGCTGCCACGCTCGTACCTCAACCCCGCCACCTTGGCGGGGCTTTTTTTGCCTGGTCAACGGCGGCGCGCACAGCCGATTACAGTTTCCCGCCGAGCGGCCGAAAACATGTAAAGGACAGCCCTAATGGCCGCTTGCCAGCCCTAGGGACATGATGCAACCTTGCCAGATGCGCCGTCGCTCAGACCGCGTCCCTCTTCAAGCGAGTCTTCGATGAAAAGCCAACCCGATGCCGCCAGCCGTGTGGCGGCCGAGGTCGTCACGCAGCTCCCCGTGCCTTCACGGCTCGGCATGCTGCGTTTCGAAAGGCTCAACGAAGCGAACTGGGCAATGTTGTACCTGGACCCAGCCTGCTACCGACAGTTCGGCCTGCCAGCTTCGGAGCTCTGCGCGTTGATCGATTCGCCCTATGCCAGCCTGATGGAGCCTGAGGCCCGCTACCGGCTGCATGACGACATTCAGCTGCAACTGAGCAATCGTGGCTATTACCGGGTGCGCTACATCCTGCACACGCAGACCCACACCTTGCGCCTGATGGAAACCGGCGAGGCGTTCAAGCAGCACAATCGCCAGTTGCTGCGCGGCTACCTGAGCGTGCTGGACGACGAAGACGACAGCGAGTTCGACACTCATGCCCTGGAGTCGCGCAACAATCGCCTGCAACTGGCCCTGCAGATCAACCAGCGCGCCCAGCAGGAGCAGCTCGAACACCTGGAGCGCGTGCGCGCCCAGCAAGACCTGATCCTGCGTCTGGCTCGCCAGCGTTACAGCGCGGAAAACTCGCTGCTCGAAGCCGCCCAACTGATCACCCGCAGCGCCTGTGAGATCTACAAGGTCGACAGCGCCAGTATCTGGCACCTCGACGATCAGCGCCTGGAGCCCATCAGCGCCTGGCTGCGCAGCGAACAACTGCACCGTCTGCCGGAACCCATCGATGCCAGTCGCTTTCCCGACTACCTCGAAGCGCTGCACGCCAGCCGTGCCATCGATGCGCACAACGCCAAGCATGACCCGCGAACCCGTGAACTGGCCGAGTGCCTGTCCGCCGACAACAACGCCATGCTCGATGCCAGTATCCGCGTCGATGGCCAAGTGGTGGGCGTGCTGTGCCTGGAGCAGACCGGCCAGCCAAGGGCCTGGCAGTCCGACGAAATCGCCTTTGCCGGCGAACTGGCCGACCAGTTCGCCCAGGTCATCACCAACCACAACCGGCGCACTGCGGCCAGCGCCTTGCACCTGTTTCAACGCGCCGTCGAGCAGAGCGCCAGCGCCTTTTTGCTGGTCAACCGCAGCGGCGTGGTCGAGTACGTCAACCCCAGCTTCACCGCCATCACCCAATACAGTACCGAGGAGGTGCAGGGTCACCACCTGGCCGAGCTGCCAGCCCTGGAGAACCTCAGCGAGCTGCTGTTCGACTCGCCGTCGAGCCTGGCCATGGGCAACAGCTGGCAAGGCGAGTTCAAGAGCCGACGCAAGAACCTCGAACCCTACTGGGGCCAGCTGTCAATTTCCAAGGTCTATGGCGACAACCGCGAGCTGACCCATTACATCGGTATCTACGAAGACGTCACCCAGAGCAAGATGGCCCAGCAACGCATCGAGCGCCTGGCCTACACCGACAACCTGACCAACCTGGGCAACCGCCCGGCGTTCATCCGCAAGCTCGACGAGCGCTTTGCCCGTGACAGCGAAAATCCGCTGTGCCTGCTGCTGGTGGACATCGACAACTTCAAGCGCATCAACGACAGCCTGGGCCACCACACCGGCGACAAGCTGCTGGTCAGCCTGGCCAGGCGCTTGCGCAACAGCCTGAGCGCCAATGGCGTGCTGGCCCGCTTCGCCAGTAACGAATTCGCCGTGCTGCTCGATGAAACCAGCCTGGAAGATGGCCAGAGCGTCGCCCAGCAATTGCTGCGCACCCTCGACAAGCCGATGTTCGTCGACAACCAGCTGATCAACGTCACCGCCTCCGTGGGCCTCTCGTGCGCGCCGCTGCACGGCAGCGATCCGACCACGCTGATGAAGAACGCAGGCCTGGCATTGCACAAGGCCAAGGCCAACGGCAAGCACCAGGTGCAAGTGTTCACTGAAGTGCTCAATGCCGAGGCCAGCTACAAGCTGTTCGTCGAGAACAACCTGCGCCGCGCGCTGACCCAGAACGAACTGGAGGTGTTCTACCAGCCCAAGCTGTGCCTGCGTAGCGGACGCTTGCTGGGGCTGGAGGCGTTGCTGCGCTGGAACCACCCCGAGCGCGGCATGATCCGCCCGGACCAGTTCATCAGCGTGGCCGAGGAAACCGGCCTGATCATCCCCATCGGCAAGTGGGTGGTGCGCCAGTCCTGCCGCATGAGCCAGCAACTGCAACAGGCCGGCATGGGTTGCCTGCATGTCGCGATCAACCTGTCGCCCAAGCAGTTCTCCGATCCGGATCTGGTGGCCTCGATCGGCACCATCCTCAAGGAAGAAGGCCTGCCGGCGCACCTGCTCGAGCTGGAACTGACCGAGGGCCTTCTGCTCGAAGCCACCGAAGACACCCACCGCCAGCTCGACGAGCTCAAGGCCCTGGGCCTGACCCTGGCCATGGATGATTTCGGTACTGGCTATTCGTCGCTCAGTTACCTGAAGAAATTTCCGATCGACATCATCAAGATCGATCGCAGTTTCATCAACGAGATCCCTGACAACCAGGACGACATGGAAATCACCTCTGCCGTGGTGGCCATGGCGCACAACCTCAAGCTAAAGGTGGTGGCCGAGGGTATCGAGACGCCGGAACAGCTGGCCTTCCTGCGCCGGCACCGCTGCGACGTGGGCCAGGGCTACCTGTTCGACCGCCCCATTCCCGGCCGGGAGCTGGAAGAAAAACTCAAGCGCTATCCGCGCGGTCCAATGGCCTGACAGCAACGCCAAGCTCGGGCACACTAGTCCTCATCCGGGCCACGTGCGAGCGGCCCCAGCACCTATTCACAGACCTACAGAGGAACGGCCATGGTCCTGCGTTCGGAAATCCTGGTGAACAAAAACGTCATGCCTACCGCGGAACAGGCCCTGCCTGGTCGCGAAACGCCCATGCAGTTGCCCGAGTTCCACTACGTGTTCGAAGGCACCCCATTGCTTGGCCCCTTCTTCGAAGGCGCTATCGACTTCGCCATCTTCGGCCTTGGCTGCTTCTGGGGCGCCGAACGGCGCTTCTGGCAGCGTGAAGGCGTGGTCAGCACCGTGGTCGGCTACGCTGGCGGCTTCACCCCGAACCCGACCTACGAAGAAGTCTGCTCGGGCCTGACCGGCCATACCGAGGTGGTGCTGGTGGTGTACGACAAGGACAGGGTCAGCTACCGCGAGCTGCTGGCGATGTTCTGGGAGCTGCACAACCCTACCCAAGGCATGCGTCAGGGCAACGATGTCGGCACCCAATACCGCTCGGCAATCTACTGCACCAGCCCCGAGCAGCTCGAGCAGGCCAAGGCCAGCCGCGATGCTTTCCAGGCTGAGCTGAGCAAGGCCGGCTTCGGCGAAATCACTACCGAAATCGATCAGGCCCCGACCGTGTACTTCGCCGAGGCCTACCACCAGCAGTACCTGGCCAAGAACCCCAACGGCTACTGCGGCATCGGCGGCACCGGTGTGTGCATGCCGCCAAGCCTGCAAGGCAACTGAGCCATGGGCAGCATGACCCTGTTCCACTCGCCATTGTCGCCTTTCGTACGCAAGGTCATGGTGGTGCTGCACGAAACTGGCCAGCTGGACAGGGTCACCCTGCAGCCGGTGAACATCAGCCCGGTCAATGCCGACGCGCAGCTCAACCAGGACAATCCGATCGGCAAGATTCCTGCCTTGCGCCTGGCGGACGGTACGGTCCTGCATGACAGTCGGGTCATCTGCGAATACCTCGATCAGCAGCACGTTGGCCAACCGCTGCTGCCCCGCGAGGGCTCGGCGCGCTGGCGGCGCATGACCCTGGCATCGCAGGCCGATGCGATGCTCGATGCAGCGGTGGCCAGCCGCTACGAGCGTTTCCTGCGCCCTGAAGACAAGCGCTGGGATGCCTGGCTGGAGGCGCAAGCCGAGAAGATTCGCCGCAGCCTGGCCAACCTTGAGCAGCAGCACCTGGCGGAACTGGCGTCTGGTTTCGATCTGGCGGCGATTGGCGTGGCCTGTGCGCTGGGGTATCTGGACCTGCGTCAGCCAACGTTTGGTTGGCGCGAGCGTCAGCCCGGCTTGGCTGCCTGGTACGCCGAGGTCGCCAAGCGACCGTCGATGCAGGCAACCGCTCCGCCAGCCTGACGGCGCTGCAACCCTTGCAGGAGCCGCCTTGCCGGGGCGCTCCTGCACGAGCGCCAAACCACGCTGTGGATCAGCAGCCAGGCTTGCCCGCTGTGTACTTCTTGGCCGGATTGACCGCCGCCTTGAACTCACGCAAGGCCTTCGAGCCGATCAGCAGCGGATAATTGAAGCTGCTGCGGTCCACCAGATTCACTTCGACCGTGCGTTTCTCCTCACCCAGGCACAGCTCCAGGTCGACCACCGGGCGCTTGGACACTTCCGGCGTGTCGCCCTCGTCCTCTTCATCGGCCCGGCCTTTGATCTTGCTGATGCGCGACACCTTGTGTTCGTAGACCTTGCCGTCCGAGTCCTTGGTCGCCAGGCGGAAGCGCACCCACTCATCGCCATCTCGGGTGAACATCTCGATGTCCTTGGCGGACAGTGAGGCGGTGAAGGCCCCGGTGTCCATCTTGGCTTTGAGCGTTTCGCCCAGCTCAGGCAACTTGATGTTCTCGTAGCGACCATAGAGCGTGGGATCGGCAGCCATCACCGGCAGGGCCAGCAGCGATAACAGGGCAAGCAGTGGTTTCACAGTCGGGCTTCCTTGAAAGGGGTCAGTGCTTAGACTGCACTGGGCAGATAGGTTCGCGGTCACAAGCCTAGCCAACATGTTGTGAAACATTTGTCTGTGCCGCCGAGCATTGGATATTTGGCGTAGCGCGCAGCGCTGCTTATCATTGCGCCCTGCTAATTTCCCACAACAAGAGTCTCTCTATGCGTCGCCTGTTTACCGGCATTCTTACGACCACCCTGCTGCTGCTCAACACGGTGGTGTTGATCTGCCCGCTGTTGGTCTTCGCGTTGCTCAAGCTGGTATTACCCGGTCGCGGACGCGACTACGCCTCGGCGGCGGTGATGTGGGTGGCGGAAACCTGGTCGGAAATCGACAAGGCGATTTTCGCCCTGTGCATCCCCACGACGTGGGACATTCGCGGCGTGGAGAACTTGCGCCGCGACACCTCGTATCTTGCCATCAGCAATCACCAGACCTGGGTAGATATCCCGGCGTTGATCGAAAGCCTCAACCGGCGCACGCCGTTCTTCAAGTTCTTCCTGAAAAAGGAGCTGATCTGGGTGCCGCTGCTGGGCCTTGCCTGGTGGGGCCTGGATTACCCGTTCATGAAGCGCTACAGCAAGGCGTTCCTGGACAAGCATCCCGACCTCAAGGGCAAGGACCTGGAAATCACCAAGGCCGCCTGCGAGCTGTTCAAGCGCCAGCCGGTCACCGTGGTCAACTATTTGGAAGGCACACGCTTTAGCGAAGCCAAGCACCGCGAACAACAATCGCCCTATCGCTACCTGCTCAAGCCCAAGGCGGGCGGCGTGGCGTTCGTGCTGGCGGCCCTGGGCGAGCAACTCGATGCCCTGCTGGACGTCACCATCGTTTACCCCGGCAACCCGGCCCCGGGCTTCTGGGCGTTGCTCAACGGCAGCATCAGCCGGGTAGTTATCGACATTCAGGTACGCGAGTTGGACCCCGCGCTGTGGGCGGGTGATTACGAAAATGATCCGGCGTTCCGCCAGACCGTGCAGGCCTGGGTCAATCAACTGTGGCTGGAAAAGGATCGACGGATCGAACTGCTGCGGGCAGAACTGCGCTGAGCGACACGCCCCGAGGGTGACCGCACGCCTCGATTAGAACCCTGGCTAATAATCAGCATAAGTAATCCTTTTTTGTCATCACCCCCTCATGTGGATAAAAATCGACCAAAGCACAACTACAAAAATGCCTGGATCGATCGATGGCCAACCTACCCAGCTCCAACTCCGCCCAACTGCGCCGCGTCCTCGGCCTCCCCGCCCTGGTCTTCTTTGGCCTGGTGTACATGGTCCCGCTGACCATCTTCACCACCTACGGCATCGTCACCGAGATCACCGGTGGGCGCACCGCCAGCGCCTATCTGGTCACCCTGGTGGCCATGCTGTTCACTGCGGCCTCCTACAGCTTCATGGTCAAGCGTTTCCCGGTCGCCGGGTCCGCCTATTCGTACACCAACATGGCGTTCGGCCCCAACGTAGGGTTTCTGGCCGGATGGTCGCTGCTGCTCGATTACCTGTTCCTGCCCATGATCAACTACCTGCTGATCGGCCTGTTTCTCAACATTGCCTTCCCGGCCATTCCGGCCTGGTCGATTGCCTTGGCTGCGATCGTGCTGGTGACCGTGCTCAATGTGGTGGGCATCCACTCGGTGGCCAAGACCAGTAACCTGATCGTCGGCGCGCAGATCGTCTTCATCGGGGTGTTCGTCGCGCTGTCGTGCCAGTCGCTGGGCGGTCAGCCCGTGGACTTGCTGTCGCCGCTGCTGGGCGACGGCTCACAGCCTGGCTTTGGCGCGATCATGGCAGGGGCCGCCGTGCTGTGCTTGTCGTTCCTGGGCTTCGATGCCGTTTCGACGTTGGCCGAGGAATGCCGCGACGCGCGCCGCGACGTGCCACGGGCGATCATCCTCACCACGCTGTTCGCAGGGGTGCTGTTCACGGTCCTGGCCTATGTCAGCCAGCTGGTCTTGCCCGGCAGCACGTTCGCCAATGCCGATGCCGCGGCCAATGAGGTCATGTTCAAGGCGGGCGGGCAATTTCTGGCCAACTTCTTCACTGCCGCTTACGTGGCTGGCAGCCTGGGGTCGGCACTGGCCTCGCAGGCAGCGGTGTCGCGCATCCTGTTCACCATGGGGCGCGACAACGTGTTGCCACGGCGCAGCTTCGGCTACCTGTCGCCGCGCTTCGGCACACCCGTGTTCGCCATCGTGCTGGTATCGGCGTTTTCGTTGTTGGCGCTGGTGATCGACCTCGCCACCCTCGCCTCGCTGATCAGCTTCGGTGCGCTGGTGGCGTTCTCGGCGGTGAACCTGGCAGTGGTGAAGACCCACTTGATGGATGACCGCGCCCAGCGTCACCTCAAGGGGCTGCTGTGTTATGGCCTGGTGCCGTTGGTGGGCTTGAGCCTGACCTTGTGGCTGTGGACCAGCCTCTCGGCGCTGACCTTGGTGATCGGCCTGTGCTGGTTCGCCCTGGGCCTGGCTTACCTGGCAGTGCTCACCGCCGGCTTCCGCCGCCCGGTCCGGCTGGTGGACTTCACTGAAGCCGCCTGAGCGGACGTGGCCCTGCTGTGCTTGTCATGTGGGAGCCAGTGCCGGCGAAAAGGCCGGCACTGGCGCCGTAAAGATCATCACACCGACGGTTGAGCCAACGGCGCAGGCGTTGTCCACAAGCTCCCCAGGCTCTGCAACAACGATCCGGCAATCCCCTGCTGCCCCAGGTACTGCAGAATCAACGGCGCAAACTGGCCGATCATGCCGGTATCCATCCCCAGCGCCTTGAACGCGTTGTCCAGGTCACTGCGGCTTTCCACATCATTGCCCAGGGCCTTGCTCAAGGCCCACTGACTGTCCTTGTTCTCACCCAGCAACTCACCCAACCCACTCAGCCCGCCCAGGGCATTGGCCCCCGACAGCAGGTCCAGCCCCGGCACGGCCTTGCTCAGCTGGCCATAGTCATAGGTACTGAGGTTGTTGCGCGCCAGCCCCAGCATCGCCCCTGCCCCGCCCACCGCCTGTTCGGGGGTGATGTTCAACTGGCTGCCCAGCGTATTGAGCAGGTCGGCCTGCCCCTCGGGCGCCTGTACCTGGCCTTGTTGCTTCTGACTCTGCATGGAGGAGACGGCGTTGGCGGCGTCGCTCAGGTTGAAGGCGAACACCGGGCTTGCGGCCAAGGTCATGAGGGTTGCCAGGGTGAATGCTTTCATCGGGAGGGACCTCGTGGGTCGGGATGACCTCGGGAACGGATATTGGAGCGAAAGCCGGGAAAATTGTTCCCTGCCCTCGTCAGTTTAATTTGTCGATCCGAAGCTGCTGTCAGCTTCGACCAGCCAATTATCCGCAAGGATGTATTTGCCTATTATTTTTGCCAGTTGACGCTCAGCATAGAGCGCATGAAGACTAAAGCGTCGAACATGACCCTGCTGATCGATACCAAGGTGATCACCATGCCCGCTCGCAGCCGTACATATGTCTTCTATCAGAAAAACAACGTTACCGGATTACTTTCAGGCGGCGAAAATCGCCGGGTGATACAAGCAAACAACATAGCCTTAGCAGAATCCTGCAGTGACGACGCTACCCCAGCATCCATATTGGCAAGCGACTTGAATGGATCCATCTTCGAAGTCATAAGCAGCACTTCACGTGAAACCCATGCCTATTCGGCTTATGGCTTTAATGTAAAACTACCTTCGCCCAACACTTTGTTTGGATTTAACAGAGAAATGGTAGATCTGTCGAGATGTGTTTACTTACTCGGCTCATACCGTACGTACAGCCCTGGACTCAAGCGCTTTCAATCACCTGACAATTTGAGCCCCTTCGAAGCGGGTGGGCTAAACAGCTACTGCTATGTAAGCGGAGACCCCATAAATCAGGTAGATCCGTCAGGCCACGCCTTTATAAAAGGCCTTAAAAACCTCCTGGGGCGTCAGGAAAGAAAATTTGAAAGAATAAAAAGATATAATGATGACGCCTCACACTACAATGCCAAAGCGAAGCCCCTTACGTTAAGAGATAACGCCCGCAGCGCAGCTGATGGACGGGTCGACATTACCAAACTTTATTTCAACCGGGAAACCATCGAACAGATCGACCAACTCCCGGCCAGGCCAATATTGTCAAACAAAGACCGGCACTACGCAAACAAACACGAACGAGCCGTGGCCCAGCTTGTTGAAGACCCAAGAGAAAGCCCCTCTTATCTATTCACTCAAGTTCTAATCAAGAAAAATCTCAAGGAACTAAATAGGCTTCGACGAGAAATTCACCCCGCAAAAGCGGCTCGCGAGGTCCGTGGTCATGTTCCGGAAAGCAGTTTGCCGGGCTACTGGACTGGACGTAAGCCTAGGGACCGATTTGGTTTCAACCCTGAAGTCTGATTCGACGTAGAACAGGTGTTGAGCACACCAACGCGTTGTCGCGGATCGATTAGCAGCGAACAGATGAAATCTGCTTAGGTTTTCGTTATTTGCTCTTACCTGTGGGACGTTTCTGAGTTACTGGGCTTGTCCGCTATCGCGGCACAGGTCCAGCTGAACCAGAGTTCTGAACCTTTTATGCCTCCGCTGACATCTCCGCGGCTTCGGTCTCGTAACATGATTTAGGCGTGCTGACCAAAGCGCTGATGAACGATGCAGGGTTGGGGATGGTGGGCCAGCGAACGGTTAAAACTGTCATTTTTGCCAGTATCTAAATCCCTGTAGGTATTCACAATGAGCTGCACTGAGAGCCCATCCATCCCGCGCAGCAGGTGGTCTAGCCATGAACAAAGCACCGAATCGCACGCTCTTCTTTTACCAACTCAACAAGCTCATCTGCATCAAGCAAGGCGACCAGCATCGCTCCATTTTCCGGCATGCGGATGTGCCGCTGGCTGAACATCAAGTGGGTGGCGACCCGAGCACCGCATTGTTAGCCACTGACGATAAAGGTTCGGTTCTCGTCGCTGCGGACGAAGGCGATTCGGAAGACCACCTCTATTCAGCCTACGGTCACGATCCTAACCTGCCGTCGGCACGAACTGCATCAGGCTTCAATGGCGAGTTTTTCGAACCACACTCTATCTGCTATCGCCTTGGGCAAGGTTATCGAGCGCTAAGTGTAGTGCTGATGCGATTTCTCTCAGCCGATAGCTGGAGCCCTTTCGGGCAAGGCGGCACTAACGCCTATACCTATTGCAGCGGTGATCCAATTAACAACACCGACCCCAGTGGCCATGTGCTGGTCCGGGTTCCACCCGCCTCAGCGCTCACTCCCAGGGCACCCAGTACACCTAGCTATCTGGAATCCTGGGGCAAGCGGATCGTGCAGCGCTTCAAGGTAGATCACTATGAGAGCTTGACCACAAAGACGATTGTGACGACAGGTAAGGGCAGGAATACCAGCAGCCAGGTTAGCGAAACAACACGTAGAACGTTACGCACCACTGAGCTGTTCGAAGTGATTGCCGATCCCCATAAAGGCCCGGCTACCGTGCACGTTACCCGTACACAGCTGGACAGCTTCCTGGAAGCGAGCAATAACCTGCGTAACGCACAGGCGGCTAACGCACTGGTCGATTCGGCTAACACAGTGAGCACTGCCTATATCCGCAACTTAGAGAATTTCCGGCGCGGCTTGACCGTTAGCGGCGAAGATCTGGCACGGCGAGCCAACAACCCAAACGATCTGACAGCGTACTTGGCGGGGAGCTTCCGAGTCAGCGACGGCAACTCGAAGATTCGTCAACGTTAATGATCATTACGGCTGTACCCACTTTGGCTACCGATATCCTCCATTCAGAAAAAAGCCCCTCATCGTGAGGGGCTCTTGGTTACATCACGCGATCACGCCGCGCCCCACATCTTGTGCGGGTCGATCACGAATTTCTTCGGCACACCGGCATCGAACTCGCCGTAACCTTCCGGCGCCTGATCCAGGTTGATCACCTGCACACCCACCACTTCAGCGATGTTGATGCGATCCCACATGATCGCCTGCATCAGCTGGCGGTTGTACTTCATGGTCGGGGTCTGGCCGGTGTGGAAGCTGTGCGACTTGGCCCAGCCCAGGCCGAAGCGGATGCTCAGCGCGCCAATCTTGGCAGCGGCGTCCACCGCACCCGGGTCCTCGGTCACATACAGGCCAGGGATACCGATCTGGCCGGCAACACGGGTCACCTGCATCAGCGAGTTGAGCACGGTGGCTGGTGCTTCGTGCTTGGCGCCTTCATGGCCATGGCCACGGGCCTCGAAGCCTACGGCGTCAACGGCGCAGTCCACTTCCGGCTCGCCGAGGATGTCGACGATCTGCTCGTGCAGCGGGGTGTCCTTGGACAGGTCGACCACTTCGAAGCCCTGGGACTTGGCGTGGGCCAGGCGCGCCGGGTTGAGGTCGCCGACGATCACGCAGGCAGCGCCCAGCAGGCGCGCCGAGGCAGCGGCAGCAAGGCCAACGGGGCCTGCGCCAGCGACGTAGACGGTGCTGCCTGGGCCAACACCTGCGGTGACAGCGCCGTGGTAGCCGGTCGGCAGAATGTCGGAGAGGCAGGTCAGGTCACGGATCTTCTCCATGGCCTTGTCGCGCTCTGGCAGTTTCAGCAGGTTGAAGTCGGCGTAGGGCACCAACACGTATTCGGCTTGCCCGCCAGTCCAGTCGCCCATGTCGACGTAGCCGTAGGCACCGCCTGCGCGGGCCGGGTTGACCGTCAGGCAGACACCGGTGTGCATCTCTTTGCAGGAGCGGCAGCGGCCGCAGGCGACGTTGAACGGCACCGACACCAGGTCGCCGATCTGCATGCGCTCGACGTCGCTGCCTTTCTCGACGATTTCCCCGGTGATTTCGTGGCCCAGGACCAGGCCGACCTGGGCAGTGGTACGGCCACGGACCATGTGCTGGTCGGAGCCGCAGATGTTGGTGGAGACCACCTTGAGGATCACGCCGTGCTCGATCTTCTTGCCGCGCGGGTCCTGCATTTTCGGGTAGTCGATCTTCTGCACTTCGACCTTGCCGGCGCCGAGATATACCACTCCACGATTGCCAGACATGCTCTTACCTCGCTTGATTTGTATTTATGCAGCGGTGGTTGAACGTGCCGCCATCCATGGGCGGCATGTGTTACTGGAATGCAGGGAATTGTGGGCTTGATAGGGCGATGTGCGCTGACTGGAAACGACAGGGAGATGCCATTTAGCGGCAAGGAAAAAGCTGGGGCCGCTGTGCGACCCTTTCGCGACACAAGGCCGCTCCTACAGGGGGAATGTGACACCTGCAGGCGCGGCCTTGTGTCGCGAAAGGGCTGCACGGCAGCCCCAACAGGTTCAGAGCACGACGGTCCGATTGGCGTTGAGGAACACCCGCCGCTCGATGTGATAGCCCACCGCCCGGGCCAAGGTCAGGCACTCGATGTCGCGGCCCTTGGCGATCAGGTCTTCCGGGTAGTGGCTGTGGTCGACGGTCTCCACCCCTTGGGCAATGATCGGCCCTTCGTCCAGGTCGTTGTTGATGTAGTGAGCCGTGGCGCCGACCATCTTCACGCCCTTGTTGTAGGCCTGATGGTACGGCTTGGCGCCCTTGAAGCCCGGGAGCAACGAGTGGTGAATGTTGATCGCCCAGCCATCCAGACGCCGACACAGCTCCGGCGACAACACCTGCATGTAGCGGGCCAGCACCACCAGCTCCGCACCGGTTTCCTCGATCACCTGAATCACCTTGCGCTCTTGCGCAGGCTTATCCTTGGGGTCGAGGGCGAAATGGTAGTAGGGAATCTTGTGCCAGTGCGCGAGCGGCTCGAGGTCGGGGTGGTTGGACACCACCGCGACCACATCCATCGACAGCTGGCCGATGCGCTGCCGGTACAGCAGATCGTTCAGGCAGTGGTCGGCCTTGGACACCATGATCACCACTTTGGGGCGGTGATTCGGTGCGGTCAGCTCGAAGCTCATGCCGAAGGCATCGCTGCGCTCGGCAAGGCCGGAACGAAAGCCGGCTTCGTCGAAATCGTCCGGTTGGCGAAACTCCACCCGAATGAAGAAACGCCCAGACAGCCGGTCGTCGAAGGAATGGTGCTCGGTGACGTAGCAGCGCTGCTCGTAGAGGTAACGCGTCACCACGTCGACCGTGCCGAGCATGCTCGGGCAGTCGGCGGTGAGAATCCAGGTATCCGGTGCCCGACTCATGTTCAGCGCTCCTTAACCTTCGATGCTCAAGCCATACTCAGCCGACGCGTCCTGCAGCCACAGCCACCAGTAGTCGGCGAAGCTGCGACGAATGACCAGCTCCCAGGTGTCCTCGGCAGTGCGCCGGATCACCAGTTGCGACTTGGCGAACACGGTGCCGACCGCCTTGCCGACCGGGAAGTTGTTCGGATGAACGTCGTAGCTGGTGGATTTCATCAGCACTTCACGCACGTTCGGCCCACGCAGCTCCAGCAGACTCTGCCCGCCGCTGACGTTGACCACCTGGATGTGCTGGCCTTCAAGCGCCGCGCGCAGCTTCTGCTCGACGGCCAGTTCCTCACCACCCGGGACGATCAGCAGCCACTCATCCGGCCCGACCCATTGCAGCGACATGTCGCCGTTGGCGACCACGGTCAATGCCACAGGCAGCTCCAGGCCCAGGGCCTTGTGCACGCCAGCGGCGAACTCCGGGTTGTGGCCGTCGCCACGCAGGGTCAGATGGCCGAGGAACTTGCGTTCGCGCAAGGTCACGCCGGCGTTCTTGCGACCCTTGCCGACCAGGCTGGCCAGATCGGCGTGATGCAGTGGCGACTGGGCCTTGGCCTCAGCGCCGGGATTTTGCTGGAAGACGTTGATAGCGCTCATTTCGTACCTGCCTTGAATTCTTGTTCGTCAGGGCAGCGCAGCCATGGGTTCAGGCTGCGCCGCCATCCGGGGCCTTAGACGTTCTGCCGCTCACCCTTCGGATCGAAGAACACCGAAGACACGATTTCCGCCTCGATCACGCTGCCATCGGCCTGCGGCGAGTAGACACGCTCGCCCATGCGCTTGAGGCCGCCCTTGACCACACCCATGGCGAACGAGTAGCCCAGGGAGTTGGCTGCGTAGCTGGAGGTCACGTGGCCGACCATGTCCATGGGGATCGGCTGCTTCGGATCGAACACCAGCTGAGCACCTTCCGGCAGCCATTTGGTCGGGTCGATCGGTTTCAGGCCAACCAGCTGCTTGCGGTTGTCACGCAGGCAGTCCTCGCGGTTCATGCCACGCAGGCCGATCCACGAGAACGGCTTGTTGCGGCCCACGCACCAGCTCATGTTGAGGTCGTCCGGGTTCATCGAACCGTCGGTATCCTGGCCGACGATGATGAAGCCCTTCTCGGCACGCAGGACGTGCATGGTCTCGGTGCCGTATGGCGTCAGGTTGTACTTCTTGCCGGCTTCGATGATCTGTTCCAGCACGCCCATGGCGTAGTTGGCCTGGACGTTGACTTCGTACGACAGCTCACCGGTGAACGAGATACGGAACACCCGCGCAGGGACCCCGCCGACGTTGCCTTCCTTCCAGGTCATGAACGGGAAGGCTTCCTTGTCCATGTCGATGTCGGTCAGCTCGCTGAGCAGCTTGCGGCTGTTGGGGCCGGACAGGGTCATGGTGGCCCAGTGGTCGGTGACCGAGGTGAAGTACACCTTCAGGTCCGGCCATTCAGTCTGGTGGTACAGCTCCATCCACTGCAGGACGCGGGCAGCGCCGCCGGTGGTGGTGGTCATGATGAAGTGGTTGTCGCCGACGCAGGCGGTCACGCCATCATCGAAGACCATGCCGTCTTCCTTGCACATCAGGCCGTAGCGGGCCTTGCCCACATCGAGCTTGGTCCAGGCGTTGGTGTAGATGCGGTTGAGGAACTCGCGGGCATCCGGCCCCTGGATGTCGATCTTGCCCAGGGTCGAGGCGTCCAGCAGGCCGACGCTGTCGCGCACCGCCTTGCACTCGCGGGCCACGGCGGCGTGGATGTCTTCACCGGCCTTGGGGAAGTACCACGGCCGCTTCCACTGGCCGACGTCTTCGAACTCGGCACCGTTTTTCACGTGCCAGGCATGCAATGCAGTGAAGCGCACCGGCTCGAACAGGTGACCACAGTGGCGACCCGCTACCGCGCCGAATGTCACCGGCGTGTAGTTGGGGCGGAACATGGTGGTGCCCATTTCCGGAATGGTGATACCGATCGAACGGGCGGCAATCGCCAGGCCGTTGATGTTGCCCAGTTTGCCCTGGTCGGTACCGAAGCCCAGCGCGGTGTAGCGCTTGACGTGCTCGACCGACTCGAAGCCCTCGCGGGTCGCCAGCTCGATGGCGGCGGCGGTCACGTCGTTCTGCTGGTCGACGAACTGCTTGGGTGCGCGAGCGGTACCCTTGTCGTGCGGCACCTGGAACAGCGCGACGGTTGCATCTTCCTTGCGGGCAACGGTTTTCGGCAGCACGCCGACGGTAGCCTTGAAGCCTGCCTCGGTGGCAGCACGAGCGCCGCCTTCGAAACCATCGGCGATCACATCGCCAAGCGCGTAGACGCCGTTGATGCCGCCGACGCACTCACGTTTCTGCGGCGCATCGCCCGGCACGAAACCGAGGATATCGTCACGCCACACCGGACGGCCACCGAGGTGCGAGGCCAGGTGCACGATCGGGCTGTAACCACCGGAGGTGGCGATCAGATCACAGTCGAGGGTTTCGCCTGGGCTGGTGACCTTGTGTGCCTGCACATCGATAGCGGCGACTCGGGCAGCGGTCACGTGCTTGCTGCCCTTGGCCTCTATCACGGCGCTGGAGGTGAGGATGCGAATGCCCTTGGCGCGCGCTTCTTCGACCAGCGAACCGCGGGGGTTGTGACGGGCGTCGGCGATGGCCACGACCTGCAGGCCGGCATCGTGCCAGTCCAGCGCAGCGCGGTAGGCATGATCGTTGTTGGTCGACAGCACCAGCTTGCGGCCGGGCGCTACGCCATAACGGCGCACATAGGTCGACACGGCGCCGGCCAGCATGTTGCCTGGCAGGTCGTTGTTACCGTAGACCAGCGGACGCTCGTGGGCACCGGGCGCCAGCACCACGCGCTTGGCCCGCGCGCGGTGTACGCGATGACGCACCTGGCCCATCGGCGCGCGGTCGCCGAGGTGGTCGGTCAGGCGCTCGTGGATGGTCAGGAAGTTGTGGTCGTGGTAACCGTTGACCGTGGCGCGTGGCAGCAGGGTCACTTCCGGCAGGCTTTCCAGTTCTTTGACCACGGCGTTGACCCAGTCGCTGGCAGGCTTGCCGTCGAGGGTTTCGCGGGTGTCGAGCAGGCTGCCGCCGAACTCTTCCTGCTCATCGGCGAGGATCACGCGGGCGCCGCTGCGGGCTGCAGCCAGTGCCGCGGCCAGACCGGCCGGGCCGGCGCCGACGATCAGCACGTCGCAGTGCTGGTTCATGTAGTCGTAGCTGTCCGGATCGTTCTGCAGCGGCGCACGGCCAAGCCCTGCGGCTTTGCGGATGTACTTCTCGTAGGTCATCCAGAACGATTTGGGGTACATGAAGGTTTTGTAGTAGAACCCCGGCGGCATCATGTTGCCGCCAACCTTGCCCAGGATGCCCATCACGTCGTTGTTGACGTTGGGCCAGCCGTTGGTGCTGGTGGCGACCAGACCTGCATACAGCGGCTGCTGCGTGGCGCGCACGTTGGGGATCTGGGTGGCTTCGGTGGAGCCGATCTGCAAAATGGCATTGGGCTCTTCGGTGCCGGCGGCGATGATGCCGCGTGGCCGCGAGTACTTGAAGCTGCGCCCGACGATATCGACGCCGTTGGCCAGCAAGGCAGCGGCCAGGCTGTCACCGGCATAACCCTGGTAGGTCTTGCCGTTGAAGGTGAAGTTCAGGACCTTGCTGCGGTCGATACGGCCGCCGCTGGCGAGGCGATAGGTCTGGCTCATACTTTTTCCCCTTGGCCTTTGACGGTCGACACTGGGCTGGTTTGCTTGCCGGCTTCGGTCACTTGCGGCTTCTCGCCAATCTTGTAGGTCTCCAGAATCTCGTAGGTCACGGTATTACGGGTGACGTTGAAGTACTGCCGGCAGCCGGCGACGTGGTCCCACAGCTCATGGTGAATACCGCGCGGGTTGTCACGGTAGAACATGTAGGTGCCCCACTCCTCGTCGGAGCAGGCGTTGGGGTCCAGCGGGCGAGCGATGTGCGCCTGGCCAGAGGCGTGGAACTCTTCTTCGGAGCGCAGCTCGCCGCAGTGGGGACAGAAAATATGCAACATGACGGTGTCTCCGGTTAGTGGGCGACGGCGGCGGCGCCGTGTTCGTCGATCAGTGCGCCGTTGTAGAAACGGTCCATGGAGAACGGCGCAGCCAGTGGGTGCATTTCGCCCTTGGCCAGGCTCGCGGCGAAGACGTTGCCCGAACCCGGGGTCGCCTTGAAGCCGCCGGTACCCCAACCGCAGTTGAAGAACATGTTCTTGACCGGGGTCTTGGTGATGATCGGGCAGGCGTCCGGCGAAGTATCGACGATGCCGCCCCACTGACGGTTCATGCGCACGCGCGAGAGGTTGGGGAACATCTCGACGATGGCCTGCAAGGTGTGCTCGATGACCGGATAGGAGCCGCGTTGGCCGTAGCCCAGCCAGCTGTCGATACCGGCGCCGATCACTAGGTCGCCCTTGTCGGACTGGCTGATGTAACCGTGCACCGCGTTGGACATGATCACGCTGTCGATGATGGGCTTGATCGGTTCCGATACCAGCGCTTGCAGCGGGTGCGATTCCAGCGGCAGGCGGAAGCCGGCGAGCTTGGCCATGTGCCCGGAGTTACCGGCAGTGACCACGCCAACGCGCTTGGCACCGATGAAGCCCTTGTTGGTTTCGACGCCGATGACCGCGCCGTTCTCCTTGCGGAAACCGATCACCTCGGTCTGCTGGATCAGGTCCACGCCCAAGGCGTCGGCGGCACGGGCATAGCCCCAGGCCACGGCGTCGTGACGCGCCACGCCACCACGGCGTTGCACGGTGGCGCCGAGGATCGGGTAGCGGGTGTTCTTCGAGCAGTCCAGGTACGGAATTTCGGCCGCGACCTGGGCAGTGTTGAGCAGCTCGCCATCGACGCCGTTGAGGCGGTTGGCCGACACCCGACGCTCGGAGTCGCGCATGTCCTGCAAGGTGTGGCACAGGTTGTAGACGCCGCGCTGGGAGAACATCACGTTGTAGTTGAGGTCCTGGGACAGGCCCTCCCACAGTTTCATGGCGTGCTCGTACAGGTGCGCGGACTCGTCCCACAGGTAGTTGGAACGCACGATGGTGGTGTTACGGGCGGTGTTGCCGCCGCCCAGGTAGCCCTTCTCGATCACCGCGACGTTGGTGATGCCATGTTCCTTGGCCAGGTAGTAGGCGGTCGCCAGGCCATGCCCACCACCGCCGACGATGACCACGTCATAGACCTTCTTAGGGGTCGGCGTGCGCCACATGCGCTGCCAGTTCTCGTGGTGGCTGAGGGAGTGCTTGAGAAGGCCGAAGCCCGAGTAACGTTGCATGGTGTGTGACTCCACTCAGCGGTAAACAGGGAAATCTGCGCACAGCGCGGCGACGTTCTTCGCCACATCGGCTTCGACGTCAGCGTCACCGAGGTTGTCGAGGATGTCGCAGATCCAGCCAGCCAGCGCCACGCACTGGGCGACCTTGAAGCCGCGGGTGGTGACGGCTGGTGTGCCGATGCGCAAGCCAGAGGTCACGAACGGCGACTGCGGATCGTTCGGGACGGCGTTCTTGTTGACGGTGATGTGCGCGCGGCCCAGGGCAGCGTCGGCATCTTTACCGGTCAGGCCCTGACGGATCAGGCTGACCAGGAACAGGTGGTTGTCGGTGCCACCGGAGACCACGTCATAACCGCGGTCGACGAATACCTGGGCCATGGCCTGGGCGTTTTCGATGACTTGTTGCTGATAAGCCTTGAACTCAGGCTCCAGCGCTTCCTTGAAGCACACCGCCTTGGCCGCGATCACGTGCATCAGCGGGCCACCCTGGGCACCGGGGAACACGGCAGCGTTGAGCTTCTTTTCGATCTCTTCGTTGGACTTGGCCAGAATCAGGCCGCCACGTGGACCGCGCAGGGTCTTGTGGGTGGTGGTGGTGACCACATCGGCGAACGGAATCGGGTTCGGGTACAGGCCCGCGGCGACCAGGCCAGCCACGTGGGCCATGTCGACGAACAGCAGCGCCCCGACCTTGTCGGCGATGGCGCGGAAGCGCGGGAAGTCGAGGGTCTTGGAGTAGGCCGAGAAGCCGGCGACGATCATCTTCGGCTTGTGCTCGATCGCCAGGCGCTCGACTTCGTCGTAGTCGATCAGGCCAGTGTTGGTATCGATGCCGTACTGCACGGCGTTGTACAACTTGCCCGAGGACGACACCTTGGCGCCGTGAGTCAGGTGGCCACCATGGGCCAGGCTCATGCCCAGGATGGTATCGCCTGCCTGCAGCAGGGCCAGGTAGACCGCGCCGTTGGCGGAAGAACCTGAGTGCGGCTGGACGTTGGCGTAGTCGGCACCGAACAGCTGCTTGGCGCGCTCGATGGCCAGCGCCTCGACCTTGTCGACATGCTCGCAGCCGCCGTAGTAGCGCTTGCCTGGATAGCCTTCGGCGTATTTGTTGGTCAGGCCGCTGCCTTGGGCCTGCATCACGCGCTGGGACGTGTAGTTTTCCGAGGCGATCAGCTCGATGTGATCTTCCTGCCGCTGTTCTTCGGCATTCATCGCCGCCAGCAGTGCATCGTCGTAACCTTGGATCTGGTCTTGCTTGCTGAACATCTTGTATCTCCCGGCAGCGATCATTTTTTGTTGGGCGGGTTCAATCGACCCTTTGCGGCGATGGTATGACTGGGCGGGTCGGGTCAGATGCCTGCGCACGCCTTGCAATGGCGCGTTTACGACATTGGCTTTGGCGTTGCACGTCCAGGCCACTTGGCGGGCATTGCCAGCCGGGCCAGGCGCTGGCGGCCGGCTTGTATAGGCAACCGCTGAATCGATGGTTTAGAGTGCTGTCCTGCGTCGTTCACAGGACAGTAGCGTCATGACAGACAAGAGCCAGCAATTTGCCAGCGACAACTATTCCGGGATTTGCCCAGAAGCCTGGGCCGCCATGGAGAAGGCCAACCAGGGCCATGATCGCGCCTACGGCGACGACCAGTGGACCGAGCGCGCGGCCCAGTATTTTCGCGACCTGTTCGAAACCGACTGCGAGGTGTTCTTCGCCTTCAACGGCACGGCCGCCAACTCCCTGGCCCTGGCCTCGCTGTGCCAGAGCTATCACAGCGTGATCTGCTCCGAGACAGCCCACGTCGAAACCGACGAGTGCGGCGCGCCGGAGTTCTTCTCCAACGGCTCCAAGCTGCTGACCGCAGCCAGCGTCAACGGCAAGCTGACGCCCGAGTCGATCCGCGAGGTGGCGCTCAAGCGTCAGGACATCCACTACCCCAAGCCACGCGTGGTGACCATCACCCAGGCCACCGAAGTGGGCACGGTGTATCGCCCTGACGAGCTCAAGGCGATCAGCGCGACCTGCAAGGAGCTGGGGCTGAACCTGCACATGGATGGCGCGCGCTTCACCAACGCTTGCGCGTTCCTCGGCTGCAGCCCGGCCGAGCTGACCTGGAAAGCCGGCGTCGATGTGCTGTGCTTTGGCGGCACCAAGAACGGCATGGCCGTGGGCGAGGCGATCCTGTTCTTCAACCGTCAGCTGGCTGAAGACTTCGATTACCGCTGCAAGCAGGCCGGGCAGCTGGCCTCGAAGATGCGCTTCCTGTCGGCGCCATGGGTGGGGTTGCTGGAGGACGGCGCCTGGTTGCGCCATGGTGGACACGCCAATCATTGCGCGCAGTTGCTGGCGTCGTTGGTCAGTGGCCTACCCGACGTGCAGTTGATGTTCCCGGTGGAGGCCAACGGGGTGTTCCTGCAGCTGCCTGAGCACGCACTCGAAGCGCTGCGCAGCAAGGGCTGGCGCTTCTACACCTTCATCGGCAGCGGCGGCGCGCGGTTCATGTGCTCGTGGGATACCGAAGAAGCGCGAGTGCGCGAGTTGGCAGCCGATATTCGCAGCATCGTCAGCGCCTGACGGGCCCCATGCGCAGGCAAGCCTGCGCTCGCCTGGGGCCTGCGCAGGCATTACTGTTCGGCGATGGTGCGCACGATGGCATCGACCGTGGCGTCAATCTGCGCCTGGGTGCGCGCCAAGGTGTTCTGGTGTTCGTGCTGCAGCTCGACCTGCTTGGAACACAGGTTCAGTGCAGCGAGCACCAGCAGTTTGTCACCAATCAGGGTCGGGTACTGTCGCTTGGTGTCGTTCAGCGCGGTGTTGAGCATCCGCACGGCCTGGGCCAGGGTTTCTTCCTGGCCCTCTGGCGCCTTGATCGAATAGTCGATGCCGAGAATCGACACGACATTGATCGGCTGCTCTTGCAGTCTCATGCCTCGACGGCACCTGCACTGGCGCGCTCGAGCAGGGCCTGGATGCGCGCTGCGGCGGCGCCTTGCTTCTCTTCCTGCTCCATCAGCGACAGCTGCAGGGTTTCGTTCTCTTCCTTGGCCTGGGCCAGTTCCTGGCCGAGGGTGGCGTTGTGCGCGGTGAGTTGCGCATTTTTCTGCATCAGGTCGCTGACCAGTTGCTCGAGTTGATTCAGGGAGGCTTCCAGCATGGGGTCTATCTCGGTTGTTGCAAAGGGCGCACACGATAAAGAAAAGCGTGAGCCCCCGCCATTAAATATCGATTTCGCGAGGTTTCACGCCGCAGATTGACAGGCTATCGGCTCCCTTGTTCCGACCTGCGTCAACCGTCGGTCAGCTTTCGAGCTGCTAATGGCTAGCTACAAGCTGCAAGCTACAAGAAAGAGCGACGGTGGCGCGTTCCCTCTTGCAGCTTGCAGCTTGCACCTTAGTAGTCGATGCGCACGTCGCCCTTGGGCACGCTGCAGCACGACAGGATGTAGCCTTCGGCCTCGTCTTCTTCGGTGATCCCGCCGTTGTGTTCCATCTCCACTTCACCGCCCAGCTTGAGCACCTTGCAGGTGCCACAGATGCCCATGCCGCAAGCTTTGGGGATCATCAGGCCGACTTTCGCTGCAGCCGCGTGCACGGTCTCGCCCGGGGCGATGCGGATGCTCTTCTCGCTGCCGATGAATTCCACCAGGTTCAGGTCCGAGGCATCGACTTCCGGTGCATCGGCAGCCTGCTCGGCATGCTCCACGGCATCGGCCTTGGCCTCCGCTGGGGTCGCCCCGAACGACTCCTCGTGGTAGTTCTTCATGTCGAAGCCGACCGCTTCGAGCATGCGCTTGACTGCGCTCATGTACGGGGTCGGACCGCAACAGAACACCACGCGCTCCATGTAGTCCGGAGCGATCAGCTCCATCAGGCGCTGGTTCAGATAACCGCGATAACCCGCCCAGGGCTCGCCCAGGCCATGTTTCTCGCAAATGATGTGCAGGCTGAAGTTCGGCACGCGCGAGGCCATTTGTTCGAGCTCGCGGTGGTAGATGATGTCCTTGGGCGAACGAGCGCTGTGCACGAACACCATGTCGACATTGGCATTGGTGTCGTAGAACCAGCGCGCCATCGACATCACCGGGGTGATACCGACGCCACCGGAAAGGTAGAGCACCTTGGCCGCCGGGAAATCGATGGCATTGAACAAGCCCACCGGGCCGTGCACCGGCAACTCGGCGCCTTCGTGCATGGTGTCGTGCAGGAAGTTGGACACCTGCCCGCCCGGCACGCGCTTGACCGTGATCGAGAAGCTGTAGGGCACCGACGGCGAGCTGGAGATGGTGTAGGAGCGCATCACCGGCTTGCCTTCGATCTCCAGCTCCAGGGTCACGAACTGCCCGGGCTTGAAGAAGAACATGATCGGCTGGTCGGCCATGAAGCAGAAGGTGCGCACGTCCCAGGTCTCCTGGATGACCTTGACGCAGCGCACGATGTGGCGGCCGTTGGCCCAGGTCTGGGTAGTGACCGGATTGAGGAAGGTATCGGACATGTTCATCTCCAGCAGCCGACTAGTGGGCTTTTTATGGCTGGGATAATGCGCAAGCTTGCGACGCCGTACATTCCTGCCAGCGACATCGGCGTGCTTATCGCGACCAGCCCCGCACGACAAGGCTTGGCGCGTCGTAATTCAAATCGGCCATGTCGCCCATGGATACGGATCACGCCGCCTTCGGACGCACACTCCACGGCAAAACAACCTGCCATTTTTCGCAGGCAGCCTTGCGCCAACCACAACAACGATTAGCCACCTTTTGCCGGCCGCACACGGCCCCGAGGAATACACGATGGACGTCACCGCAACCCTGAGCCTGGGCGATCCACTTGAAGCTGCACGCAAGGCGACTGCCGAGATGCTGCAGACCCGCGAGCGCACCTACTCGCTGCCCCAGCCGTTCTACACCGACGAGCGTCTGTTCCAGATCGACATGCAGGAGATCTTCCACAAGGAGTGGTTGATCGCCGGCATGACGTGCGAGATCCCGGCCAAGGGCAACTACATCACCTTGCAGATCGGCAAGAATCCGATCCTGGTGGTGCGAGGCACCGAAGGCAAGGTGCATGCCTTCCATAACGTCTGCCGCCACCGCGGTTCACGCCTGTGCGTCAGCGACAAGGGCAAGGTGGCCAAGCTGGTCTGCCACTACCACCAGTGGACCTATGAACTGGACGGCCGCCTGCTGTTCGCCGGCACCGAAATGGGCGCCGATTTCGACATGAAGGAGTACGGCCTCAAGCCTGTGCACGTGAAGGTCGCCGGCGGCTATATCTTCATCAGCCTGGCGGAAAACCCGCCTGCCATCGACGAGTTCCTGGCCACCCTGGACCACTATATGGAACCGTACGACATGGAAAACACCAAGGTGGCGGTGCAGACCACCTTGATGGAAAAGGCCAACTGGAAGCTGGTGCTGGAAAACAACCGCGAGTGCTACCACTGCTCCGGCTCCCACCCAGAGCTGCTGCAAAGCCTGCTGGAGTGGGACGACACCAATGACCCGCGCGCCGACCAGGCCTTCAAGGACCACGTGGCTGCTTCCGCTGCCGCCTGGGAAGCCGAGAAGATCCCGTACCTGCACAAGAGCCATGGCCTGCGTAACCGCATCGTGCGCATGCCGCTGCTCAAGGGCACCGTGTCGATGACCATGGACGGCAAACAGGCCTGCCAGAAGCTGATGGGCCGCATCAAGAACCCGGACCTGGGCTCGATGCGCATCCTCCACCTGCCGCACTCGTGGAACCACTGCATGGGCGATCACATGATCGTCTTCACCGTGTGGCCGATCAGCGCGCAGGAGACCATGGTCACCACCAAGTGGCTGGTGCACAAGGATGCGGTAGAAGGCGTGGACTACAACCCTGAGCACATGCGCAAGGTATGGGATGCCACCAACGACCAGGACCGCCGCCTGGCCGAAGAGAACCAGCGCGGGATCAATTCCACCGCCTACCAGCCCGGGCCGTACTCGAAGACCTACGAGTTTGGCGTGGTCAACTTCATCGACTGGTACAGCCAGCGGGTACTGGAGAACCTGGGGGCGGAGCCGGCGCCGTACTTGAAAGAAGTTCAAGCTCAATAACTGACTGAAACACGCCTGTGGATGAACCACAGGCGTTTCTCATCAGCTGCTGCGGATATCCTTGCGTTCGTCTGAGAGTGAGTTGGAGGGTGAGTTGGAGGGTGGCCTCCCAGCCGGATTTATTCCGGAATCCTGCATCAACTCCACTTCTGTCAATTCCAGCGATATAGGTTCTCGCCTTCGGGGAAACCAGGCGGTCACCATAGCCCCCGTGTTCGCTTTGACGTTTTGCCATGCCCGGGGTCCCATGGCTTTAACGGCCAAAGCTGCTTTGGTTAACAGTGACAAGGCCACCAAGTCTGTTCCAAGCGCTCCAGCAACGAATGCTTGCGGAGCAAATCGGGTGTAGCTGGTTATTGCCGCGCCCGTACTTATCGCGCCGCCAAGCACTGCGAGCGCATTAGCGCCCACTCCCCATCTGGAAGTGGGTACCGGTAAGACCAGGGACATGACAGCGCCTGCTGCGTTCAATGCCACTACCCCGCCGTTGAGCGCGTGTCCGGCGACTGCAGAGACAATAGCGGGTACCGGGGGTGGCGGTGTAGTGGTGGGTAGCGTCGATGTGAAGGTACGGCGTAGAGGGAAGCCACCCGACGGATCCCGACGGTTTACCGGATCGCCTGCGCAGTACATATACGCATTCATCCCGCCTTTGCCAAACGGGCTCAGTCTATCTGCACTTTGAAAGCGCATGATGCCCGGATTGAATTGCCGATAGCCGTTGCCTAGGTGATAACAGCCCGTCAGAGGATCCTTGGGTTCGCCACAGAACGCACTCATTGGCCCGTCTTGATCGGCAGACCGCCCATAGGCCGTATACGCACGGGGGACATGAGCCGAATCGTTGATGACAGAATGCTGGCCGTCGAGCGCAAGTAGCCGTACATGTTCCATGGCAGGCCTCGGAGATTGAGGGTGAATTCACAGCTGATAGTGGTATGTACCAGCCTCTATGTCGAAAAGCGCGGGAGCTTCACAAGCGGATGGCGACGCCTGCCGCGGGTCGTTTTACATGGACGTTTCAGGATGTACGCCTCACCACTCTGACGCTTTCTGGCGGACTCGGCGACGAGCGGAAATCACTCAAAGGAAGTACGACTTGCGGGCCGCTCGATCGCCAGGGTTTATGCTGCGCCAATTTCCATGCTTCAAACGCAGAGGTCGCCAGCGATATACTCGTCAACCCTGCAACTGCCCAGGTTTGCCAGTCGCTTTCCGGATCAACCATCCGAGTGATACCGATGGTAATCCCCGCAGTAGCTGATACGGCACTGATGCTGGAAAGCACCCAATCTGAGCGAGTGGGCAATGGAATGTCCGGCGCGAGCGGCTCCAGGGCAGTCCTTCGTGCAGCACTGCCCTGCTTGTAAAGAGATCTGAAGCGCAATCCGCTGATGAACAGCCCCACCATATTGGTCAGAACACTCAGCGCTGGAAGCACATAATCCGCTGGCTTGGACTCTGACTGGGCACCAGTGGGGTCACGGTGGTTGACTGGATCACCCCTGCAATATGCATAACTATTCAGCCCACCCTGGTCAAACGGGCTTAGCCTGTCTGCTGACTGAAAGCGCATCAAAGCAGGGTTGTAGGCACGGTAGCCATTGCCCAGGTGGTAACACGTGGTAAAGGGATCATGGCGCTCATCGTTGAATGCAAGCACACCGTCTGTGGCATTCGCTCGGTAGCCGTAGGCAGAATAGCGACTGACAGCGAGTGGCACGAGGAGCATCGGGACCGTTCCTGATGGGTGAACCTCGAAAGAGATTACCCGGCCGAACGCGCCACGCTCCACTGGCAGTTTTGTCAGTAGACGGGCTCATCGACATGCCCTGTCCACACGGTGATGGTCCACAGCCGGCGCCGTGCAATGCGATTACTTGGGTCAAAACCGCGTCATGCACAGGCACCAGGCTGAAACCATGAGGTGGCCAGGCTCAGCGCAGGACACCCTCCTCTATCAGCAGCTTGAGGATGGCTTCGGCGCCTTCCTGTGGAGAAACGTCCTTCAGCACCTTGCCACCACCACCACTGGCCTTGGCGGTGGCTGCCTTCATCCGGTCCGCGCCGCTCTTGGCTTTGATCACCTTGAGCCGCTTAGGTCGTGGCCGTGCTGGCTGCAGCTCGGCATCCGTGAGCAATTGATCCTCGACGATCGTGACATTACGCGCCGCCAGCACGCCACGGCGCGCCGGCCCGAACGCGCTCTGGCGAGGCTTGGGGGCGGCGTTATCCACAGTCGCCAGCAGCGGTAGACGCACTTTCAGGCGGCGACGTTGGCCACGCGGCAGTGCCTGCAGCACCTGGGCAGTACCGTTTTCGATCGACTCCACCTCGGCCAAGCCGACGATCAGCGGCCAGCCCAACTTCTCGGCCAGCAGAAACGGCAACATCCCCGAGCCTTCGCCGGTTTCGGCCTGGCTGCCGGTCAGCACCAGTTGCGCGCCGGCATCGCGCAGGTAATCGCCCAGCACGCCCAGCACATCGGCACCGACCGGTTGCTCCAGCACGTCCAGGTGCTCCAGGCCCATGCCCAGGTAGGCACGCAATGCTTCTTCATGCGGGTCGCCGGCGTGTACCACTTGCAAATCATCCCCAGCCAGCTGCAAACCCAGCTCGACGGCGCGTGCGTCTTGCTCGGCGCGGCGCGCGCGGCCGGAGCTTGGGTGAGCACCGATGGAAACCAGGCTGATCACTTTCGTACTCATGCTCATGCCCCTATGCCGCATCGCGCTGAGCGCCGCTGCGGAAGTTTTCCACAGCCTCGATCAAGGCCTTGAGAATTGCCGAGCTGTCGCCAATTACCGACAGGTCGGCGCGTTTGATCATGTCGCAGCCAGGGTCCATGTTGATCGCCACGACCTTGTCGCAGGCGCCGATGCCTTGCAGATGCTGGATAGCGCCGGAGATACCCACCGCCATGTACACCCGCGCGGTGACCCAGGTACCCGTGGCGCCCACCTGGCGATTGCGCGGCATGAAGCCGTCGTCCACCGCCACCCGCGAGGCACCCTCGGTAGCGCCAAGGGCTGAGGTCGCCTGGTGATACAGGTCCCAGTCCTTGACCCCGTTGCCCCCGGACACGATGAATTCTGCTTCGGCCATGGCGATGGTCGCCGGGTCCACAGCCACCGAACCGAGGTCTTCGATGCGCGAGAGGCTGCGCACCACGCTTGTGGACAACTCGACCGGCAGTGCCTCATGCCGGGTATCACTGACTGGATCGGCGCACTCTGCGGCTGCCAGGATCAAGCGCGGTAGCGAGCGCTGCAGGTCCTGCTGGCCGGCGCCGGCACGGCCGATGCATTGGCCGTCCTTGACCTGCCACACCCGTGTGGCCGGCCGCTCGCCGAGCGAGGCGCCCAGGCGCCGACCCAACTCGCCGCCGCCGGTGCGGCTGTCTGGCAGCAGCCAATGGCGCGGCGTGAACTGGTTATCCACAGCGCGCAGGCCCTGCACCAATTGCTCGGGCGCGTAACCTTCGAATGCTTCACCCTCGATCACCAGCAGGCGGTCGACGCCAGCGCTGGCGAAGTTGCTTTCCTTGTGCTCACCAAAGACCACGGCGAGCACTGCGCCGTCACTGCCGGCCAGGCCGTGGGCCAGACCCAGCAGATCACGGTCATGGCTGCTCAGGCGGCCACCGACCATGTCCGGCACCACCGCCACGTAGAAGGCCGGTGTCGGCACCTGGTGCAAAGGCAACTGCACTTCGGCGGCGGCCGTGCGCCGCCCACCGACGCCGGTGCCCTGCTGGGCGCCGCTGCGATCGATGCGCTTGAGGCCAGCAGGGCCAACGAACCCGGCCGCCACGGCGTGGGGATTCTTGCGCATGAGGCCGTTGGGCCCCATCCAGCTGGTCTGTTGCGTCTGCATTGCCGCATGCAGCGGATGCAGACGGTTACGGGCGATCCACTCGGCGCGTGGGTCGCGGCGGATGATGTCGCTCATCAATGCACCTCCGCAGGTTCACGTTTGCTTGCGGGCGACTTGGCAGGCGCCGGCGCTTGCTCTTCGATCAGCACATCGGCGACCAATTCGGCGAGGTCCTTGATCTGTGGGCGCGGTTCGACCACACCTTCGAGCATGGCGGTGCATTGCGGGCAGCCCACGGCCACCAGCTCTGCCTCGGTCTCGTGAATGTCGTCCATGCGCATGTCAGGGATACGCTGCTTGCCAGGGATGTCGGTGATCGGTGCACCGCCGCCGCCGCCGCAGCAACGCGAACGGAAACCTGAGCGCTGCATCTCGCGTACTTCGATTCCCAGTGCCTTGAGCACCTCGCGCGGCGCTTCGTATTCACCGTTGTAACGGCCCAGGTAGCAAGGGTCGTGGTAGGTGACGCTGCCGCCCTTGTGCTGGCCCAGGTTGAGTTTCTTCGCCGCGATCAATTCGGCGATGTAGGTACTGTGGTGCTGTACCTGGTATTCACCGCCCAAGGCGCCGTATTCATTCTTCAGCACGTGGAAGCTGTGCGGATCGCAGGTGACGATGCGCTGGAAGCTGTACTTGGCCAAGGTCTGGATGTTGCGTTTGGCCAACTGCTGGAAGGTCGCCTCGTCGCCCAGGCGCCGCGCCACGTCACCGCTGTCGCGTTCTTCCAGGCCAAGTACGGCGAAGTCCACGCCCGAGGCTTTGAGCACTTTGACGAACGAGCGCAGGGTGCGCTGGTTGCGCATGTCGAAGGCGCCGTCTCCGACCCAGAACAGCACCTCGGTGGTGTTCACCTCAGACAGCAGTTTCAGGTTCAGGTCAGCCGCCCAGTTCATCCGCCCACCGGGGGCGAAGCCGCCTGGGTTGTCGGTGGCGATCAGGTTGTCCAGCACCTCGGCGCCTTTGTTTGGCGTGGCGCCTTTCTCGAGGGTCAGGTGGCGACGCATGTCGACGATGGCATCGACGTGCTCGATCATCATCGGGCACTCCTCGACGCAGGCGCGGCAGGTGGTGCACGACCACAGGGTTTCGGCATCGACCAGGCCGTTGACGATCGGCTGGTGCGGGTTGCCGCCATGCTCGCCAAGCGGCTTGCCGGGGTACGGGCTGCCGGCGAACTTGGCGTCGGTGCCACCCGCCAGGCCGATCACCATGTCCTGGATCAGTTTCTTCGGGTTCAGTGGCTGGCCGGCGGCGAAGGCTGGGCACATGGCCTCGCACTTACCGCACTGCACGCACGCGTCGAAGCCGAGCAGCTGGTTCCAGGTGAAATCGACCGGCTTCTCCACACCCAGCGGGGCGCGCGGGTCTTCGAGGTCCAGCGGTTTGAGGCCGGTGGAGCGACCGCCGCCGAAGCGCTCGGCGCGGCGGTGCCAGGCCAAGTGCAGGGCGCCGGCGAAGGCATGCTTCATTGGCCCGCCCCAGGTCATGCCGAAGAACAGCTCCGACACACCCCACAGCACGCCCAGGCCGAGAATGCCCACCATGACCCAGCCGCCGGTATTGGCCGGCAGGATTCCGGCCACCGGCAAGGTAGCGATGAAGAAGCTCGCCGCGAACACCAGCAAGCTCTTGGGCAGCCGCATCCACGGCCCCTTGGACAGGCGCGCAGGCGGGTTCAGGCGGCGTTTGAAGACGAAGATCGCGCCCGTGAACATGATTACCGTGGCCACCAGCAAGGCGTAGCCGAGGATCTTGCTCTGCAGGCCGAAGCCGTGCACCAGGATCGCCAGCGCGGCCGACAGCACGAAGCCACCGGCGGTGGCGACGTGGGTCCTGGACATGTACTTGTCGCGCTCGACCACGTGGTGCAGGTCCACCAGGTAGCGCCGCGGCATGGCCAGCAGGCCGCCGATCAGGTTGACCTTGGCAGGCCGGCCACGTCGCCACATGCGCACCCGGCGCAGGGCGCCGAGCACCGCCAGACCGAGGGCAGCGAACAGCAGGATGGGTAGAAGGGTGTTCAACATGGGAGGCTCCCACAACAGCTGGATTCTTGCGTCACCTCAATGGCGGCGCGGACCCCTGTAGGAGCGAGCATCGCTCGCGATAGCGCCCGGTCGGACAACCCGGTTGCCAAAGCCGACGCCATCGCGAGCTCTGCTCGCGCCTACAGGGGGGCCAGTCCCGCCTCTACAGAGGCGGTGCGATCAGAAGTCCTTGCACAGGCGCAAGGCGTCGTAGATCGCGGCATGCACGTTGCGCTGGGCTACGCAGTCACCAATGCGGTACAGCAGGTAACCCTCGCCCGGTTGGCTGAGCATCGGCTGTGGCTTGATGGCGAACAGCGCCTCCACGTCGATCTGGCCCTTGTTGCGCGAGCCGTCCTTCAGCGCGTAGTACAGCTGCTCGTCAGGACGCACGCCGTTCTCCACCACCACCTGGTCGACCACGCGTTCTTCCTTGGCGCCGGTGTACTCGTTCTCCAGTACCGCCACCAGCTTGTCACCCTCGCGATAGACCTTTTCCAGCATCATGTCGCCGGTCATGATCACTTCCTTGGGGTACATGCTGCGGTAGTAGGTCGGGAAGGTCGTACCGCCCATGGCCACGCCCGGCTTGATGTCGTCGGTGACGATCTCGACCTGGCTGCCCTTGTCGGCGATGAAGTCGGCCACCGACATACCGGTGAATTCGCAGATGGTGTCGTACACCAGCACGTTCTTGCCCGGCGCGACCTTGCCGTCGAGCACGTCCCAGCTGCTGACCACCAGCCCTTCGTCAGCGCCCCAGTGCTCGTTCTGCTCGAGGAACGAATGCCCGCCGACCGCCAGCACGATCACATCCGGACGCAGGTCCTGAATGGTCGGCACGTCAGCGGCAGTGCCCAGGCGCAGGTCGACCTTCAGACGCGCCAGCTCCAGCTGATACCAGCGGGTGATACCGGCGATCTGGTCGCGCTGCGGCGCCTTGGCGGCGATGGTGATCTGCCCGCCGATCTGGTCCTTTTTCTCGAACAGGGTCACGTCGTGGCCACGCTCGGCAGCGACCCGCGCCGCTTCCATGCCCGCCGGACCTGCACCTACCACCACCACCTTGCGCTTGACCCCAGTGGTCTTCTCGATGATGTGCGGCACGCCCATGTATTCCCGGGAGGTCGCAGCGTTCTGGATGCACAGCACATCCAGGCCCTGGTACTGGCGGTCGATGCAGTAGTTGGCACCGACGCACTGCTTGATCTGGTCGATCTGGCCCATCTTGATCTTGGCGATCAGGTGCGGGTCGGCCATGTGCGCACGGGTCATGCCGACCATGTCCACGTAGCCGCCTTCCAGAATGCGCGTGGCCTGGTTCGGGTCCTTGATGTTCTGCGCGTGCAGCACCGGTACCTTGACCACTTCCTTGATGCCGGCCGCCAGGTGCAGGAATGGCTCCGGCGGGTAGCTCATGTTCGGGATGACGTTGGCCAGGGTGTTGTGGGTGTCGCAGCCAGAGCCGACCACGCCGATGAAATCGAGCATGCCGGTGCCGTCGTAGTAGGCGGCGATCTGCTTCATGTCCTCGTGGCTCAAGCCATCGGGGTGGAATTCGTCACCGCAGATGCGCATGCCTACGCAGAAATCGTCACCGACTTCGGCACGTACCGCCTTGAGCACTTCCAGGCCGAACTTCATGCGCCCTTCGAAGCTGCCGCCCCATTCATCGGTACGCTTGTTGACCCGAGGGCTCCAGAACTGGTCGATCATGTGCTGGTGCACCGCCGACAGCTCGACGCCATCCAGGCCGCCTTCCTTGGCCCGGCGCGCTGCTTGTGCGTAGTTGCCGATCACCCGCCAGATCTCTTCGACCTCGATGGTCTTGCAGGTGGCGCGGTGCACCGGTTCACGGATACCTGACGGCGACATCAGGGTCGGCCAGTTGAAGCCGTCCCAGCGCGAGCGACGACCCATGTGGGTAATCTGGATCATGATCTTGGCGCCATGCTTGTGCATGGCGTCAGCCAGGTTCTGGAAGTGCGGGATGATGCGGTCGGTCGAGAGGTTGACCGACGCCCACCATTCCTGCGGGCTGTCGATAGCCACCACCGACGAGCCACCACAAATGGCCAGGCCGATACCGCCCTTGGCCTTCTCTTCGTAGTACTTCACGTAGCGGTCGGTGGTCATCCCGCCGTCAGTGGCGTAGACCTCGGCGTGCGCGGTGCTGAGCACGCGGTTGCGGATGGTCAGTTTGCCGATCTGGATCGGTTGGAACATTGCTTCGAATGCCATGACGCTATCTCCGGCTTACAACGGCTTTGTAACGAACAGGCCATCTTCGTGGCCTTCTTCCGACCCGCCGTACACCTGTTCGGCGACGGTGCGAATCGAGCTGCCGCGGGCAGCGAGAATCTGGTCCATGGCGCCGGCGAACCAGCCGGTGAACATGTAGTCGACCTTGCGGCCACACTTGCCATAGACGTAGACGAATGCAGAGTGCTTGAGCTTGACGCTGCAGGTGCCTTTATCCAGGTCGATGTCCTGGATCTCGAACAGGCCCCAGCCACGCTGGCTCAGGCGCTTCATGTAGTGTTCGAACACCGCCACGCCTTCCAGGCCATGGCATTCGGCTTCTTTTTCGCACCAGTGCCAGGCGGACTTGTAACCGGCCTTGTAGAGGATCTCGGCGTACTTGTCGGCGCCCAGGACTTCCTCGATGCCCATGTGGTTGTTGACGAAGAAATGCCGCGGCACGTACAGCATCGGCAAGGCATCGCTGGTCCAGACACCGGTCTCGCTGTCGACTTCGATTGGCAATTGCGGGGCGATCTTGGCCATGGAAACTCAACTCCAGAAAATTTTTGTTTGGATGCCCCTGCGTTGCTGGCAGGGGCCGGTCAGGCGTGGAGAGCGGCTTATTCGCCCCAGACATCCTTGAGGACATTGACCCAGTTCTCGCCCATGATCTTGCGCACCACGCGCTCGGAATGGCCGCGTTTGAGCAAGGTCTCGGTGAGGTTGGGGAACTCGCCAACGGTGCGAATGCCCAGCGGGTTGATGATCTTGCCGAAGTTGGTCAGGCGACGGGCGTAGCCCTTGTCGTGGGTCAGGTACTCGAAGAAGTCCTGGCCGTGGCCCTGGGTGAAGTCGGTGCCGATACCGATGGCGTCTTCACCGACGATGTTCATGGTGTACTCGATGGCTTCGGCGTAGTCGTCGATGGTCGAATCGATACCCTTGGCCAGGAACGGCGCGAACATGGTCACACCGACGAAGCCGCCGTGGTCGGCGATGAAGCGCAGCTCTTCATCGGACTTGTTGCGTGGGTGTTCCTTGAGGCCCGAAGGCAGACAGTGGGAGTAGCACACGGGCTTCTTCGATTCGAGGATGACTTCCTCGGAAGTTTTCGAGCCGACGTGGGACAGGTCGCACATGATGCCGACGCGGTTCATCTCGGCGACGATCTCGCGGCCGAAGCCCGACAGGCCGCCATCGCGCTCGTAGCAACCGGTACCGACCAGGTTCTGGGTGTTGTAGCACATCTGCACGATGCCCACGCCCAGCTGCTTGAACACATCGACATAGGCGATCTGGTCTTCGAAGGCATGGGCGTTCTGGAAGCCGAACAGAATGCCGGTCTTGCCCAGCTCCTTGGCTTTGCGGATGTCGGCGGTGGTGCGCACCGGCATGACCAGGTCGCTGTTGTCGCGTATGAGTTTCTGGCTGGCGGCGATCTGGTCGACGGTGGCCTTGAAACCTTCCCAGACCGAGACGGTGCAGTTGGCCGCAGTCAGGCCGCCCTTGCGCATGTCCTCGAACAGCTCACGGTTCCACTTGGCAATGATCAGGCCGTCGATAACGATGCTGTCGGCGTGCAGCTCGGCTGGGCTCATCAGGCTGTCCCCTTTTTATTCAGTTGGGCTTCGCCGAACCACGTGCCGGCGCTTTGGGGCCAGCATATGCCTGTGCCCGGTGACGCCCCGATGCAAAAACGACAGGGGGTTTGCCGAAAGCGTCAAGGCGCGACATAGCGCCCTCTGGCCCGCCGTTCGGCAATGAGAGACGGTCTCGATAACGACATGGCCGAGCGGTTCATGAACATTTCTGCAGGTGGCTACCGCCGCGCGCGCGTCTGAGCGAGAATCCCTGCGATTCGTCAGCCTGATGAGGAGCAGAGGGATGAAATCATTGGCGTGGCTGGTACTGCTGGCGGCCGTCTCCGGCGCCCAGGCCGGCGAAGAAGAAAGCACCCCATGCGACAACGTCGAGACCGACCAGCAGACGTACGCGTGCGCGGCGTTCAACAAGCACACCGCCGAGCGCGAGCTGAAGGCGTCGTACGAGGACCTGCTGCAGCGTATCCGTGACCAGTATGCCGACGACAATGCCCAGGCCAGTGCCCTGACCGCGCGCATGAGTACTGCAGAGCAACTGTGGCGGCAGCTGCGCGATGCTGATTGCACGGTCGAGACGTACGCCGAAAAAGCCGGCAGCAACGCATTCCAGGCAGCATGGGATACCTGCGTGGCGCAGCACAGCGATGACCGTTCGGAATATCTGCAGTCCATCGGCCAGCAGTGAACGGGCGTAGGACCTCGGATAACGGCCGCAGCCATCAGGCCGACAGGCGGGTCGCTACCCGATAAGAACGCGCGACCCAGCGCCTAGCGGGCCGCGTGCAGTCTGTCAGTGACCTGCTTCAGCCTGGCTGGATTCAACCCGGTACACGATCTGGCCAATGTGTTCGATCCCACCTGCCGATTGCGACATGCTCAACCCCACAGGCAGCGCATGCTCCTGATGCATGTCCGGCACGTCGAAGGGTCCTGCATAGCTGCCGCGATAACTACGGTTGGCGGGCACGCCGTTTTTCTGGCCCAGCACACCGAAGACGCCACCCGAAGCGAAGCCCTTCACCTTCATGGAACGCGTGGCTACCATCGACCAGTCAACTATGCATGGGAAGTCCGACATGTAATGAATGCCTGGAGGAACTACGATCGGGCATTTGGCGTTTAATCGGATCATTCCTGGAAGGTCGTACAAGGTAACCTGCAACGCTTCTTCCTCACCAGGCCGCTGAGTGTTTGCCGCTAGGGAGACGATGTCCTTGGTGATGGGGAAGCCTCGGGCGACCATCTCAACACCGGCGGGCAGGTCCGGCGCCAAATTGAGGTAATCGATACGGAAACCGCCCGTCTGCCGACTGGTGAAGCAGCGCTCTCCGCTATGCCCTTGAATGCACACCGTCTGGCCTGGTGCGAGACCATTCACGTAAGCTGACGACGCGCGGTTTTGCCAGCCGTCACAAGGGCTGCCGCTCAATCGGGTCACGGCCACGCCCTGCGGTAACGGCAGCCTGCAACTGACACCCGTCACGCGTTCACCCTCGAACAAGAGGATCTCCGGCCTAGTCGGCTTTCGCGCTTGGCTGGAAATGCTGAACAGGTTGTTGAGCAGTGCGCCCCCCTTGATTTCAACCTTGCGGCCTTGCTCCCCGCTTACCCAGTTGGGCATACCCTGCAAATTATTGAGGCTGAATGTGCCATTGAAGGGTCCGGACAAGCACCACTCCCGGTCATCTGCGCCCTGCAAGCAGACGCTGCCCCCGGAGCTGAAGTAAGCGACTTGAAGCGAGGCTGCCTTATTGCGAAAACTGGCACAGGAGGTGTCGGACAGGTCCAGGTTCGCGCCGTTGTAGTCATAAGCGAACGCGCAGGTATTGCCTTGAAGGTTGGGCTTGTCATACACGTTGATCCACATTTTCTTGCGCACTTCTGCGGTGTGCGAAACAGAACTCAGGCCCCGGGTCAGCGGCCCGCCTTTATGGTCATACCAGACGCCTTTGGGCAAATTGGGCATACCGCTGAGGGTGCGCAGATGCACATCCCCTTCATGATCCCCCCAATAGCACCGCTCCGAGTCGGCCTGGGTACCTTGCAGACAGATGCTCTCGCCTGGGGTGAAGCCCTCCAGCCTGGCCGAAGCGGCTTTGCTCTCGAACCCTGAGCAGCGCGTGTCGCGCAGGTGTGTGCGAGGAGCGCCGGCAGCTAACCTGAACTCGCAGGTATCCCCCCACTCACTCTCTTGAGCGAACAAGACTATGTTGATCGACCTTAGCCGCGGCGTGGCCGACATCGATACGGCATTGCTCAGCGCCCCCACCGAAACTACCTGCATACCTGCGGGTACTTGTGGATTGCTTCCAGTCAGATCGGCGCTGAATCGTCCACGGAAGGTCGTTGAGCTGAAGCAACGTTCTGTCAGCCCCGTGCCATCCTGGAAACACACCGTTTTGCCAGGCTGCATGTTGTAAATCAAGGCCGTGCGAATGTCGGGGGAGTCGCAGTTAAGGGGCTTGAGGAGTTGGTACTCTTCGGCAACGTTGCGCAGGCTGCAGATCTCGCTTCCATTCGCCGCAGTTGAAAATCGGATGGCCAGGCCCTGCGGGTCACCCGAACTGATCAGGTTGGTGATCGACTTGGACGGCTGCGTTGATTGATCCTTGAGCACCGGCTGTACGGTGAGCTTCATGCTGTTCCAATCGAACAGGGTTTGCAGGTAGCTGTGAGCCTGCAAGCCTCCTGAGCGATACACCGGTACACCCACAATAGAACCCGCGTATCCCACCGAATCGTGGATATGCCCTGCAAACACTGCACTGACGCCATATTCGATGAGCAGGTCTGCAAACTCAGTGATCCTGATATTGCGCTGCCACTCCCAGTCCTTGTGCAAGTTGACAATGATCACCTGATTACGGCGCCGTGCATCGGCCAAGGCCCCCGCGAACCATGCCATTGAGTCGGTGATCTTGAAATAGCGCTTAGGGTTGGGGTTTGGAAAGCCACCCGTGGACCACGAACGGGTATAGGTCGGTTCCAGGTTGAGCTGGATCAACTCGACCCGCCCTACCGCTACCGCGTAGGAGAGCGAGCCTGTATGGGTACTTCCGTTGTACCGGTAATCGAAACCGGTCTTCGGCGAGATAGCCTGCACCCAGGTAATCTGGTCGCAGGTCGCATCCCGCGCACACCCATTGTTGCCGCAGTCATCCACGTTATTCGAATAATCATGGTTACCCAGACCTGGCAGCATCAGCGGGCCGCCCACACCACCGGCGAGTTGCTGACGAAACAGATTGCGCGTGTCCCGACGCTCATCGCCATGGCCGTACTCGGTCATGTCGCCATTGATCACCAGCGGCACGTAGTAGTTTTTGCTCATCCGCTCTGCACGAATTGCCGACAGCGTCCTGGTGACCGCTGCTTTCCAGCCAGGCTCGTCGATCTCTTCCCTGAAAGGTTTGCGCTCGGCCATGTAGCGATAGGCTTGCGGATCGGACGCAAAGATCATCAGTTGCTGGTTACCCGGGTAGTTGGCGAGCTGGTTCCAGCCAGGCTTGATGAATTCGGAGAAGGTTTGCGAATCGGCGCCTTCACAACCCTCGGCGGCTCTGCTGCTTGCTGCTGGATCCGCAATAGGGGCCGGCGTCTGCTCCTCGGCGAAAGCGGCGCCGGTCAGCAGCATGTGTGCTAGTAAACAAAGGCGTGATGCGGTAACGAAGCCAGGCCACCCCATGATCGGTGCTCCAACTGGATGAGGACGGCACCACGTTAGAGCAGCCGAGAGGTGGCAGGAAACTGGCAGAAATATCAGGTCGGCGGCTTGCGTTGTGCCGACGTACTCATCGCTGGCCAAGCGGCGATCTTCAAACGGCCCGGGCCAGCCTGTCTTCACGCGGGCAGCGCTGGTAGCGCGCCCGATAACAGCGGGTAAAGTACGAAGCCGACTCGAACCCGCAGGCCACCGCCACTTCCAGTACGCTCATGTCGGTCTGGTGCAACAGCTGCCGCGCCTTGTCCAGCCGCAGTCGTAGATAGAAGCCACTGGGCGTGTCGTCCAGATGCAAGCGGAACAGGCGCTCCAGCTGCCTGCGGGTCACCTGCACTGCATCGGCCAACACCTGGGTATTGAGCGGCTGCTCGATATTGCCCTGCATCTCGCCGATCACCTTTACCAGCTTCTTGTTGCTGATGCCGTAACGGCTGGCGATCTGCATGCGTTGGTGGTCCTGGCGCGGGCGGATGCGCCCTAGCACGAATTGCTCGGACACCTGCACCGCCAGCTCGCTGCCATGGGCCTGGGCGATCAGGTCGAGCATCAGGTCGATCGATGCAGTGCCGCCCGCGCAGGTGATGCGACGGCGGTCGATCTCGAACAGTTCCTGGGTCACCTGCAGGCGTGGGTAGCGCTCCTTGAATGCCTCCAGCGCCTCCCAGTGCAACGTTGCACGGTAACCGTCGAGCAAGCCGGCCTCGGCCAGCACCACGGGGCCGGTGTCGATGCCGCCGAGGATCACGCCCTCATGCTCAAGCCGACGCAGCACCTGCTGCAGCCGTGGGCCATAACAGGCCAGCGGCTCGAAGCCGGCGACGATCAGCAGCACGCCGCCCGCTTCGCCCTCTCCCAGGGCGCCATCGGCATTGACCGACATGCCATTGCTGGCCTGCACTGCACCGCCATCCAGGCTCAGCACGCGCCATTGGTATGACGGCCCCTTGAAGCGGTTGGCCACCCGCAGGGGTTCCACGGCACTGATGAAGCCCATCGCCGAGAACCCTGGCAACAGCAGGAAATGAATCAGTTGCGGCATTGCATGCTCCACGACGAAAGGTGGTCGCCTCCGTGCAAATCTTGGTCGCCAGGGTGCGATTTCCCACCCTGGCGCCAGCGTAGCTTATCCACACGGCCCGCAGAGGTCGCCCTCAATAACAATACGCCCTGCCGATGGAGAGCCACCATGCACAGCTTGATCCGCCGCAGTCTGTTGAGCCTTGCCCTGAGCAGCATCGCTTCCACCCCGCTGTTCGCCGCCGAGCCAGCAGTTTGCAAGAACGTACGCCTCGGCGTGGTCAACTGGACCGACGTCATCGCCACCAGCGCCATGGCCCAGGTGCTGCTCGACGGTCTGGGCTACCAGACCAAGCAGACCAGCGCCTCGCAGCAGATCATCTTCGCCGGCATCCGCGACCAGCGCCTGGACATGTTCCTGGGTTACTGGAACCCGATCATGACCCAGACCATCACCCCGTTCGTCGACGCCAACCAGGTCAAGGTTCTGGAAAAACCCAGCCTGGAAGATGCCCGCGCCACCCTGGCGGTGCCGAAGTACCTTTACGACAAGGGTTTGAAAACCTTCGCCGACATCCACAAGTTCGAGAAGGAACTGGGCGGCAAGATCTACGGCATCGAGCCCGGCTCCGGTGCCAACACCCAGATCAAGGCCATGATCAGCAAGAACCAGTTCGACCTGGGCAAGTTCCAGCTGGTCGAGTCTAGTGAGGCCGGCATGCTCGCCGCCGTCGACCGCGCCGTGCGGCGCAAGGAAGCGGTGGTTTTCTTCGGCTGGGCGCCGCACCCGATGAACGTGAACATCGACATGGCCTACCTGGGCGACAGCCAGGACGCACTGGGCCCGGATGAAGGCCGTGCCACGGTGTGGACAGTGACCGCGCCGGACTACGCCCAACGTTGCCCCAACGCCCACCGCCTGCTGGCCAACCTGAACTTCAGCGCCGAGGACGAGAGCCGCATGATGCAGCCGCTGCTCGACCACAAGGACGCGTTGGAGTCGGCCCGCCAGTGGCTCAAGGACCACCCTGAGGACAAGGCCCGCTGGCTGGAAGGTGTGACCACCTTCGATGGCAAGCCGGCGGCGGACAACCTCAAGCTCAGCGCCAACTGACAAGGCCTGTTCGCCGGCTAGCCAGCTCCCCCAGCAGTAGCGCTGACCAGGGTTCACCGAGAACCCTGCGGGGGCGGGCTTGCCCGCGAAAAGCCCACCACAGACAACCCAAGGAACCGCCATGAACCACGACGTCATCATCACCTGCGCCCTCACCGGCGCCGGCGACACAGTCGCCAAGAGCCACCTGGTCCCGGTCACCCCGAAACAGATCGCCGAAGCCGCCGTAGAAGCGGCCAAGGCCGGCGCTACCGTGGTCCACTGCCACGTCCGCGATCCGCAGACCGGGCGTTTCAGCCGTGACGTGGCGTTGTACCGCGAAGTCATGGAGCGCATCCGCGAAGCCGACGTCGACATCATCGTCAACCTCACCGCCGGCATGGGCGGCGACCTGGAGATCGGCCCAGGTGAAACGCCCATGGAATTCGGCCCCGGTACCGACCTGATCGGCCCGCTGGAACGCCTGGCCCACGTCGAAGCGCTGCTGCCGGAAATCTGCACCCTGGACTGCGGCACCCTCAACTTTGGCGACGGCAACGCCATCTACGTCTCCACCCCCGCGCAACTGCGCGCCGGGGCCAAGCGCATCAGCGAACTGGGCGTGAAAGCCGAGCTGGAAATCTTCGACACCGGCCACCTATGGTTCGCCAAACAGATGATGAAAGAAGGCCTGCTCGAAGATCCGCTGTTCCAGCTGTGCCTGGGCATTCCGTGGGGCGCACCGGCCGACACCACCACCATGAAGGCCATGGTCGACAACCTGCCTGCCAACGTCACCTGGGCCGGCTTCGGCATTGGCCGCATGCAGATGCCGATGGCCGCCCAGGCCGTGCTGCTCGGCGGCAACGTGCGCGTGGGCCTGGAGGACAACCTGTATCTGGACCGTGGCGTGCTGGCCAGCAACGGTCAGCTGGTGGAACGCGCCGCCGAAATCATCACCCGCCTGGGTGGCCGCGTGCTCAGTCCGGCTGAAGGCCGGGAAAAAATGAACCTCAAGCGCCGCTGATTGCACCCTGGAGATCGATATGCCCTTCATCACCGAAATCAAGACCTTCGCTGCCCTGGGTAGCGGCGTGATCGGCAGCGGCTGGGTTGCCCGCGCCCTGGCCCACGGCCTGGACGTAGTCGCCTGGGACCCGGCCCCCGGCGCCGAGCAGGCCCTGCGCAAACGCATCGCCAATGCCTGGCCGGCACTGGAGAAACAAGGCCTGGCCCCAGGTGCATCGCAAGACCAACTGCAATTTGTGTCCACCATCGAGGAATGTGTACGCGACGCCGACTTCATTCAGGAAAGCGCACCCGAGCGCCTCGAGCTCAAGCTCGACCTGCACGCCAAGATCAGCGCCGCCGCCAAGCCCGATGCGATCATCGGCTCCAGTACCTCGGGCCTGCTGCCCAGCGAGTTCTACGAATCGTCCACCCATCCCGAGCGCTGCGTGGTCGGTCACCCGTTCAACCCGGTGTACCTGCTGCCGCTGGTCGAGATCGTCGGTGGCAGGCGCACGGCGCCAGCGGCCATCGAAGCGGCCAAGACCGTCTACACCGCGCTGGGCATGCGCCCGCTGCACGTGCGCAAGGAAGTCCCCGGCTTCATCGCCGACCGCCTGCTCGAAGCGCTGTGGCGCGAAGCGCTGCACCTGGTCAACGATGGCGTCGCCAGCACCGGCGAGATCGACGACGCGATTCGCTTCGGCGCCGGCTTGCGCTGGTCGTTCATGGGCACCTTCCTCACCTATACCCTCGCCGGTGGCGATGCCGGCATGCGCCACTTCATGGCGCAGTTCGGCCCTGCCCTGAAGCTGCCCTGGACCTACCTGCCAGCTCCGGAGCTGACCGACACGCTGATCGACGACGTGGTCGAAGGCACGTCGCAGCAACTGGGCGAGCACAGCATCGCCGCGCTCGAGCGCTATCGTGATGACACGCTGCTGGCGGTGCTGGAAGCGGTGAAGACCAGCAAGGCCAAGCACGGCATGGCTTTCGCCGACTGAGGAGAAGACGATGCCCGCACTGATCACCTACCGCACCCCAGTCCAGGAGGACTGGGTCGACTACAACGGCCACCTGCGCGACGCCTTCTACCTGCTGATTTTCAGCTACGCCACCGACGCGCTGATGGAGCACATCGGCCTGGACGAAGGCAGCCGTGGGCACAGTGGCCACTCGCTGTTCACCCTGGAGGCGCACATCAACTATCTGCATGAGGTGAAACAGGGGACAGAGGTGTGGGTGCAGACACAGATCATTGGCGTCGACCACAAGCGCCTGCACGTCTACCACAGTCTGCACCGCGCAGGTTTCGACGAGGCCTTGGCGGCCAGCGAGCAGATGCTGCTGCATGTGGATCTGGCAGGCCCCCGATCGGCGCCGTTCAGTGAGCGCAGTACGGCCCTGCTGCAGGACTTGCTGGGCAGTCAGCACGACCTGCCCGCTGCCCAGTTCGTTGGCCGGATCATCCAGCTCCCCCGCTGATCAGGCAAAAAAAAATAACCCCGGAAAGCCGTGAGCATCCGGGGCCAAGAGCGAGCAACATTCACTGTATCCACTGTGCATGAACGCGGGTGACCAAACCCTGCATTACCGTAGATGGCTTGAGTGTGCGGACTTCCAGCGCGGTCGATTTAGCCGGAAACGACCTGTTCTTAGCCAAAGCAGCCATGCCGGCATCTTGCTGTTGCGGGCATGTCGCAGGCGTCACAGAATCGGTCGTAAACAACAGCAGCTCTCTCTTCGCGATAAAAGGGACAACAGCCATGATGCATGCGGATTTGATTGACCAGGACGACCTGGCAGGCCACCTGCGCGCGCGCGGATTCGACATTCCCGCCGGGGCCACTGCCGAACAGGCCTGCGAGGCGGTGGTACGCGGCTTGACCGAGCCTAATGCACGCGCGCTCAAAGGCATGGTCGAGCAGATGTACACCGGCAGCGCGACCATTCTGCCGGCGGTGCGCCAGGCGATCGACAAGCAGCTGCTGCCGGCGCTGGCGCAGTTCAACAAGCGCGCCTGACCGCCACTTCTGCGCTGGCCCCGTTGTGCGCCAATCGACGCACAACGGGGCCAGCGTCGTTTCAAAGCCTCACGCTGGCAAACGTCGACTCGTTGCGCGCCTGGCTCAAGGCGGCCATCGGCCCACTGTGCGGCGACAGGGTCATGGCCTGCGGGATCGGCATCATGGCCACCTGCTGCGTGGTGTTGGAGCCGACGCGCTCATCGCGCGGCGGGATGCCGAAGTATTCGCGGTAACACTTGGAGAAGTGCGGCGTGGACACGAAGCCGCACACCGAGGCGACTTCGATGATCGACATCGGCGTCTGCTTGAGCAGCTGGCGCGCGCGGATCAGGCGCAGCTTCAGGTAGTAGCGCGACGGCGAGCAGTGCAGGTATTTCTGGAACAGCCGCTCGAGCTGGCGGCGCGATACCGACACGTAGACGGCCAGTTCGTCGAGGTCGATCGGCTCTTCGAGGTTGGCTTCCATCAGCGCGACGATTTCCTGCAGCTTCGGCTGGTTGGTGCCGAGCATGTGCTTGAGCGGCACGCGCTGATGATCCTGCTCGTTACGGATACGCTCGTAGACGAACATTTCCGAGATGGCTGCCGACAGCTCGCGGCCGTGATCGCGGCTGATCAGGTGCAGCATCATGTCCAGCGGCGCGGTTCCGCCCGAGCTGGTGAAGCGATTACGGTCAAGGGTGAACAGGCGGGTGCTCATGTTGACCCGCGGGAACGCCTCCTGCATGGCGGCCAGGCATTCCCAGTGCACGCTGCAATCGAAGCCATCGAGCAGACCGGCACAGGCCAACGCCCAGCTGCCGGTACACACCGCGCCAAGGCGGCGTGACTGGCGAGCCTGGGCCTGCAGCCAGGTGACATGCTCGCGGGTAACGGTACGCTGAATGCCCACGCCACCGCAGACGATCACTGTGTCAATCGGTGGCGCACTGTGCATGGCTGCATCGGGGGTGATCTGCAGGCCGTCACTGGCCCATACCTGGCCACCGTCGACGGTCAGCGTGTGCCAGCGGTACAGCTCGCGGCCGGACAACTGGTTGGCCATGCGCAGCGGTTCGACCGCCGATGCCAGGGAGATCAGGGTGAAATTATCCAGAAGAAGAAACCCGATGGACTGGGGTGCTGTGCGGTTCTGGGTTGAATTCCCGGAGGTGTACGACGTCATCGCGATTTCTCCTCACACAAATGCAGGGTGTGTGCCTCAGGCGGGCACTGATTTCTTGTTATTGCCCCCGTCTCATGTGTAGGGGCTGGTTTCCAATCCCAACGCAAACGCCGTGCCTGAAATTGAACGGCTGATCGAAAAAACCTGAAAACGACGTCTTCATCTGCCAAATCAGGTACTTCGAGCGTTGTGAATATCCTGCTGAAACGCGCGTCCTAGCGCCGTTGCTGTAACTGCTGAGCAATTAAGTGACACGCGTTGGGTAAGTTGCCCAGAAACGACACTCTTGAGTGTCACCGACAATGCCCACATCGATTGCGACAGCCGACGATCGGTCGCCTGCGCCGTGCACTGAAACGGGGCTTGGCGCACCGATAAAACTCAAGGGCTTCTACCCGGGCGATGCAAGCTGCCCGTGCAGAAGCCCTTGTGATCGATCAGCCCGTCAGCACTCGATGGCGCTGACCGCCAGCCCGCCGCGCGAGGTTTCTTTGTATTTGTCGTGCATGTCGGCGCCGGTGTCACGCATGGTGCGGATCACCTGGTCGAGTGAAATGAAATGCTCGCCGTCGCCGCGCAGCGACATCTGCACCGCGTTGATCGCCTTGACCGCAGCGATGGCGTTGCGCTCGATGCACGGCACCTGCACCAGGCCACCGACCGGATCGCAGGTCAGGCCCAGGTTGTGCTCAAGGGCAATTTCGGCGGCGTTTTCCACCTGCGGCGGGGTTGCCCCGAGCACCTCGGCCAAGCCGGCAGCCGCCATGGCGCAGGCCGAGCCGACCTCGCCCTGGCAACCGACCTCGGCGCCTGAGATCGATGCGTTCTTCTTGCACAGGATGCCCACCGCCGCTGCCGCGAGGAAGAAATCGACCACGCTCGACTCATCCACTGCGTCGCTGAAGCGCATGTAATAGTGCAGCACCGCAGGAATGATCCCGGCGGCGCCATTGGTCGGCGCGGTGACCATGCGCCCCCCGGCGGCGTTTTCTTCGTTGACCGCCAGGGCGAACAGGTTGACCCACTCCATGGCGCTCATGGTCGAGCCGATCACGTTGGGCTTGCCGATCTCTTGCAGGCTGCGGTGCAGCTTGGCGGCGCGGCGCCGCACATTGAGCCCACCGGGCAGCGTGCCTTCGTACTTGAGGCCGTTGTTGACGCATTCCTGCATCGCGTCCCACAGCTTGTGCAGGCCGGCGCGAATCTCCGCTTCGCTGCGCCAGACTTTCTCGTTGGCCATCATCAATTGCGACACGCTGAGGTCGTTTTGCTTGCACAGCCGCAGCAGTTCGGCGGCGCTGTTGAAATCGTAAGGCAGCACCGTCTGATCGGCGTCCAGCACACCGCTGGCCGCCTGCGCGGCATCGACCACGAAACCGCCGCCGACCGAGTAGTAGGTATCGCGATGCAGCTCGCCCTGAGCGCCTTCGGCGATCAGGGTCATGGCGTTGGGGTGATACGGCAGGTTTTCCTCCAGCAGCAGCATGTCGCGGGCCCAGACGAACTCGATGGGCAGGCGGTTATCCAGCTTGAGGACATGGGTTTCGCGCAGATCGGCAATGCGCGGCACGATCTGGGTAGGGTCGATGGCGTCGGGCCATTCGCCCATCAGGCCCATGATGGTGGCGTTGTCAGTGCCGTGACCGACGCCGGTGGCCGACAGCGAGCCGTACAGGCGCACCTCGATCCTTTGCACCTGTTCCAGCTCACCGCGCTCACGCAGCCCCTGGACGAACAGGGCGCCGGCACGCATGGGGCCGACGGTATGTGAGCTGGAAGGCCCGACACCGATCTTGAACAGGTCGAACACGCTGATGGCCATTGTCGAATCACCTCTTGCTGGGCTTGTCTCTGCGCGCCAGGCGCAGGGCGGGGCAACTGCTAGGCTGAAGCTGCGAGCCGCCAGGAATGCACGCATCATCGGGCTTTTGCCTACCCCCTCGCCGTCTGCAACCGACGTACTTTTGTCCAGCAGCGCCGCTGGTTTTCGGCCATCGATGCGCCGCTTTCAAACGCGCTTGTGACGTAAAAATGCGGTGGGAGGGATGGAAAAATCCATAAACGACATCGCCCGTACTGGAAGCGACCCGTTGCGTACTGGTTACGACCCCACCAGTAGGCGATTGCCCGGCGCTGGAGGATTATCGAAAGCGACTCGTAAAGCACGGCCACGCAACCTGCCCTCTGCAGGCCTGGTCGACCGGACCCTGAGAAAACCCGGCGACCCACGCGAACCCGAAGACAAAATCACAGGAGTCCACCCATGAAAGGTTCACCCTCGCTGTTGCTGGTCGCGATGCTGAGCGCACCGCTGCTGGCCCAGGCCGCCGAACCCGAGCAGTGCCAGACGGTACGCTTCTCCGACGTCGGCTGGACCGACATCACCGTCACCACGGCGACCACCAGCGTTGTGCTCGAGGCACTGGGCTACAAGACCCACACCACCATGATCTCGGTGCCGGTGACCTACAAGTCACTGGCAGCCGGCAAGGACCTGGACGTGTTTCTCGGCAACTGGATGCCGACCATGGAAAACGACATCAAGCAGTACCGCGATGCCGGTACGGTGGAAACCGTGCGCGCCAACCTGGAAAACGCCAAGTACACCCTCGCCGTGCCCCAGGCGCTGTACGACAAGGGCCTCAAGGATTTCAGCGACATCCCCAAGTTCAAGGATGAGCTGGGCGGCAAGATCTACGGCATCGAGCCGGGCAACGATGGCAACCGCACCATCCAGAGCATGATCGACAAGAACGCCTTCGGCCTCAAGGATGCCGGTTTCAAGATCGTGCAATCGAGCGAGGCCGGCATGCTGTCGCAGGTCGACCGCGCGCAGAAACGCGGTGAGGCGATGGTGTTCCTGGGTTGGGAACCGCATCCGATGAACACCCGTTTCAAGATGCAGTACCTGACCGGCGGGGACGACTTCTTCGGCCCCGACTTCGGCAAGGCCACTGTGTACACCAACACCCGCAAAGGCTACGTGCAGCAATGCAGCAACGTCGGCCAACTGCTGAAGAACCTGTCGTTCGAGCTCAAGGACGAGAGCACCATGATGGGCTACGTCCTGGACGACAAGATGAAGCCTGACGCAGCCGCCAGGAAGTGGCTCAAGGACAACCCCGGCAAGCTCGATACCTGGCTGGCCGGCGTTACCACCGTGGATGGCAAACCAGGCCTTGAGGCGGCCAAGGCCAAGCTCGCTCAATAACGCAATACGCCGTAGCGCTACCTCGGGGCGGGACCGTGCCCGCCCCGGACTGATTTCAATCTTTGCAGGTGGAAGCTCGCTATCATGCTTATCGATCAGAAAATACCCTTGGGGCAGTACATCGCGTCGTTCGTCGAATGGCTGACCCAGAACGGCGCGAACTATTTCGATGCCATCGCTCAAGGCCTGGAATTCATGATCCATGGGGTCACCAGCGCCCTGACCTTCTTCAACCCCTTCGTGCTCATTGCCATCTTCGCCGCGCTCGCGCACTTCATTCAGCGCAAGTGGGCACTGACCGCATTCGTCGCCGTGTCATTCCTGTTGATCCTCAACCTGGGTTACTGGCAGGAAACCATGGAAACCCTCGCCCAGGTCACCTTCGCCACCGTGGTGTGCGTGGCCATCGGTGTGCCGCTGGGTATCGTCGCGGCGCACAAGCCGATGTTCTACACCGCCATGCGCCCGGTGCTCGACCTGATGCAGACCGTGCCGACGTTCGTCTACCTGATCCCGACCCTGACCCTGTTCGGCCTGGGCGTGGTGCCGGGGCTGATCTCGACGGTGGTGTTCGCCATCGCCGCGCCCATTCGCCTCACCTACCTGGGCATCTGCGACGTCCCGCAAGAGCTGATGGACGCCGGCAAGGCCTTCGGCTGCTCACGCCGCCAACTGCTCACCCGAATCGAACTGCCGCATGCGATGCCGAGCATCGCGGCCGGCGTTACCCAGTGCATCATGCTGTCGCTGTCGATGGTGGTGATCGCCGCCCTGGTGGGCGCCGATGGGCTGGGCAAACCTGTGGTCAACGCACTGAACACCGCCGATATCTCCCTGGGCTTCGAAGCGGGCCTGGCGATCGTGCTGCTGGCGATCATGCTCGACCGTATCTGCAAGCAGCCGGAACTGCCGGCAAGGGGTGAGGCATGAGTATCATTCGATTCGAAGACGTCGACGTCATCTTCTCCAACAAGCCGCGCGAGGCGCTGTCGCTGCTCGACCAGGGCCAGACCCGCGAGCAGATCCTGCAGAAGACCGGCCTGGTGGTCGGGGTGGAAAAAGCCAACCTGGACATCAACAAGGGCGAGATCTGCGTCCTGATGGGCCTCTCAGGCTCGGGCAAGTCGAGCCTGCTGCGCTGCATCAACGGCCTCAACACCGTGAGCCGCGGCAAGCTGTTCGTCGAGCACGAAGGCAAGCACATCGACATCGCCCACTGCACCCCGGCGGAGTTGAAGATGATGCGCACCAAGCGCATTGCCATGGTGTTCCAGAAATTCGCCCTGATGCCTTGGCTGACGGTGCGCGAGAACATCAGCTTCGGCCTGGAAATGCAGGGCCGCCCGGAGAAGGAGCGGCGCAAGCTGGTCGATGAGAAACTCGAACTGGTCGGCCTGACCCAATGGCGCAACAAGAAGCCCGACGAGCTCTCCGGCGGCATGCAGCAGCGCGTGGGCCTGGCCCGGGCGCTGGCGATGGACGCCGACATTCTGTTGATGGACGAACCGTTCTCGGCGCTCGACCCGCTGATTCGCCAGGGGCTACAGGATGAGCTGTTGGACCTGCAGGCCAAGCTGAGCAAGACCATCGTGTTCGTCAGCCATGACCTGGACGAGGCGCTGAAGCTCGGGAGCCGCATCGCGATCATGAAGGACGGGCGGATCATCCAGTACAGCAAGCCGGAAGAGATCGTGCTGAACCCGGCCGACGAATACGTGCGCACCTTCGTCGCCCACACCAACCCGCTCAACGTGCTGTGCGGGCGCAGCCTGATGCGCAGCCTGGACAACTGCAAGCGGGTCAATGGCTCGGTGTGCCTGGACCCCGGTGGCGATTCGTGGCTGGACCTGGGCGAAGGCAATTCGATCAAGCGCGCGCGCCAAGGGCAGAACGGGCTGGACATGCAGAACTGGGCGCCTGGGCAGGCCGTCGAAGGCCTGGGCCGCAGGCCGACGCTGGTGCATGCCGACATCGGCATGCGTGAGGCGCTGCAGATTCGTTACCACACCGGTAACAAGCTGGTGCTGCAGGACAACGACAAGGTCGTGGGGATTCTCGGTGATACCGAGCTTTACCACGCCTTGCTCGGCAAGAATCACGGGTGATGCAAATGGGGCCGCGTTGCGGCCCTTTCGCGCCCGCTCTGGCGTTCCGGCAAGGCCAGTGTTCGATACGTGAGCGAGGCTTGCGCAGTCTCTGCAGGAGCGCCCTGGGGGCGCGAACGGAGGGCAACACCCTCCCAGCAAGGTTTCAGCGAACGACGATTCCGCGCGACGCCATGTAAGCCTTGGCCTCTGGCACGGTGTATTCACCAAAGTGGAAGATACTGGCCGCCAGCACCGCGCTGGCGTGCCCTTCCAGAATGCCATCTGCCAGGTGTTGCAGGTTGCCCACCCCACCCGAAGCAATCACCGGAATGCCCAACGCGTCACTGATGGCGCGGGTAACGCCCAGGTCGAAGCCATTTTTCATGCCGTCCTGATCCATGCTGGTCAGCAGGATCTCACCGGCACCCAGGCCTTCCATCTTCCGTGCCCACTCAACGGCATCCAGCCCGGTCGGCTTGCGCCCACCGTGGGTGAAGATCTCCCAGCGCGGCGCTTCACCTGGCCCGGACACCTTCTTGGCATCGATGGCAACGACGATGCATTGCGAACCGAAACGGTCTGCCGCTTCGCCGACGAACTCCGGGTTGAACACCGCAGCGGTGTTGATCGAAACCTTGTCGGCACCGGCGTTGAGCAGGTTGCGGATATCCTGCACGGTGCGCACGCCACCGCCGACGGTCAGCGGGATGAACACCTGGCTAGCCATGCGCTCGACGGTATGCAGGGTGGTATCGCGACCGTCGACGCTGGCGGTGATGTCGAGGAAGGTGATTTCATCGGCACCCTGCTCGTTGTAGCGACGGGCAATTTCCACCGGGTCGCCAGCATCACGGATGTTCTCGAACTTGACGCCCTTGACCACACGGCCGTTATCCACGTCCAGGCAAGGGATGATGCGCTTGGCCAGTGCCATGATTGCGTCCTCAGCCTTGGTAGTTGTCACAGAAGGCCTGGGCCTCGGCGACATCGAGGGTGCCTTCGTAGATGGCGCGGCCGGTGATGGCGCCGATGATCCCTGGGGCCTTGGCCTCCAGCAGGGCTTTGATGTCACCCAGGTTGTGGATGCCGCCCGAGGCGATTACCGGGATCGACGTGGCTTCGGCCAGGGCCTTGGTGAAGGGCACGTTGCAGCCCTGCATCATGCCGTCCTTGGCGATGTCGGTGTAGACGATCGCGGAAACGCCATCGGCCTCGAAGCGCTTGGCCAGGTCGATGACCTGCACCGAGCTGACCTCGGCCCAGCCGTCGGTGGCGACGAAGCCGTCTTTCGCGTCCAGGCCCACGATGACCTTGCCTGGGAAGGCTTTGCACGCTTCGGCGACGAACTCAGGCTGCTTGACCGCCTTGGTGCCGATGATCACGTAGCTGACACCCGCCTTGACGTAATGCTCGATGGTTTCCAGCGAGCGAATACCGCCACCGATCTGGATCGGCAGGTGCGGGTAGCGCTTGGCGATGGCGGTGACCACTTCACCGTTGACCGGCTGGCCTTCGAAGGCGCCGTTGAGGTCGACCAGGTGCAGGCGGCGGCAGCCCCCTTCGACCCACTTGGCGGCCATGCTCACCGGGTCGTCGGAGAATACCGTGGAGTCTTCCATGCGGCCCTGGCGCAGGCGTACGCAGGCACCGTCCTTCAGATCGATAGCGGGGATAATCAGCATCTTGGGAACCTGTCTGTTCTTGGGGGTTCAGGGCTTTTCGAGTGCCCACAGATCGCTTTCGATGCTCTCGAACCGCTCCTTGAGGTGCAGCTGAACATCGGCAATCGCCCTGTTGTAGTAATGGGGTGCAATTTCTTTGCTGAACAGCTCAAGGACCTCGGCCACTTCGAACGAACCCAGCTGCAGTTCGAAGCGGTCTTCGAGAAAGCGCTTGAGTGTGTCGAGCGCCTCGCGTTCCTCTTCGGGAGCCAGGGTAATGTTCGGGGCCTTGGTCTTCGAGCGGCTCATTTACCAGCGCCCGTCCCAGGCCACGAAGTTCTGCAGCAGCTGCAGGCCATGGGTATGGCTCTTCTCCGGGTGGAACTGCACGGCAAAGCGCGAGCCATCTGCCAGGGCGGCGGCGAAATCGACGCCGTAGTGGCCGCGACCGACCACCTGGCCCGGCTTGCCGGCGTTGATGTAGTAGCTGTGCACGAAGTAGAAACGTGCGCGGTCGCTGATGTCGTGCCACAGCGGGTGGTCGATGGTCTGACTGACCTCGTTCCAACCCATGTGCGGCACCTTCAGGTGCTCGCCGTGTTCTTGCAGGTCCTTGCCGAAGAAACGCACCTGGCCTGGGAACACACCGATGCAGTCGACACCGTCGTTTTCTTCGCTGTGCTCGAGCAGCGCCTGCATGCCGACGCAGATGCCGAGAAACGGGCGGTCCTGGCTGACTTCGCGGACCAGGCTGTCGAAGCCCAGGCGGCGGATTTCGGCCATGCAGTCGCGAATCGCGCCCACGCCCGGAAACACCACGCGGTCCGCTTCGCGAATCACCGCAGCGTCACTGGTGACCATCACCTTGCCGGCACCGACGTGCTCCAGCGCCTTGGCCACCGAGTGCAGGTTGCCCATGCCATAGTCGATTACCGCTACCGTCTGCATTTACAGGCACCCTTTGGTCGACGGCATCTGCCCGGCCATGCGCTCGTCGAGGGTCACGGCCATGCGCAGGGCGCGGCCGAAGGCCTTGAACACGGTTTCGATCTGGTGATGGGTGTTGTGCCCACGCAGGTTGTCGATGTGCAGGGTCACCAGGGCGTGGTTGACGAAGCCCTGGAAGAACTCCTGGAACAGGTCGACATCGAAGCCGCCCACGCTGGCGCGGGTGTACGGCACATGCATCTGCAGGCCTGGGCGGCCGGAGAAGTCGATAACCACGCGCGACAGCGCTTCGTCCAACGGCACGTAGGCGTGGCCGTAGCGGAAGATGCCCTTCTTGTCGCCAATGGCCTGGGCGAACGCCATGCCCAAGGTGATACCGACGTCTTCGACGGTATGGTGATCGTCGATATGCAGGTCGCCCTTGCACTCGATATCCAGATCGATCAAGCCGTGTCGGGCGATCTGGTCCAGCATGTGTTCAAGGAAAGGCACGCCGATATCGAATCGGGCCTTGCCGCTGCCATCGAGGTTGATCGAGCACTTGACCTGGGTTTCCAGGGTATTGCGCTCGACGGAAGCCTTACGTTCGACCATCACCAGCTCCGCAAAATCATGGGGCGAAAAGGGCTCCATTATAGGCCCAGATCGCGCTGGCTTGAAACGCGGATGACATATGGCAAGGCAAGGAATTGTGCAGGCGCACAGGCCTACAGGTCTATACAACCGAGCAATTGGGG